>CAZDKK010000034.1:0-51892 GCA_964506245.1 uncultured bacterium | reverse complement strand
TGTCGCTGGGACGGCAGCGGGCGCGGCGGCGGCCGGCACCGCGCCGCGCGGACCGCACGCGACACCGGCGATCGCGAGCATCGCCAGCGCGGCCAGCAGCATCACCCCACGTCGGCGTGATCCCCGCATCCTCCACGCTCCTAGATCACGGTCCCGGCCAGCCCGTAAATGCCGAGGCCCAGCGCCGCCAGCGAATCGCCGGCGATGAGCCCGCCGCCCACGAGCGAGCTGGTGCTCATGTCCTCGGGCAGGTCTTGCTCCTCGGGTTTGCGCGGCCGCTGCGCGGCGATCCACTGCGTGACCGAGCTGAGCAGGCTGCCGCCGGCGAACCAGGCCGCCACCGGGAACTCGACGAAGCCGCCGAACGACGACGCGTACGGGCTCGCGAGCAGGCTGCAGTCGAGAACGAGGTCGATGGTGTGCCCGGCGCGCGTCTCCTTGACCCAGCGCCGGTAGCCCACGCGGCTCTTCAGGTACCTGCGGATCGCCTCGATCAGCACGCCCAGGCTGATACCGAGCGCCAGGGCGATCATGACCTTGGGGTTGGGGTGCGCGATCCCGTCCAGGGCGCCGACGAACTTGAAGGTCATGGCCGATTGCCACTTGTCGATGCCGGGTGTGTCCGGGTGCGCGTACTGGTTGACCGAGAGGATCGGGTAGGCCTTCATGAACAGCCGCGCGAGGATCACGCTCATCACGGCGCCCATCGTGACCCCGATGACCTGATAGCGGAACTGGTTCACCCGGTTGGTGCCGAGGCGCCAGCCGGTCGAGCGGTCCTGTTGCATGTCGCAGCCGACCGACGTCGACACGAGCAGGATCGACGCGCACATGAGCCCGATGATCGGGCTCTTGAGCCCGAGCCCGGCCAGGATGAAGACCGTGATCACGAAGGCGCTCGAGATCGGGTTGCTGTCGGAGATCCCCAGGGAGATGCCGTTCACCATGAGGAAGACGAAGACGAGGCCGACCCCCACCAGCACGAAGGGCAGCGGCTGACCGAGCAGCAGGGTCGCGACCAGGGTGAGGGCGGTGGCCCAGAAGGCCACCCAGGTCCAGAGCATGCGGCTGTCCGTCCGCTTCCAGTCCTCGGCCGGCGGCGCCTTCTGGCCGCGGGATTCCTTGAAACTGCGCGCAGCCGAGACGGCCAGCAGCGTCATGTCGACGATGGCCGCGCCCAGGATCATCCCCAGCGCGGCGATGAAGGCGATCTTGCGGAAGGGATCGTGCGGCCCCAGCCACGCGTTCGCCCGCAGCCACGGCGTGAGCAGGAGCCCCAGCGTGCCCACGACCACGGCCGGGATGCCGATGCGCACGCCCACGATCATGCCCGCCCCGAGGGTGGAGGCCGAGAAACCCGTGGCGGCGATGGGGGCCGTCAGGCTCGCGGCCAGACCACCCGCGGCGCCCGCGAGAGCACCGCCGCCGAGCTTGGCGATCGAGGTCTTCAGGATCCGCAGGTCGGTGAGCGCGCGCAGGATGTTGGCCACCGCGAAGCCCGACGGGAAGGAGAGCTGCATCCGATCGACCAGGATCGGCGTGTAGAGCATGCCCACACCGACCCCGAACATCCCGATGCACAGGAAGTACAGCACCAGCTTCCACACCGCCGGCTCCGGCAGACCGAGCCAGGTCATGGCTTGGATCAGCACGGCCATGCCCGACAGGCTGGCCACCGACGCGGCCATCGTCTGCATGTAGTTGGCGCCGTGCTTGCCCTCGGCGCCGTAGCCGTAGGTCACCACGCTGCCGAGGATCCCCGCCAGCACCTGCCCGCCCACGAAGAACCCCAGCGAAAAGTTCATGTAGGCGGCGGTGATGCCGCCCAGGGGGCCCAGAATCAGGATGGCGATTGCACCGAGGAGGATGTGGAAGCCGACGCTGTTGATGGGGGGGAGATGACGGTGGAGACTGGACATGCAGGCGTCCTCCGGAGCGGATCTTCCTCGACGTGGAGCGGTGCCCGGCGGCGCGCTTCACGCCATGCCCGACAGCTTCCTAGAATCATGGCGCGGGAATCCCGCCCACACAAGCACCTCAGTACGCGATGAGCCACGCCCCGGAGGGGGACCGCACCGCGACCAGACGCGGCGGGTAGACAACCGAGAGCGCGAAGCCTGCGCACATCTGCATGTCCTCGTCCTCGATCCGCTCGAAGGCCGTCACATCGGCCGGGAAGAAGAGCGATTCCCCTCTGGCGCGGATGAGGACCTCCGGGTTCCCCGTCGTGACGAATTCCATCTCTTCTGCAGGTACGGAGGCGATGCGCACACCCGCCGCGTAGGCCTGGTCGAGACACTTCGCCTCCCTCACCTCCGCGACCTCAACTTCCTCGTTGGCCTCGAGGATGGCGTACAACCCCGCGAAGTCCGGCAGGAACGCCCCGACGCGTTCCGCAACGAGAGCGGCCAACGCCTGCCGGTCTGTTTCGTCGAGGGATGTCACCGCGGGGTAGTGATGCCAGGGCTGGTCAGCGGCAAAGTCCGCCTGAAACGCGCGCTCGAAGGTGACGGGTCCCGCCGCCTCCTTCTCTTCGAACCCATTGTCGACCTGGTTGGTTGCGGAGTAGCTGCCCTCCGCACTCTCCTCGGTGCTCTCGTCCGTCACGGACGCCCAGCGAAGCTGGGCGTGGTACGTGGCCTTCCCGTCCGCGGGCGTGAACTCGACGCGGATCGTGTTCCTGCCCTTGCGCAGCGCCGGACCGCACGACTCCGTGGGGAGCCAGACCGCGGGGGCGATCTGCCGTTCGTCGAACATCACCGGCAGCTCCTCTTCCCCCACCTCCTGCTCGGCATAGAGGACGCCGTTGAGGAAGACACTCGCCGTCCCGGAGACCGTCCTGACCATGTCCTCCACGGCCGGGTCTCCCACATAGGGTGTGAACTCGAATTCGACGTTGACCACTTCAGCGGTCGCTGCCGCCGCGCAGGAAAGGGCGGCCAATCCAGCAACAAAGATCTTGCGCATGAAGTCGCCTCCTGGTGTGGGTCCGCTCGAGCCGTGCACAGCATGGACCGGATGATCGCCTGTGTACACCCCTGTTGCAGCCCTTCGCCCCGGCAACCGCGGCGGATGGCTCCGCTCTGCGATCTCGCTCACGGCCGGGCCGGCAAGACCGTATACTGGCATGCGGAACGTGATGGAGAGCACCGGGGGCATGGGATGGTCTGAGAAGCATGCGTGTCATCGTGGGCTTGAGCGGTGGCGTTGATTCGGCCATGGCGGCGGCCCTGCTGCAGCGGGCGGGGCACACCGTCATAGGCACGATCATGCGCACCTGGGATGGACGCCCGCTAGCGGATGAACCCGGCCGCCACGGCTGCTACGGCCCCGGGGAGATCGAGGACGTCGCCGAGGCGGCGCGGATCGCGACGCACCTCGGCATCCCCCTGGAGGTTCTCGACCTGTCGAGCGAGTACACGGCCCTCGTGCTGGCCCGCTGCACCCGCGAGTACCTGGCCGGACGGACGCCCAACCCCTGTGTGTTCTGCAATCGCGTGATTAAGTTCGAGCTGATCCCAGCGCGGCTGAGGCAGATGGGCATCGCGTTCGATCGTTTCGCAACGGGCCACTACGCCGTGGTCGAGCAGGACCCCGCAAGCGGGCGCTGGCTCCTGCGGCGGGGCAGGGATCGCGACAAGGACCAGTCGTACTTCTTGTACCAGCTCACGCAGGATCTGCTGGCCGGGACCCTGTTTCCGCTCGGCCTGTACACAAAGGCAGAGGTCCGGCGGCAGGCTGCCGAGCTGGGCCTGCCGGTCGCCGCCAGGGCAGAGAGCCAGGACTTCGTGGCCGGCGGATACGGCGCGCTCTTCACCAGCCCCGGTCGCCCGGGCCCGATCCTGGACGAGGAGGGGCGCCAACTCGGTGTACACAGCGGGATAGAGCACTTCACCGTCGGCCAGCGGCATGGCTTGAACATCGCCCACCGAGAGCCCTTGTACGTCCTGGCACTGGATGAGCGGCGCGACGCGGTCATCATCGGGCCGCAGGAACGGCTCCACAGCTCCGTGCTCGAGGCTGTCGAGCTCAACTGGATCGCCATTGCCGAGCTGCGCGAGCCGCGGCGCCTCGAAGCGCGGATCCGCTACCGGCACGCGGGTGCGGCCGCCACGGTGGCGCCGGCTGGCACTGGGAGGGTCACGGTTCGCTTTGATGCGCCGCAGCGGGCGATCGCCCCCGGGCAGGCGGTGGTCTTCTACGACGGGGATCTGGTGGTGGGTGGGGGGACCATCGCCCAGGCCCCCGATCGATCCGGCTAATCCCCGTCCGCCGCGACTGTGCTGGACGGCCGTCAGCAGCCGGGCCATACTGGCGCGCGGTCTGGGGCCCGCTGCGTCGTGCCTGGCATTGGAGAAAGGGCCCGCAATCGCCGATCAGAGGGAGACGATGGCAGGTCGATTCCCTAAATCGCGGGGCAGTTGCCGGCGGTGTCTCGCCCCATGGATCGCTGTCCTGGTGCTGGCGGCGGGCTGTTCCGGCAGCTCGAGCCCCGTCAACCGCCTGAAAGCCCGGGTGCAGCTCAAGGAGGGCAACCGCAGCTACCTGGCTGGTCAGTACGAGAAGGCCATCCAGAGCTATGATCGGGCCATTGCCCTCGTGCCACTGCTTGCTCCCGCCCACCTCAATCGCGCCTACAGCCAGGAGGCGCTCTCTCGCCTCGGCGAGGACCTCGCGGAACGGCAGAAGCTGGCGTCGGAGGCGGTCGGTTCCTTCGAGCAGTACCTCGGCCTGATCGACCAGGGCGCCGTGGGCGTCGAGGAAAACGCACCCGGCCGCGAGCGGATCGAGGAGCACATTCTCTCCCTGCTGGTCGACTCTCAACAGACTGACAAGGCGATCGCCCATTTGAAGGCGCGGTATGAGAAGAACCCGCGCGACCTCTCCGCCGTGGAGATGCTGAGTCGCCTGGAGATGGAGTCAGGCCGGCTGGACGAGGCGATGGAGTGGCAGCGCAGGCGGGTGGAGGCCGCGCCGCAGGACACGGACGCGCTCTACAGCCTGGGCGCCTTCGTCTGGCTGATGTCCTTCCGCGACAAGCTGATGGAGCCGGCCAAGCGCCAGGCGCTGATCGCCGAGGGGATGACCGCCCTCGAGCGCGCGGTTGAGATTCAGCCGGATCACTTCGATGCGCTGATCTATATCAACCTTCTCTACCGGGAGAAGGCGATCTACGCCGCGAATGAAGTGGAGCGCGCCCGGTTCACGGCCCAGGCCGATGCCTACCGAACTCGGGCGCTGGCGCTGCGCCCGGACACATCCGCGACGGGAGATGCGGATTCGACGCGGGCGGCTGCGCCGGATTCGACCCACATCAACCACGAGACACCCTGAGCGGCAGGGGAGGTGAGCTCGTGTTCGAGAGCCTGATCGATGCGCGGCGCGACAGGAGGCCCTTCTGGCGGCCGGTGACGTTCGGTGTCGCGATCAGCGTGCATGCGTGCATCCTGGCCGTGATCATGATCCAGGACTACTTCAAGGTGCCGCCGATTACCGAGCCGCCGATCCACGTGACCTTCGCGCAGTTCACGCCGCCTCCAGCGCCCCCGGCGCCCGCGGCCCCGGAGCCCCCCAAACCCGCACCGGAGGCGGCTCCCGAGCCGGTGGCCGAAGAGGTGGCACCGGTGATGCCAACCGAGATGGTCCAGCCCGAGTCGACCCCGGAGGTCGTCAGCACCGAGCCCATGCCGGAGCCCGCGCCGGCCGGGGGTGCCGAGGGCGGGGTCGAGGGGGGGGTGCCAGGCGGGGTGCCGGGGGGCGCGCCCATGGAGCTGCCGCTTCCCGCCGGGCCGCTGCGCGTCGGGGGCGATGTCTCGGCGCCGGAAGCGATCAGCCGTGTTCCGCCCGAGTACCCGATGATGGCGCGCAGCGCTCGGGTCGAGGGCAATGTAAAGCTCGAAGCAGTGATTCGACGGGACGGGACCGTTGGCGACATCAAGGTTGTACAGGGCCTGCGCATGGGATGTACGGAGGCTGCCATCGCGGCGCTCAAGCGATGGCGTTTCAAGCCAGCGGAGCGCAATGGTGTCCCGGTCGATGTGTACTACACGCTCACGGTCGGTTTCAAACTGAGTTCCTGATGGGGAGGCATGGGTATGGAGCCAACGACGACCTACGGACCGGTGGAGATATGGAACTCCATGGGAGGGGTCGGACACGCTGTCCTGATCTTCCTGCTGCTGATGTCGCTCTACTCGGTCGGGGTCATGATCGACCGCTGGCTTCTGTTCCGGAAGGCGCAGAACCAGTCGATCCGATTCGTGCAGGCGACGAAACCCCTGCTCGACGCGGGCAAGCTCGATGCCGTGCTCGAGGAGACCAAGAAACACCCCAAGAGCCACCTGGCGCGCATCTATGCCACGGCCATCCATGACCTCTCCCTCTACCGGAACGGCCGTCACTTCGTGGAGGGCTACGAAGACACCGTGCGCAGCGCGACCGAGCGTGAAAGTGTGATGGTCACCCAGGAGTACAAGCGAGGGCTGTCCGGGCTGGCGTCGATCGGTGCCACCGCGCCCTTCGTGGGCCTCTTCGGCACGGTGGTCGGCATCATGAACAGCTTCTTCGGAATGGCCGCCGCCGGTGCGGGCGGCATCGGCGCCGTGGCGGGGGGCATCGCCGAGGCGCTGGTGAACACGGCCGCCGGCCTCTTCGTCGCCCTCCCTGCCGTCTGGGGTTTCAACTACTTCTTGGGCCGGTTGGAGCGCATCAACAGCGAGATGGGCAACGCGGGCAGCGAGCTGATCGACTACTTCATCAAGAAGACCCGGAGTGAGGCATGGAAGTCCGAGGCAGCCAATCGCTGAGCAGCGAGATCAACGTCACGCCCCTTGTGGACGTGATGCTGGTCGTGCTCATCATCTTCATGGTCGTGACCCCCATGCTCCAGAAGGGCGTGGGCGTCGACCTGCCCCAGGCCCGGAACGTCGAGGCGGTGTCCGAGGACAAGAACCAGATCCTGACGGTCGTGCTGCAGGGCAACGGGCAGCTCTTCATCGGCACCGACCCGATCGGCCGGGCCGACCTGGCTGCGGCCCTGCGGGCCCGGCACGATGCCAACCCGGGCGTGGAGCTGCAGATCAAGGCCGATCGCAGCGTGCGCTACGGGCAGGTCAAGCGCATCCTCCAGGTCGGTCGGGAGGTCGGGTTCCGCGGCGCCTCCATCATCGCGCGCGAGATGAAGCCCGAGGGCGCGGCCGCACCGAGCACCGCTCCGGCGGGGCAAGGAGGGTAGGGCGATGGCGATGGGAACCGGGGGCGTTGGCGGGAGCCAATCCAGTATCAACGTCACGCCCCTCATCGACGTGCTCCTGGTCCTGCTCATCATCTTCATGATGGTGACCCCGATCCTGACCAAGGCGATGCAGTCCGATATCCCCCAGAAGGTGGACCAGCCCCTCCCCGCCGAGTACTCGGAGAAGCAGCTGGTGGTGCGCGTGGCGGCCGACGGGCGCGTGCTGCTGAATCGCGAGGAAGTGGGCCTGAGCGGTCTGGCGAGCCGGCTGCGCGAAGTCTTCGCCCAGCGCGGCGGCCAGAAGGTGGTCTTCCTCGATGCTGACAACGGCGTGCTCTACGGCACGGTGGTCGAGGTGATGGACCTCTGCCGGGACGGGGGGGTAGAGACCATCGGTGTAGTCCCGGACTCGATCGGGACCGGCCAGTAGCGGCTCGGGCGGAGCCGGGCGCGGTCAGGAGGAGGGCGATGCGCCCCAGCGGATGGTTTGTCGCGATGCTCGCGGTGCTGTGCTGCTCCCCGCAGGCCCGAGGGCAGCTTTCGGAGGACTACCGGTTCCAGGGCAAGGTGATCGACCAGCGCGGGAAGCCCATCCCCACGGTGCACGTCACCCTCCACGACCCGCAGACCGGCAATCGCATCGTGTTCGACACGGAGGAAAATGGCACCTTCGATCGGCGCATGATCCCGGCTGGCGTCTACGATGCGACGTTCGAGAAGTCCGGCTATGTGAGCCATCAGGAGCAATTCGACTGGTCCGCGTCCGGTGCGGAGACGATCATCAAGGTCGCCCAGATTGTGCTGGAGAGCGAGGCGGACCGGGCGCGCCAGGAGCTCGGCGAGAAGGCGGCCAAGCTCTACCAGGGGGCCTACGCCGCGCTCCAGGAGGGCGACTACCCGACCGCCCGCCAGAAGGCCGAGGAGCTGCTGAGCCTGGGCGCCGGGAGCTACGAGTACGCCGTGCGTTTCGTCATCGCCCGCTGTCAGGCGATGCAGGGTGAGCTCGATCCCGCCGTCGAGGAGTATGGCCGGGTCTTGGCTCTCAAGCCCGACCTCTTCGAGGGCCACTTCGATCTGGCCGGCGTGCTCGAGCGGCAGGGCAAGCACGATGAGGCGCTCCTGGAGTACGCTCGGGCGGAGGCGCTGAACCCCGAGGATGCGGAGACCCAGTACGACATCGGTGTGATTCTGCTGAAGGAGAAGCAGGACTACGAGCAGGCGCGGACGCATCTGGCCCGGACGGTCGAGCTGATTCCCACGCACAGCCAGGCCATCAAGGCGCTGGCCTTCGCGAACCTGTGGGCGGAGAAGCAGGACCTGACCGAGGGGCTGCGGTTGCTGCGCCGGTATCTGGAGCTCGAGCCCGAGGCGGCGGACGCGGGTCAGATCCGGGAGATCCTCCAGTCCTTCGAAGACGCTCCCGGCTCCCGCTGACACTTGCCCGCGGAACGACGCGGGACCAGCTCGCACGCGGGGAATCAGCGCGGATGTGAGAACGGCCCTCGGGCTTGCGCCCGAGGGCCGTTCGCGTCGGTGCCGGTCAGGTTCCGGTCAGGCGCCTCGTCCTAGAAGTAGGCCCGCAGCGCGAGCACGACCTGCCGCGGATCCATGTAGTCGACAGGCTTGCCGAAGTCGGGATTCTTGCACCCGGGACACGGCACCAGGACACTCTCGAGTACTTCTGGTGGGTCCACCGTGCCACCGAGTTCGTATTCGTACTCGAAGGTGACCCCCTCCTGCTGGTTCAGGAGGTTGAAGATATCCAGGCTCACCTCGAGCGACTTCCCCCCCCAGCCAATCGACTTCATGTCAATCGGGTAGTCGAAGTGGAGCCCCACATTGCTCGTGGTGGGACCCCGTCCACTCGCACCGCGCGGCTCGAGGACGATCTCGCCGCCGTTGCCGTACACCTCATTGTATCCCAACTTGGTGATCGGGACGCCGCTCTGGATCTTCAGGCTCAGCCCTAGGTTGAGGCCATTCTTGAACCGGTACGACCCGAACATGTTGAAGACGTGCGGGCGGTCGCTCGGCAGCTTGCCGTCTTCGCTGGTATACTGCCACACCTCTGGATCGACGAGATACGGGAAGTCGAAGGCCGAGGTGATGAACGGATCGCTCTGGCCGTTGTCTCGACGGAAATAGCCCTCGTAATTGCCCCGAAGCTCCGAGTAAGTGTAGGAGGCCAGCACCTGCCAGTTGTCGTGGAGCCGCTTGTCGATCATCAGGGTCACGGCGTCGTACTTGCGGGACGGGTCGGGGTGGTACGGTCCCTTCGGGTTCCGAATGATGTACTCGCCCCACGCGTCCGGATCGAACACCTGCCTGACGTAGGAACTGTCCGCGGTATCCTCGAGTGTGCGCCCCAGCTCGCGGTGCATGTAGCTCAGGCCCACGCTGAAGAAGGGCATGATCTCCCGCTCCGCGCCGACGATGTACTCGTCCAGATAGCTCAGCTTTGCGTCCTTGTCGATCAGGGTCTGCGAGTCGCCGAGCACGCTGGGATCACGCAACTGGGCCTCCGGGCCCATCCCCGTCGGGTTGTTGGGATCCGAAAGATCGATCATACTGAGGTCGTAGTCGATCCTGTACGATACTTCCTGCGATAGAGCGCGCACGGCCAGGTCATTGGGGACCTTGCCGAAGAAACGTCCGTAGGCAAAGGAGACCTTGCTCTTGTTGTCCTTGGTCGGGTCGACGGTTACATGGAGGCGGGGAGACCAGTTGTCCTTCCAGACGTAGTGGGTGACGTTGCCGCTGAGCTTCTCCTGCTCGTTGCGCACGCCCGCCATGATGCTCATCCAGCTGGTCGGATTCCAAGTGTCCGAGAGGAAGCCCGCGTAGTAGTCCGTGCTCGTCTCGGCTCCCAGCTCGCCGCTGCGAATGCGGTTGATCCGGAAGTATGCCCCGTCCTGTCTGATCTGCCATGTGTAGCCGCTCGTGGAGGTCGCGATGTCGCCGTTCGCTTTCCTGATCTGGATGCCCGTTGGACCCGAGTAGTTCGGGGTCTCGATGTAGCCAATGTCCTGGTAGATGAGACCGTACCGCACGTTGTGCTCGCCTCCGGCCTGGAGGAAGTTCGAGAACTTGAGCTGATACTGGGTGTTCTCCGAGGTGGCGTCCTCGAAGAACCCGACGCCGCCGTAGCGGATGGGGACCGTCGGCCGATAGTCGATGCCCGAGGGAAGCTGCTGGGCCGGTTCTTCCTTGAACACATCCTTGTGGTAGGCGACCGTGCCTTCCACGAACCAGTTGCTGAGCAGCTCGCCGTTCCAGTGCCCGACGACGTTGTTTCCACCGTAGGTGATCTTGGAGTACTTGAGCTCCGGCTCCTCCATCGAGACCGCCTCCACCCGCTGCGCGCCCTCGTCGCCCACCGACGGATCGCCGAAGGCCGAGACACTCAGGCTGTGCTTGGGATTCACCATCCACTTGATGTTGGCGGCGTAGTTGTAGATCGTGCGCTTCGCGTCGAGCTCGTGGCTGAAGCCCTGGGCCTCCGTGATCGCGGCCGAGGTCTTCCGGGTCCGCGTGGTGAAGGTCGGATCGAAAGCCGCGAACCAGAAGGCCCTGTCCTTGGCGATGGGGCCGCCCGCCTCGAAACCGTAGTCCTGGCTCGAGAAGCCGACCGGATCGTACGTGGCGTTCACCCGGTCCGTTGTGGTGCGGTCGGCCTCCAGGGCGCCGAGCTGCTGGTAGGTGAAGACGCTGCCGGCGAACTCGTTGCCGCCCGACTTGGTCACCAGGTTGATAACGCCACCCATCGCCTCGCCGTACTCCGGCTCATAGCCGCCGGTCTTCACCTGGACTTCCTGGATGTAGTCGTAGTTGACGCCCGTTCCCAGGGAGCCGTAGACGATGGAGTAGGAGCCGGCGCTCCCGTAGCCCGTGTTGCCGATGCTCATCCCGTCCACGATGTAGGTGTTCTCGAGACCGCTCGATCCGGCGATCGAGGGGTTGGAGTTGTCGATGCCGCCCTCCACGACCCCCGGTGCCAGGGCCAGCGTGCTCGAGAAGCTGCGCCCAAGCGGGATGTTTGCCATCAGCGAGGAGCCGATCGTCGCCCCCGTGGTGGATGAGGTGAGGTCGATCACCGGTGCGGCGCCGACCACGTCGATCTGCTCGGAGATTCCGGGAGTGAGGATGACCTCGACGCGCACGCGCGCCAAGAGGCGCACCTCGATGTTCTGCCGCTCCGCCGTGGTGTACCCGTGCAACGACGCGGTCAGGCCGTAGATCCCCGGCGTCAGGTAGAGGAAGCGGAAGCGGCCATCCGCATCGGTCGTGATCGTCCTCTCGCCCTGTGCCGAGGTGGTCGTCACGGTGGCCCCGGCCAGTGGCGTGCCCCCGGGCTCCATCACGGTTCCCTCGATGGAACCGGTCGTGGCTTCCTGGCCCCTGGCATTGCCAATCCAGCATGCCAGCATCATGACCAGCAACCCTGCCAAGAGGATCCTCTGCTTCATGCCCGTCTCCCTCCTATTGTGCTTCCGGCTCGCCATAGGCCTGGGTCGGGGGCAGAGAGGAGTCCGTTCGCGCCCCCTGTCCGGTCCGACTGTGCGGATCACTGCCACAGACCGCCCAGGAACAATGAAGAGCTGACACGAGACCGACAGATCCATCTATGTGATCTCGCCCATCCGGCCATGCCCCACGACTGCCCGGACTTTGTTGGGTGAGAGGAAAGAGAAGGTGCTGGAAGGCTCCGTGCCGCGGCACGCAGAATGACCGGGACCGGCGGTCCCTGGGGGGGCGTTCTTCAATCACCCGAATCGGTTCCTGCTCGCGAGGCAGTGTCAACACGAGCGCGGTGCCCCGACGTCTTCGCGCGGCGGGGTGCGGCCTCGCAGAACCCTCGGCCATACGCACCCAGTCATCACGCGACGGACGATTCCACGACGCCTCAGTGCGAACACGTACGGCGGCGAAGGAACGCCAAACGGTCCCCAAGACCACCCTTACGGGTGGGGCCGCCCCACGACGATCCCCGCATCCGCGGGCAGAGTGGGGGCCTGCGCCTCCGCCGTCAAGGGAAACGTCACGGTCGCCGGAGGTCCGGCGGCGCCGTCTCGCACCGCCGGCCGCAGCCCTTGGGCGGTCGACTCCTTGCCGACCGGATCGCCCCGGTCGGGTCAACGAAATCCATCCACGAGCATCAGGTCGAGCAGCGCGTCGTCGGTGCGGGCATAAAGCAGGGCCTTCCCGTCAGGTGACGCGGCGACGCCGGGGCCGGGCTGGCCGTCGAATGAGACGATCGTCCACAGGGCACGGGTCTCGACGTCGAAGGCGACCAGCTCGCTGCGCCCGTCCCGGCGAACAAAGGCGTAGACCCACGGGCCGTGCACCGCCCAATTGCCGCGGTTGGCGCGCGAGAGGTGGTCGTAGATCAACTCCTCCGGGCCGCCATCGACCGCCATGCGCCAGAGCCCTTCGCCTGACGGCTTGATGTAGTAGATCCACCGGCTGTCTTCGGATTGCTGCGCATCGAGGCCCCCCTCTCGCGTGAGTTGCACGCGCTGGCTTCCATCGGGGCGCAGCTTCCAGATCTGCCATGAATCTCCCCGGTCGGAGGCGATGAAGATCCAGCGCCCATCCGCGGACCAGGCGCAGGGCAGCTCGTTGCAGGGATCGTGCGACAGGCGGTGCGGGCGACCCCCGGCAGCGTCCACCACGTGCACGGCCGCGTAGCCCTCCGGGCTCGTGTGATAGGTGACCCGGCGGCTGTCGGGCGACCAGTGGGCCGACCCGAGACTCACGCCGTTCAGCGAGGTCAGGCGGACCGGCTCCGCGCCGTCGCGCCGGCAGATCCACAGCTCGGCGTGTCCGCTGCGCGCCGAGGCGAAGACGATGCGCGTTCCATCCGGCGAGATCCGCGCGTCGCCGTCCCAGCGCATCGACTGGATCAGGGGCTCGCCCAGCTCGGTCGCGCTGCCGTCGTCCGCGAGCCGCACTTCCCAGACATCCGACTGGCAGCGCCATGTCTGGTAGACGAGGCCAGCGCCGCTGCGCGGACAGCTCGGGTCGCCGACCCACTCGTCGCGCACGATCAAGGGCGTGACGGCGCCGGTCGTGGGCGAGAGGCTCCACAGGCCGGCCGGGTTCGCTGGCGCCGACGTGAAGATGATCTCGCGGCCCCCGGGTCGCCAGGCCAGGCCGCCCGGAAGCAGGAGCGGGCCGGTCAGGCGCCGGGGCTCTTGACCCCCGCGCAGCGGGATCGTGCAGATCTGCTGGTGCCAGGCGAGGTCACCGCGGATGAAGGCCACGGTCAGGCCGTCGGGCGATACGCGCGGCGCGAAGTCGCTGTGCTGCGCGGGCGGGGTGCTCAGGTCGCGGGTCGCCAGCGTGCTGAGGTCCAGTACGCGCAGCCGATAGGATTCGTCGCCAAGGGTGCGCTCGGAGAAGACGATCTGCTGTCCATCGCTCGCCCAGTCCAGACCCTGGACCCAGGATGCCGCCCGGTACAGGGTTCGCTCAGCCCCGCCGATCGACGGCACGGCGAGGATCGCCGCCGCACCCTCGCTCCACCGCGCGAAGGCGATCTCGCTGCCGTCCGGGGACCAGGCGGCGTGGTCGTCCAGCCCGGGGTCCTCGGTCAGGCGCAAGGGGCTCTCGCTGTCGCGCTGTTTGACGTAGATGTCGAAGTTGTCGGCCTGGGGGCCGTTCCACCCGAAGGCGATGCGCGTCCCGTCGGGCGAGAAGGTGGCATGGCGCTCGTCTCCGACGAAGGTGGTGAAGGGGACCGCGTTCAACACCACCTCGCGCCGGTCGGGCTGCCGCGCCTTCCACAGGTTCCACGCCAGCGCCCCCAGGAGCACGGCGAGAGCGGGCCAGAGGAACGGACCCCACTGCGATCGCCGCGGGGCGCCCGCTTCCCCCGCTTCGGATGGCGGGCCGCCAGGTTCTGCAGGCGCGCCGTCAGCCGCGGGCAGCGTCACGGGGGCGATCAGCCGATATCCGCGCTTGCGGATCGTCTCCACAAAGCGCGGGTGATCCGCGTCGTCATCCAGAATGCGCCGCAACTCCGAAACGGCCCGGGTCAGCACGTGCTCGACGACGATCGTCTCGCCCCAGATCCGGTCGAGCAGCTCCTCGCGCGAAACGACGCGGCCGGCGTTCTCGGCCAGGTAGACGAGCACGTCCATCACCCGCGGTTCGATCGAGACCGAAACGCCCCCCTGCTCGATGCGGTTCAGGTCGGGCCGGATTGTGCGATCCAGCAGACAGAACTCGCGATAGCGGATTGAGTTGCGAGGATCGTACCGCTCCACAACGCACCTTCTACTTCTGGGGCCAAGGGGCGATTCAGCCGGCGTCACGTCACCTTGAGCGAATCCTGAGGGAAACCATAGACCCCCGTGAGGCCGCTGACAACCAGCCCCGCTACCCTCCAAGGCAGCGCGGGGCCCCGGACGCGCCCCTGGCGGGCCATCGTCCGGTGGGTCATTCAGCAAGGGGAGGTAAGCATGCGGAAGATCTGCAGCGCCCGGGGTCTGGCTCTGATCGGCGCCGGCGCCGTGCTCGCTGGCGGGGCCGTGGCCCTGGATGCCGTGCAAACGGACTGGTGTGAGGGGGACGGGCTGACCGGGCCGGTGACCCAATGGACGGCCCGCTTCGACGCTTGCCAGGACGTCTCCTGGCGGTCCTTGCCCGGAGGGGTCGCCCTGGCCTCGACGGCGCTGGCCGCGCCCGTGCAGCACACAATCGCCGCCGGTCTGCCCGTGGCGTTCGGGATCCACCCGGTCGACATCGACGGGGACGGGGACACCGATGTGATCGGCGCGGCCGGCGAGGCGCAGGTCGTCGCGCTGTGGTACAACGACGGCCAGTCGTCCCCTGGTTGGACGCAGCAATCCGTCGACGCCGCCTACCCCGGCGCGAGCGGTGTGCACGCGGCCGACATCGACGGGGACGGCGACCTCGACATCGTCGCCTCGGCCGAGAACCCCGGCAACAAGGTGGCCTGGTGGCGCAACGACGGGGGCACGCCGATCACCTGGGCCCGCCAGCTCCTCGACAACTACTGCCCGGTCTCCTGCTCGGTCACCACGGCTGATATCAACCGCGACGGGCGCCCGGACGTCCTGGCCACCTCCTGGAGCACGGCTGATGTCATCTGGTGGCGCAACGAGGGGGGCAGCCCCGTGACCTGGACCCGGCAGGTCATCGACGGCAACTTCGGCGGGGCGCACGATGCCTGCGCGGTCGATCTGGACGGCGACGGCGATCTCGATGTGGTTGGGGCGGCTGGCGTCCACAACCAGGTGGCCTGGTGGCGCAATCAGGGCGGCGACCCGATCGTCTGGGAGCGGCAGGTCATTGCCTCCGGCTTCGTCGGCGCGCGGGCCGTGCACGTCGCCGACGTGAATCGCGACGGCCGGCTCGATGTCGTCGCCACCTGCTTCACCAGCCACGTGAGCTGGTGGCGCAACGACGGCGGCGAGCCCTTCGTCTGGACACGCCAGGATCTCGATGCGGCGTTCAATGGAGGTCACTGCGTCTGCACCGGCGACCTCGACGGCGACGGCCGCATGGACGTGATGGCCACGGCTTCCTACCTGAACACGGTCGCCTGGTGGCGCAACACCGGCGGAGACCCGATCGTGTGGGAGCGGCACGACCTGGCAACGGCGTACCCGACCCCGATGAACATCCGGGCCGGGGATGTGGACGCCGACGGCGACCTCGACGTCCTCGCCACCTCCCGCCTGCCGGGTGAGTTCGCATGGTGGGAGGCGACGCAGTTCAGACCGAGTGGTGAGCTGACCGGATCGGTGCTCGATCTGCAAGGCGCGCCGCAGTCAGCCGCGCTCGACTGGACGGCGCGCACACCCGAGGCTACCAGCCTCGGGGTTTGCATTCGCAGCGGTCCGGATCCGGGCGATCTCGGGCCATGGTCGGCGCCCATGGCCGTGCCCGGCGTGCTGAGCGCCCTGCAGGGGCGTTACCTGCAGTACAAGCTCGTGCTAGACAGCAGCGAGCCAGCCCGATCGCCGGTGCTCGAGGAGATCCGCCTGGCGTGGGAATCGTCGTCCGTGAACCCGGGCGACCCGCGTCTGCCCGCACACGGGCTCAGGATGAACGTTGTCAGCCCGGCGCGGGGAGCCGCTGATCTCCATTTGTGCCTTCCAGAGTCCCGACATGTACGACTCGACCTGTACGATGCGACCGGACGCTGCGTGGCCTCCGTAGCAGACCGAGTCCTGAGCGCGGGTGACCATCGTGTGCAAGTGGCTGGACTGGCACCGGGAGTGTACCTCTGCCGTCTGTCGAGCGGCGCGGTGACCCTGACAGGGCATGTTGTGGTGGTGAGATAGAGGCGTGGCCCGCACCTCGCGGTGCGGGCCAGCCGCTCAGATGTCGAACCAGTACGTGCCCTTGATCATGAACAGGTTCTCACCGTGGGCGTCAAAGAGCGAGCGCGCATCGCGCGGCACGTCGAAGTCACCGGGGTCATCGTAGTTCGTCCGGTTGTGGGTCCAGACGAAGAAGAAGGTCGAGCCGGGACGGTACTCCCAGCGCAGGATGAGGTTGACCTTGAGCGACTTGAAGTTGAAGTCGGGGTCACCGAGCGTGAAGGTCTCGGCCGGGCCCGCGCCGTCGGGATCGATCGCGTAGCTGCCGTCCGCCGGGTCCTGCCCGATGGTCGAGCCGTTGTCCTGGCCGTAGTGGTTGAAGGCGTAGGCGCCGGGTCGGGCGAGTTCCTTCAGGTCGCTGTAAGCCCCGGCGGCGAGCAGGGGCTGGACGTAGGTCTGCAGGGTCAGCTTCGGGGTGAAGGTCCAGTCGGCGCGCGTCGTCAAGCTGAAGGTGCGGTACTCCAAGTCGCCGAAGACACAGCGGGTGCCATAGGTGGCCGCCATGGTGGGGTCAGGGACGTTGGACACCCACTGCCAGTGGTCCAGCGACCAGGTGAGTCTCGGGTCGAAGCTCAGCTCGATGGAGCTGCGAGGGTCGATCCGCACGAGTAGCTCGACGTTCGCGCTGCGGGAGTCATCAGCGGCCGTGGACAGTCCTCCTCCCAGCATGACATAGACGGGCTTGCGGCCGTCGGAGTCGACATAGAACTGCCCTTCTACATGCTCCGGGACGCCGATCGCGGGACCCCCGCGCGTGTAGCGCAGGCCGGTATACTCGGGGTTGTAGAACACGTTGCCCCAGAAGGCCCACCAGTTGGTGAGGCAGGCGTTGTAGAAGAACCCTGCCCCGATGGCGTCGGGATGGCCGCCGTAGTCCCAGCCTCGGTAGGCTGCCGCCTGGACGGACGCGTTCTGGAAGACCCGACCCGGCTCGAGCCACTGCCAGCCGGTCGCCAGGTGCCAGTTGAGGAGGTCGGCGCGGCCCTGGTAGCCCAGGTCGTTGATCTCGTAACCGGGAGACGCCGCCCCCACGGCGGTGTTGAGCTGGAAGCGCCCAGACTGCCGGTTGAGCATCAGCCGGCCGGTCCATCCGTCGAGGCTGGTGCGCTCCGGGTCGTAGTCGAGGTGATCTGCGCCCGCCCGCTGGTAGTAGTGGCGCGAGGAACGCTGGATCCCATCGATCACCTGCGCCTCGCCGGAGACATGGCTGGCGCTCGCGTAGCCGCGCAAGGCCCAGTCCGCGCGATCATCCAGTCGCGTCCAGCCGTCGATCCCGCTGCTGAAGGCCCGGCTCGTCAGCGCCGCTCGGGCGTTGTCATCCGCCAGGTCGCGCCAGACGGCGGTCGTCATCATCCCGATGCCGTGGTTGCCGTCCTTGCTCGCATGCTTGAGGCGCGCGACGGTGTAGTTGGCCAGCGGTTCCACGACCTGATGGTATGAGGGCAGGTTATCGGGTTTCAGCTCGGCCTGCTCTTCGGCAGTGATCGCGCTGAGCAGACCCAGGGTGGTTCCCCCCATCGTGCCGCTGAGCTTGCCGGCACCGAGAATCGTGGTTGCGCCGGGCACGTCGGCGTACGCATGGTCGCCCAGTGGGACCGACGGAGCCCGGCCGATGCGACGGCTGTAGAAGGGTTGGGGATCCGACCAGTTGAAGTTCCAGTTGCTGTTGGTGCCTTCCTCTGCGTAGTTGAACGTGCTGGCATCCTTGACGAAGAAGGGCCGGCGTTCGGGGAAGAACGTCTCGAAGTCACTCAGGTTGACCACGGCCGGATCGACCTCGACCTGGCCGAAGTCGGGGTTGAATGTGGCGTTGAGCGTCAGATCGCTCGACAGACACCACTTCAGATCGGCACCGGCATTGCCCTCGAAGTCCGAGCCGTCGCGGAAGGGGTCATCCCCGGCGACCTCCAGGAACTCGCCCTTCCCCGCGACGTAGGCGAGCAGCTCAGCCGGACGGCCGGACTCAACACCGCGGATGCCGACGAGGTCCGGAAAGCGCCGGATGTAGCCCGACTCGCCGCGGGGCAGGTGGACCACGTCATCGCGCTCGCGGAGACGACGCGTGCGACGGCTGAGGTTGATGCCCCAGGTCTGCTCGTCCCGATCCGGAAAGCTGAGCTGCGAGAAAGGAATGCGGATCTCGGCCGCCCAGCCCTGTTCGTCGATCTTCACACCGTAGTCCCACACGCCGTCCCAGGAGTCGTCGTTCCAGCCGTCGTTGTAGAGCACGCCGTCACGTTGCACGCCGGAGGGACTGAGCGAGAAGGTGTACCCGGTGCGGCCATCGTTGAAGGTGTCGAGGTTGAGGTAGACCCAGTCGGAGTTGGGTGAGGCATCGCGCCGCCCCAGGTTGCACATGATCGATTCCGGCGCCGTGTCGTGGAATCGGGCGGCGACGTAGATGGCTTCGTCATCGTAGGCCACCCACCAGTCCGTGGGCAGGCGGGGTGGGACGCCGTTGTCGGGCTCGTTCTGCACCAGCGGCGCGGCCGAGGGGCGTTGCCAGGCGGCTTCGTCGAGGACCCCGTCCAGGCAGACTTGCTCGGCCAGCCGCAGGGCCTCGACGCGCGGGGGCGGGACGGGCGTGCCGGGTGGGGGCGGGTCGCCGTCGGCCCGGGCCTGGATCACGCCCGACAGGAGCAGGGCAGCGGCGGCCAGCAGAGGGAACAGAACAACGCGATGCCCCTCGGGATTCACGCCCGCCCCCGGCGGTCTTCGCAAGTACATGCAGAATCTCCAGTTCCGCGTTCCGGGGGGCGTTGACGGACCAGCGGCGTGCCGGGATATACGGCCGGAGCCCGGCCGGGGATGCAGCCGGCGGCGGAGACGGCGATCCCCGCCGGCCGGCGCGGTCGCCGGGTTCCGCGACCTGGACAGCCCTCAGGGAGGCCGGCACAATGCGTTGGGCGCGACGCGAGCGCCTCGAGGGGGAGGACGGTGCCGGGGGCGGCGTGCCCCGGCGGGCTCAACCGGGTCGCGGACATTCGACGCGGCGAGCAGGGAGGCGCGCATGGATGCGGTGCTCTTGGCCCGGCTGCAGTTTGCCCTGACGATCGGATTTCACTTCATCTTCCCGCCCATCTCCATCGGGTTGGCCTGGCTGCTGGTGGTGATCGAATGGCGCGGCTGGCGCCGTGACGACGAGACCTTCCGGCGCGCCGGCCGCTTCTTCGCCAAGCTCCTGGCGCTGACCTTCGCCGTCGGGGTCGCCACGGGCATCGTGATGGAGTTTCAGTTCGGTACGAACTGGGCGTCATACTCCAAGTACGTGGGCGACATCTTCGGGGCGCCGCTGGCGGCCGAGGGCATCTTCGCCTTCTTCCTCGAATCGGGATTCCTGGGGCTCTACCTGTTCGGTCGCCGGCGCCTGTCTCCGGGCGCCCACTGGTTCGCCTGTCTGATGGTGGCGGTGGGGGCGACGATCTCGGCCTTCTGGATCCTGGTGGCGAACTCGTGGCAGCAGACCCCAGCGGGTTTCCAGGTCAATCCGGCGGTGGGGCGCGCGGAGCTGACCAGCTTCTGGGCGGCGGTGTTCAACCCCTCGACCGGCGTGCGTTTCTTTCACACGATCACGGCCTCGCTGGTGACGGGGGCCTTCTTCATGGCCGGTATCTCGGCCGCCTTGCTGCTGCGCGGCAAGGGGACCGACGTCGCGCGCAAGACGCTCGGGCTGTCGTTGCTGGCCGGGCTCATCTCCTCCGTGTTGGTCATCTTCCCCTTCGGCGATTGGCATGCGAAGCAGGTGGCGCGCACCCAGCCGGAGAAGCTGGCTGCGATCGAAGGTCTCCAGTCTGGACAGACGGGCGCCCCGCTCGTCCTTTTCGGGCTGCCCGCGTCGCCGCCCCCGAAGCTCGTCGCCCGGATCGAAGCGCCGAAGGTGCTGAGCTGGATGGCGTATGGCGACCCCGACGCGTACGTCCGCGGCCTGAACGACTTCCCGCCTGACCAGGTGCCACGCGGTGCCGAGCTGTGGATCTCCTTCGTCGCCTTTCACAACATGGTGGTGCTGGGTGGTTTCTTCGTCGCGGCGACGGCCTTCGGCCTCTTTCTCCAGCGGCGCAAGCGGTTGTTGGATACGCGCTGGTACTTGAAGATCATGAGTTGGTCAATCCCGCTGCCGATCATCGCCTGCGAGCTCGGCTGGGTCACGGCGGAGGTCGGGCGCCAGCCGTGGATCGTGCACAAGCTCCTGAGGACACAGGAAGCGGCGTCGCCCACCGTGTCGGCCGGGGAGATTCTCTTCTCGATCATTCTGTTCGGGCTCATCTATTGCGCGCTGGGAGCGGTGTGGATCTACCTGCTGCGGCGCAAGGTCGCGGCGGGCCCGGAGCCCGCGCCGGCGTCCGGGTCGCCGGCAGGCCGGGCATAGGAGGGGCGTGCGATGGAACCGACCGCTCTGCAGGTCGTCTGGTTCTTGCTCTTCGGCGTGCTCGTCATCGGCTACGCGATCCTGGACGGTTTCGACCTGGGCGTGGGGGTGCTCTCGCTCTTCGGGCGCAAGGGTCGCGAGAAGCGGCTCTACCTGAACGCGATCGGCCCCGTGTGGGATGGCAACGAGGTCTGGTTGGTGACCGCCGGGGGCGCGCTCTTCGCGGCTTTCCCGGTCGTTTACGCCACGGTCTTCAGCGCGTTCTACCTGGCGCTGATCCTGGTGCTGGTCGCGCTCATCTTCCGTGCGGTGTCGATCGAGTTCCGCAGCAAGGTCGAGGATCCGCGCTGGCACAGCGTCTGGGACTGGGGCTTCGGTCTGGGGAGCTTGGCGGCGGCGACGCTCTTCGGCGTGGCGATGGGGAACATCCTGCGCGGGATCCCGCTCGATGCGAGCAGCCGATTCACCGGTTCCTTCCTGGGCCTACTCCACCCGTACGCGCTCCTCGTGGGTCTGCTCGGGCTGGTGATGTTCACCTGCCACGGGGCGCTCTACATGGCGACCAAGAGTGAGGACGAGCTGCGGCAGAGGATGCTGCGCTGGGCGTCCCGCCTCTGGGTCGGCTGGGTGATGCTGTACGCGATCGCCACGGTGGCCACCAGCTTCGTCTCCCCCTGGCTGCTGCAGGACGCTCGGGGCAACCCGTTCGCCTGGGTGCTGGTGATCCTCTTGCTGGCGGCGCTGCTCTACCTGCCGGTCGCGCTGCGCGCCGGCCGCGCGGCGCGGGGATTCCTGATCTCGTCGATCGCGATCGCCGCGCAGATCGGGCTCGTGGGGGCCAGCCTATTCCCGCGGCTCGTGCCATCGCGCACCCATTTCGACTACAGCCTGACGATCGCCAACGCTTCCTCGACACCGCGGACGTTGACGGCCATGCTGGTGATCGCTCTGATCGGGATGCCGATTGTGATCGGCTACAGCATCTACATCCATCGGGTGTTCGCAGGGAAGGTGGAGCTGAGCGAGGAGAGCTACTGAGCCGGCGCGGCGGCGTCAATGACTCGTGCCGAAGGTCAGGGTGAATCCGTGCGCGCCGTGACCGCCCAGCTCCTCGAAGTCCTCGAAGACGTAGTGGTATCGCAGGTCGACGACGACCTGGTAGCTGTACGTTCGGAATGCGATCAGTCCGCCGCCGACGTCGGCCGAGAGCGCAGTCGCATTGTCGTCGTGATAGTCCACGCAGTCGTAGTAGACGCTGGGTGTGCAGAGCTCATCGCGGACTTCACGCTCCACGTGCACGACGCGCATCCCCAGGCCGCCGCCGATGTAGCCCGCCAGGTCTCCCTTCCCGAAGAGCCGTGCTGCGAAGACGTCGAGCGGCGTCCACTCGGCACAGTCATCGCCCCAGGCCAGGCCCAGCAGCGCGGTCGACTCGATGAGGAAGTCGCGGCCCTCGAACTTGTACGCCACGCGCAGGCTGGTCAGACGATCCCCGCCATAGCTGTCATCGGCCGGGAAGATGAAGCCGGCGCGCAGGCCGATGCCGGAGCGTCCCTCACGCCGGCGTGGTTCCTTGGCCTCTTCGCGCGTCACGGACTCGACCGTGGCCTTGTCAGAGTTCGCCCTGCCCGAGGCGATCCCCTCGGCAATGCGTCGCATGACGACGTCCAAGTCTTCCTCGGTCAGGGCCGAGATCTGGTCGTTGTAGTAGGCGGCCGGCTCTCCCACCCGCAGCGCGTGCGCGCGCACGATGATCTTGTCCCCCAGGCGGCTGAGGGAGCCGAAAACGACCTGCGCCGCCATTCGCTCCCGCGCGAGCGCTGCCGCGCAGCCGATCTCGTCGCACCCGTCCGCACCGGTTGGCAGTGTGGACAGCCCGTTGCGCTCGAGGATCGCAACACCGCGGGTCTCGAGCTCCCCGGCGAGCAGGTCGCGGATGACGGTCGCGGTCGTGTCGCTCACCCCAACGGTGCGGAAGGGGAGCACCAGGGTAGTGGACTGCCCGGTCGCGGGAGGAATGACGAGCAGCGTGAGGAACACCAGGCATGCCAGCGCACGGCTCCAGCTCATCGGTCGCATGATCGCCTCCCCCTCGTACTCGTCTCCAGGCCGCATGCATGATACCCCGAAGCGAGGATCGCGTTCCCCTCGTGCGGCCGAGGTCGGCACAGCAGTAGACCGCCGGCGGAAGTGTGGGGGCGTTTGCGCAGAACGTCAATGCTCCCGAGGTCGACCGGGGTCGGGCGCGCCGGGGCCCCGGGGCATCAGGTTCGGTATGGGCACGAACCAGCCCCGGGGCCTCCAGCCCGCTGACCCGATTCGGCCGGTGCGCCGGGTCGAATCGGGACGCTATCGCACAATCAAAACCCGGGCGGTGGCGTGTTGAGCGTCACTGTATAGGTGAATCCAACGGCCCTGCCGCGCATCTCGGGTTGGTGGAATTGCCTCAGTCGAGGCCTCCTGTGCGTGTCCATGTTGCCTCCTCGATCGGTTAAGGATGGTCCGTGCCCATTGCACCCTGGCGCGGATGATGGAACGGAGGCGTTACGAGGCTGTTACGCGGCCGCGGGACCGGCGGGAAGGTCTCTGTCCCGCTCGCACCGGCGCAGCAGCGCAAGCAGGGGCGGCGCCGCAACCGCCGCCGCCATGAGGGGCGGGACGAAACGGAAGAAACCGCGCTTGAAGGTGTGCTCCATCGTCCATAGAGGATTGAGCTTATCGTCCCACATGTAGAAGAAGGGCATGTAGAGGACGAAGCACAGGGCGGCCAGGAACAGCAGGGGGCCGGTGGCGCCAGGATCGTGGGGGAGACCGGGCTTCCCCCGTCGCCCGAGCAGCCAGAGCGCCACGGTGAGGGGGATCATCCAGGCGAACTCCCCGAAGGCGCCGGGCCGGCTGATGATCCGGGCCGCGAGGCGGAACACCTCGACCATGCGCGCCGGATCGACGGGGATCCCCTTGCGAAAATGCGCGCCGGGGTCGTACCCGAGGAGCCCCTTGACGAAGATGACGTTCCAGAAGACGAAGAACGCGACGGTGGGCACCAGCACCCAGATCGCCTGCCAGCGCTGGTTTCGCACGGCGCAGAACCCGGCCAGCGATAGGGCGGCCGCGAAGAGCACGTTCTCGCTGCGGGCCGTCGTGGCGCACAGCATGAAGAACGCGACCGGACCCGCGCCGCCCCGGCCACGCAGCCAGGCGACGGCCGCGAGCATGGCCATCGCTGTATAGACCATGCTCGGCAGGTCGGTTTGCCCCTCGGTCAGATGGAAGGCCAGCTCAGGCGGCAGCAGGACGAGGAAGGCGGCCACGCCGGCCGCGGTGGGCGAGGCGGTCCAGCGGTGCACCCAGCTCCAGAAGGCGAGCAGGAAGCCCGCGGCCAGGATCGGCACCCACAGGCGCTGGATCGGCGGATAGAAGAGATACCAGAAACCCTGGTTGCACGAGGTGAACGGCGGATAGACGCACTGCGGGTCGAACGCGACGTACCGGAAGAGGGTCGACCGCAGGTGGCCCTCGTACGCCATCAGCTTGCCGACCGCGTCATAGCCGACGAGAGCGTCGTAGGCGCGCGGTTCGGAGAGCCCGACCTGAACGATGCTGTACAAGACGATGCTCCCCGCGCCCAGCACCAAGACCGCTGCCGCGGGAGCGCGCCGGATCGCTGCACCCAGGCGCCCGAGCGCCTTCCCCGCCTCCCAGTGCGGGCGTGCACTCCCGGAGATGGGCAACACCCACCGGACCCAACCGCGGCGATCGACGCGAACGCCGGCGGCGAGCAGCACGAGCGCGGCGAGCGCAAAGGTCAGCCGCGTGATCGGGATCGTGGTGAGATCCATCAGCAGGCAGAGCCACGGCACGGATGCCAGCCCGAGCAGGATGCGGAAACCAAGGGCCCCGGCGGAGCCGGCTGCGTGCAGCATGCCGGCTCGACCCAACAAGCGCAGCAGGCCATCGCCCAGGGCGAGCAGCACCAGGAGACCGGCGGCCAGCCCGGCGATCGATCCTGGCCCCCCCGCCACGCCGAATGCGTCCGCGCCTACCATGAGACCCTCATGCCTGCCGGCCAGTCCGCGAGCAGGATCCGATTGGCCTCAGTGGGGGGCTCACCCGGGGCCACGTACTCGAGGCCCCAGTGTTCCCAGACCAGGACGTGCGTGATCTGGTCCTTGAAGGGGGAGGGCCGACCGTAGTGCACGGGGACGCGCGGGTAGATGAAGCTGTAGGTCGAGGTCGGGCTGGCGAAGAGCGGAATGTCACCGCCGTGCTTGGTGCGGATGAAGTCGATCGGCGGCACGAGGACCTTGGCGTCGGGGGGGAGGTATTCGCACAAGTAGAGGAGGAGCGGGAAGGTGTCGTCGTAGAGAGCGAGGAAGCGCTCCTCGGTCGACATGCCGCGCGACATCTGCAGGGCCTTCCAGCTCCCCGAAGCGAATCGGGGATAGGTCCGGCCCCAGCGCGTGACGCTGCAGAAGGCGACCAGCACGATCAGCAGGATGACCGAGGCGCGGACGACACCGGGGTGCGCGGCCCGCAGTACCGCCGGTCTGCTGGTTGGCGTCAGATTCGGCAGCAAGCTCCCACCTCGTGATCCCCGCCCTTCGGGTTCATCCAACTGGGGGAGGATAGCGGGAATCGGTCCGGGGCGTCCACAGCCGTCGGCGGCTAGAGGACGTGCGTCACCCGGGCCTCGACGCGCACGCGCTCACCCCCGCGCTCCAGCACCAGCACGCGCAGCGCGCCGGGGCTGCCCCGCAGCGCGTCGACGACGGTTCCCATGGTAGCGCCGGTCGTCTTCAGATCGCCGATCTCGAGCAACGCATCGCCCGGCTCGATTCCCTCGGCGAGCGGGTTGCCATCGCGCGCGGCAACGCCGAGAACCCGATAGGTCCCGTCCGCATCGAGGCGCAGCGTGAGGGCGACGAGATCCATGTCGGGGACATCCGGGTCCGCGCCCTTCTCGAAGTAGACCGCGCTGTTCGCGTAGTCGATCTCCACCCGAAAGGCCTTGAGGGCATTGGGGCCGAGGAAGCCATCCACCGGGCGGGCAGCCTTCTGCGAGTACCAGGTCCCCACCGTGGCTCCGCCGAGGAAATTGGGCAGCCCGGCGAGCCCGACACCGTCCAGCCGCACGCCGCCGGCGCGGATCTCCGGCACGCGCACAACCGGCCAGGCCGCCTCTCCGGGCCAATAGCCCCAGATGTTCGCGCACGCGACCGCACCCGTGCAGTGCGACCAGTCGGGGTGCTGTCCGGCCAGGCGCGTGACGATCTCTTCCGAGGTGAAGCTGTAGGATGCGCCGCTGTCGAGGGCAAAGCTGAAAGGCTCGTCACCGATCTGGGCGTCGATCTGGACGATGCCTGTCTGGGGGTGGACCGCGGCGGGTACCCGCTCCCCGCCGGGCTCGCGGGCCCCCGGCCGGGCGATCGTGAGGCGCCGCTCCGGGTAATCGAAGACGACGCGGTAGCGCCTCAACACCGTGGCGGGCAGGTTGGCATCGTTGTGCATTGTGTCGAAGAGCCAGCGTGGCTCGAAAACGACCTTGGACGGCACATCCGTGTAGTCGAGGGCCATGCCGCCGATGCGCACACCTGCCGGAGGCGGCGCGGTGAACTGACCTCGCTCGGCCTGCTGTGCCGCCGCCTCCAGATCGATCCCCAGATCCCCGGCCAGCGGTGGGCTGACGAAGAAGTCGATGCCCCCGGTGTCGACCCACAGCAGCGCCGGCCGCCAGGACCCGTCCGGCCGCTGCATCTCCGCCTCGACGAGCATGCGGTTGTGATCGAGGACAAATGGCACGGTCACTGAGCCGTCGCGGTTTTCACAGCCGGCGCTCAGGCAGAGAAGCGCACATCCCGTGACGACGACCAAGCCATCGCAGCACATGATGATCATCCCCCCCACTTCCCGATGACCGCAGCCACGGATTATCCGTGGCACACCTCCCATCCGACGCGCTCGGGGGGATTCAGGTTGCACGCCCTACCGGACCCATACAAGTCGGCTCGCGTTGGTTCCGCGAGCATTCGACGCCCGGAGCAGATACGTCCCCGCCGGGACCGGCCGGCCGCTCTCATCCAACCCGTTCCAGAATGCCTGGTTCACACCGGCCGCACGCTGTCCGCCCGCGAGCTGGCGGATCTTCCGCCCCGACGGGTCGAAGATGGCCAGGTCGATCGGTCCCGCCTCGGCCAGCGTGTACGTCAGCTCGGCACGACCCACCACTGGATTGGGGAACGCGCGCAAGCGCGGCCCAAGCTGCCGGGCACGATCTTCCGCGACGTTGCCAGATCCGCTGGAGTGCATCTGCGCTTGAACCGCCACGACATTCGGATTCGACCCGTTACCCTCGAAGAGCGTCTCAATTGTATTGTCCAACAGATCGATGACGTAGATCGGGTGGCTCGTCGAGCCGACGACACCGCCGCAGACGAAGGCGCACTGGCGCCCGTCGAGGATGTCGACGTCACGCGGATCGGCCGTCGGATCGAGCGGCAGGGGCGTCACCTCCAGGGTCGAGGTGTCGATGATGTGAACGCTATGGCTATCCTCACATACGACGACGAGCTTGCCACCGTCCGCCGTGACGTCGATGCCCCAGGGGTCATCTCCCACTGGAACCGTTCCGATCTGGAGCAACGTGGCGGGGTCGATGATCCGCACCAGATCGGCCCCGCGGTCGGTGACGTAGAGGGCCTGCCCGTCCGGCGAGACGACGAGCTGCCAGAGGCTGTTGCCGACGTCGATCTGGCGCAGGATGGTCGAGCCGTCGGCGGCGATCTCGAACAGCGTGTTGTCGTACCAATCGACGAGGTAGAGGAGCTTGCTGACCGGATCCAGGGCGATGTTGCCGCCATCGTAGCCCGCCGGAAGCTGCAGAGATCCAACGACCGCGTAGCTCTCGGTGCTGATGAGCGTGACGTTCTCGGTATCTCGGCAACTCACCAGCGCCAGGAGGCCGTCGTCGGAGAAGGCGATCGAGGTCGGGTACTCACCCGTGGCGATGCAATGTGTGATGGTGTTCGTGGCGCGGTCGACGACCACGGCGCCGTCTCCGGAAGCGCCCACGAACCAGACCTCGGTCCCGCGGGGGTTGATCGTGGCATCGTAGGGGTAGTCTCCCTCGGGCAGGAGGGATTGCGAAGCCCCCGTGACATAGGTGTCGAGATCGAAGGGGAAGCAGCTGTCCGTGGTCGAGCAGCCAACCCAACCGTCGTTCATCCCGCGGTCGGCGCGGGCCGGTGACCATGCAATGCTGGCGAGCGCGGCGACGGCCGCACATGCCAAGTGGAAACTCGTTGGGCGAGACATGGCGCAACCTCCTCGTGGTAGACAGGGAACGCGATCTTCGCTGCTCCACGAATTGTCTCACGTGGCTGGGACGGATTGAACCCGGCTTCTGGTCCTGATCTCCGGTTCCGGGGGCATGGAGAGCTGGCCGCGGCTCCCGGTTCATCCCGTGCCGCGCACCTGCACAGCGTCAACCCCGATCGTGATGCCAGAGGATGCCGGCGGCGTGCGGGGGGGCGTCCTCTCGAGAAGGGGCAGCCTACCGCATGAATCTCGCGCGGATGCTGCCCCAGGACGTCCACTCCACCGGGGTCCCCGGACACGCCACCGGGAGCGCGCCCGCCAGATCACAGCTCGGATTCTGCGGGCTGAAGGGGGCGCAAGGCGAATCCTCGCGCAGGCGGAAGTCACCATCCGAGCGGTTGCAGAAGAACGGATCCAGCGAGATGTTGCCGTTCGATCCGAGGTATTCGGCGATGGGGCCCACCCAATCACCGGCGTCGTTGCCGTAGATATCCGTGCAAGAAAAGGAGACGGCACCGGCGGCCGAGTAGGCAACGGGTGGCCCCCCCGTGCCGAAGGCGATGATGGTGTTGCTGACCTGGAGCCCGCCCCAGTCCTCGAGCGCGATCGCGCTTCCCCCGTACGGGCCGCATACGTTATCCACGAGTGTACAGCCTTCGAGGTGGATCCCGCCATCACCGCCGACCGCGCCGCCCGCCAGCTCTCCGGTGTTGTGGAGGAGGAGGCAGCCGTCGAGGGTGGGCATGGCCATTATGGCGACGGAGATGGCCGCTCCGCCGCCGGAGTAGCCGTTCATGATCGTGATCTGCTCCAGGCGGGACTGGGGCGGATTGGGCCCATCGATGAGATAGAAGCTAAAGCCGAAGTGGTGCTCCGACGCCGACCCCTGCAAGTCGATGATGCACTGCGTGGCGTCGCCGCTCTGCGATCTCACGGTGATGGCCAGTTCGCCGACGGTGATGTCCCGATTGCCCGGTCCTGTGAAGGTCCCGTCCCCCAATTCGATCACGTCTCCACTAACACAGGCCTGTACAGCCGCCTCGATGGTGGGGTAGTCCCCCGTTCCGTCCGAGGCGACGAAGTAGGTTGCAGCGGTGGCCGGGGTAGATGAGAAGACGAGCAAGATCCCCAACCTCAGGATCGGTCGCATGGCACTCCCTCCTTCTGCGGCTGGGACTGGGGTCCGATCCATGACACCCACATCATAGGAGCGCGGGGAAGCGGCAGCAAGACTGGGCCGGGGGAGCGCAGACCGCTCAGTTGGCGACGTACTCGACCAAGACCGCGACGCAGGAGGGTTCTGCCGCGGGCGCCGGCGACGGCGGGTTCACGAGAGTGACGCGCACGATCCCCTGGGCGTCGAGCTGCGGCCCGGCCCCCAGGCTGGTCATCGGATCCTGCGCGAGCTGCTGCACGAGGAGGTCGATCAGTCCCGCCGCTCTGCCGGCCTCTCCCGATCCGACCACCTCCGCCCGGGCCTGGATGGGGGCATCGACAGCAAGCGCCTCACGTTGCGAGCCGTGCGCAGGCAAGCCGAGGAGCCCCGCGAGCATCGCCAGATGCAATATTATAGCATTGAGTGGTCTTCGGGCTCTCACGGCGATCCCCCCGCAGGCCGGCCATCCACATCTCGCATTATACCAGCTCCGGCCGCAAGACGGGGCAGCGCCGAACGGTGGTCATCTGCAATTCAATACCTGGCATGCGATTGCGATGAGATGGTCCATTTCGGCCACTGGTGGCTGTCCGCCTCCACCCCGGGGCCATCCTGCCGGCCTAGGCGCAAGAGGTCGTTGGAGATGGGGAGCCGGGTGGCCGATGAAAAGACTGGGCGGCACGCCTGTGTCCGCTCGCCCGAGTGCGAGGACGGCGGGGGGGCCGCCATCAGGCAGGCATCGGCCAGGGGCATTGCCATCAGCAGGAAGCGCGAATATGCCGAGACGTCTTTGGATCGCAGTCATGTGCTCATGTTTACTCTTCACTGCCACGGCCAGGTCGGTGAGCGACGACATCTCTGCCACGGCGGATGTACAAACACCTCTCACCGTGACAGGCTCGGCCGACCTCGTCTTCGGCACCGTCTTTCCGGGGGTCAATAAGCCGGTAGCCTATACAGATGCGGTGAATGCCGGGCAGTGGGACATCACCGGTGAGGCCGCTGCGGAGGTCACGCTGGAGTTTACCGCGCTCCCGGCCACGCTGGCCTCCGGAGGGAACACCCTCCCGATCACCTATGCCGCTACAGACGCCGGCCACTGCACGACGGACGATCCTGGAAGTGCGACCAGTTTCAATCCCGCCGTCGGTGCGACCACCGACCTGCACGCAGCTACGGGTGCGTTGTTCGTCTGGATCGGCGGGACGGTGGAGCCGCCGGAGGACCAGGCGGCGGGAGCCTACACAGGCACGATCACGCTCAATGTGTCATACACCGGGAACTAGAGTCTAGCCGTAGACCAGGTGACCCAGCCGCGACGGCGGCGAGCAAGGATGCCCTCTGCTGGTGGGACGAACGGCAGAGGGAAAGTGGGGCTGTCTAAGGATGGACAGCGCGAAGGTGAGCAAAGCACGTCTGTTCCTCGCGGTTCTGTGCATCGCTGTTCCAACCGCGGTGTGCCAGGGGCAGATGGGAAGCGGGCGCGCGCTGCGTGCGGACGTGGCCGTGACCGCTGTACGCAATCTCGAATTCACCACGGTCTTCCCGGGAGTCAATCAGGCCATTGCTGTCACCGACCTGACCGCCGGGAAGTGGCTCGTCACCGGCGATCCCGGTCTCGATGTCGATCTGACATTCCCCGGTCTGCCCGCGACCCTTCAGAACGGGGCCCTCACGATCCCCATCGTCTATGCCGCTACCGACGCGGCGTACCACACGAGCGACGATGCGGGAGCGGCCACCGCCTTCGATCCAACCGTGGGCACAACCGCGACCCTGTCCGGCACCGGGGAGCTCTACGTCTGGATTGGCGGAACCGTGCAGCCCGACGAGACAGCGACGGCGGGCCTGTATAGCGGCACCGTCACGCTTGACGCCATCTACCACTAGACCATGAAGAGGGGCGACGACCTGACATGCCTTCGGCAGTGCATCGGACTTGCGTCCCTATCCTCGTGATCGCGGGTCTCATGGCAGCCGGACCCGCGGTCGCGGGCACGCTCGTGTATCCGCACGCCCTGTTCACGAGCGACGAGGAACCCTCGACGGTCTTCTTCGTCCAGAACTCCGGGCAGGTGGCCGCAGAGGCAGAGGTTGCACTGAGCTTTGGGTATCCCGCCTCGGACTCCCTGGGGGATGTGCACATCGCACTGATCGAGAACCCTGCGCCGGCAGATCCGTCTGCCGCTGCGTGGATCCGCGCGCTTCCGCGCCGGATGCTGGTCCAGCCCGGCGGCCTCCAGGCAGTTCGCGTCCTGGCGCAGCCGCCGGACGACTTGCCACCGGGCGAGTACTGGTGCCGCGTCATCGTGACAGCGCGCGATCTGAAGCCGCCACGTATGCAGGCGGTCAACGGAGAGATCCAGGTGGGACTGCAGCTGGAGACCCGCACGATCATCTCGTTCAGCTACCGGCGGGGTGAGGTCGCAACGGGCGTGCGGTTGACCGGGTTTCGGGCGACGGCCGTGGACGATGCGGTGGTGGCGGATCTCACCCTCGCACGCCTCGGCAATGCGGCCTATCTGGGCCGCATCAGCCTGGAGCTCTATGATGAGCGGGGCGGTTTGGCCGGACAGTGGGACCGCGTGATCGCGGTCTATTACGACCTCCACCGCAGCCTGCGCTGTCCCGTCGCGGGGCTGCAGCCTGGCCGGTACATCCTGCGCATGGCCCTGACCACGGATCGCGCGGACATCCCCCAGGAGGATGTGATCGCAGCCGAGCCCCTCGAAATATCGACGGAGTTGTCGGTGCAGTGACCCTGTGATCCCGGGAGAACGGCGATGGTTGTGCACAGATGGCTGCCCGGTCGATCGCGGGTGGTGGTGTGGCTCCTGTGCGCGGTTGCCATCACCGGCGTGCTCCTGGCCGCCATCCCCGTGCTGCGCAGATCCTCCCCGCCGTGCTCGGGAAACGTGGGTGCGAGGACCCACATCGCGGCCTCCGCGCGGGTAGTGGCCCCGCCGGCGGCGATCGGCGCCCAGCCGTCGCCATCAGCCGCTTCCGGCAAGGATGCGACCACCCTGGCCTCTCCGGTGACGCCCGCGCCGACCTCCCTCGACCGCGACCCGCATGCTCGCGCGCCGTTGCGCGTCACGGCGGCGGTGTCCGCGGCCGACAACTCGGGCCAGTCCCGCCGGTCGCGCGCGGAGATTGCCGTGGCAGCGGCCGTCGTGCCGCCAACTGATCGGCCGAGCGCAATCGATCTCGGTTGGTTTGACGAGCTGGTCGTGGAGATCAGGGCCGAGCAGCAGGCCGCGACGACCGTGCCGGCCTTCTGGCGTGACGCAACCCTTCTGGTGCCGGCGCGCGACGTGTTCGATCTGGTGGAAATCCGCCTGCTGCCCTGTGAGGGGGATGGGATCCGCGCCGTGCTCGAGCCGGAGCATGTTGACGTGCGGATCGATCCCCGCAGTGGGCGGGCCTGGCGGGGCGAGCGTGAGATCCCTCGCGACGCAGCCATCCTGCACGAGGTCGACGGGCAATTGTACATCGGCGCGCCCCTGGTCGAGGCCCTGCTCGGCGTGCACACCTGGTTCGATCTGACCAGCCTGACCCTGCTGCTGGAGCCCGTGGACCACCTCCCGCTCGGCCGGCGCGTGGCGCGCGAAAGCGCGCGCCAGGCCTTGTTCGCCAGCAGGCAGCTGCCACCGCCTGACCAGACCTTCAACCGGCCCGCCCCGAGAATCGGCGGTGCAACCGTCGACTGGTCGTTGGGAATCCCGGATCACCGAGCCATGGAGGAGACACGGTACGGACTCGGACTTGGCGCGAGCGTGTTGGGCGGCGCGTTGAACCTCGGTCTGCGGGGCGCGACCGATGGAAGGAAACTGCCGGATCACGAGCGCTTCACGGGGTCCTGGATTGCCGCGTGGCCGGAGAACCGCCTGGTGCGGCAGCTCCGCATGGGGACGATTCTGGGGACCGGCCCGCGACCGCGCAGCGTACAAGGCGTCGCCGTGGGCAACTCCCCCTTCCTGCGACCGCTTGCATTCGGCCAGAGTGAGCTGGCCGGATGGCTCGAGCCCAACTGGGAAGTGGAGCTTTATCGCAACGGGGAGCTGACAGACTTCACGCGCGCGGATGAACATGGATACTACGCACTCGAGACGGAGATCGACTACGGCGCAAACCCGCTCGAAGTGCGAGCCTACGGGCCGAACGGCGAGATGCGGGTGATTTCCCGGGCCCTGCCGGTGGGACCGGATCGCCTGCCAGCCGGCCGTTTCGAGTACGAGTTCAGTGCTGGCACCTGCCCGACGCGAGAGCGTGGCTGCCGGGAGGCGCTCAATCTCGATCTGCACTACGGCCTCAGCCGGAAGTGGACTGCGCGCATGGGCACCGAGCTCTTCCGGCGCAAGAACGCGGAGGATCTCCTGCACCCCTACGGTGTCTTCAGCGGCACCCTCGGGCGGCATGTGTCCCTGCGTGCCGAGGCCGTGGCTCGCGCGCTGGCGGGCGTTCAGATGGACTACGAGCCCACGTCCAATCTCCGGGCAGAGCTGTCCCACCAGGTCTTCTCCACCAGCGTGCGTGATCCTGTGCTGACCCCGGCGGGCTCGCTCAGCCGCACCTGGGCGGATCTATTCTGGCGTCCGCTGGCGAGGAAACCGACGTTCTTTCTCTCCGCACACGGCACCCAGAGCCGAATCCGCAACGGATGGGAGGTCCAAGGCCGCCTGCAGCTCGCGGCACAGCTTCGCCGGGTACGCTGGACACTCACCTGGCAGGAGGCGCGTGCCGAGCACGCATTGCAGTCACGAGCGACAACCATCTTCGGCCTGTCCGGCTCCACAGCCTTGTCCAGAGCGCCCCTGGGCTTCCTGCACGGCCTCTATGTGCGCGGAGACCTGGCCATGGAGACGCGCCGCGGACAGCTCGATCGGTGCACCCTGACTCTGGGGAGGAGCATCGGGCGCAGCGTGCGGCTCGAAGCCGGGGCGAGCTGGTTGGGGCTGGACGGCGATGCTCGCTTCATGATCGGGATCTCGACGAGCGGCGCCACCTCCCGCAGCCAGCATCGCCTGGTGCACACGGAGCATGGAGGCTATCAGGGATCGAGCTTCGCGGATGGTTCCCTCGTCTGGAACGAGACCGTCGGGCGCCTGGAGCCGTTTCCCTATCGATCCTCCGGGCGCGGCGGCGTGAGCGGATGGGCGTTCATCGACGCCAACGGCAACGGGTGGCGCGACCCGGGCGAGGAGCCGGTCGAGGGTCTTCAACTGCGTGCAGGTGACAAACAGGCTGAGACGGACGCGGAGGGCCGCTATTCTCTGTGGAACATGACGCCCTTCGAAGCAGCGCAGCTCCAGCTCGTGCCCAGTTCCCTGCGCAATCCCCTGCTCGTGCCGCAGTTCAACCTGGCGTCCGTGCATGTGGGCCCCAACGGATTCCGCGAGGTCGATGTGCCCCTGATCCCGGGCACCGAGGTCCTGGGCCGCGTGCTCACGGAGGACGGTGTTGGGCAGATCGCGCTCGGCGGCCTGGCAATCACCCTGCGCAACGTCGCGAACGGGCGGCGGTTCGACGCGACGATCTTCCAGGACGGCGAGTTCTACTACATGGCCCTGCCTCCCGGCGAGTACGAGGTGCTGCTCGACGAGGCCGCCCTGCTGCGGGTGGGCTTGCAGCAGACGCGCGCTTCACGTCACTGCGTGATCCCGCTCTCCACCGGTCGGTCGGATGCCTACTCGCTGACGATCGATCTGGTGAGGGCGGCCAAGGCGGACCGCGGGGCCCTCAGGTCCCCATCGGCTCACCGGCGATTGCGCGGATGATCGCGTGCGAGGCGCCATTGCCGCGCCTGGGGTTGCCGGGGAGGCGGGTCGCCCCTTCTCTCCTCCCAACGGCACGAGGTCTGAGGCAGGTCCGGTGGGGCCGAGATGCGACGGCTCCGGCCCCACCGACGGACAAGATGCCAATCCGCGCTAATCGTGCGCCTCGATCCACTCCAGAATGGGCTGCCAGACAAGCGACCGAGCTGGCGTGGTCAGGAAGAGGTCCAGATGTCCGAAATCGAGTGTGGGATCTCCCGGGAGGGCGCTAACGACCAAGCTGGAGACGTCATTGCTGCCCAGGAGATCGAGCTGGTAGAGACCCGCCTCACCGAATCCGCCGCGTGCGGTTACGTAGAAGATCGGAACCTCGATCTGCGCCCAGTGGCGATTCCAGGGAACGTCACCACCGCAGATCTCGTGGCACTGGTCCAGGCTGGCGACGTTGGACTCGACGTAGGACATCGTGCAGAGCAATTCTATCCAGGCCTCATTGGAGATGAAATGCATGCCAATCGGGAGCTCGCCTTCATAGATCCCCGCGAACAGGTGGAAAGGCGGCACACCATACAGGAGTGCGGTGCCTACGGTGAGGGCAGCCTGGTAATTGGTGAGGCCGGGGAAGAACGGGGAGTCGCCATTTGGCTCGTCCCGGGCCAGGATCCCCACCGGCCGGAAGAGCGCACCTTCCCCATAGATGCCCAAGGCGATCTGAGTTTCGTAGTACGGCTGGTAGTCGCATATCCACTGTCGCCACGGCGATCCCTCCGGCAGCTTGATCACCATGTCTACCGGGATAAAGCCCTTGATGCTGCGCTGGCACGGGGGAAGCTGCGTTTCGCCGTCGACCAGGCCGAAGCTGAGCTCAGCGCCGAAGCTGAACCCAAGCAGCACCATCTGATCCCAGCCATTGCCGGTCAGGAGGCGCAGCAGGCGCGCGACGTCGACAGCTACTCCGAGATCGGCGATGTGCATCGGCATGTCCCAGGTCTCCATGAATTCGAAATTCGTCACCTCGGGCGGGACCAGGCACCAACGCTGGTCGATGCCCCAGACATCGATGTCGTTACTGGCAAGGTAGACGGCGAAGCCGAAGTCATCCGGTGTTTGCGTGGAATACTGACCAGGAAGGTAGCAGAAGGTGAAATCCGTCGACGCGCCATGCTGCAAGAAGACGGCCTCATCTGTCCGGATGGGACGGCGGCCGTGCTCCTTGACGACCCGATGGAGACCGATGACATCGTGGGGCCCGGGGCCAACGGGAATTCGCATTGCGTAGTGGTAGATGTTGCCATGGATATGTGTGCGTTCGAAGAGAGGGAGGGGGGCGTGACCGCCATGGCCCTGAGGCAGGCCCGCCTCCGCCAGTTCGGCCTCCGAAGCCTCGACGGCCCAGCCGGCCTGCTGGATGATGGCCCAGGCCAGGGCCTCTACATCGGTGCTCGATGCGGCTTCATTCTGAGTCACCGGTGGTGCTGAAACGCGCTCCTCGGAGCAACCAAAGACCATCAAAGCTGCGCCGATCATCAGGTAGACGAAGTACTTGCGCATAGCTTGCCTCCTTTTCTGGACGACTGTTGCGCTCCCTCAGTCTCGGTTGACTGAGCCCACGTTCGAAGGTCCAACCTGAGCAGCGGCCGGAGCAATGCGAGAACAGGCGCATGCGATGGCAAGAGCACAATCAGTCTCGCACTCCGCTCTGCATCACGCTACGACGACGCGAATGTAGCATGGGGGCCGCAGCGCGGCCAAGGGCACGGTGGCATGGGGCCAACCGGGGATGAGCCGAGCCGGCGCTTCCAGACAGCCGACCGGGTGCCGTGAAGCGTACGCTGGACTCCTGCTGCGGGGCGGCCCAGGTCTGGTTGGCCGTTCCTCGAGGGCCAGAGCCTCTCGAACCCTTGGGCCACGCGTGATCCCGACGCGCCCCCACGCCATTGTCTTGGCCAAGGAGACAAGGGAGCTGAAAGCCGAGCCGGACGATGGGGATCAGGTCACCCCTTCCTGGCCAGACGGGACCGTGGTACACTTATCCGGGTGTCGTGGGTCGACCGCGAGTCGCGACCGGCGGCGGGGACGCGATTGACAGCTCCAAGACGCAGTGCTTGACGGATCGCGGTCGGGTCACCAGCAGCTACGCTACCCCCGCAGGAGTGTGCACAGGATCCACCACGGGACCTTCTCCCCGCGGGGGCCACCCGGGATCAAATCCCCCCAATGGTGGAGGGCTTCGCTCGGGGCCATGTTCGGCGCGCATCCCAGCTGGCTGCGGCGGACGGTCCGCGCAGCGCTACTGGCAGTACTGGCCGGTGGGGGTGGACTCTACAGCGGTTGCTCTTCCTTCACCTCCGGCAACGAGCCCCCGACAGGAGATCCGCATGCGTGGCCGGGCCGGCTCCCCGCGCTGAGAGAGGACGTCCGGCGGCGCCCGCAGGATCTCGACCTGCAGGCTCGGCTCGCTCTCGCGTACTTCTTCAGCGACAGCTTCGCGCTGGCCGACTCCGTCGCCGGCGGGGTGCTCGCGCGCCAGCCCCGCCAGGCGCTCGCGCTCTATGTGCGCGCGCTCATGCACGAGCGGCAGGGCGACTGGGGGAGCGCGGACAGTGTCTATCGGCAGGGGGACGAGCTGACTGCCACGACGCCGGAACTGAAGCGCATCATGCGCAGCCGGCATGGCATCGCCTCCCGCGAGATCCTCAAGGCAGAAGTGCGGAAGGAAGAGCCGTCTGCTCCCGTGTACAACACCCTGCTCGTTCAGGGATTCGCGCCGCTCGCTGCGGCGCATTCCGATAGCGTGCTGGCGGCCGGCGTCACGCATTTCCTGACCACGACCCTCGCACAGATCGAGAGTCTCAACGTCGTCGACTACAGCCGGCGCCAGCTGCTCGAAGAGGAGATCTTCCGCAGCGCAGCGGCGAGCCCCCTGCCGCTGCGCCTCTTGCCCACGTTCTGCGGAGCGGCGCTCTCCATCGCAGGCCGCGCCGGCATCCCTGACCCAGAGGCCGCCGCCGTGTGGGTTCAGTACGACCTGGCCGACGCGGCAACGGATCCCGATGATCCCGACTACCGGGGCACGCAGTCCCCGCGAGAGCTCTCACCCCCGACCCGCTACCTTCTGAGCGACCTGGGGAGCGAGGTCGTCTGGATCGTCGAGAAGTGTCTTCACCTGGAGCTGTCTCCCGAGCTGCGGGAGCGATTGGCGCGGGTGCCCACGCGCGATTTCGAAGCGTTCATGGCCTTTGCCGAAGGCCTGATCTGGGAGCAGAAGAGCGAGTTCGGCAAGGCCCACGCCTTCTTCCGGGAGGCAGAGCGCCTGGACCCGGATTTCCCCTGGGCGCGGGAGGCGGCCGAGCGAACGGTGGGGATCGGCGAACGGGGAGAGCCCTTGCCTCCGAGAATGGCCCCCGCGACGACGTTCAACGAAGAGCTGGTGGAACAGGCCTCCGCTGTGGCGGCGACGGGGGTCGACCAGATGCCCGCCGAACGGGCAGAAGCGCCGCCGGGAACATCCGAGGCAGCGGTGGCGAATGCGAAGACGCTCATCGTCATTGACCCGCGCATTCGTTGAGCGACGTGCTCGATTGGCGAGTGCCCGGTCAAGAGGCCCGATGCGGGAGGTGGAGAAGCGATGATCTGCAAGCAGCACTGGCATCAGACGCTTCTCGTTGCAGTGCTGGCGTTGCCCACCCTCCACGGCGGCGCGTCCGCCGGCATCCTTGGGATCTCCACATCGTTCCTCACCCAGGCCTGGACGGTCGATGCCGCGGATGGCAAGCCCCGCTTCCAGCAGGATCTGTGGGCGATCCAGGTGAGCTCGCTGCGGCTCGCAGGTCCCTTGACCCTCCAGGGCTACCTGCCGATCGCGACCACGACCGACGATCAGAGCGGCGTCCGCCTCTCGGGCGCAGCGGATGCTCAGGTGCGCGCCTGCTGGCATCGCCCCGTGTCACGCTGGCGTGCGACGCTCGGCATCGATCTGCCCACGGGGCAGACCGCGCTGAGCGTGGAGGAATATCGCATCGCCGCGAGCATCTTGGCCAGCCGGGTTCTCGACCTCCAGCTCAAGCGCCCAGGAGAGGGGCAGGACCTGTTTGCCAGCATCGCGTACGGACTGCCTCTCGGCCGCAACACGACGACCGGGCTGGCCGTGGGCGGATGCTTCAACTCGGAGTACACGCTGTACAAGACCGCAGACGGCCTGGAGCAGCGCCTCCTGCCCGGCAATCGACTTCACATCTCGGCGTCTCTGCTCGCCCGGGAGCACGACCTCGATCCCGACTGGGATCTTGGCCTGGTGCTCGGATGCGAGCTGGCGGGCGGCATGGAGTTGCGCTGCGCCGACCAGGTCACCAGGGTGACCGAGGGCATCCAGGGCCGTGTGGAGGCCACGTATGCGCATCGCATCGGGCAGGATGACCGCATCGGCCTGTCGGCCCTGCTGTGGGCCCGCGACCGCAACAGCTCTCCCGACGCGGAACTCCCCGTGATCGACTACCTGGGCATCTCCACCCGCTTTGTCGCGCGGGAGGAAGCGGCCTATACAGTGATTCACCGGAGTCTGCCCAGAATCACGGTGAGCATCGCACATTCGGCGTTTCGGATCGATCCGTGGGAAGCGGTGAACAGCTATCTTGGGCTGGCCGCGGTGGAAGTCGAGCAACCCGCGGGGCGCTCGGCCGCGTTGTACGCACGCGCTGGCGTTGGCTTCGGCCAGACGGTCTGGATGGCCACGGGCACAGACGGCCAGGAGCGTCGGGACGACTGCCGGCTGAACGGCACCCGCCTGGGTGTGGGGGTGAGACTCTCGTTGTAGCGGCCGCGTGAACGACCCGTCGGACGAGGCAACCCGACATCATGGTGATTCCAGCGACATCGGGGCAAAGACGAGCGGCTGACCGTCGCGGGCAGTGGCTGGCCTGCGCGTGCGTGGCACTCGTGATCGCGGGTGCGCTGGGGTTGCTCCACTGCGAGACGGAAGGCCCGCCCTCGCGCCCGGAGGATATCGCCGGGGGCTGCGGCGTGGCGCTCCTGCTTCCGCCGCGGCAGGCCTGGCCCGCGGAGGTGGCCGAGGCCCTGGTGGACACGACCCAGGTCTGGGTCTACCGACTGGGAAGGGACGCGGAGGCCCCTTACACGCAGCGGCCCGCCCCGGGGGATTCCGCCGGGTTGTGGGCGGCAGGTGTGTCGGCGGGCGACGGCCCGATCGAGCTCGAGATCGAAGCGGTCCCGGCAGGCAGCTGGATGCGGCTCTTCGTGCGGCGGGGGCCGTTGGCCGCGAGCACGACGTTCTGGCTCTCGCCCGCTGATCGCACGCGCAATGTGGTGCTGGCCCTGGCCAGGGCCACTCCGGCACAGCCACGGATCGTCGGCTTCCGCGGCGTGGCCGCTGATCCGGTCGTTTCCCCGCCGATGCTGCCGCCGGGTCACGGAGATCCGCCGGCCATGCTCTTCGCGATCGTGATCGAGAACCCGGAGGCACTCGGCCGCTTGGCCATGCGCTTCCTGGTCGGGGGCGCCGACAGCATCGGGCTCTACGTCGACCCCGGTAGTCGCCTGTATGCCTCGGGGTCGATGGACAATCTCCGCCTGAGTCTCTCTCGCTGGGAGGACGCTCGCGACGCGGACCAGGTCTTCACCCTGCAGATCGATCCGTGCACGGCGTGTCCCGCCGGCACGATCCTCGATCCGGGCAGCGATGTTCTGCTCTACCTCCAGACCTTCGGAAGCACGGCCGACACGGCGCTGTGCATCGATCCCGCGGGGGCGCTCTTCTGCCTGGCGGGCGAGGACATGTGCTTCGCCCCGGAAGTCATCAGCCCCGCCGTGTCCTCCTTCCCCGTCGGAATCCACGTCGGGGTGTCGTCGCCCAGCGCGGGAGCTGCCTTCTGCCGGGGCGATTCTGTGAACGTTTGCTGGGAGCTGTCCGGAGACATGGGACTCGGTGTCGAGATCACCCTGCTGCACGATGGGGAGCCATGTGGGGCCCCGCTGGCCCGGGTGGCGGGCGCGACCACCTTCCAGTGGATTGCGGAACCATGGGCCGGGCAGGTTGCGAGCTACGCATTCCGGATTTGTGAGCGCGGAAGTGGGGTGGCGGGCACGAGCGCGGAGTTCTCCATCGAACCGCAGTGCGCGCTCACGCTCCTGGCTCCCGATGGCGGCGAGGAGTTCATCGAGGGTGAGGAGATCGAGATCATCTGGGATCGCACGACCTGCTGCGGCCCACGGGTGAGTATCGAGCTGCTGCGCGGAGGCTCGGCGCAAGCCGTTCTCGGAGCGAGTCTCGAAAACAGCGGACACTTCGGCTGGCTCGCCACTCAGTTCGATTCGCTGGCCGCTGGATATCAAGTCCGTGTGACCGACCTGCAAGGCGGTGCGACGGATATCAGCGACGAGACCTTCACGATCCACCGCGGGTGCACACTGGGAGTGACCTCCCCCAACGGGGGCGAGCAATGGATCGTGGGGGACCCTGAGGTCATTGCCTGGGAGACCGACGGTGCCTGCGGGCCGGCGGTGCGCATCGAGCTGCTGGAGGAGGCCGCCGTCTGCGCGATCATCGCGGACAGTGCGGCCAACCAGGGCACATACAACTGGGTGGTGGCCCGCACCGGTGACGAGTCCCCCAACTTCGCGGTCCGGGTCGTGGATCTGACCAGCGGGGCAGAGGATGCCAGCAACGCGGGCTTCACCATCCGGCGGCCGTGTACCCTGGCCCAGGTCTCTCCGCAGGGCGGCGAGCAGTTCACCGAGGGTGAGCCCTGTGAGATCGTCTGGACGGCGGCAGGGGCCTGCGGAGAGATGGTGAAGATCGAGTTGCTCCAGGCGGGGCAGGTCTGCCAGCTCCTGACGGCGGCGACGCCCAACGATGGCTCCTACACCTGGCCGGTGCAGCGCTGCGGCGAGATCACGACCGGGTATCGGATCCGCGTCACCGATCTGGGTTCAGGCGCTGCGGCATCGAGTGCGGCCTCCTTCGACATCCAGCCGTTCCAGCTACCGTGCACGCTGGACCTGGAATCCCCCAACGGCGGTGAGGCGTGGATCGAGGGTGACCCGCACGAGATCACGTGGGTCACCCAGGGCGGTTGCGGGCCCTTTGTGCGCATCGAACTCCTGTACGGGGGGGCCGCGTGCGCGCTCATCGCCGACAGCACAGAAAACGACGGGTACCACCCCTGGCAGCCGGCGCCCTGCGCCGGGGCCCCCGGGCCGTATGCCGTGCGCATTACCGACCTCAGCGGCGCAGGGGCAGACAGCAGCGATGGCCTCTTCACGATCACCCCGCGCTGCAGCCTGGCGGTGTCCTCACCCAACGGCTCCGAGGTCTGCCTGGAGGGCATGCCCACCAGCATCACGTGGGGTGTCGCAGGGGCCTGCGGCGCCACGGTACGGATCGAGTTGCTCAAGAATGGCCAGGTCTGCCTCATCGTGGCGGCCGGCACCGAGAACGACGGCGAGCACACGTGGGTGGCGACGCGCTGTGACGCGGACACTGCCGGCTACAGCGTGCGCATCACGGACCCGACCTCGGGGGCCCAGGACGAAAGCGATGGGACCTTCGCGATTGTCCCGGTGGTCCTTGGGTGCAGCATCACCGTGACCCGCCCGGCCAGCGGCGACGTGTGCGTGGCGGGCCAGGAGTACGCGATCTCCTGGGCCACGGAAGGCGCCTGCGGGAGGGCCTGCCGGATCGACCTGTTACACGATGGGGTCGCATGCGCGGCGATCGCGGACAGCACCCCGAACGACGGGGCGCATCCGTGGGTCGCCGTCGCGTGCGGAGCGTACGAGTCAGGATACGCGGTCCGGGTGACGGACCTGGAGAGCGGTGTCCAGGCCGATGGCGAAGGCCAGTTCACGATCCTCCCCGCGTGCGGGTTGAGCATCCTGTCTCCCAACGGGGGGGAAATCTGGGTCGCGGGGGAAGGCCGCTCCATTGCGTGGAATGCGGCCGGGGCCTGTGGAGCCGGCGCGGCTATCGAGCTCCTCCTCGCGGGATCGGTTTGCGCCACCATCGCCGATCGCACGGACAATGACGGTCTCTACCTGTGGACAGCGACCCCGTGCGGAACCGCAGAGTATCCGTACACCATCCGCATCACCGACCTCGCGTCCCAGCGAACAGCGACCAGCGCATCGCCCTTCAGGATTCGCGGAGTGTGCGCCGTGGAGGTCGTGTCCCCAAACGGCGGCGAAGTCTGGGCGGTCGGCGACTCCGTGACGTTGGCCTGGAATACCGCCGGTGCCTGCGGAGAGGCGGTGCGCATCGAGCTGCTGCGAAATGGCATGGTGTGCCGCACGCTGGGGGACAGCGTCCCCAACCTCGGTGCGTTCGCCTGGGTCGCCGAGCAGTGCGACGGCCAGGAGTCGGGATATCGGCTCCGCGTGCGAGACCTGGCCGGCGGGGCCGCAGACGAGAGCGACGGGGACTTCTCCATCGGGCTGCCCTGCGGGATCACCGTCAGCTCGCCGCCAGGCAACGCCCAGTGGTATGTGGGCGAGACCTACATCATCACCTGGTCCGCACCTCTCCCCTGCAGTCCGAGCGTGTCCATCGAGCTGCTTCGCAACGATATCCTGTGCGAGGTGATCGCCGCGAACACGCTCAACGACGGCGAGTACGCCTGGACTGCCACGCGTTACCAGGGGCAGCCCGATGGCTACCGCATTCGCGTCACCGACACTTCCTCCCAGTGCAGCGGCACGAGCGAAGCATTCCGCCTGATTCTGCCTTGCACGATCCAGGTCACCGCCCCCAATGGCGATGAGCAGTGGTTCACCGGGCAAGACCAGACCATCACCTGGTACAGCTCTCAGGCCTGTGGCGAGAGGGTCCGGATCGAACTGCTGAATGCAGGGGTGCTCTGCCACACGATCGCCCCCTCTGCTGCCAACAGCGGCAGCTATGTCTGGACGGCGCAGCAGTGCAGCGGTGTCGAGGATGGGTACCAGGTTCGCGTGACCGCCCCCGAGACAGGCGTCTCCGACAGCAGCGATGCCCCCTTCCGGATCACCGAGGGAATCATTCTCGTGCGACCGGATGGAAGCGGCACGTATCCGACGATCCAGGCGGCGATCGACGACGTGAGCCCGGGCGCGGTCATCTACCTGGCTGACGGTGTCTTCGCCGGGGAGGGCAACCGCGACGTCGACTTCCGGGGCAAGGGCATCACCGTGCGCTCGCTGAGCGGCGACGCCAGCGTCTGCACCGTCGACTGTAACGGCACCGCGGAGGATCCGCATCGCGGATTCTACTTCCACTCCGGGGAGACAGCCGCTGCGACGCTTGAAGGCATCTCCATCGTGGGCGGCTGGCACCTGACGCACGGCGGCGGAATCTGTTGCGAGGGGAGCTCGCCGACCATCCGCCAGTGCGTCATCGACGGCAACAACGCGGGAAATCCGGCACTCCCGGGCTCGGGTCGCGGCGCGGGTGTAGCGTGTCGGGACCTGGCCGCGCCGAGCTTCACGGATTGCGTGGTGCGGGGGAACTCCGCGTACCATGGGGGTGGACTCTCCTGCGAGGGCGATGCCTCGCCGGCCTGGTCTTCGTGCATCATCAGCGCCAACGCCGCCATCACCGGCGGGGGGCTGTGGTGCGACGGCTCCTCGCCCCGGCTCACCGACTGTCTGCTCTCCGACAACGGCGCCTCCTACCTCGGGGGTGCCGTGGCCGGCACGGAATCGGCCCCCGAGTTCGTTCGCTGCGGCTTCGTACGCAACTCGGCCCATCGGGGCGGGGGCAGCTACGGGACGATGATGAACCTGTCGATGCGGAACTGCACGCTCTTCGAGAACTGGTGTTCAAGCGGCGGCTGTCTCGTGGCCGATTCGACTTCGACGCTCACGCTCGAGAACACGATCATCGCCTCTACGCTGCAGGGAAGTGCGATCGAATGCAGCGTGGATGGCCAGGCGATGCTCACGTGCTGCGACCTCCACGGCAACACCGGCGGCGACTGGGTCGGTTGCGTTGCCGGCCAGCTCGGTCTCAACGGGAACATTGCGGCGGATCCGCTCTTCTGCGACCCGGTGAGTCTCGATCTGCGACTCCAGGCCGGGTCACCCTGCGCGCCCTTCAGCCCGCCCAATCCCAGCTGCGACCTGATCGGGGCGTACGCGGTGGGCTGCTCTTCTCCCGGCCGATGAAGCCGCGCGAACGGGCAAGGGCCGCTACTCCAGCGCCGCGATCGTCTCTTCGACCACGTGGCGCAGGACGTCGCTGGTGGTGCGGGACGATAGATCCTGCAACAGCTTGATCGATGTGCTGTCGCCGTGCTGGGCCAGACCGTCCACGACCGTCACGAGGAGGTCCTCATCGGCGCCGGACCGAATGATCTCGTGGAACAGCTCGCGCGTACCTGGATCCCGGCGGTCGATGAGAATGCGTGCCGCCGTCTGACGCAGCTCCGGGGGTGCGCCGGCATTGCGAAGTGTAGAGGCGGTCAGGTCGAACAGGTCGTCCGGCTGCGTGGCTGCATAGGCATCGAGGGCCGCCGCGCGGATCTCCTCGTCATCCGCCGTGTCCACCGCGATCGATCGCAGGGCTTCCGCCGCGCCGGGGTCGGCCATCGAGCCGAGCACGGCGATGGCCCCATGCCGGTAATGGCGGGGCGTGGCCCGATCCAGGAGTGTGCGCAGGGGTGGGCAGGTCTCGGGCAGCGCCAGGGTTTCCAGGGCAACGAAGACGGCCCCCAACCGGCCATCGTCGGGATACTCGCGTGTCTTCCAGACGATCTCGATCAGGCCCGGAGCCACCTGCGGGCCAAGTTCGGCGATCTTCTGCCCGCGCCGGTCGGGGCTGAAGGTCCCGGAGAGCGGCACGGGGCCGGGCAGCTTGCCCTCGATGAAGTCGGCCGCGCGCGCGAAGAGGACCGGCTGCTCGACCCAGCCCAGGGCAATCCTCGCCACCCATGCTTCCGCCCACGGCTCCGTCGTCCCGGCGATACGGCGCAAGTCGGGCAGGTACTCTCCCGTGCGCGCGAGGGAATCCCTGGCCGACTGATATTCCGGGCCGGTCGACGTTACCGCCCGTTGCAGCAACTCGGCGAAGTCCGCGTTCATCTGAGTCTCTCCCTGGGATCGATCCGCGGCCCGCCGGCACGTCGCTCCCCCGAGCAGCGCTGCGAGCACCAGCCCCGTGACAAGCCAGCGCAGCGTCTTCCTCGCTGCGTGACTAGCCTCCGGGATTGTATCTCGTGTCGATCGACGGATCGTACACCTCCCACCACTTCTCGGCGAGCGCAGCCTCGGCGGGCGGCCTGCGCTTGGCATTCGTGCCGCAGTGCACCTCACCATCCTGGGTATGGTAGAACCAGTCGTCGATGAAGTGCACGGTATTGCCGTAATGACCGAGCACGGTGAGCATGTAAGTCTCGAGGACATCGACCGTGTCTTCCGGGATGGTGAGCCTGGTCCAGCGGCTGAACCGCTGGCCGGTCGGGTCTTCTGGCAGGTGGAGCCCGGGGTTCGCGGCACGAATGTCATCCCACTTCGCGCGAATCAGGTCACTCAGTTCCGGCGCCAACGCGTGCGCCGGATCCTTGATTCTGGCGATGATCTCGGCCCGCTCCGCACTCGTGTCCGGGTGTGCGAAGAACTGGGCGACGCGTTCCGCGGACAGGCCACGCCAGACCCAGAATGGAAAGCCGTCGTGCGGACCCGTCTGGATCGCGATGTGCCGCTTCAGCACGGCCCGCACGATTTCCACGGCACGGGCCCGCGGGACCCGCGGCCCGAATGGCCGCGGCACGAGGAGGTGGCGGTTGACCACCTGCAGATTCACCATGTCCACGGTGTACGCGATGGTCAGGTTGTTGTCGTGACCGTGCTTCATTTTCGGGTTGGCCGGCTTCTTGAAGTACACGGGAATCGGGATCACGTCCGCCGGGCTGTGCGCCGTGCACTTCCTCAGGCGCAGTTCAATCGGGAGCATGAACTTGGTGCGGATCGTCTGGCTGTACTTCCGGTGGCCGCTCCGCAGGAGCTCCTCGACGCTCATTTCCGCATAGCTGCGGTAATCGTCCGCCTGGATTGGGTTGCCAGCCAGGCCATCGGAGACCATCATGGGGTGGTTCCAGAACCTGCCGCGGTGCAGATTCGTCCGGCCATCCTCCACGGGAACCTTGGCGGTCTTTTCCAGCAGCTTGTCCATGGTCCGAACACTGGCCAGGAGGAGAGCGGATCCGCGCGCGGTATTGGCCGGAACGAAGCCCATGATCTCGTCCGCATGCGCGACCATGAGCCAAGAGGTGTTGATGGGCACGATCGGCTGGACAACCTGGGCGGCGAGAAGGGTGCGTGTCTCGTCGTGCACCTTTCCGCCCCGGGTTCGATGAGGGTTGTGGCAATCTCCGAGGATGATCTTCCCGAAGGGAGCTCGGGGATGTGCGGGAATTGCCGGACCGGCGTTGCCGCTCGACTGAGCTCCGGTTTCCGCATCAACCGGGGGGGACACCTCGATGTTTCCTCCGAAATCGGTGGTGTCTTGTTCGGCGCCCTCGAGCTCGTTGTACAGACCGATGTCGGTATGTGCCAGCTCCTGCTTCACGAAATCGGCCAGCGCTCCGGGCCTCTTGCAGTGGAGAGCCACATTGAATGCCCGGTTTCCGGGTGCGCTGCAGTAGCCCATTTCGAACTGATCTTGCGCCCACGGGTCGGCGAATTGATCAGCGGGCCGGTACACGTTCCCATCGATCAGGTAGAACTTCCCTGGGCTCAGGCGACAGCGGCCGGGTGTCACGGAGTCCGGATTGGGGATGGCCGCCGGCACGCTGGTCGGGAAGAGGCGATGGCTGCGTCGGTCGAAGTGGCCCGCGGCGCCAAAGGCCGACCAGCAAGCCTCCATGAGATCGTAGATGAAGTCGTGGTTGAGTGGTTGATTGGGAGCCTGGAGCGCGTAGACGGCGTAGATGCGGTCGCACCGCTCGACATTGGATTGGAGCAGAAACGGGGCGATCTGAAATACGACGGTGTCGAAATTGTTGGCCAAGGTCGCCGCATCCTGCTCGTGGATGAGCTGCAGCCAGATCTCGCCCGGCCCGGTCTCGGGATAGACGGGACCAGAGGGTGCCCGGGTGACGCCCCGGCCTTCCGCGTCGTAATGCGCGGGCGGGGGAATCGGCCTATTCGGCGTGGCCCCGGTGGGTCCCGGAGCGGCCGGGCTGCCTGCCAGCGTCAGCGCCTCCATGTGGAAGGTGAACTCCCAGGGGAGGGCGGCGGGCGCCAGCGCATAGTCGTTGGCAGCATCCCTGCCGAGGCTGGCGACCCAGGTCTCCGGGCCCCCGGGTCCATGAAGGAAGACGCGGCAGCGCTCGAGGTCCTCATCGCGTACGTGCAGCTTGAGGGTGTCGGCCAACAGCTGCCCCGCACCAGGAGGCCGGATCCGGAATTCGGTGAGGTCCTGGAGGTCGGCGAGCCCCTGGATCTCCGCGTCGTCACAGTCACGCTGATCGGATAGGTCCACATCGGGGTCCACGTTGGGGGGACCGGCCGAGAGGTTGATGTTCGCAAGGACAATGGCACCCGGATGCGCGAAGCGCTGTCCACGCTCGTGCGGGGAGAAGGCCAGGACACCGTTGCGATCGAAGTCGGCGTGGATTTCCGCCGACGCGCCGACGATGACGAACCGATTCGCTCTGCCCGTCCTGATCCGGTATCGGCGTCGCGGCGGCATACAACGACCCCGCACGTGGAACGGAAGCACACCCGAACCCACAGAATCCACCCCGTATCCTATGGCGATGCGCCGTGTCTGTCCAGACGCGGGTGGCATCGCAGGCGCCCCGCCACCTCCCAGGCCCGATCCGAACGGCCCGCCGACATTTGACTTCCCCGCCGCCTACCCCCGATACTCCTGGCTCCCGAACGGGCGTCGGGGGGCTATTGGAGCCTGCTCGAGCGGGCTTCCGGCCCGGGGTCGCCGGACCGAGGCAGCATGGCGAACATCTTCACGTTCACGCGCACCAGCAACTCCATCGAACCGATGGGCGTGATCGAGCTGCGTTTCAGCCAGTGGAGCCATGTCGATGCCCCAGTGGACATCCGCCTCTACGAGACCGACATTCGCGCCTTCGAACGCAGCGATCGGCTCGGCACGGTCAGCGAGCGAACGAGCGGCACCGTCGGCACCTACCTGGGGATGATCAGCTGCACCCGGATCACCGGCACCCGCACGCGACTCTACTGCGAGACGCCGACGCAGGTCGACGATGCCACCGGCACGCTCCGGCCGATCCCCTTCCGGGTTCGCGTTCCCAGCGGCTCGGAGGCCGATGACACGCGCGAGTTCTGCTTTCGCGTCCGTGGCGAGGAGGAGGCCCGCTTCGAGATCCTGGTGCAGATCGTCGACCACGCCACCGGCGACGTCCTGGCCCCCACGGGGAATACCTCCATGGTGGCCGGCCTGCGAGGCATCGTGATGCCGCGGTTCCTGCAGATCGTGCAGCCCTACTTCCGTGCTGCTTGGCAGCTACCCGAACCCACCAGCGAATCGGTCAGCCAGGAGATGGTGGACGAGTGCGCCAGCTACATTCGCACCGGGATCGATGATGCCGCCTGGCAAGTGCCGGATGTCATGGGGGAAGCCCTCTATCGAGCGGCGACCGGAGGGTCGGATGAGTCCTGGATCAGGGATGTGGTCGAGCACCTGACCGGATCCCCGTACCTGCGGGCCCAGACACCCTACGGCGGTGGCGCCAGCGGTTGGCGCGATCACTTGCGGTCGACGGGCCAATACACGGTGTGCAACGTCTGCGATCAGCTCAGCAGCGTCATCCAGTGGCGGCGAGGGGCGGAAGAGCGCTACGTCGACCTCGGTATCATGGCGCACAAGAACCAGTATCGAGACTCGGGAGCCGTGCTCTACGAGAACCGTGACGATGCGCTGAGCCATGTCACGGAGTGGGCAAAGCCCGGCGCGACGATCTTCTTCGAAAGCGATCCGCCGGGCCGGGACTCGGGTGCCAACTCGCCCCGCCACGAGAACACGATCCTGCGGGCCAAGGGCTCGGGCGACGATCTCAGGGTGCAGCTCTTCGACTACGGCGGCAACGTGTCCGGATTCGGCGCCATGCGCGGCTACGCTGGCACGCTGACCCCGGTCGCGCAGGAATCGGGCTGGCTGGCCCCCGCGCACGCCCTGGCCCTGCTCGGGGAGGAGCGGCTCATGGCGGTGGGCTGGCGGCCCTATCGTGAGGACGCGGCGCGCCGGCTGCACGATCCGGTCGGCAACGTGACGCTGGTCCTGACGCAGGTGGACGGCGGATCGGAGCTGCGGCGCCTGACGCACAGCGATCTCCACGGCACCTCCAGCGGCAGCGGGCCGCAGACGGTTCTGCCCCTGACGCACTACCTGTCGGCGCTCAGCGGCATGCCGTATGCGGACAAGATCAAGGCCTCGTTCAAGATCGAGAGCATCCAGGCCTTCAGCCCCGGGGGTTCGGCCAGGGCGCTCGTCGACATCGAGACCGATGCCACGGGGGCTGTATCAGCCGTGTCCCGCACGAGGGACAACACGGGCTAGCGCGATGTGCCGGGGATCGGCCTGGCGCCACATCGCGGCCGTTCAGGATGTGCAATGACCAACGGAACCGACCAGAGCTCAGCCGACGCGGAAACCGGAGAGGCCACTGCGCACGTCGTCAGCGCGAGGCGGATCGACGCGGAAGGGCTCGAGGTCGCCAGCGGCCGCGCGCACCGGATCGAGGTCGTTCCGATGGGGACGATCCACGTGCGCTTGATGGACTGGGCGGCGCAGGAGCCGGCTGCCAATCTCGCTTATACGATCCTCAACGTCGACGGGCAGAATCTGACCGGCGAAACCGATGATGATGGTGTGCTGCGACACGAGGACGTCACCGCGGGCTACTACGTGCTCGAGGTCGAGGACCAGCGCGCCACGGTGTTCACGGTTCCCGATCCGGAGGAACCCGAGATTGTCAGGCTCGTCCTGCGCGACCCACCCGAGTCGGAGAACGAGGAGGATCGCCAGCTCGGGCCCGACGAGGACGTGCAGGGCGAAGGCACCTCCACCACTGCCGGCACCGGGATCGACGGGCTGGGATCCGACGGTTCGAGAACATCTCCCTGGGGCGCATAGCGCGGACTGAAGAAGCTCCAAGCTGCCTGACGCTGGCGGAGCCGGCTGGGGGCTGTCATCGGGCCGGGGGGCCCGAGCGATGTGCCGCCGGCGCGAGCGCCGTCCATGCGCCCAGCGTCGAGGGGGGACGGGGCGTGCTGCCGGCCGAGTCCAGCGCGGGGGAGGGCTCGCTGCTGGAGCCGAGGATCCACCCGGCCCCGACCGCCGGGCGCAGGCGCACCCCGATCGCGAGGTGCGCGGGCAAGAGGTGCAGCAGCATGTGCGCGATCATCGGCCAGCGCGTCGCGAACAGGTCCGGCCGCCGCGCTTCCCACTCCTTCCACAGACGATCGAGATCGCAGGCGTGACCCAGGTCGACGACGAACGCGTGGTCGTCGCTGCCGGCGCCCGGCACGGTGGTGAAGGGCAAGCCCGCGTACGCAGCCGCGCGATCCGGGGCCAGCGGGCCGATGGCGAACCACGCGCCCGTGCCGATCTCCGCCGCGGCCTCGCCCAGGAAGCCTTTCCCCAACGCCGCGGCGAAGCGATCGGGCTGCGCCGGCGGGATCGGCCGGGCCCAGAGCGGCTATGACGAGATGGTGTTCCGCACG
>CAZDKK010000033.1:0-52505 GCA_964506245.1 uncultured bacterium | reverse complement strand
CGCGCAACCGCGCTCGTCTCCGCCCTTCCGCGCGCGATCGCTGAGCGCATGATCGCGACCGCGACCGCGCTGCTGGCCGATAGAGGCTGGGGCGTCGAAGGGAACATCGTCGAGCGGCATGGCCCCACGGGCACGTACGTCTTCATCCGCGTCTGCCCGGCGTCAGACGCGGGTGGCGCAAGTGAGGAGTGGATCGCCGGCGGCTTCACCGGACTGGGCGAGCCGGGCAAGCCTGCGGAGCGTGTCGCGCGCGAGGCGGCGCAGGAGGCACTGGCCTTTCTCGAGAGCGAGGCGAGCCTGGACGCCCGCCTGGCCGATCAGGTCCTCGCTGCAGCCGCACTGGCTGGCGTCGAGCTCGAGTTCCGCACCGATCGCATCACGGAGCACCTGCGCACCAGTGCTGACGTGATCGCGAGCTTCCTCGGGCCGTGCGTGGAGATCGAGCCCTCGGGGCGGGTGCGGGTCGCACGCACCCGATGACGGCCGACCTCGCGGCGATCGCGTCGTTGCAGGCCTGAAAGCAAGAAGCCCGCGGGTCTCGGTTCCCGCGGGCTTCCAAGCGCTAGGAGGAAGCATCATCTTTCCAAAGGGTCCTCTTGCGGACCACACGCTCCTCCTATCGGCACTTTCCGCCCGAACTTGAGCTCTACTTCTGCGCGTCCCGACGCCGCGGGGTACGGTCGCGGCCGGCCGGCCGCGTGCCCTATCCCGCCCGGCGGGGCTTTTGCCCCTGGCGCTTGCGACGCTTGGGCTTGCGCCCTTCGATCTGCCGCAACGCGCGGCGCAGGAGCTGCGGCAGTCGTTGCCTGGCCCAGGGCGGGCCTGCCACGGCGAAGTGCGGTGCCCACTGCAGCAGGCTGAGCAGGAAGGTATCCGGATCGGAGGTGGTCACGGTGGCCTCGAAGCCGCCTCCCGTGAGCAGCTGCACTTCGCGCGGCGCGAAGAGCCCGCTGTCCAGGGCACCGCGGCCCGCGGGGTCGAAGCGCAGCCGGATCGACACCGCATCGCGTTGCGCCCCTGGCCCCTCTCCCCGGCGCCGCGGTGCGGCGCGCTCCGGGCGGGCCCGCGCCGCCGCTGCGGCCGGGGGAGAGCTGTCCCCCGCTCTGGAGGGCGCGCCCTCCGGCCCCGGCACCAGCTCTGCAAGCCTCTCGCGCCAGCGCCGCAGCGAGTCGCCGAGCACGCAATCGCCCAGGCGGCTCCGGCTGAGGAGTGAGGCGGCCAGCTCGATCGCATCCTCGAGCGGCAAGGGAGGCAGCTCGGGCCGGAAGGGGTGTCCGTAGCCGAATCCGCCCCGGGTGGGATCGTAGGTGAGCGGCGCGCGGTACTTTTCGCGCAGCGTTCGCAGGTCGTGGTGCAGCGTGCCGGGGGAGATGGACATCTCGCGGGCCAGCGCGGGACCATTCGGGTAGTCACCCTGCTGGAGCGCGGCGTCGATCCAGTACAGGCGCCGCAACTGGGCTTGCGCGCGGCTCATCGCTCAACCTCATCCCCGGGTCCGATTCGCCTGCCCGTCGAGTTTCGGCTATTCTAGTCGGGCGCAGCCCGGGGCGGCAAGCTCCGGCCAGCGGTCCGGCGGACGGTCCGGTCGATGGCCGCCGAGGGGGTGACCGGACGTGCGGGCAGGCGCGGCACCTGTCGTCCGAGGCAAGCTCGGCGGTGGGCCGCACGCTCGGCGGCGGGATACGAGAGGTGTAATGCCGACAGCCTATCCCGGGCAGACCAGCCGAATCGGCGCGGCTCTTCTGTGGTTCGCGCTGTCCGCTCCCGCCGCGGTGGCCGGAGATGCCGATCTGCCCGATGTCGGGGAGCAGATCACGATCCGCACCCCGCGCGAGTGCGGTGTCGTCCGCCACCTCACAGTACGGCGGAGCAACGTCTTCGGCGCTGAGGAGAGCCATGCGCGGCTCTTCTACGGCCGTTGGGCCAATCGCCTCCACGCGGTCACGCGCGAAGCCGTGGTCCGGCGCGGCCTGCACTTCGCGCCAGGCGACAGCGTCTGTCGCGATGATCTAGAGGCGGCCGTGCGCCGACTGCGCGGCTACAGGTTCCTCCGCGAGGACATCGACGTGGCCGTCGAAGCGGCGCCCGGCGACTCGATCGACATCGAGTTCCACACCCGCGACGCATGGACCACGCGTCCCACCCTCGAATTCCGCAAGGATGGCAAGGTCACAACCTGGTCGATGGGCCTGGAGGAGTCGAACGTGCTGGGGCTGGGCAAGGGTGCCGGCCTGGAGTTGGGGCGCGGGGAGGTCAAAACCTTCTATGGCGGCTGGTACCGCGACCCGCAGTTCACGCGCTCCGACGTTCTCTTCTACGCCGAGCTATTCGAGGGCGACGACCTCTGGCTGCGCGGCCTCTTGGTGGAGAGACCCTACGAGCGCCCGCGCACGCCGTGGGGACTGCACGTCCAGGCCCAGACCTTTCGCGGGATCGTCGTGGATCACCGGGGAGGCGTGGACGGCCCTGAATGGCACACGGATCAGTGGCTGGTGAAGGCTTCAGGCGGCGCACGCCTGTGGGGTCGGGGTGAGACGGCCTTGCGCGCCGGACCGGCGGTTCACCTCCTGCGCGAGCGCTACCGCCCGCCCGACGCGGGCTCCGATGCGCCGGCGCTTCCCGGCGAGGCTCTCGCGGCGCGCGACGTCCGCATGGTCGGCGTCGAGCTCGACTTCGCCCGCTCCCGCTACTCCGAACGGACCGGCATCAATGCCTTCCACCGGAGCGAGGACTTTGACCTCGGCACAACGCTCCAGCTTCGCGCGGGCTACTCGCCGCGCCGCTGGGGCGCGGCCCGCGACGGTTGGATGTTCACCGGCGAGGGCACACAGGGGCTGTCGCTCGGACGGCACCGCTTTCTGCTCGGCGCTTTCCGGGGCGAGGGACAGTGGGTCGACGGGCGCGCCGAGGACGTCCGGATCCAGGCGGCCGTGAACGGCTATGCCAACCTCGACCGGCGCCAGACGCTCGCGGTGGGGGTGCGCCACGGCCGCGGCACCCGCATGGCGCCGCAGGCGGTCTATACGCTGGGGGCGATCACCGGGCTGCGGGGCCACGAGTCCTACAGCTACTGGGGCGAACGGATCCTGGCCGTCAACCTGGAGGACCGGATCGCGGTGGCCGAGAATCTCTTCGGCCTGGTGACAGCCGGGGTCACGCTATTCACCGACTGGGGACTGGCCTGGCGACCTGGACGGCACGAGGAGGCCCGCCCGCGCGGCGCCCTGGGCCTCGGCCTGCGCCTCCTGGGCAGCCGCACGGCCGGGCTGCTCGTCACGCGCATCGACGTGGGATTCCCCCTGGCCGGAGCCCCTGATGACGCTGGGCCGGTGGTCTCGATCGGCGCCGGGCAGGCGTTCTGAAATCCCTGCAGGCATTGACAACGTATGCGGATACCCCCATACTTATGTAGCGAGGCGGGGTCTACCCAACCCGCCCAGTATGCCAAGTTCGCAGTCCGTCCGGTCGGCGGCGCCGTGTACGCGTTCGGCCGCGACGGTTTGACGATACGTGTTGAGCGAGCGGTGAGGGGGTGCAGGCAGACCGGGAGGAAACTTCGGAAGAGGGTACCGGGGTGGCTTCCCATAGGCGGTCCTTGCTGACCGCTCCTGTTCTGTAGGTAAAACCACTGCTAGCTCGCACACCCCCGTGGCGGTCTCCCCCGTCACGGGGGTCTCTTTTTAGCGCGCGGGCGGAGACGGTGGGAGGGGAGCCAGCGCGGGCAGACCACGGTAGCGCTCCGGGCCGAGGTCGAGGAAAAAGCCGTGCTCCGGCTCGTGACGGCGCAGGCCATTCGCGGCCCAGGAACCGGCGTACACGTCCCGGCCCGCACCCTCGTCCACGAAGAGGGCGAAGCTCGTCCCGCCGTGGTAGTCGTTGCCCCCCGCGCGGGCCGGACCCGGGGCGAACTCGTAGTTGTCCCGCCCGCCGCGGTCGACAAAGAAGCAGAAGCTGTTGTGGGCCGCAGCGCCGAGCGAGAAGCCGCCGCCGCCCTGATAGGTGTCGTCCCCGCCGCGGTCGGTGAAGAAGGTCACGCTCTCGTCCCAGGCCAATCCCTGCGCCACGGCCTGTCGGGTGGTGTAGAGGTCATCGCCGCCCTCCTCGACGAAGACCGCCAGCGCTTGATGGGCCGTGAAACCCTGGTTGTAGCGGGAGCCGATGTAGATGTCGTTCTCGTGCCCGAGGGCCGCCAGGATCCCGAAGCCATAGTAGTAGCCGCCGCCCTGGGAGAAGTTGCCCGCCTCCATGCGATCTCGGCCGGACCCGTCGACGACGATGCCCAGTCCGCCGGAGGCCAGCGTGCGAAAGCCCTGCCCGCAGCCCTGCGACCAGGAGTCGAAGATGCCCGCGTCACCGTAGCCCGTGGGGTAGAGACCCTTGGCGTAGTACTCGTCGTCGCCACGGGTGTCGATGAGGGCGCCGACGCCGCGTGCCAGCCCCGCGCCCTGCACGTGGGCGTCCCCCTCGTAGCGATCGGCACCGTCTTGGTCGAGCAGGACGCCCATACCGAAGAGCCCGACGCCCTGGCAGAAGGTTCGCCCGCGGTAGATGTCGTCGCCGGTGGCATCGTGCAACCAGCCCACACCCAAGTAGCCGGTTCCCTGGCACCACTGCGGGCCGATGTACTGGTCATCGCCCTGCAGGTCGAGCAGGCCCCCCACGCCGAGGCAGCCGCTTCCCTGACAGCTCAGGAGGGTGGATTCGTAGGCGTCGTTGCCCTCGAGGTCGATGCAGACCGACAACGGCAGCGCGCCGGGCTGCGAGCCACCGCAATTGCCGGTGTAGAGGTCGTCACCGCCGAGGTCGAGGATGAAGGCCGCGTCCACGTCGCGGTACCAGTGGCGCGAGATGCCCCCGATGAGGATGCGGCCGAAGGGCGTCTCGCGCTCGAGCAGGATCTCGGCCGCGAGCGTGTCGGCGAAGGCTTCGTAGGCCAAGGCCCCGGCCTGCAGGGCCCAGTCGGGGTCGGTGAGCAACGCGAGGCGCAGTCCCGCCTCGATCAGCGCCTGCTCGTCCACCTTGGCAGCCAGATCGATCAGCCGCTTGTTGATCGGGAAGCGGCGGGGGTCCTCATCGAAGTGGATGTAGACCTGACCTGCGAAGGCATCGGATAGCGTCCGGTACTCCCGCTCGAGGAACTGCCGCTCCTCCTCGCTGAGCGCGGCGAACGCCTGGTGGTGCCACTGGCGCGCCTCCGCGAAAACCCCGCTGATCTGGTCGATCAGCGAGTCGAGCGCGGCTGCCGCCGCCCCGCGGGTCGGTCCCCCCGCCGCGATCGCCTCATAGGTCGTGTCGGCGGCCGCCCCCACGGGGCCCACCAGCCGGCGCGTGGCCGGCATGCTGGAGGCGAAGTCGGGCACGAGCAGGCTGCCGGCGCGCGGGATGAAGTCGAGCGCCCGATCCGCGGCCCGCAGGCCGGCGGCGATCGAGCAGGCCAGCGCCTCGGCGCGTGGGGGATCGCGGTGCGCGTAGATCATGCACTCGAGCCGGTACGGGTCGGCGCCGCTGTGGCAGCGGGCCAGCCGGTCGAGCAGGTCCTCGGTCTGGGCGCGCACGCCGTAGGAATCCGCCAAGGCCCAGACCAGGGCCCGCAGGCCCCCGTCCCCATATCGGTCGGGCGGGTAGATCTCCTGATTGGTCCGGGGCGCGGGCCAACGCGCTTCGGGCCGCAGGGCCAGCACGATCTCGAGATCGCGAACCTCCTGGCGCAACCCCGCGATCGCGGTGAGCGTGTCACCCGAGGCCAGGCTGTCGATCACCTCCTGGGGCCGGTGCCAAAAGGCTGACGCCAGCTCGGGGTCGGCCGGCTGGGTGTTCAAGCGGAGCGTGTGACCCACCGCGTCGCGGAGGACACGCAGCGGGCAGAGCGCGCCGGCCTGCAAGGGCTCCATGCGGGCCTTGAAGACCGCCTGGACGCTCTCGGCCGGGCAGGTGAAGGGTTCGTGCAACAGCGACACGATGATGTCGCCGGTGAGCAGGCCTCCGATCTCAGCCGGGGAACCTGGCATGACCGCCGTGACCCGCAGCCCGCACGATGCACCGCCCAGCGCGCTCGCGCCGCCGGCCGCGGGCTCCACGGCCGGAAGCTGGCTCACCCCCTCGGTGTAGACGCCGAGCCAACCGCGATCGTCCGGCGGTGCGGGAGCGGCCGCTTCCGCCCGTCGCGCACCCGGTAGCAGCGCGGACACCAGTCCCGCGGCCAAACCCGCGGCCAGCAAGAGGGCCGCGAGCCTCCCCCGCGCCCCGCACCTCCCCCTCCCCAACCCACCCCCCCCCCGGCGGCCGGCGCGCGGCGCCCGCCCGCCGCGCGATCGAGGAGGGGATCCCCGGCGCGGCCCCGCTTTGCACGCGGCCGGATGATAGCGGGGAAGGCAGGCCGGTTCAAACGCCGCGCGGATGCGGGGAAGACGGACCGGTTCAAACGCGGTGCGGGTGCCGGGGCTGGACGCGAGGGTGGGCGGTCAGCGGGGCGCGATCAGCGCAGCACCAGCAGGGTGCGCGTGGCCACCGCGCCTGCGGCCGTCCGCGCCGCGCAGGACACCCGGACCAGATAGATCCCCGCCGGCACGCGCGCGCCCGAGCAGTCGGTGAGATCCCACCGCCAGAGCGTGCGCTCCGTCCCATGCAGCGCCACGCGCTCTTCCCGCACGCGCCGGCCCTGCAGGTCGGTCACGCGCAGCCACAGGGCCCTCTCGGCCGGCGCGCCGGCCGCCGCCGGCGCAACCGGCAGCTCCACCCCGTGCCGGGCCGGATTGGGCCGCGGGGCCCCCAGCCACAGGCGCGGTGCGCTGGCCGCGGGGGGCTCATCCACGGAGGTGGCGTCGAGCGTGTCGACGGCCAGGGTCACCCGATCGACGAAGGGCATCTCCAGGCCCGCCGGGCAGAGCAGATCGACCTGGTACTGGAAGTAGCGATGCGTGCGGTGGGCCGCCGGCAGCGCCGTGCCGGAGGTCACGTAGGAGCTGGTCGCGGTGCCATCCGGCCCCAGGAACGGGGCGGCGGCCAGATCCTCCGGGGTCGCGCCCGAACGCACGCGGAAGCGCGTCGTGTTGCCCGACCCCGGGCGGAAGTCGATCCACGCGAGCGTGCCATTCACGGTCGGGGCGCCGAAGTCGTGCACCAGCGACAAGAGCCGAGCCTGCGGCGCGGCGGCCGACACGTAGAGCCGCCCGCCGGTGTGCCCCTCGTAGCGCGCCGTCGCGAGGTAGAGCCGACCATAGTAGGTGGCGAGGACCGATATCTCCTCGGTGGACGGGTCGAGTCCGATCTCGCCGATCTGCGACCACGGCGAGCCAGGGCTCCATCTGTACAAGCGCCCGTAGTCGGCTCCCCCGTAGAACATGCCCTTGTAGACGTGAAAGCCCTGGCACCAGCGGTCGCCGGCGAACGGCATCCAGGAGGCATGCACCTGTCCCTCGTGGAGGATATACATGCGATTGCGGATGTTGAGGAACAGCGAATCGCCCCAGGCCGTGAACTTGCCCATCTTGGCCTCCGGCAGCCCGGGCATGGGGATCGTGTCCCACGCGGTGCCGTCGAAGGCATAGATGCACTCGGACTCGGGCTCGTAGCCGTCCGGCTGCGCGTAGATGCGCCCCTGGAAGCTCCCGATCCCGTAGAACCGCCGCCCCTCGGAGGTGGACGTGGGGTCGAGGTGGAGGAGGGTGTCCCACGTCTCGCCCAGATCGTGGCTCACCCGCACGGAGCCGATGTAGTCATGGTCACCGGTCGTGACGTAGATCGCGCCGTCCAGCATCTCGAGATCGAAGAGGTGGAGAGCGAGCTGGACGTGCTGCTTCTTGATCCACTCGTGCCCATTGTACAGATAGATCGCGCTGCCCAGCGTGTAACCATCGTGCGTCTCGGGGCCCGGCATGTACAGGGTGTCGCCGAAGACCTTGAGCGCGGTGATGCCCTGCTCGTCGGGCTGGTACTCCGTACGGAAGACCCCGGTGCGGTAGTCGTAGCTGAGGACGTCGGCGCCGTCGGCCGTGATCGGGTAGGGCCCCGCACCGAGGAAGAGCGTGTCGTGGTAGACCGCCATCGCGTAGATGCCGCGGTAGTCGGTCGGCTCGGCCACGAAGAGCATCGTCGCCGGATCGTTGGCCGGGATGAGCAGGCCGGGATGAACCTCAGGATCAGCAGCCGATGTCAGGGCGTAGCGCCCCTGCGACCAATCGTCATCGGTCCAGACCAGGTCCGCCCCGCGCGGTGCGGCAAGGAGGCCCGCGGCGAGGAGGCCCGCGGCCAGCCGGCCGGCCGCCGCGAGCGCCCGGTGCGCCCGCCAGCAGTGAGGCTCGTCAGCACGGGCTGGACGCATGCCGATCCCCCTAGGGCAGCACGAGCAGGCGCGTCGCGGCCGGAGGGGCAGCACCGTGATCCGCCGCGACCAGGATCTGGTAGATGCCCGTGGGCACACGCCGCCCGCTGGCGTCGGTCAGGTCCCACCGCCAGGCGAGCTCGCCGCAATCATCCGGCGCGAAGGCGACGGCGCGCACCTCACGGCCCTGCACGTCGAGGATGCGCAGCGCGAGCCGCGCTGCTGGCCCGAGCCCGGCGCCGAGGTGCGCCCGCAGCAGGACCGGCGCCAGGGCGGGGTTGGGGCGAGGCGCCTCCAGCCACAGGATCCGCTCCCCGGATCCATCGTTCTCGGGATCTTCTTCGACGGCCGCGCCCGGGATCGAATCGGCCAAGAGCGTCACGCTGCGCAGCAACGGCATCTGCAGGCCGTCGGGGCTGTGCAACTCGACCAGGTATTGAAAGAACCGGTCGCCATCGTGGGACTCGTATAGAGGCGACCCGCTCTGCGTGAACCAGGTGGCCGGTGTGCCATCCGGGCCGGCCCAACCCGCGGCCGGCAGCCCTTCGATCGTCAGGGCAGAGCGCACCTGGAAGCGCGCGCTCGCCTCGGGGGCGGGGCTGAACTGGTCCCAGACTATCCGCCCATCGTAGACGGGTAGGCCGAAGTCGTGGGCCAGCGACATGAGGCGTCCGGACAGGGCGCAGCCCGACACGTACAGCCGGCCGCCGGTGTAGCCGGCAGCGCGCGCGGTGGCGATGTAGAGCCGCCCGCAGTAGGTCACGACCGCCTGGATCTGCTCGGTGGCGGGGTCGAGACCCAGCGGGCAGACCTGAGTCCAGCCTTGGCCGGGCTGCCAGCGGTACAGGTACCCGGAGGCCGCGCCCCCGTACAGCGCCCCGCGGTAGGCACCGAATCCGCTCCCCATTCGCGCGCACAGGAAGGGCAGAGGGGATCGGTGGACGTGGTCCTCGTCGAAGATGAAGAGCTTGTCCTTGACCGCCAGCATCAGCGAATCACCCCAGGCGGTGTAGGTGCCCTGCCAGCCGTTCTGCTCGCCCGGGTTGCCCTGCGGCAGATAGGGCACGGGAAGCGTGTCCCAGTCCGCGCCGTCGAACGTGAAGACCATGTCGTCTTCGGGAGACCAGCCGTCCGGCTGCGCGTAGAGCAGACCGTTGTGGACGGCCAGCGCGTGCATGCGCCGCACGAAGTGCTCGGGCGTGTAGTGCAGCGTGAAGATGGGCGTGAAGGTCTCGCCGTGGTCGAGGCTCCGGTAGATGCTCGCGTCGCCCGTCCCGTCGCCGCTCGAGACGTAGATGGCGTCGTCCATCACCTCGAGATCGAAGAGGTGCAGTGCGCCGACGACGTGCTGCTGCGTCGTCCACTGCTGCCCATTGTACAGGTAGACGCTGCTCCCGAGCGGGATGGGGTTGTGCGTGTCCGGGCCGGGGATGTACAGCGTGTCGCCGCGGGTCTTCATGACCATGATGCCCTCCTCCGCCGGCTCGAAGGAGAGCGAGAACTGCCCGGTCAGGTAGTCGTAGGCGAGGACCTCGGCCCCATCGGGATTGAGCGGGTAGGGGCCCGCACCTAGGAAGAGCGTGTCATGGTAGGCCGCCGCCCCGTAGATCCCGCGATAGGCGGTCGGCTCGGCCACGAAACGCGGGTCGGCCGGATCGTTCTCGAGGATGAGCAGGCCCGGCTGCGCGTCGGGGTCCAGGTCCATCTGGTAGACGTACTGGCCGCGGGACCAGTCGGTCTGAGTCCACGCGAGCTGGGCGGCCCCCGCAGGCGCATCCCACGCCGGCAAGCAGGCACAGGCTGCTGCGGCCAAAACCGCGCGGAGCAGTCCCGGGCAGCGGCGGGGCCTGCCGCTTAACTCCTTGAAAATGAGGCGATAAGCCATATCCATCCTACCTCCGGAGCGGGGCGCGAAGGAATGGGTGCGGCGCGGGGCGCAACGGGAGCGAGATCGCTCACCGCAGCGTTAAGTTTAGCCGAGTCGGTCGCGGGTGGTCAAACCCGGCGGGCTCCCGAGGCGGCTGGCGGGGCCGCGGGTGGATCGGCTATGATGGCTCATCTGCGCCACTTGACCGCTCCGACCGGGGAAGACGCGATGGACCGCGGGTTCATACTCCATCCGACGTACCGGATCGAGCAAGGCCGGCCGGTCGTCCACCTCTTCGGGGTCACCGACGAGGGCCACAGCTTCGCCGTGCGCGACACGCGCGCCCGCCCGTCGTTCTTCCTGCGCGCGCGCGATCTGCCGCAGGCCCAGGCGCTACTCGCCGAGGCCCGCGCCGTCGCGGAGGCGCCGGCCGACGGGGCGCCGTGGCGCACCCTCGATGGCGAGGAAGCGGCCGAGGTGTTCGTGGCCGCGCCCCCCGATGTCCCCCCGCTCCGTGAACGGCTGGCGGCGGCGGGGATCGCATGCCTGGAGGCGGACGTTCCCTTCGTCACGCGCTACCTGTGCGATCGCAGGCTGCGCGGCGCCATCGGCATCGAGGGCCCTTGGCGCCCCGGTCGCCGGGTCGAGCGGATCTACGAGGATGTCGCGCTCGAGCCCGATGCGTTCGAGCCGCATCTGCGCGTGCTCGCGCTCGACATCGAGACCAGCCCCGATGGCGCGCGCGTCTACTCCTGCGCCTTTCACGGCCGCCTGCCCCACGGCGGCTGGGTGGCCGAGGTGCACTACGTGGCCTTGCCCGAGCACGGCGACCGGCCCGCCACGGTCGACACGCCGCACGACGCCGGGCTCTGCTACGACCATCCCGACGAGGTCGCGCTGCTCGAGGCGATCGCCCGCCGCATCCGCGAGATCGATCCCGACGTCCTGACGGGCTGGAATGTGATCGACTTCGACCTGCTGGTGCTCGAGCAGGCCTTCGCGCGCTGCGGCCTGCCCTTCCAGATCGGCCGGGCCGATCTGCCGTGCCGCGTGCAAGTCCGCACGAGCAGCTGGGGCACCTCGCGCGCCTCGGTGCACGGTCGCGTGGTGGTCGACGGGCTGGACCTGCTGCGCGGGGCCTTCATCCGGCTCGATAGCTACTCGCTCGATGCGGCCGCACGCGCGATCCTGGGCGAGGGCAAGACCCTGGCGGAGGGTGACCGCGGGGAGGCGATCGATCGGCTCTATCACGACGCGCTGCCGCAGTTCTTGTCGTACAACCTCACCGATGCACGCCTGGTGATCGGGATCCTGGCCGCGCACGACCTGGTCGGCCTGGCGGTGCGGCGGTCGCTGCTCACCGGATTGCCGCTCGACCGCGTGGCAGGCAGCATCGCCGCCTTCGACTTCCTCTACCTCGGGGAGCTGCACCGCCGGGGCGTCGTGGCGCCCAGCGTGCACGGTGGCCTCGAGGATCCGTACGACGCCAGCCAGCCCGCGGCGATCGGCGGCTACGTGCTCGAGTCGGAGCCCGGCATCTACGACAACGTCTGGCTGTTCGACTACCGGAGCCTCTACCCGAGCATCATCCGCACCTTCTTCATCGATCCGCTCGGGTATCACGAGGCGGCGCGCGAGACGCGCCCGGAGCGGCTGGTCCGCGCGCCCAACGGCGCGGCCTTTGTCCGCGGGACGGGCATCCTGCCGGGGATCCTGGGCGAGCTCTTCCCGCGGCGCGAACAGGCGCGCGCGGCCGGCGAGGAGACCGTCGCGACCGCGATCAAGATCCTGATGAACTCCTTCTACGGCGTGCTCGCCACGCCGCGCTGCCGCTTCTACTCGACCGAGGTGTCGAACGCCATCACCACCTTCGGGCAGGCGATCCTGCTGTGGACGCGCGACAAGCTGCAGGAGCTCGGCTACCGCGTCATCTACGGCGACACCGACTCCGTCTTCGTCGTCTCCGGCATCGCCGAGATCGGGCGGGCCGAGGAGGCCGGCCGCGAGGTCGTGGCGCGCCTGAACGCCGAGCTGGCGGGCTGGATCCGGGAGACGCACGATCTCGAGAGCCACCTGACGCTCGAGTTCCAGCGGCTCTACACCAAGTTCTTCATGCCGCGCCTGCGCCACGGCGCCGAGGGGAGCAAGAAGCGCTACGCCGGGATCGTCGGGCGGGGCGCGCAGAGCGAGCTGGTCTTCACCGGCCTCGAGTCGGTGCGCCGCGACTGGACCGTGCTGGCCAAGGACTTTCAGCGGCAACTGCTCCTGCGGGTCTTTGCCGGCGAGGATGTCGAGCCCTTCGTGGTGGAGTTCCTGCGCGAGCTGCGCGCGGGTCAGCGGGACGGGGATCTCGTCTACCGCAAGGCGCTGCGCAAGCCGATCGAGGAGTACGGCAAGACGACACCGCCCCACGTCAAGGCCGCGCGGCTCCTGCCTGGCCGGCCGGGGCGCATGATCGCCTACCTGATGACCACCGAGGGGCCGCAGCCCGTGGGCCACACCACGGCGCCCCTCGACTACGAGCACTACGTGGAGAAGCAGCTACGCCCGATCGCCGATGCGATCCTGGTCCATGTCGGCAAGAGCTTCGACGACCTGGCCGGGCGGGGCAGTCAGCTCGGGCTGCTGTAGACTCGGCGACCCGCAGCGGCTGCTGGGCCGATGGGGCTAGTCGAAGTCGGTGGTCTCGCTCGTGCGAACGGGTTCCGCGCTCGGCTCGCCCGAGGGATCGGGATCCAGGCCGGGCACGTCGCGCAAGGCGCCCTTGTCGTCCTGGGCTCTCGCCCCCGAGAGCAGGTTGCCGATCGCCTCGATGAGCGGGCGCGAATCGCCCTGGATGACCGCCTTGGGAATAGACCAGAGCAGGCGCGCCCCTCCCGCCACCCAGGCCCCGACCCGCTGGACCCGCCGCCCGAGCCCGCTGTTGCAGACCGCATACCAGGTCTTCGCGATCCCCTTGCGCTGCGGGGTCCGAAAGGTCTCGATCTCATCAGCGTTCCGGGAGCCTTGGTCGCGCGAGGGGAGCCCCTCGACGTCGGCGGCCAGCAGCGCCTCGGGACCGGGCACGCATTGCGGCAGCGCCCGAAAGCTTAGGCCGATGGGAAGTCGCGGGAAGGCACGGGCCGGTGGCGTGCTCGTCGCCAGCGCCGCGAACACCAGGGCGGCAGCCACCAGGAGCAGTGCATAGACCGGGGGTGCCGAGGCCCTCGGCCGGTCCGGGCGGTGGGGGAAACCTGCCTTCACGGTCCTATCCTGCGCTCGTCTGCGCTCGATTGCCACTTCGATGCCATCCGCTCGGGGGTGCTGCCGATGGCTTGGATCTCCGCGGGGGGCGATTCGTACGGCTCTGTATACGTCTCGACCGCCGCATGGGTTCCAGGGAAACCAGGGGTCTGAAACACGTATCCTCTTGTAAACGTTGGGCTTATGTGTCGTGCGCTCGCCTGCTTCACCCGCCGCCCGCCTGTCACCCGCCCCATCGTGACCACCCGCCCGTGAGGAACCATCCGCTCTACTGGGTCCGCGCACGTCTTCTATCTGTATAGGACGCCCGAGGGCCGGTTCGGTTTAACCCTCGCGCCGATCTCCTGCCAGAACGACGTGACCCGCCCCCTATTCGTTCAGGGCGTGATGGGATTGCGCGCGTGCCTCCGGCCCCTCGCTCGCCAGGAGCGCCAGGGCTCGCCGCTCGATCTCGGCAACGGTGAAGCCCATGCGCTCGAAGAGGATACCGGCGGGGGCCGATGCCCCGAAGCGGTCCAGTCCCAGCACGGCGTCCGTCCGGCCGGCGTAGCGCTCCCAGCCGAAAGGCGAAGCGGCCTCGATCGCCAGTCGCAGACTCCCCGGCGGCAGCACGAAGCGCCGATAGGCGTCCGGCTGGCGCTCGAATAGCTCCCACGAGGGCATGCTCACCATCCGGGTGCGGATCCCGCGCTTCTCGAGTAGCTGGCGCGCCGCCATGCAGAGCTGCACCTCGGAGCCGCTGGCGATGAGGATGAGGTCCGGCCGCGCGGGCAGCTCCGGCCCCCCGGCTTCCGCGAGCACGTAGGCGCCGAGGGCAGCCGGGCTGGGACGAGCCGCGGAATCGGTCAGTGCCGCGGGCAGGCGCAGCAGGGAGCGATCGAGCTGGGGGAGATTCTGCCGCGACAGGATGAGCGCAACGGGGCCCGCGTTGCGCAGCGCGGCCCACCAGGCCTCGTACGTCTCGCGCGCGTCGGCCGGCCGCATCACGGTGAGCCCGGGGATCGCGCGCAGCGCCGCCAGGTGCTCGACGGGTTGGTGCGTCGGGCCGTCCTCGCCGACGCCGATGCTGTCGTGGGTGAAGATGTAGATCGACGGCACCTGCATCAGCGCTGCCAGGCGGAGCGACGGCCGCAGGTAGTCGCTGAAGACGAGGAACGTCGCGGCGTAGGGGCGCAGGCCGCCGTGCAAGGCCATGCCGTTCACCGCCGCCGCCATCGCGTGCTCGCGAATGCCGAAGTGCAGGTTGGGCCCCGCGGCCGCCCCCGGCTCGAACGCGCCCTGCCCCTTGATCTCGGTGTTGTTCGAGGGCCCGAGATCGGCCGAGCCGCCAATCAGGTTGCCGAGCACGGGCGCCAGCGCGTTGATCGCCTTGCCCGACGCCACGCGCGTCGCCACGGGCGCGGTTCCGGGATCGGCGTCCAGGAGAGCCTTCTCCCAGCCTTCCGGCAGGCGTCCGGACTGCCAGCGATCCCACAGCGCTCGCTCCTGCGGATAGGCCTCGCCGTAGGCCTCCAGGCGCGCGAGCCACTCGCGCTCGGTGGCCGCGCCGCGCTCGGCCGCGACGCGCATGTGCTCCCGGACGTCGCTGGGCACGTGGAACGTCTCGCGGGCCGTCCAGCCCAGGGCCTCCTTCGTCAGGCGCAGCTCATCGTCGCCGAGTGGCGAGCCGTGTGAGGCGGCCGAGTCCTGCTTGTGGGGGCTCCCGTGCGCGATGTGCGTGCGGGCCGCGATCAGGCTCGGGCGCGACGGGTTCGCCCGCGCGAGCGTGAGCGCGTCGCTGAGCGCCGGGATGTCGTTGCCGTCGACCTCGAACACCTCCCAGCCATAGGCCTCGAACCGCCGGCGCACATCGTCACTCACGGCGAGCGCGGTGGAGCCCTCGATCGTGATGCGATTGTCGTCGAAGATGTAGATCAGCTTGCCCAGCCGCAGATGGCCCGCGAGCGAGGCGGCCTCGTGCGAGAGACCTTCCATCAGATCGCCGTCGCTCACGATGGCATAGGTGTGATGGTCGACGATCGTGTGGCCGGGCCGGTTGAAGCGCTCGGCGAGGTAGCGCTCGGCCATCGCCATCCCGACGCCGTGGGCGAAGCCCTGGCCGAGCGGGCCGGTGGTCATCTCCACCCCGGGCGTGTGCGCGTACTCCGGATGCCCCGGCGTGCGCGAACCCCATTGGCGGAAGTTGCGCAGCTCCTCGAGCGGCAGGTCGTAGCCGGTCAGGTGGAGGAGGCTGTAGAGCAGCATCGATCCGTGGCCCGCCGAGAGGATGAATCGATCCCGGTCCGGCCAGTGCGGGTTGCGCGGATTGTGCTTCAGGAAGTAGGTCCACAACACGTAGGCCGGTGTGGCGGCGCCCAGCGGCATGCCGGGATGGCCCGAGTTGGCCCTCTGCACGGCTTCGGCGCTCAGGATGCGGATCGTGTTCACGCAGCAGGCATCGAGGTCCTTCATGCGGCTGTCCTCTCGCGGCCGTTGCGCCGCGGCTGGGTCCGAAGGGCGCGAGCCCGCGGGGCTGCGCCCCCAGGCAAAGGCACGGAGAAACCCGGAGGATAGGAGTGGGCGCGGGGGGCGTCAAGGACGCCGACAGCCGGGACCACGCGGTCAATCTAGGGTGGGGGCGGCGCTGCGGGGCCATGAAGGACCGCGGCAGCACGGCAGGCTATACTCCGTCAGGGCAACTCAGCAGCGGATAGGAGAGACGATCGATGCGACGAAGCCTGCTCTGCCTAGCCCTGGGATGCGGAATCGCGACCAGCGTCCTGGCCGATCCGTCCAACCTCGAGGGAGGCGTCCTGATTGCACACCATCCATCTGCGATGGAGTTCAGTAGCACGCCTCCCGCCGAAGGTTGGTGCCAGCACTACCTGGACGGCTCCGCGATCGACGCCTGTGAAGAGCAGGTCAACCGCATCGACACACAGGAGGGCGCGATCTGGTTCGTCCTCGCGGCGTGGAGCGAGGACAAGGAGTGGCGCGGCGTCGAGTTCGGGCTGGGGGAGTATTCGCCCAGCAACTACGTGATCTCCGACCACGGGCCGTGCTTTCCGAGTCAAGGCTTGACCGTGCCCACCGCGGGGTGGCCTGGCCCCAACGAGGGCGTCGCGCTGGCGGTGTCGGACTCGTCGTGGTTCGGGAACTACCTGCCTGTGTACTACTTCGCGGGCTACCCCTACGGCATGGAGGTCGTCCAGATCCGACCGAACCCCTCCACGGACTTTGCCGGTATGGCCAACGCCGCCTCGCCGCCGCGGCAGTGGGCAGCGGCGGTTCTGGGGGGGATGGGCATGGACGCGCAGGGCATGAGTGCGTGCCCTGATTCCGTGCCGGAGGAGCAGCAGCCGCTGAGCGCGCAGATCAACTGCGAATTCCCGGTGGAAATCGAAGTGGCCCCGACCAACATGTTCGTCTTCACGTCGGGCGCCCAGGTAGACACCTTCCTTGCCGGTGATCGGTTCACCCTTGACCTGGTCGACGACACCGTCCGAGTCAACGGGCTGCCCCTGAGCCCTCCTCCCCCGCCAATCCCAATGCAGTTCCCGGTCGAGGATCTTCGCAGAAGCTACGGAGCCGTTCCCTACATGTTGGAGCACTTGCAGGGACAGAGCGCGGAGGACTGGAACGTGGCCTACCGGCTGTATGACGCGGCGATCAAGGCCGTGGTCCGGCGAATCAGCCTCCTCTTCACAACGCTGGTCCGGGAACGAGGGTACGCCGTGGCGGACGCCGAGCGGATCTGCCTGGACCGACTTGGCGAGAGCGAGCTTGTCGAGAGCGCCAGCGCGTTTCCGGGCAACGACTACTCCTACCCTGACCGGACTACCGTCGTCGTGCATTGGCGGGGCCAGGGACCCTCCCATGTGCCTCTGCTGCTCGTGCCGGAGCGTCCTCGACGACACCACCCGCATCGCCTCACGCCCGAGGACGCCTGCCACTATGTCACATCGCTGTCGCGGCTGCAGCATGCTGGCCGGCACTGCCTCTATCTCCTGGGGAATGGGCATGGTCACACCCAAGAAAGAGTTGGGAGATGAACCGGGCATGTGCAATCGCCGGACTTGCAGTGCATGTGAACCTTGCCGGCAAAGGGGTGTTCCTTCGCGGCGACCACGATCCGGGAATCAAGGGATGCAATCACATTCTCGACGGACCGATGCTCAGGATTCGAGATATGGACCATGTATCATGTGAGTCCAGAGACTCATGATGGTCCCCTGGGCGCTGGCGACTACACATACACGTGGTTCATGCGGGACACCCGCGGGCACCCAGTAGGTTCTGGCATCTATCTCGCCAGGCTCGAGCTCGGCTCATCCGGGAAGGGTGCCCAGACCGTCCGCGTGCTGGTGACACGATAGCGAGCGCATGCTACCGGGTGCGGTACCGGCGCCGAGGAGCATGCCTGCGACGGTCACGGCGGTCGCCCTGCCGGCCGTCGACTGCGCACCCGCGTCCGTCGTTGCCGCCCTTGCTGCCGCCCCTTGCCACCCCGCACGCCCGCCGCTAGAATCCCGCCTTCACGCAACCGGCCGCCGGCCGCGGCCGCCACGGCCCGGCGCACGCGGGGGCGGAACAGCCGCGCACCTGAAGCGAGGTCATCATGGCCGCAGTCAGAATCGCCGACATCCTGGCCGGCAAGATCCCGGTGGGGCAGATCGCAACCGCGCGGGGCTGGGTTCGCACGCGGCGGGACTCGAAGGCCGGGCTCTCGTTCATCCACCTGCACGACGGTTCCTGCTTCGCGCCGCTGCAGGTCGTGACGGCCAACACGCTGCCCAACTACGCGGACGAGATCCTGCGCCTGACGACCGGCTGCTCGCTCGAGGTCGAGGGTGAGATCGTGGCCTCCCAGGGGGCGGGCCAGGCCTGCGAGCTGCGGGCGACGCGCGTCAAGGTCGTCGGCTGGGTGGCGGACCCCGACAGCTACCCCATCTCCCCGAAGCGCCACACGCTCGAGTACCTGCGCAGCGTGGCGCACCTGCGGCCGCGCACGAACACCATCGGGGCCATGACGCGCGTGCGCCACTGCCTGGCCCAGGCCATCCACCGCTTCTTCCACGAGCGCGGCTTCTACTGGATCCACACGCCCATCATCACCGCCAGCGACGCTGAGGGGGCCGGCGAGATGTTCCGCGTCTCGACCCTCGACCTGGCCAACCTGCCGCGCACGCCCGAGGGTGAGGTCGACTTCGCGCAGGACTTCTTCGGGCGCCAGACGTTCCTGACCGTCTCGGGCCAGCTCAGCGTCGAGAACTACTGTCTGGCGCTCTCGCGCGTCTACACCTTCGGCCCGACCTTCCGGGCGGAGAACTCCAACACGAGTCGCCACCTCTCCGAGTTCTGGATGATCGAGCCGGAGATCGCCTTCGCCGACCTGGACGACGACATCGCGCTGGCCGAGGCATTCCTCAAGTACATCTTCCGGGCGGTGCTCGAGGAGCGGGCCGACGACATGGCCTTCTTTGCCGAGCACGTCGAGAAGGAGGCCATCGCGCGCCTGGAGCGCTTCGTGGCCTCGGAGTTCGTGCGGCTCGAGTACACCGAGGCGATCCAGGTGCTCGAGCACGCCAAGCGCACGTTCGAGTTCCCGGTGCGCTGGGGCATCGACCTGCAATCGGAGCACGAGCGCTACCTGACCGAGGAGCACGTGCGCGGTCCCGTCGTCGTCACGAACTACCCGAAGACGATCAAGGCCTTCTACATGCGCCTGAACGACGACGATCGCACCGTGGCCGCCATGGATGTGCTTGCACCCGGCATCGGCGAGATCGTGGGGGGCAGCCAGCGCGAGGAGCGGCTCGACGTCCTCGATCGGCGGATCGACGAGCTGGGGCTGCCCAAGGAGCAGTACTGGTGGTACCGCGACCTGCGGCGCTACGGCACGGTGCCGCACGCCGGCTTCGGTCTCGGGTTCGAGCGCACGATCAACTACGCCACGGGGCTGGCCAACATCCGCGACGTGATCCCCTTCCCGCGCGCGCCCAAGAGCGCGGAGTTCTGAGCGCCCGCGCTCGGCGGGCGAAGACGAATCGCCCCCTTTCCGCGTCCGGGTCCCAGCCGATCACGCGGCAGCCCTGTTCCAAGCAGCACCGAGGCTCCCGCTCGGCAAGGTGGGATTCGCGCCCGCCCGGGCGACAATCAGTTGTCAGGACTGCTGGGGTGCCCTATGAGTCGGTGAAGGCCGTCCATGGAAGTCGTTGACGAGGAGGCATGGCATGAGACCCATCTTGACCGCCAGCGCGTTGATCGTGGTTTGCCTGGTGTCCCCGGGTGCCGTCGCCCAGAGCGGTGTCGGGATCGTGTTCGCGCGCAGCTTGATCGATCCGGCCAACCCAGCTGACCTGACGGATCACTTCGCCGCCGGCGAACACATCTACGCGGAGGCCTATTTCGACAAGAGCATTCTCGGCCTGATCGGCAAGGATACGGCTAAGAGTGTCGACGTCGAGGTCTTTCTTTACGAGTTGCAGGCGCCGCTGTACGACTACCAGCAGCCGAGCGAGATGCAGCTCGAGGTCTGCACGCTCACGATCTCCGGCGACGCGCTGCACAAGAGCTACTTGCCGGTCGACATCGCCCCGGCCGGCGACCAGATGACGGCTTATGGCACGCCGGATCTCACCTACAAGAAGTTCGGGGACAAGTTCGACGGGCCGGTGAAGTTCACCGAACGCCTGGGGCAGCTCGAACCCGGCGAGCACACGATCATCGTCAAGGTGCGGTGCAACTACGAATTCGTCTCCGAAGGCAGATTTACGTTGGCGGGTGAAGACTATTCGGCCTACAGCGCGATGGCCCCCGACCTGAACGCGGCGGCGTCCGGGTTGAAGACCAAGAGCACTCACATGCCGAAGGCCGCCATGTCCGACAAGGCGCTGGAGAAGGAAATGGTCGCCGCCTTTGTCGGGTCGCAGACTTACAGGGATCGGATCAAGGGCGAGGTCCTCAGCATCGTCATTATCGATCCCGACTGGATGATCCGGCGCCACGAACTGACGGGTGCTATCCTGCATCGCTACATCCGAGCGGCCATTGCAGTCAAGGACGCCGACGGCTCGTGCACCCTGTGGCAACTCGTGACCTTCCAGCAGGACTACGTGAGCAACGCGTTCCAGAAGACACGTTTCGATGGCGTGGGCGATCCCCTGAAGATCCCCTGCGAGAACGTCGGCGAGTAGCGGCGCCGGCGCGTGGACAACCGGGCGAGGCCAACCGGCGCCTGAGCGCGGCGATCGCCGAGGAGCTGTGACGGCGATGCTCCTGCGGTGGCGGGCCGACTCGCATGGTCCTCCGGCGGCTCCGCGGACTGCCCGTCCCGAAACCCTCGTCTGGAGTGGGGCAGTCAAGGGAGCTCGAGCGGAGAGCGGCATGGGCACGGCTCGGCCGCAGCCCGGAGACAAGGCGCTGGGGATGGGGGCTCCGTCCGTGGGGAGGAGTCAGCCCGCCCGCGCGTAACGAAGGTGCAGTCCGCCCAGGTGCTCGATCTCGGCCACGCTGCCGCGCTCAGCGGGACCGACGTCGCGACCCGCTGGGCAGTCCATGTCCAGCCCCTCGTGTGCGCCACCGATTGTGGGAATCGAGCTAACAAGCGAGGATACGCCTCAGGCGCTGCTGTTGAGCACGATCACGTGATCAAGGTGGCCTTTTCGGGAACCCAGACCCAGCGCACCGAGCAGGGCATCCAGGATCGGGCCAACTTCCTCGGCATCTCCTCCCTGGCGGGCAATGAGATCGCGCGTCTGGTCGAGCAGCCCAGCCGGCGCAGTGCCGAGGAACGCCAGCGGTTTCACGAGGTCTTCGAACTCATCGTGCGCGGCGCCGACATCGAGATCGGCATGGAGATTGAGGAGAACGAGTACGCCATCGCCGCCATGCAGCACGGGCCGTCGCGGGATCGCGCGGAACGAGACCCCATGCTTCCGGCGGCGGGATCGCGCGGTGGTATGATCCCCTGGGTCGAGCGGTGGGGCCTGCACCGTCGGGCGGCCCGGGGGGATCGAAATCGTGGCAGGCGCAGGTGATGCCGAGATCGCGAGCGTGAAGGGGGTGGGAGATGGCACGCGCCGTTGTGCTCACCGGGCTGAGTCTCATCTTTGCTCCTCTGACTTCTTTCGCGGCGACCTACATTGTGCGGCCCGACGGCACCGGGGACTTCCCGACCATCCAGGCTGCGATCGATGCGGTGACCGACGGGGACACCATCGAGCTGAGCGACGGCACATTCACAGGTGACGGGAACCGGGACCTGGACTTCCGCGGCAAGGCGATCGTGGTCTGCTCCCAGGCCCGGGATCCCGAGAGGTGCATCGTCGACTGCGAGGGAAGCGAGGCTGACCCTCACCGCGGCTTCATCTTTCAATCCAACGAGCCGCCACTTGCCACCCTCCGCGAGGTCACGATCACGAACGGCTGGGGCGGCTTTTCGCAGTACGGAGGAAGCGGCATCTTCTGCCAGGAGGGCGCGGCACCGACCATATGCGGATGCGTGATCCGAGAGTGCTGTGCTTATTCGAACGGCGGAGGGCTCTACTGCCTGCGGGCGCATCCCCTGGTCAGTGGCTGCGTGTTCAGCGGGAATCGTGCCGCCAATGGCGGGGCTGTGCGCTGCATAGAATCGGCCGTCGAGTTCCTGGGCTGCATCTTCCTCGACAATCACGCGGCCAACCACGGCGGTGCCTTGGCGACCGGAGCCGAATCCGTGGCTCTGAGAGCCTGTCTCCTGGTCGGCAACACGGCGGGTTGGAACGGTGGTGCCGTGGCGGCCGGGCAGGGCGTGATCGAGCTGAGTGATTGCACCCTCGCGGGGAACGTCTCCCAGATCGATGGTGGTGTTCTCTGCTGTAGCTTCACCACCGCCGCCCACCTCGAGCAATGCACCTTCTACGGGAACACCGCCGCCGATGGCGGTGGAGGGATCGCAAGCATCCTGTCTGCGACAGTAGCGCTGACCAACAGCATCATCGCCGGCTCCACCTCGGGTGCTGCCATCGCCTGCCAGGGCGGGGGAACAGCCTCGCTCGCCTGCTGCGACCTCTACGGCAACGAAGGCGGCGATTGGGTGGGCGCCATCGCCGGGCAGTACGGTGTCGACGGGAACATCAGTGAGGATCCTTGCTTCTGCAATCCGAGCGGAGACGACCTCAGACTCCAGGAGGGCTCGCCCTGCGCACCCTTCACGCCCCCGAACGAGGAATGCGACCTCATCGGCGCCTGGCCTGTGGGCTGCGGGGGAACACCGGTCACCGAGATCTCGTGGGGGGCAATCAAGGAGCTCTTCAGGTGATCCGGGGAGAACCGCGACGCGGCCGCCAGAGCCGTCAACGCTCGCAGCGTGCACAGCGGAGCTTATGGACACGCGCGCAATCGTTCGCCCCCGGCCGTCCTTCTTGTCGAAAGCGGCACCGATCGCACCGGACCGATGCGAGGGACCACGTCCCGCAACAGTTTCTCCCGCGGAGTATTGGCGGCCCCCGCCCCTTGCTTTGTCCTGGTGGTTCTCGCCGCCCCGACCGCCGCGCTGGACTGGCTGGCCGTGGCGTGCGGCCGGCGGGTCATGACACGCGGCGTCCGCATCGACTTCGCCACGGGTCTGGCCGACATCCGGGACGCGATCCCCTCCCCGCGTGCGCCCAAGAGCGCGGAGTTCTGAGCGCCCGCGCTCAGCGGGCGATGATGAATCGCCCCGTTCCCGCACGCGAGCCCGCCGCGACGCGGACGAAATAGCAGCCGCTCGCCGGGGTATGGTCCCATCGCAGCAGGTGGTCACCCGCCGGCTGGGCGCCGTCGAGGAGCTCGCCCGCGAGCCGTCCGGCGCTGTCGTAGATGCGCGCCGAAACGCTCTCCGCGGGCCCGGGCAGGCGGTAGCCGATCCAAGCACCGCCCCCGATGCCGCCCGTGGCCCGCACGAGCACCGCGGCCGCTGAGCCGGCCCCGGCGCCCGCCGACTCGGCTGCCAGTCCCTGCGTGTCCTGGTCTTCCCAGACGCGCAGCACGTTCATGTGGTTCGAGCAGGCCCACTCGCGCGTGCCATCCCGATCGCAGTCGGCGTGGGCCCACTGCAGGAAGGTGCCGGTCTCGGTCTGATTCCAGGTCCAGACGGCCGAGTACTGGCCCGCACCTGGGTCCCAGCCGATCACGCGGCAGGCCGGGTAGAAGCTCATCACGAACTCATCCAGGCCATCGCCGTCGGCATCGAGGGCGTGCGACGGGTGCACGCCGGCGTACCCCGTCGTCTCCTGAAAGACCTGGGCGACCGTGAAGGTGTTGTCGCCGGTGGGCTGCAGGAGCTGGTAGCGGTAGCCGTTCGTGAAGGAGGAGTGACCCAGGAGCGGCATCAGCGTCCCGCCCGGGACGGGCCGGCCCGCCACGGCCCAGCTCCCCGCATAGGCCTGTCCCACCGCGCCGCGGTTGATGAGCTGGCCGTCGACGCATTCATAGAGCTGATATCCCGCGCTGTGGCCGGTGATGAACTCGACCCGGCCGTCGCCGTCGAAGTCCCCGGCGGCCGTGGAACCGCCGGATCCGGTGGGGGCGGGCAGGTTGGATGTGACGGCGAAGGCGCCGCTGCCGAGGTCGTAGTCGACGAGCATGACGCGCCCGGTGCCGCCGAGGGAGCTGGGCGTCAGGTAGAGCTCGAGGTAGGGGTCGGCGTCGGTGTTGATGGCGACGGGATAGAAGTAGACCTTCATGCCGGACAGCGTGATCCGCGTGCGCAGGTTCCACGCGGGGGCGGAGTGGATGTCGAGGTACCCGTTGCCGCCCCCGCCCGAATCGCCGCGCTGCAGGATCAGCTCGGCATTGCCGTCGAGATCGAGGTCCTCGAGCAGCCAGGCTTGGCCGTAGCTGACGGGCAGCGGGACCTGCGCGTACTGAAGCGCTGCGTCGACGGTGTGCATCACGACGCGGTTGCCGCTGAAATCGCCCGCGACGAACTCCTGCAGCGCCGCTGCCGGGTCGTACCAGGTTCCGAAGACCTCGCTGGTCATGGCGAACGAGATCAGCTCCTCGTAGGTCGCGCGTCTCTCCGCCCCGCCTGCCACCTCGCCGAGACCACAGACGGGCGCGGGCCACTCGCGCGCCCACAGCGGGACACAGGGCAGCGCATCGGTAGGGGCGACCCGCGGGTCGGCGACCGCAGTCAGCGGGCAGAGCCAGAGGCCCAGGGCGAGAGGGAGCATCACCGGCCGCCAGTGCGGCCGAGCGCGGCGGCTGTCGTTGTGATGCTTGCGTGCTGGGATCGTGCGCATCTCCGTGGTCCTCCTCCATCTCGTGTGGCTGGACTATCCTTGATGGTACACCCGGGTGCGCGTGCCGGGGCAGCTGGCCTGTGCTTGGGTGGCTGTGCTCGGGCGCCGGGCCGGGATGGGGTACGGCCACCTCCGTGACCACCGCGGCCGTTGAGACGCCCGGGCAATCTGGGCGATAATCGACCCTTGCTGCGCGCCCGGGGGGGGGGAGATGACGGACAGGCGATCGGGCAAAGCGAAGACGCCGCCATTGAAGCCGGTTTCGGCCGGCGAACGGCCGGCGGGCAGCGCCGATTCGCCCCCGCCGGCTGCGCTCCCCGCGCGGCTGGGGGGCGCCGATGCGCGGCTGCGCGCGGCGCTCACGGTGCTTCTCGTCCTGCAGGTCCTGGCGGCGTTTCTCCCCGGGCCCCTCCTGTGGGGCATGAACCACCTCGCCTACGCCCCGCTGCCCCTGCGCCTGCTCTGGCCGCTGGCGGGCCTCGTCGTGGTGTGGACGCCCCTCGGGGCGCGCCTGGGCAGGTGGCTGAGCGAGTGGGTGGGACGCAGACTGATCGGCCGGCCCTCCGCGGCGTTCCTCGTCGCGCCGGTCGTGGGCGGGGCGCTCCTGTGGCTGGCGCGCGCACGCGTGCCCTACCTCGGCGACGGGTGGCTGCTGGGTGAGCTGGTGGCGCGCGGCCACGCTTTTCACGGCTTCGACTGGATCGCCTTCTACCTGCACGCGAAGCTGTTCCATCTCCTCGGGCTGCAGGGCGATCCGGCCGCCTTCGCGCTCTTCGGCGTGATGAGCACGATCGCTGGCGCCTGCTACCTGGCGGCCGCGGCCTGGGCCGCCCGCGGCCTGGCGCCGGATGCCTCCTCGCGCGCGCTCGTCTACGCGCTGCTGATTCTCTTCGCCCCCGTGCAGATGTTTCTGGGCTACGTCGAGTGCTATGCCTTTCTGCTCGTGGCGCTGCTGATCTTCCTCGTCGCGCTGGTGCGCCACGCGCGGGGGGAGCTGCCCCTGGCCGCACCCGCGGCGGCTTTCGGCGCCGCCCTCTTCTTCCACCTCGACGCGCTCTTCCTCGCGCCGCTCCTGGTCGCCGCCGTCGTGTGGCCGCCCTCCGGCCGGCGCGCCCGCGCGCGCGATCTGGCCGCGGCCGCAGGGCTGCCGCTGCTGGGGCTGGCCCTCGCGGTCGCGATCCACCTGGCCGAGGGCTGCAACAGCCAGTGGTTCGCGACCGAGATCTTCCACCGGCCTTCGGACCGGCCCATGTTGATGCCGCTCGGCGGATCCCCGGGCCTCCTGTCGCTGGTGCACGTCAAGGATGTCGTCAACCTGGTTCTGCTCCTCTGCCCCGCGCCGCTCGCGCTCCTGATCGCCGCACGACCGCAGTTCGGCGATCCGGCCGCGGCGCGGACGGCGCGGCTGCTCGTGCTGAGCAGCTTGTGGGTGCTGGCCCTCGCGATCGGCCTGAACATGGTGTTGGGGATGCCGCGCGACTGGGACCTTCTCGCCGCCCCCTCCGTGGTGGCGGTCCTGGCAGCGGCGCTGGCCTGGATCCCCCCGGCGCGGACCGAAGCCGCACCGCGCACGCTCGGGACGATCGCGGCCACGGCCTGCGCGCTGGCTTTGCCCTGGTTCTGGCTCAACGCGGGATCGGAGCGTGCCCTGGCGCGCCTGGCCGACGTGATCGGTGGGCAGAGCGCCTACGCGCAGGCGTACGCGCACGAGGAGATCGGCAAGCACTACCGCAAGATCGGCGACACGAAGCGGGCGGCCGAGGAATACCGTCGCACGATCAGCCTCTATCCCCGCAACGCGCGCTTCCACGCGCTCCTGGGAGCGCTGCTCTACAACGCGAAGGACAGGGCCGGGTCGTTCGAGGCCTTCCGGCAGACGCTCGAGGTCGATCCCGACTATCCGCAGGCGCTGGAGATGATGGCGCGCTTGCACGCCGAGCGCGGCGAGCTGGAGACCGCGATCGGCTACGCGCGCCGCCAGGCGGGCCGCGACGAGGAAACCCCCGACGCGGCCGAGCTGCACGGCAGCGTGGCGGAGCAGCTCCAGCAGCCGGTGGAGGCGATGAGCGCCTACCAGCGCGCCTATGCGAAGGACCCGACCCGGGTGCACCTGCTCGAGAAGATCGGTGCGCTGGGATTCCTGTGCGAGGACTTCGCGGCCAGCGAGCGGGCCTTCCGGCTGATGCTCCAGCGCCAACCGCGTTCGCCAGTGGCCCGCAAGGGCCTGGTGCTCGCCTTGATGGCCCCCCTGCGCCGCGAGCCGTCCCTGAGCCGCACGGCCGACGGGCGCCGGCGCCTGGGCGAGGCGCTGGCGCTCATCGAGGCCATCGAGCGCGACCGGCAGGCCGACGAGCTGACCGGGACCTGGCGGCGTGAGATCGAGGCCGCGCTCCAGCCGGCCGGTGGCGGTTGACGACGCACCACCAGGCGGTTACGGTTGATTCCCACCGCGCCAGGAACCCGCAGAGGCCTGCAGCGTAGGATACATCGATGCGCGCGGGAGGCGCGGCAGGGGCCGTCGGAGGGGGAGGTGATCCACCCATGTTCTTCGATCCTTTGTACCTGCTCATCGTCGGACCGGCGCTGATCCTGTCGGTGATCGCCCAGGTTCGCGTCAAGAGCACCTTCGCGCGCTTCTCGAAGGTGGGCACGTCGAGCGGGATGAGCGGCGCGGAGGCGGCCCAACGCATCGTGCAGGCCTACGGCCTGCAGACGGGGCGCACGGAGGGCGAGCAGGGCGTCAAGGTGCAGCGCGCGGGCGGGTTCCTGTCGGACCACTACGACCCGAGTGCGCGGGTACTGCGCCTGTCGCCGGATGTCTACGACGGGCGCTCGATCTCCTCGCTGGGTGTGGCGGCCCACGAGGCGGGGCACGCCCTGCAGCACGCCAAGGGCTACGCGCCGCTGCAGTGGCGCACGGCGCTCGTGCCGGTGACGCAGATCGGCTCGATGCTGGCCTGGCCGCTGCTCATCTTCGGTTTCATCCTGCAGGCCGCATCGCTGGTCCAGGTGGGCGTCGTCCTCTTCGGCGCGGTGGTGCTGTTCCAGCTCGTGACGCTGCCGGTCGAGTTCAACGCCTCGTCGCGCGCGCTGGCGGTCCTGCGCGACAACGGCATGCTCGCGGGTGCCGAGCTGGACGGCGCGCGCACGGTCCTCAACGCGGCCGCGCTGACCTACGTGGCGGCCGCCGCGGCGGCGGTCCTTCAGCTCATCTACTTCCTCCTGCGCTCGGGGATGCTCGGAGGGCGGGACGACTAGGTGCGGGCACATCCGGCCGCGGGCCGGGTAGGGGTGCACGAGACACATGCTGACGATCCTGTCGTTCATCGTCGTCATCGGCGTGATCATCTTCGTCCACGAGCTGGGCCACTTCCTCGCGGCCCGCTCGGTCGGGATCCGCGTCGAGACCTTCTCGCTCGGCTATCCGCCCAAGATGATCAGCCGCAAGCGCGGTGACACGGAGTACTGCATCAGCTGGATCCCCCTCGGCGGCTACGTGAAGATGGCCGGCATGATCGACGAGAGCCTCCAAGGCGCCAGCTCGCTCACCGGCGCCCCGTGGGAGTTTGCCTCGAAGAAGACGTGGCAGAAGCTCTGGGTGATCCTGGCCGGCGTGCTGATGAACCTGGTGCTCGCGGCGCTGATCTACACCGGCGTCACGGCCGTGAAGGGGGTCTCCCAACCGGCCGGCCCGATCGTGGGCAGCGTGGTGGCGGGGGCGCCGGCCGAGACGGCCAGGCTCCAGCGCGGGGACCGGATCCTGTCGGTGGGCGGCGTGGCGCTGTCGACCTGGGAAGGCCTGACCGATGCGATCTACCCGCACCCCGAGCAAGAGCTGGAGATCGTCTACGAGCGCGACGGCGTACCCAACACGGTCCGCCTGACGACGATGAAGGGGCAGGTGGAGGTCGACGGCGCGCTGCGCGAGGTGGGCCAGATCGGCATCTCCCCCTTGCTCGAGTTCCGGCCCGCGACGCTGAGCGAGGTCCTGACGAGCGGCGTGACCATGACCGCCTTCTGGATCCGCCAGGTGGTCAACTCGATCGCCATGCTGGTGACCGGGCGGGCGTCGGTCAAGGATCTGGGCGGGCCGCTCCTGATCGCCAAGATGTCGGGCGAGAGCGCGCGGCAGGGAGCGGGGTACTTCCTGACCTTCATCGCCTTCATCAGCATCAACATCGGCTGCTTGAACCTGCTGCCCGTGCCGGCCCTGGACGGGGGCCACGCGCTCATCATCCTGATCGAGGGCGCCATTCGAAGGGAGCTGCCGACCAAGGTGAAGCTCGCGCTGCAGCAGGCGGGGATGGTGGTGCTCCTGGGGTTGATCCTGTTCATCCTCTGGAACGACGCCAAAAGGATCTTCGACTTCGCCTGGCTCGGTAAGATCTTCTAGGTTCATTGCGAGGCCCCCGGCAGCCCCCCAAGACGGCGCGGCGCGGGCTTGCCTTATCTCCGGGATCTTCTATCCTCGGCCTTCAAGTGTGTCTCCCGGGCGGAGCGCCTTGGGCGGCGGGCGGCGCTGCGCAGCTCGTGCCGGAGGGCTGCACGTTGCCTCTTGGGGGTTGAGGATGCTGTCGGGCAGGGAAGATCACGTCCTGGTCTGGATCCGCGACCGGGACCGGGCGGCGTGCCTGTGCCGCGCCTTTCATCAGAGCGGGCTCGCGGCGGACTGGGCGGCGTCCCTCCCTGAAGCGATCGCGCACCTCGACCGCTTCTTTCCCCGCGCGGTCGCCTGCACCCTCGAGGACAACGCGCCCTCGCTGATCGATCTCGAGACGCTGCTCGCCTACCTGGCGATCGGCCATGGCAGCGTGTCCTTGCCCCCGATCCCCATCTGGGCGCTGAGCCCCGATCCCGCCTCTCACGCCCCGCATATCGAGAACCTGGGGATTCCGGTCCACCTCAGCCCGACGGAGGTGGGTCTCGAGGGGTTGGCGGCCGAGGTCGTGCACTGGCTGGCCCGGGAGGCGTGGACCCCGATCCTGCTGGCGGCCGGGCCGGTGCAAGTGCTCTACCTGACCGCGGATGCGCGCGTGGGTTTCTATCTCTCGCGCTACCTCACCTCGCGCGGCCTGCCCACGGCCGCCGTCGACACACCTGCGCAGGCCATCGAGCTCCTGGCGCAGCAGCCCTTTGGCGCGCTGGTCGCGGACTTGCGGGACGAGTTCACCGGACGGCAGTTTCTGACCGACGCGGCCTTGCGCTGGCCGAGCCTGCCCGTCGTGGTGCACGGCGCGGGCGATGGCTGGCTCGCGCGCGTGGCCCCGGCGGATCTGCCGCGCAACCTGGTGGGCGTGCTGGCACACCCCGTGAAAGCGCAGGCGGTCGAGGTTACGCTGCGCCGGCTGCTGCGGATCCCGCCCACGCGCCGACTCGGGCGCGGCCTGCCGCTTGCAGCCGGGCAGGACTTCCCGCCTCCGGGGAACTGACCAGCAGAAGCCCGCGGGAGGTCTCGAACCACGCAGAAGACCACCTCGAGGTTCCGGAACTCGCCGTCGCTGTCCGGCAACCTCACCGTGCACCCGGGCCAGGGCGATCACCCGTCCTCTGGCCAAAGGTGGCAATCCGGTTGCAGGAACTCCGCATGCGCGCTAGCCTCTCAATGGTTCTCGAGCCCGTGAATGAGCCCCCCAGAGACCCTACTGAGGCCAGGCCACTTATGTGACTCCGCGCACAACCGGTTGGGGAGGGCCACCCACAATGATGTCGGCCGGCAGCGCGAAGGGGCTCCTCGCCGGTGCGCTGGCGCTCCTGCTCTGCGCCGTCGGCGGCTGCAAGGACGACGATGACGCCCCGACAGAATGCGACACAGCGCCGCTGGCGATGCTGTCGGGCCGTTTGCTTGGCCCGGCCGGTCCGCTGCGGGGGCAGGTCGAGACGCTGTTCGTCGGAGATCCCGCGCAGTACAGCGGGACCGAGCGCGCGTTCGCGGGCGAGGACGGCCGCTTCAGCGTCTGCCTGCCTCCTGGTCGCTACCGGCTCATGGCCATCCCCGACGGTGCGGCCGGCTCCTACTACGCGGCCGGCGGGTGCGTCCGCTCGGCGACGCAGGCGGATACCGTGACAATCACCGAGCAGGGCCTGGAGGTGGACTTCCGCTGGGGCGCGCTCCGCCTGGACATGTCGCTGCCGGGACACGCGGATGGCGACACCATCCGTGCCGGCGCCTATCTGCCGGGTGGGAGCTGGCTGGGACGGTCAGATGCGGTGGTCGAGGTCTGGCAGGAGCGCGCGACGCTCGAGTTCCGCGGCCTGCCGGCCGGCGCCTACCAAGTCTCGTTCCAGTTCGCGGAGTATCAGAATTCTGCCATTCCCTACTGGTATCCCCACGTGCGTGAGCGTGCCGAGGCTGAGACGCTCCTCGTGGAGATCGGTCGCGAGCGCCGGGTCGAGCTCGCCTGGCCGGGCGCCGTCAGGTTCTCGAGCGCCGTCCACGGATGTTGGTCCCGCATCGATCCGAGCCGAGTGCCGACGATCACGGCGGTCAGCGATTCGGGGATGTACCTGGCCCGCACGTACACGGATTGCGACGGCGACTACACGTTGGACTTCGTCCTGCCCGAGCCCTTCCGCCTCGCGGTCTGGGTCGGAGAGAATTCCGCCTGGCTCGGCGGGGTGGACTTCGAGCACGCGGAACGGTTCGACCTACCGGCCGGGACGCACACGCGGGATGCGTACGTGACCGGCGGGCTCGTGTGCAAGTTCGAGGTTCCGGCTCCGGTCGCGGGCGAGGAGATCGGCCTGAGACTGGTCGACGAAGGCAGCGGTCGGGTTCACTACAGAGATGGCGTGGTCACCGCGGCGGGCGAAGCGGGCATCCCCCTGCTGCCCGCGGGCGACTACACGCTGCAGCTGCAACCGAGGCATGGCTGTCCGGGCTGGCTGACGCAGTGGTTCGATCGCTCTCCCGATGAGGCCGCCGCCACCGTCATCGCCATCCAGGGGCCGGAGGACGTGGTGGAGATCGCGGTGCGGATGGTGCGCGCGGGGGCGATTGCCGGGGTCGTCTCGCGCCAGGGAGGGGCGTACCTCGGGGCCGCGACCCTCTTCGCCTTCGCCGAGGCCGACTCGTTGCGCCATGTCGTGGAAGGCCAGGCCGATCCGGTGACCGGCGCCTTCTGCCTGGGCGGTCTGGAGGACGGCGCGTATCGCCTGTGGCTCATCTGGGGTGACGAGGAACGGAGCTGGTATCCCGGAGCCACCTGGTTCGCCGATGCCGAAGCGCTCGTCATCGCGGACGGCGTGGGCGTGACGGACCTCGCGTGGGAGGTGGCGCCATGATCTGCACCCGCACGACGCATCGGGCGCGCGCACGCGCCGGCTCGGGGCGTTGGACTTGGGCCCTACTCGCGACGGTCCTCGCGCTCGTCTCAAGCGGATGTGACGATGACGAAGAGCGCGCCCTCTCCTGCCCCTGCGACACCGCCACGCTCTCCGGACGCCTGCTGAACGACGCCGGTCCTGTCGCCGGACGCGTGTGGGCCCATCCCACGAGCCCGCAGGCCGATCCCTACTACGATCACTACGCCCAGGCCGACGAAGACGGCCGCTACGAGCTGAAGGTCCCCGCAGGGACCTATCGTCTCACGGCGGACGACGACTCCTGGGAGCTCTCCAGCTGGTACCGGTGCTATTACGCCACCGATGGGCCGACCCTGTCGGAGACGGAGGCCGACACGCTCGCGGTCAGCGCGGGCGAGGTGCGCAGCGGTCTGGACTTCCGCTTCGGCCGTGTGGAACTCACGGTGCATGCCCCGGCAGCGTTCGCGGGTTCGTCGGGGATGCTGTTGCTGAGGCCGGGCGGTGGGTCGGCCCAGGAGATTCAATGGGTGCCGTACGAAGTCCACACCGGGATCCAAGGCGGAACAATGAACTTCACCTGGCCGGCCGTCGTGCCGGGGACCTACCAGGCGGTCCTGGCGATGGTTCTTCCCCCAGAAAGCATGCGACTCCTGGCAGCGCCGGACGAGGATCCGGACTCCGATCGTCTCGTGGTCGACCCCGCAGTTCTGGCCCGTCATGAGGCGACCCTGCTGGACCCGCCCGCGCAGATCTCCGGGATCGTCGCCGGGGCGTGGTCGGAACTCGGCTCGATGTGGGCCCAGGTCGAGGCGGTCGCAGCGGACTCGAGTCTCGCCCGCTCGGCGAGCCTGGAGGAGGCAGGGCCCTTCCTGCTCGAGCTGCACGGCGCCGGCGCGGTGCGGCTGCGCGTCAGGATCGGCGGCGTGGAACGGTGGGTGGGCGGCGCCGACTACGCGCGCGCGACGCAGTTCGAGCTCATGGCGGGAACCGCGATCGAGGACATCACGATCGCGGATTGCGGTCTCCGCGTCGGGCTCGCGGGCGCCGGCCCGCACCTGGACGAGGGGGTCCGGCTCACCGTCCGCGAGCGCGCCAGTGAAGCGCTCGTCGCCCAGACCGTGGGGGGGTCATCGCCCATCCTGACCATCGTCAACCTGATTCCTGGCGAATACCTGCTGCGGGTCGAGCCGGAGTGGCCTTTCACGGCGGACTGGATCCCCCACTGGTACGACCATGCCTCCTCGATGGCTTCGGCCACGCCGATCACACTCGCCGAGATCGGCGACATCGCGCAGGTGACGGTGGAGCTTCAGCGAGGCGGCGTGATCCAAGGCGTGGTTGATAGGGCGCCTCTGCGGAGCAGCCAGGGCTGGGCCATCGTCGCGACGACCGCGGAGGATGCCGATCCGCTGGGGTCGCTCCACTTGCATCCTGCCCAGTACGACTTCGCGCTCCGTGGCCTGCCCGACGGCGACTACCGCATCGGTGCCTGGACCCGCACGCGGTCTCACATCTACGAGCCGTCCGAGGTCACCTGGTACCCGGGCACGCCCGACTGGGAGACCGCCTCCGTCGTGTCGATCCGCGATGCGGGCACCGTGTCCGGGATCGACTTCGCCTTGCCGCGGTGAGGGGACGCTACTCCTTGCGCGGCGGCGCATTCTTCACGTAGCGGCCGAACCAGTCGAGCTGCTCGGCCAGCACCTGCTCCACGGCCTCCCGCGAGCGATAGCCGTGCTCCTCGTGGGGGAGCATGACCAGCCGCACGGTCCCGCCGGTGCCGCGCACTGCCTCGAAGAGCTTCTCCGACTGCAGCGGCACGGTCCCCGGGTTCTGGTCGGCCGCGCCGTGGATCAGGAGCAACGGTTCGTTGATCTTGTCGGCGTGCATCACGGGGGAGAGGCGGATGTAGTTGTCCATCGCCTGCCACAACGTGCGCCGCTCGCTCTGGAAGCCGAAGGGGCGCATCGTGTGGTTGTAGGCCCCGCTGCGCGCGATGCCGGCGCGGCAGAGGTCCGAATGGGCCAGGATCGTGGCGGTCATCAGGCCCCCGTGGCTGTGGCCCATGATCCCCACGCGGTCGCGGTCGGTCACCCCCAGCTCGACGGCCTTGTCGATCGCGGCCGCGGTCGAGGCGACGAGCTGCTCGATGAAGGTGTCGTACGCGGTGTCGGGATCGCCGATGACCGGCATCGCGACGCCCGACAGGACCGCGTAGCCGTCGAGCAGGAAGAAGAGCGAGGAGGTCCCCGCGAGACGGAGAAAGGCGTGCTCCGTGCCGCTCACCTGCCCCGCCGTCTGCGGGTCCGAGTACTCGAGCGGGTAGGCGTCGATGACCGTCGGCAGACGCGTACCCTCCTGGTAGCCCGGGGGTAGAAAGAGCGTGAAAGAGAGCGGCGTACCATCTGCGCGTGTGTAGGTTACGATCTTCTGGGTGATTCCTCGAATCTGGGGCGTAGGGTCGCGGAAACGGGTCAGCGGGCGCGCCTCCGAGTCCCACCCGGCCTCCCCCGGCTGGGCCCCGCCGCGCGGCGCGGTGAGGGTGCGCGCGAAGTAGTTCGGGACCTCGGTGGCCGACTCGCGGCGCGTCAGGAAGGTCTGGGCGTTCAAGTCGAGCCAGTCGACGAAGACCTCGTATTCCGATTCGCCGCAGCGGAAGAGCCGCTCGCGAGCCAGCGTCGCCAGGGATACGCGATCGAGGAACGGTCGGTTGCCCTGAGGGGATGCGCCCTGGCCCGACAGGTAGAGGCAGTCGCCGTCCTGGATGACGACCGAGTAGCCGTTGGGCAGATGCCGCTGCACGGGATAGCCGGGGTCGTTGTACCGGTCGTTCATGCTCAAGTCGACCAGGTGCCGCGGCGCGGATGTGGGATCGTCGGCGTTGAGCGCCCAGACGTGTCTCCAGCGCCGCTCGCGCTCGTATTCGTGCACCAGCAGCAGGCCGTCGCGCTCGCCCCACCAGAGCCCCGAGACGCGGTGCGGCGCCCGGTAGATCTCGCGCGCCTCTTCCCGAAACGGAGCCTGCAGCACCATCACGCGATCGCGGTGCGTCACCTTGCGCGCCGGATCGCCCCCGTCGAGCGCCTCCAGCCACACGAGGGTCGCCGGCTCGGTCGGCCGCCAGGTGGTGCTGCGGGGCCCCTCGGGCTCCCCGTGGATGGGCACGTGGTCCGCCAACGGCAGGCGGGCCACGACGTGCACGGCCCGGCCCCCGAGGTCCCAGACCTCGACGTCGTGCGGGAAACGGCCCCAGCCGACCGAGTAGGACCAGGGCCTCTGCACCCGCTCGACCAGGATCAACTGCCCGTCGGGCGATGGTGTGACCTCCGACAGGATGCCGGGTTCGCCCACCGGACGAGCCCGCCCGCTCTCGGCCTCGACGAGCGCAAGCTGGGAGAGCGCGTAGTGCGCGAAGAGCGCCTCGTCATAGGGTCCGGTCAGCACGTCACGCGCCTCGTACGTGCTCGCGGCGGAGCCGCCGGAGCTCTCCTGGATCTTGGGCCCCACCGGCGCCGCGGGCTTCTCGGGCGGTGCGCCGCGCTGCGGCGGGACGCGCTTGACCAGGAGCGATTGCTGGTCAGGCATCCACTGCAGCGGTGTGCCGAGAACGGGGTTGATCGCGACCCCATCGATGCGGCGGATGCGGCCGCCGGCGCACTCGCCCACCCAGAGCTCGATGCGATCCGCCGCCTGGTTGAGGAAGGCGAAGCGCTTGCCATCGGCGGACCACCGCCACTCCATCACGCGCGCCTCCGCGGGCAGGTCGAGCTTCTGCTCGCGCCCGTCGGCCACCCGGAGGAGCGAGACTGCCACGGAGGCGTACTCCAATCGCCGCCCGTTGGTGCGCGGGTTGATGCGCACGCCCGCGAGGGGGAGCATCGGCTGCGCCAGGTCGGACAGGGGAGGGTAGCGCAGCGGCGTGAAGAGCGCGAGGAAGTCTCCGGTGGGATTCAGCCGCCCCAGCGGGAGATCCTCCGCATACAGGACATCCAGGATCGGTTGGGGCGGACGCCGCCACGTGGCGGTGGTCTCGGGCGCCGCCAAGGGGGCGGCCACCAGTGCCGCCAGCGGCAGCAGGCCGCCCGATACCAGCGATCGCAGCTTCATGCCGTGTCCTCCGTAGGGAGCCCCGCAGGGCCGATCTGCACAGGGCAGACGTCGAGTCTGAGCTGTCGCGGGTCCGCCCGCCAATCAAGCAGGACGAGTTTCCTTCAGCCAAGTGAGGATCTTCGCCCTGTGCGCGTCGCCGAAATCCTGCCCGTAGAACCGCAGGAAGAGGAGGTGACGAACCTCTTCCGGCGAGCGGATCCCTTGAGCGCGGATGGCCGCCAGGACGAGCGCCTTCGCGGCATCGAACATGCGTCCCGCCATGGCGAGGCGCTCCGTCGGCGTCAGCTCCATGAGACGAGCCTGGAAGCGAGCTTCGATGTCCGGCGAAGTGTCCTTCACGGCTTCTTGACCTCTGCCAGCAAGTCCTGAATGCCGAGATCCGCCGCCCACTTCTCGAGGTAGGCCCAATCCAGATCCGCAACCGAGTGCACGATGGCGCGAGCGTCTTCGCGCTGCAGGCTGGAACCAGAATCCCTGGACCAGTGGAGCTTCGAGAGGACGAGATCCTCGGGCGCAGTGACCCACACCGGTACCCCGTCGACCTCGAGCCGCCGCCGGCGAGCGAATTCTTCCCGCCGGTAGGCATCATCCTTGCGGACGATGAAGTCGGCCTTGATGATCCACTGATTGTGGATGATGTTGAACATTGTGCGTTCGGCGATCGCCGCGCGGACACTCTGTTCATCGACATAGCAGTCTGGGGCAAACAGGGCGACGATCGTTTCCGCATCTGCCGTGCGGCACTCGATTACCAGATCAATGTCCCTGGTCATCCGCGGCCGGGCGTACATGACCAGCGCCAGGGAGCCCGTCACCATATACGGAATCCCGGCTGAGTCCAGCCGGCGAGCGACCTCCTTCAAGAACTCCAGTTGCTCGCTCATCGGTCGGGTACCATAGCACCATCCGCAGCCGGGCGCAGGAAGAGCGCGGCAACCGCAAGAGCGGTGCGCGAGGGCCTACTCGCCGCCGATCGGACCCCCTGCCGGCTTCGCCGTCGTGTCCGCCGGGGCCTCCTTCAGCTCCTCGACCTTGCGCAGGATGCCGGTCACGCGGCCCTTGCTCAGCAGAAAGACCGTCTCGTCGCCCGCCTTGCGCACGTAGTGCCGGGCCGCATCGGCCTCCTTGCCTATCTGGAGTTCCAGCGTGGCGCCGTCGTCGAGCAGGACGCTCACCCCCTGCTCGGGCGGCTCGAGTCCGGTATCGGCGATCAGCGGGGGCGCGTCGGGGAAAGCGTCGGACCGCAGTGTGGAGAGGGTGCGCAACGTGGACTCGACCAGGCTCTTCTTGGCGGGTGCGGACTCGGGAGCGGTCAGGGCGAAGTTGCCCTGGTCGTCCTTGACGATCACCACCGGCGCTGCGCCGGCCGCGCGGATCTCGAGCTGCTTCACCTTGTCGACGCCGAACGCGAAGATCGTCTTGTCGCGCCAGGTCTGCCGGCCGGGGTCGAAGAGCGACTTGAGGTAGTCCGGGATCAAGTAGACTTCGTCCTTGCCCACCGGGCGGATGTACTGGCTGCGGTAGTCGGGACCGTTCTTGCCCATGCGGAAGTGCGCCAGCTCCTTGCCCGCGGCGTCGGCCACGGTCACCTCCATGCCCGAGGTGTCGCTGACCTCGAAGTTCCCCTGCATCTCGGGATTGCGCGAGCGCAGATACTTGCGGTCGAAGTGCGGGAGGGTCTCGAGGAGTCGCTGCATCGCCTGCGCGTCCGCGGGGTAGTTGCCCTCGGTGGCCACGCGCCACTTGTCGTCCTGCTTGACCAGCTCGACCGTCTTGGTCGGGTTGGCCAGCACGATCTTGCCGGCCGCCTCGGCGGTCAGACCGGGGAAGATCGGCCCGGACGCGATCGTCTCGTGCTTGCGCTCGGTGCGCGAGGAGAGCAGCGCAATCAGCACCAGGACCGCCGCGATCGCGGCGAGGATGATCGTCGTCTTCGGCTTCATCGGGTCACGACCTCCATGACTTCCCTATGCGTACCGCGCCGCGCCAGCTCCCGCGAAGCGGCCCTCGGGCGCGGCCCGCTTCCGGCCCCCCAGGGCCGCTACGACGTCGTTGCCGCTGCCCGCATCTGCGCCTCGCGTTCCGCGCTGGCCTTGCGCCGCAGGCCGAAGCGCACGAGACCGTAGGCAATCACCAGCAGCGGTGCGCCCAGGATCCCCACGACCTTGAGCGTCGACTTCCCGCCGTCGGAAATCGTCTTCAAGGGGCGATCGGTCGCGCCGCGCGAACGGATCGAGATCAAGCGGTCGCCCAGCGTCATCCAGTCCACCGCATTGAGCAGGAAGACCGAGTTCTCGGGGAACTGGCCGAGGAACTGGTCGGTGGCGAAGAGCGCGTTGCCCACCACGACCAGGCGCGTATCGGTGCTCTCCAGCAACTGGATCCCGGGCGTCACGGGGGTGACCGGGGCTGCCTCGGGATTCTCGCCCTCGGGCTGCGGGGCCGAGAGGTCCGGCACGGGGTTGCTCGCGTAGTAGCTCTGGAGCTTGCCGGAAAGCGCGACCGCGGTGACATAGGCCTGGGTCTCGCCGGTTGGGGCAAAGCGCTGCTGGGGATTCAAATTGTAGTAGCCGGTCACCTTCCACGCATTGGGGGAGGTTCTCACCAGCACCTGGGCCACCAGCGGCGCTCCCTCCGCAGCCGCCGCGCTCGGCGTCGACGGCGCGGCGGCCCCGGGGCTCTGCTCGGGCGGCATGTCGACGCCGAGCTGATCGGCCATCTTCTTGCGCGCCTCGCGATCAGCCTTCTCCAGCTCGTGGATGCGGCCGATCGGATCGCCCGGCCCGATGGGCACGTCGAGCTCGAGCGGCTCGACCCAGGGCAGCACCAAGGTCTCGAGTCGATTCGTGACCGGGTTCTCCTTGTTGAGCAGATCGGGCACGGCCTTGACCCAGTAGGGATAGGGAAGCGAGTAGCGGATGTAACCGCTCGAGAAGGAGGCCGTCGCGTTCAGGTGGTCCAGCGCCAGCCCCTTCTGCACGCGCACACCGTAGCTCGCGAGCAGATCCTCCACGCCCGACTCGAGCGGCAGCGCCTGCAACCCGCCGCCCTCGGGCAGACCGATGCCGTCCATCAGGAAGAGGGCACGGCCGCCGCGCATGAGGTACTGGTCGAGGCGATACTGCACGGCGTCGGGGACGTCCTTGGGACCGGGGATGATCAGCAGGTTGACATCCTCGGGGACCGGGTCCTGACCCCCGCGCAGGTCGACGCCGCGCACGGTGAACTGCTTGCGGAGCATCTCGCTCAGATTGGTCAGGCTGCGATTGAGATCGTGCGCGACCGGACCGGTCAGAATGCCTACGACGTAGGCCTTATCCTGGCTCACCTTGAGGATGGCGGACGTGAGGTCGTATTCGAGCGTGTAGGTGTCCTGGACGACCGGGATCACCTCCTGCCGGTCGAGGTAGCCGATCCCCATGCCCAGGTAGATGTTGACCGCCTGGAACTGATCCTTGTCGAGCGTCTGGGCGGTGATCTGCGGGATGCCTAGCGTGCGCATCTTCTGCTCGAGCTGCGGGTCGCTGGCCGGGTCGACGAAGTCGATCTGCACGTGGCCGCGGCCGTAATTGCGGTACTCGTCCAGGACGTCCGAGATCTGGCGGCGAAGCGTGGAGAGCTGCGGGGGCAGATCGCTGGTCATGTAGACCGTGATCGTCACCAGATCCCCAAGATCGTGCAGCACGTCCTTGGTCGCCCGCGAGATCGTGAACTCCTTCTGCTCGGTCAGGTCGAGGCGCAGGAAGCTCCCCGCGGCGATGACGTTGACCAGGACGAGAATGGCGGCCACCAGCACGATGCCCGCCACGGTGCTGGTGATGCGGCCGCCTTTGCGTACCTTGCCGGCCATCTCTTGGCTTCTCCTCTTGCGTCGGCGCTCCGACGCTTGCGGCCGACTCTCCGCCGGCCGCGCCGCCTCCTGGCGCCCCGGCGCGACCGCTGGCCGCACCCCGGGCGCGTCCACCCGCTACGCGCCCATGCGATCCTCGACCGATCGGGCGTTGAGGAACAGGAAGAACCCGATTACCGAGAGGTAGTAGATGACGTCACGCGAATCGATCACCCCGCGCTGGATCGAGTCAAAGTGGCTGCCGACCGACAACCCCTTCATGAACGGCACCATCCAGCGCGGCAACGAGGTGAGGATGATGTCCACCCCGGCCAGGAAGAGGACGGCGCACAGCACCGCCGAGCCGATGAAGGCGATGATCTGGTTCTCGGTCAGGCTCGAGACCCACAGGCCGATGGCGAGATAGGTCGCGCCCAGCAGCGCGAGGCCCAGGTATCCGCAGAAGGTGGTTCCCCAGTCGAGGGGCCCCAAGGAGCCGACGATGATCGCCAGGGGCAGGGTGAGCGCGATGGCGACCAGCAGGAACATGTAGCTGCCCAGGAACTTGCCGACCACGACCTCCCAGTCCTTGACCGGCAGCGTCATCAGCGTCTCGAGCGTGCCCAGCTTGCGCTCCTCGGCCCACATGCGCATCGAGATCGCCGGCACGAAGAAGAGCAGGACGATCGGCACCAGGCCGAAGAAGTCGCGCATGGTCGCCTGGCCGATCACGAAGAACTTCTGCAGCTCGAAGAACAGCAGCCCCGTGAAGACCAGGAAGACGACCAGGAAGACATAGGCGATCGTCGAGCTGAAGTAGCTGCGGAACTCCTTGCCCGCGATGATCCAAACGTTGCGCATCGACATCCCAACCTCCGCGCGTGGCGAATCGTCGCTCCCGCTGCCGGGGCGCTACGCGTTCATCGACTCCCGCGTCGTCAGGTGCGTGAAGACCTGCTCCAGGCTGGCCGTCTCGCGGCGCAGCTCGGTGAGGACCCAGCCGTTCTTGACGGCCAGCTCGAACAGCGCCGCCTCCGGCTCGTCCCCCTGCACGGCGATCGCATAGCGCGCCCGGCCGGGCCCCGCGGCGAGCAGCCGGAGGTTTCCCGCCAGGCCGCTCTCGCGCAGAACCGGTTCGACCCGGGCCGCGTCGCCCTTGATGGTGACGTAAACGTGCATCTCGCCGGCCGACTGGTTCGCCAGCTCGCCGGGTGTGCCGCTCGCGACGATGCTGCCCTCGTTGATGATGAGCACGCGCGAGCAGGTCGACTCGACCTCCGGCAGGATGTGCGTGCTCAGGATGACGGTTTTCTCCTGCCCGATCCGCTTGATGAGGCTGCGGATCTCGACGATCTGGTTGGGGTCGAGGCCGGTCGTCGGCTCATCCAGAATCAGCACACGCGGATCGTGGATGAGCGACTGGCCGAGACCGACGCGCTGGCGGTAGCCCTTCGACAGCGTCCCGATCGTGCGGTGGGCCATGCGCGTGAGGCCACACACCTCGATCATCTCGTCTACCCGTTGCTTCAGGCGCGGGTCGTCGAGGCCCCGCACGCGGCCGATGAAGCGCAGGTACTCGACCACCCCCATGTCCTGGTAGAGCGGCGCGCTCTCGGGCAGGTAGCCGATCTCGCGGCGAACCTCGACGCTCTGGGTGGCGGTGTCGAAGCCGGCGACGTTGGCGCCGCCCCCATCGGCCGGGATGTAGCAGGTGATGACGCGCATGGCGGTCGTCTTCCCGGCCCCGTTGGGCCCGAGCAGGCCGAGCACCTCCCCCTTGGAGACCTCGAAGGAGATGCCGTTGAGCGCGACCGTGGCACCAAAGCGCTTCGTGAGGCGATTGACCTCGATCATGGGCGCTCCTCTTTGCACCGGTCCCGCCGGCGGGGTCGTGCAACTGCCCCGCGGGCGACCTTGGCTCCCTTACCGACCGACCCCAGGGGTCCAGTGGGTGCGTTTCCGAACGTCGTTGATCTTGTGGAACTCATTGTATTACAAATGATTACAGGATCACGAAACCAGGATTATAGAGAACCCGGCCTGCGCGGGTCAAGACCCTCCACCGCGGCCCCCCGACCCCACTCTGAACGAATCGCTCTTACCCCCGCCAGAGAGGCTTGGTTCCGCGGATCTCGCACCCCGCCAGCTGCTTGGACCGGGATCGGCTTGCCGCCCCCGCGTCACTTCGGGTAGCGTCAGCCCGACAGGCCAGGGGGCACATCGGGAGCCGAGGCAAGCGACGGGGGAGCGTGGGCCATGCGCATCTACACCGGCGGCGGCGATCGCGGCCGCACGAGCCTACTGAGCGGCGAGCGGGTTGCCAAGCACGATGCGCGCATCGACACCTTCGGCGATGTCGACGAGCTCAATTCCATCCTGGGGGCGCTGGCCGAGTCGTTGCCCGCGGGTCAGGGTGAGCTGGCGAGCGAGCTCGAGCGCATCCAGTCGGACCTGCTGCAAGCGGGCTCGTGGCTGGCGACGACCGCGGGCTCCCCGGCCCAGGCCTCGCTGCCGCGGATGACGCCCCACCTGATCAGCGGCCTGGAGATGGCCATCGATCGTCTGGATGCCGGGCTCGAGCCGCTCAGCGGTTTCATCCTGCCCGGCGGCCACCGCAGCGCCTGCTGGGCCCATGTCGCCCGCACCGTCTGCCGGCGCGCCGAGCGGCGCGTCGTCGCCCTGGGCGATTCGCTCTGGGCGCCCCTGCCGACCCCCGAGCCCGGCGAGGCGGCCGAGCTGGCGCCGGCGGAGCATGAGGCCCGCCAGCAGATCGGGCTGATTCTGATCTACCTCAACCGGCTCTCCGACTACTTGTTCGTGCTGGCCCGCCACTGCAACCAACTGGCCGGGCTGCCCGATCGACGGTGGAAGCCGTGAACGATCGCGGGCCCGGGCGGCTCCCCGCACGGTGGGAGGCCGTTCTCACCGCGCGGCGGTGGCTCTGCTCCCGAACCTGCGAAATCGAGCTGAGCCGCCCGCCCGGATTCTCCTTCGTGGCCGGGCAGCACATCCGCGTGCGGATCGGGTCGGCCGACCGCGACTACTCCCTGGTCACCGCGCCGGACCAGGAGCGGCTCGGTCTTTGCGTCCGGCGCGTTCCCGGACCAGGTGTGTCCGAGGCGCTGAGCGCGATGGCGCCGGGTGCGCGCGTGTCGTTCACCGGTCCCAGCGGGCGATTCGTCTTCCAGCCCTCGGGCAGGCCGGCGGTCTTTGTCGCCACCGGCACGGGGATCGCGCCGTTCGTGGCGATGGCCCGTTCAGGGGTGCGCGGGTTCGTTCTCCTGCACGGGGTGCCCGTGGCCGAGGAGCTCTACTACGCCGGCGAGCTGGCCGGCGCGGCGGGCGCGTACGTGGGCTGCGTGTCGCGCAAGGTCGCGGGGGAGGGGCTCGGCCGCGCGGGCGACCAGGCCGCCGCGGGACCGCGTGCGGCGGTGGGTCGCGGTGCGCGGCACCTCTATGACGGCCGCGTGACGGCGTACCTGCGCTCGGTCCTCGCCCCCGCCAGCTACGACTTCTACCTGTGCGGGGGCACGGAGATGATCCGCGATGCGCTGCGGATCATCGACGAGCGCTTCCCGGGCTCGCTGGCCTTCTACGAGAGCTTCTACTAGGGCTTCTGCTGGGGCGGAGCCTCGACGAGGGCCTCTACGAGGATCTCTACGAGTAGAGCTTCCCCTCTGCGTGGCGCTTGCCGAGCCGGTCCAGCATGTCCCGCGTCATCGCTCCCAAGTCGTACTTCGGCTTCCAGCCCCACTCCTCGCGCGCGCTGGAGTCGTCCAGCGACTGGGGCCACGAGTCGGCGATCGCCTGCCGGAAGTCGGGCTCGTAGGTGACCCTGAACTCGGGGATGTGCTTCTTGATCTCGGCGGCCAGCTCGCCGGCCGAAAAGCTCATCGCGCCGACGTTGAAGTCGCCGTGGTGCTTCAGGCGGCCGAAGTCGGCCTCCATCAGGTCCATCGTCGCCTTGATGCAGTCCGGCATATACATCATCGGCAGGCGCGTGTGCTCGGCCAGGAAGCAGGTGTACTTCTTCTGCTCGATCGCCTTGTAGTAGATCTCTACCGCGTAGTCCGTCGTCCCGCCGCCGGGCAGCGTCTCGGCCGAGATGATGCCCGGGTAGCGCAGGCCGCGCGCGTCGACGTTGAAGCGCTTGACGTAGTAGTCGCACAGCAGCTCGCCCGTGACCTTGGTGACGCCGTACATCGTGGCGGGCTTGAGCACCGTGTCATTGGGCGTGTTCGTGCGGGGGCAGCCGGCGCCGAAGACCGCGATCGAGCTGGGGCACAGGACCTGGGTCAGCTCGAGCTCGCGGGCCAGCTCCAGGGTGTTGATCAAGCCGGTCACGTTCACGTTCCAGCAGGCCTGGGGGTTCTTCTCGCCCACGGCGGACAGGATCGCGGCCATGTTGACGATCGTGTCGAGGCCGTACTTCTGGATGACCTCCTTCATCCGCGCGGGCTCGGTCACGTCGGCCCACTCGAAGGGGCCCGACGCCTTGAGCTGCGCCGAGGGCGGCGTCTTGCGCCCGCAGGCCACCACATTCTCGGCCCCATAGCGCTCGCGCAGCGCCAGGGTCAGCTCCGAACCGATCTGACCGACCGAGCCCGTGACCATGATCTTCTTGATCTTCTTCGCCATCGTCGTCCCCCGTCCGCCTGCCCTGCGACCGGTGTCTAGGCAATCACCTTGAGCTGCTTGCCGATCTTCGTGAAGGCCGCCACGGCCTTCTTGATGTGCTCCTCCTCGTGGCCCGCGGAGAGCTGCACGCGGATGCGCGCCTGGCCCCGCGGCACGACCGGGTGGGAGAAGCCGATCACGTAGATGCCTTCCTTGAGCAGCCGGTCGGCGAACTCGGTGGCCAACCGGGCGTCGTCCTCGAACTTGCCGAACATGATCGGCACGATCGGGTGGTCGCCGGGCCGGATGTCGAAGCCGGCCTCGGTCATCATCTTGCGGAACATCTTCTGGTTGCGCTCGAGCTTGTCGCGCAGCTCGGTCGTCGCGGAGAGGAGATCCATGACGGCCACCGTCCCGGCCGCCACCGTCGGCGCCAGGGTGTTCGAAAAGAGGTAGGGGCGCGACTTCTGCCGCAGCCACTCGATGATCTCGGCCTTGCCGGACGTGCAGCCGCCGGACGCTCCGCCGAGGGCCTTGCCGAAGGTGGTGGTGATCACGTCCACGCGGTCCATCACGCCGTGGTACTCGTGTGTGCCCCGGCCGGTCTTGCCGATGAAGCCGGAGGCGTGGGAGTCGTCCACCATCACCAGCGCATCGTACTTGTCCGCCAGCTTGCAGATGTCCTTCAGGGGCGCGATGTCGCCATCCATGGAGAAGACGCCGTCGGTGGCGACCATGCGGTACTTGGCGCCTTGCGCCTCCTGCAGCTTCGCCTCCAGATCGTTCATGTCCATGTGGTTGTAGATGTAGCGCTGCGCCTTGCACATGCGGATGCCGTCGATGACCGAGGCGTGGTTGAGCGCGTCGGTGAGGATGGCACTGTCCTTGTCGAGCAGCGGCTCGAAGACGCCGCCGTTGGCGTCGAAGCAAGCCGCGTAGAGGATCGTGTCCTCCGTGCCGAGGAACTTCGAGACCTTGGCCTCGAGGGTCTTGTGCAGCTCCTGCGTGCCGCAGATGAAGCGCACCGAGGACATGCCGTAGCCCCAGCGCTCCAGCGCCTGGTGGGCGGCCTCGATCAGCTTGGGATGCGAGGAGAGGCCCAGGTAGTTGTTGGCGCAGAAGTTGAGGACGCATTCGCCCGTCGAGACCTTGATCTCCGGCCCCTGGGGCGTGGTGATGATGCGCTCCTTCTTGTAGAGCCCCGCGCTGCGGACCCCTTCGAGCTCCTTGCGCAGGTCCTCCCGGATCTTGCCGTACATCTTCGCAACCCTCCTTCTCCTGGTGCTCCGCCCGCGGCGCCGATCGGCCCCTGCCTGCCCATGCCGGGCGAAACGAGAACGGTGAGTATAGGGATCCGGGATCGGGGCGTCAATCGACGGCCGTCGTCGCGGCCGGGAGAGACGAGCCGGCGCGGCGCAGGGCCCGGGCCAGCCGGGCCATCTGGATGGAGGCCAGCACGAAGAGCCCGGCGCTCACCCCAAACCCGGCCACGTTCGAGGCGACCTGGATGATCAGGTAGCCGAGGAAGGGAGCCCCGATACCCCGGCCGCCGACCAGCACCGTGTGGACGGTCTGGTAGGCGCTGGGGTCGTCCTCCCCGGCGAAGTGCAGGCTGCTCAGATTCCACGCCAGGCCGACGCCGGCCATCGCGATTCCGAAGCAGAGGAACGCGGCGTACACGGTCGGGACACGCAGCCCCTCGGGGACGAACCAGGAGATGAGGAGCAGGAGCGGGTAGCTGGCCAGGAAACCGAAGACCCAGGCGCAGAAGACTACCGGTTTCAGGCGGCGCATGAGAATCCCCATGAGCGGCGAGAAGAGGATCAGCCCCGCCTGCCCCATCAGGCCCCGGGCGATGCCGATGCGCGTGTAGTCGAGCGCGAGGTCGTTGACCAGGTAGAGCGGCACGATCGGCACCAGCGACAGGAAGGCCAGTCCGTAGAGGAAGAAGTTGGACTCGAAGCGCCGGAACGGAGCATCCTCGCTCAGGATCCGGCCCACCAGCCGCACCGAATCGCGAACCGAGCGCAGCCCGGCGATGAAGCCCGGCTCCTTGAGCGGGCGGTAGAGGGGAGTGCGGCGCTCGAGGCGGTGGCCATAGTCGACCCCCGCCTCCATGCGCATCATCAGGAGCGAGCCCGCGAAGCCGACGACGCCGAGGGCCACGTAGAGCAGTCTGTAGGTGCCCTCGTTCCAGTCGAGGATCTTCCCGATCAGGACCATCAACACCAAGCGGGCGGCCGTGTCGAAGGAGACCGTCGCGCCGAAGACCTGTTCCCGGTTCTGGGGCCGGTAAACCCGCTGGATGATGGAGACCTGCGCGCTGACGATCATCGCTTGCGAGACCCAGGAGAGGCCCACGACCGCGATGAACCACGCGGGGCTCTGCCAGAGCCCGGTCAGTCCGAGCCCGAGGCGACCCACGATGGAGGCAGCCAGGATGAAGGGAGCCTTGGGACGGTTCATCATGGCCCCGGCCCAGAAGGCCGAGGCCAGGTAGCTGGCGCCGATGATGATGTTGAGGAACGTGACGTCCAGGGCGCTGCCGCCGAGGGTCTTGGGCAGGATCGTGTCGGAGAGGTTGAGGATGGTGCCGTAACAGCCGGTGAGGAAGGCCGAGAGGATGTGGAGCCGGAAGGCGCGCCGTTCCCCCGCGTCCAGGTCTTGCGGCCACAGGGTCGCGAGGACCCGCGCGATCTGCGACTGCCCGCTGCCCATCCGCACCCCACTCCGCCCAGGTGATGGGCGAGCTTGCCGACGGCGCACGAGCGGTGTCAAGGATGCGCGCGCCGGCGGCGCTGCCCCGCGCCCGCCCAGCCGGTTCCGGCCACCCTGGCTGCGGTCAGGATGCGCCGGGCGCGGCCGATGGTTGTCCTGAGGAGAAGCGGTCCTGGAACAGGCCGCCGCGCGCGAGAGCGCGGGCGGCGCAGCGGGTCTCTTGGCCCGGCGCGAGACCCATGAGGAGCGAGACGTGCGCAGTCGAATGGTTCCCGGCCAGTACGCAGTCGGCAGTTGGAGAGACCTCGAGGCCACCGACGCCCAGGAGGAGCTCGAGCGTCAGGTCATGGCCACCCAGCACATCCAGGTGGTGCGCTGCTACTACAGGGCCGGCTCCGACTTCCCCGCGCACACCCACCAGCGCGAGCAGATCACGATCGTCGAGAGTGGGATCCTGGAGTTCGGGTTGGCGGGGCAGGAGGTCCGCATCGGGCCGGGCCAGATGATCTCGATCTTTTCCGGGGTGGCGCACTCGAGCCGGGTCATCGGACGCCAGCCCGTGCAAGCCCTCAATCTCTTTCACGCGCAGGATCCGGAAGCGACGCGGCGGGCAGGTTGAGGTCGCGCGGGTGCGCTGCGCGCAACGCGCAGAGAAGGCAGGCCGCGCAGGTGCGCTGCCGGCTGGCCGCCTAGTACTTGACCCGGGCGCCCACGGCTTCGTGGTAGTGCTCGAGAACCAGGGTGCGGACCTTCTCCGTCATTTCCCGCGTGGACGGGTACGCCACATCCTGATACGTCCCGTCCGGCAGCCTGCGGCTGGGCATGGCCACGAACAGCCCGCGTTCGCCTTGAACGACCTTGATGCCCTTCACCACGAAACACGCATCGAAGGTCAGAGTGGCGATCGCCTTGAGCGACGGGTCTTCGACCAAGGTGACCTTGACGCTCGTGATCTCCATTGCGTCACCCGATTTGGTGAGAGCCAGAAGACCTTGTCGAATCCCAAGCTCAACTTTACCACCGGCCCATGGGGAACGCCAGTTCGAACGCGGGAATCAGACCAGGTCAGCGCAGATAGACCACTTTGGTGATACGCTCGTCAGCCCCCCCGAATAGGCGCACGAAGTAGGTCCCCCGGGCGATGGAGTACTCCGGCACCAGGTCGGAGAGGGCGACCGCGTGCAGCCCGGGATCGAGGCGGCCCAGGTGCCGGCCGGCCACCCTGCGGCCGGCGGCATCGATCAGCTCGATCCGGTAGGCGCCCGTCGATTCGAGGCGGAACACGGCGCGGCTCCCGGCCTGCGCGGGGGAAGGACAGACCGTGACGACCCGCGCCAGGTTCGGCCCGGCCGGCAGGGGCGCGGCCTCCAGGTGCGCTGCATAGCTCCCATCCGGCGCGGGCGCGAGCGTGAGCCGTGCACCTGCCAGGGTGAAACGCTCGGAGGGCACAGCCAGCCCAAGCCCCTCGCCCGCTTCGAGGCGCACGGTGTCGATCTCCGGGAGTTCCAGCCAGCGGGCCGCGCCCCGCAAGCCGCAAGGGAACCACCCAGCCACCGCGGGCAGCGCCACCAGATCCCCCTCCCCGGACCACTCGAGCGCAACCCGCCCACTTTCCTCCAGGGTCACCCACACCCTGCGCACGACGCGATCGCCGTCGAGGTAGACGAGCTCGGCGGTGAGCGTGCCGCCGGCCGACCTCCACGCGACCCGCAGCCGGTCGAGGCCGCAGGGGGCATCTCCGCCGCACTCCGGAATCAGCGGCGCCAAGAGCGGCCCGCTCGACCCCGGCCCGCCGGTCCCCGGGAGCAGGGGACGCAGCTCGCAGCGCCCATCCGGGAAAACTGTCAGCGTGTCGCTCCGGTCGGTCGCCGCCGCCCCCGGGCCCAGGAACGAGAAGCCCAGCGCGATGCACGCGCCAGGCGCCTGGCTGCCCACGTCGAGGCAAATGGAGCCGCGTCGCGCGAGGAAGCCGCGTTCGCCCAGAACTTCCTCCACGGCCAGGCGAATGTCGGAGCGCCCCTGGTCCCGATCGAGCGTAGCGGCGACGGCCTCGAGCCCGCCGGCCGCATCGGCGAAGCTGGAGCGCGGGTGCTGGCGGTAGAGCGCGCCCGTCGCGAGTCGGTCGGCGACATCGGCCCCAAGCTGCTCGCGCAGCCTCCAGAGCAGGCCACTCCATAGCAGCCCGTCCTCGTGGGGGTCTCCCGTGCGATCGCTCGGGTAGTGTCGCACTTCGGTCAGGTCGCTCAGGCAGCCGCTCGGGCGGAACGTGCCGTCCCAGTCGCCCACGCAGGGGTCCCCGGTCAGCGACGCGGCGAAGTAGTCGGCGAAGCCCTCGCTCAGCGACTGGGCGTCGACCGACGCCGACAGGCCGACCGCGGCGTGGACCAGCGCGTGGCCATACTCGTGCAGGATCACGTCGGCATCCTCGGCATCGTCCACGCCGCCATCGCCCAGGTAGATGCGCCGCTCGGAGGGGCTGTACCAGGAGGCGTCGTCGCCCGAGGCGTGCACGGTCACCGCCTGCGGGCGCGCGTTGAGCCCCACGTAGCCCAGCGCCTGCAGGCGGAGCTGCGCCCGGGTGATGTGGTAGTAGGCCATCACCTCTTCGAAGTGCAGATCGCGGGCCGAATAGTGAAACTGCAGCAGCGGATGGAAGGCACGCCCGGCCGGGCTCTCGACGTCGGCCCACGCGCCCCGCAGCAGGCCAGATCCGTCCAAATCCGTCAGGGTCACGGTCACGCGCCAGGGATCGACGTCGGCGCTGCTGTCGAGATTGCGGTCCCCCGAGGCGACCACGGGGTTGGGATCGAAGACGAGCCCGGTCGCCTCCGCGCCCGCCGGCCCGCCGCATGCGGTGGCCGCCGCCGCGAGGGCGAGGATCGCGGCGCGCCCCGCGGGAGTCGTGCATCTGAAGTTCCGCGCCATCATGCCCGTCGTCCAGCGAGCCTGCCGCAGGGCAGACCCGGTCACAAGTCCGGGACCTTCCGGATCCGGGCGACGGCACAGCAACCGTCCGCGGACGCTCGCGCTGCCGGAGCGCGACGGGGCGCCGCCGAGACGGGCGGGCTGAGAAGGGGCTCACCGACAATTGTACCACAACACGGGGACGTCGCGGGGGCCAGAAGCCTGCTGCTGCGACCGCGGCGGGCGACCGATCAGGGGTTTGAGCGCGTCGCGATCACTCCTGCTCGGCGTACTTCGCGTAGATCGACTCGGCGAATTCGACGTCGGCCTTGCTGCCGATCACGAGCGGCACCCGGTGGTGCAGACGCTTGGGCTCGATGTCGAGGATGCGCTGCAGGCCCGTCGAAGCCTTGCCGCCCGCATTCTCGACGACAAAGGCGAGCGGGCTGCACTCGGGCAGCAGGCGCAGCTTGCCGCTCTTGTTCTTCGAGTCGGCCGGGTACAGGAAGACGCCGCCATAGAGCAGGTTGCGATGGAAGTCGGCGACCAGCGACCCGATGTAGCGCGACGAGTAGGGCTCCCCGCGCGGGTTCTTGTCCGACTTGAACGCGTCGATGACCTCGCGCGTGGCCTGGTCCCAGCGGTAGTAGTTGCCCTCGTTGACGCTGTAGATCTTGCCCTGCTCGGGGATGCGGATCTCGGGGTGCGAGAGGAGGAACTCGCCCACGCTCGGATCGAGCGTGAAGCCGTGGACGCCGTGGCCGGTGGTGTAGACGAGGATCGTGCTGGGCCCGTAGATGACGTAGCCGGCGCAAACCTGGTTCTTGCCTCGCTGCAGCACGTCCTGGTGCGTGCCCGTCGGGCCCGAGCTGACGCGGCGGTGCACCGAGAAGATCGTTCCGATGCTGACGTTGGCGTCGATGTTCGAGGAGCCGTCCAGCGGGTCGAACGCGAGCGTGTAGCTGCCGATCGCGTAGCGCTCGGGGATGCGGATGATGTCCTCGTGCTCCTCGGAGGCCATCGCGCACAGATGGCCGGCGTAGCGGAGATTGCGGATGATGATGTCGTCCGCGTACTCGTCGAGCTTCTGCACCTTCTCGCCCTGGACGTTGACCTTGCCCGTCAGGCCGAGGATGTCGACCAGCGCCGCCTTGCCGGTCTCCCGCGCGATGATCTTGGCCGCCAGCATCAGGTGGCGCAGGAGGCTGCTCAGCTCGCCGCGGGCCGCGGGCGACAGCCGGTGCTGCTGCTCCGCGATGTGCTCGGTGAAGCTGATGCCAATCATCTGGTTGCCGTTGTCGGGGGTCGTGCCGGAAGCGCTCCTCGTGCTCATCCTCGCCGTCCTTTGCCGTGCCCGCCGCGGTGCGGGCCCCGTGCGCCCCGGCGCCAACCGGCCCGTCCGGGGGCCGCCGAGCGCGTAATGCGGATGCCGCATGCGGATTATAGCCGCCAGGAAACGGCCGGACAGCACTTTATTCTTGCCCGCCCCGGCGCCCGAACCTAGAGTGAAGCACCCCGTGGAACGAGCGACCCGGCTCGGGCCGCTCACTTCTGTGGACGTGGGGCGCGATGCACCGACCCCGACCGGCGGGGCCGTGACAGGTGGGAAGCCGTCGACGGCATGGAGGGAGGTACCCGGTGAAGCTCACTCCTTTGGACATCCGCAAGCAGACCTTCCGCCACAAGGCCATGCGGGGCTTTGACCCCGAAGAGGTGCGCATCTTCCTCGACATGGCCGCGGACGAGTACGAGCGGCTGCTCCAGGACAACGGCATGCTGAGCGAGAAGGTCCGTTACCTGGGCGAGCGGCTCGACGAGTTTCACAGCCTGGAGAAGACGCTGCAGTCCTCGATCCTCACGGCCGAACGCGCCGCGGCCGAATCACGCGAGCGTTCGCGCATCGAGGCGCAGACGATCATCAACGACGCTCATGTGCGCTCCGAGCGCATCCTCGATGATGCGCGCAGTCGTCTGCGCCAGCTCAGCGAGCAGCTCCAGCAGCTCAGCTCCGAGAAGGAGCTCTTCCTGCAGCGCTTCCACGCGTTGCTCGACGGCCACGCGAAGTTCCTCGCCAGCCAGCAAGCGGAGCTCGACGCCATCGATGCGCTCGACGCGCGCGCGCGCTCGTTGATCGCCAACACCAGCCCGCGGCCCATCGGCGCCGGTGGCCTCGCCGCGCCCGCGTTCGACGAGGAGCCGGACACCGCGCCGGCCGAGCCCCCCGAGGAGCCGAGCCTGCGGCCCGAGGGTTTCGATTACCGCACGCAGCCGGTCGAGCGCGGCGGGTTCCAGCCGGGCGCGTTCGATCGCGGCGCGCCCGACCACGCCGGCCCGGACGAGGAGCGCGAGTCG
>CAZDKK010000032.1:0-53059 GCA_964506245.1 uncultured bacterium | reverse complement strand
TTCTCGATCCGGCCAGCGCCGCGCGACTCGCGCCGGCCGATGTGCAGCGCGTGAGCCGCGCCCTCGAGGTGTGCGAGTTGACCGGGCGGCGCTTGAGCGAGCTGCAGGTGCGGCGCGGGGCCTGGGACACCACCGGCGGGCCCCCGATGGTCGTGCTCGCGCGCGAGCGCGCGGACCTGGAGGCCCGGATCGGCGCGCGGGCGCGCGCGATGGTGGCGGGGGGCTTGCTGGCCGAGGTCGAGCGGCTCCTGGCGGCAGGCGTGGCGCTCGATTGCCCGGCCTGCGAGTCGATCGGCTACGCCGAGTTCGCGCGCGTGCTCCGGGGCGAGCGCACGCTGGAGGAGGCGCTGGCGGCCTTCGCGCTTCGCACGCGGCAGTACGCAAAGCGGCAGCGGACCTGGTTTCGCAACCGGTATCGGGGCACGATCGAGTTGCTCATCCCGGCGCAGGAAACGCCCGAGCGGACGGCCCAGCGCGTGCTGGCGCACATCGCGGGAGCCGCCCGCGGGCGGGGATAGGCCTTGACACCATCGGCCGGGGGCGCGTAGCGTCAGGGTCCGCGGGCGGCCTCTGACGCCCGTACGGAGCGAGCGGGTGTAACTCAGTGGTAGAGTATCAGCTTCCCAAGCTGAGAGTCGCGGGTTCAACCCCCGTCACCCGCTCCAAATCCACTCGGGACACCTCTGGCATGTCGTTCGCCCCGGCCTTGCGGAGCCGCGCTTGGGCTGCGCGGGTTGGGGGGCCCGGAGTCCTGCAGGCATGAAGATCGCCGCCATCGAGGCGGGCACGCCGGCCAAACGGGCCGGGCTGCGCCCCGGAGATGAGCTCATCGCCGTGAACGGCGCGCCGCTGCGCGATGCGCTGGACTTCACGTACCACACCGGCGATGAGCAGCTCACGTTCACCGTGCGGCGCCCGGACGGGCGCATGGAGCTGGTCGAGGTCGAGCGGGACGCCCGCGGCCGGCTGGGCATCGTGCCCCAGCCGGACCCGGTCCGCTGTTGCGGGAACCACTGCGTCTTCTGCTTCATCGATCAGAATCCCCCGGGGCTGCGCCCGACCCTCTATGTCAAGGACGAGGACTACCGCCTGTCGCCCTTCCACGGCAACTACGTCACGCTCACCAACCTGAAGCCCTGGGAGATCGAGCGCATCATCGAGCAGCACCTCGACCCGCTCTACGTCTCGGTCCACGCCACCGACCCGGGCGCGCGGGCCCGGCTGCTCGGCCGGAGCAGCCGCCAGGACATCCTGCCGCTCATGCGCCGCCTGGGGGAGGCGGGCATTCGCATGCACACGCAGATCGTCCTGGTCCCGGGATACAACGACGGCCTGCAGCTCGAACGCACGCTGGACGACCTCGAAGGGCTGCATCCCTGGGTGCAGACGGTGGCCATCGTGCCGGTGGGTCTGACCCGCCACCGGGGCAACCTCCCAGTGCTGCGGCCCGTGAGCGCACCCGAGGCCGCGGCGCTGCTCGATCGGCTGGCCGTGCGCGAGGCGCACTGCCTCCAGGGCCTGGGCACGCGGCTGCACTTCGCAGCCGACGAGCTCTACCTGCTCGCCGGCCGCCCGCTGCCGGCCGCGGAGTGCTACGAGGGTTTCCCGCAGGTCGAGAACGGCGTCGGGATGGTGCGCGCCTTCGAGCACGAGCTGAGCGAGACCGCGCGCATCTTCGCGCGGGGGCTCGCCGCGCCCCAGGGCCCCGAGCGCCGTCGCGCGGTCCTCGTCACGGGGCAGCTCTTCGCCCCGCTCCTCGGGCCGCGCCTCCAGGGTGCGCTCGCGCGGACCGGCGAGGCACGAGCCTTTGACGCCGACGTGCTGGCCGTGCAGAATCGCCTCTTCGGACCGGCCGTCACCGTGGCGGGCCTGCTCGGGGGCGATGACATCGCCGAGGCCCTCGCGGCATGCGGGCCCTACGATCTGGCCGTCTTGCCCTCCGAGGTGCTCAACGATGACGGCGTGACCCTGGACCATCGCACGCCGCAGGAACTGGCCGTACGAACGGGTCGCCCGATCCAGGTCGGATTGGCGGGGCGGCTGTGGACCGCTTCGTGAACACCCAGCGGGGATAGGGCTCCATGCACTTGCCGGTGGTCGCCATCGTGGGACGCCCCAACGTGGGCAAGTCCACCTTCTTCAACCGCGTCCTGCACCGGCGGCAGGCCGTCGTCGACGACACCCCGGGGGTGACGCGCGACCGCCACGCGGGGCTGGCCGAGTGGTCCGGGCACAGCTTCTTCCTGGTCGACACGGGCGGCTGGCTGCCCGGCGCGACCGCGGGCATGGAGGCCCGCGTCGGCGACCAGGTGCTGCAGGCGCTGGGTGAATGCGACGCCGTGCTCTTCATGACCGATGGGCGCGAAGGGCTGCAGCCGCTCGACGAGGAGATCTCCCTGGCCTTGCGCCAGCTCGCCAGTCGCGTGCCCGTGCTGCTGCTCGTGAACAAGGTCGACAGCGACCGGTGGGATGCCCACGCGCACGAGTTCGCTGCGCTGGGCTGGGATCCGCTCCTGCCGGTCTCCTCGACCGAGGGCCGGCTAGTGGCCGAGGCGCTCGATGCGCTCATCGCGAAGCTGCCCGAGCGCGGCAGCATGCCGGAGCCGGGCGAGGGCATCCGCATCGCCGTTCTGGGGCGGCCCAACGTCGGCAAGTCGAGCTTGACGAACCGCCTGGTGGGTGAGGAGCGCGTCATCGTCGATGCCGTGCCGGGCACGACGCGCGACGCGATCGACGTGCCCTGGCGCTGGCACAAGCGCACGTTCTGGCTGATCGACACGGCCGGCATCCGCCACCGCTGGGACCACCTGCCCGGCTTCGAGTTCTACGCCTCGCTGCGCAGCATCCGCGCGCTCGAACGCTCGGACGTCGCGCTGCTCGTGCTCGACGCGACGGAGAAGACCTCGCGTCAGGACCAGCGCGTCGCGGCCCTGATCGAGGAGAGCGGCAAGCCGGTGCTGATCCTGGTCAACAAGTGGGATGCGGTCGAGAAGGACAGCAACGCGATGAAGCGCTACGAGGAGGAGGTTCGCGCCGCGCTCACCTTCCTCGACTACGCACCCATGCTCTTCATCTCGGCGCTCAGCGGGCAGCGCACGGGCCAGATCGCTGAGCGGGTGCTCGCGATTCACGAGGCCGGCGCGCGCGAGGTGCCCACGCACGAGGTGAACGAGGTGCTGCGCGCGGCGATCGAGCGCACACCACCGCGCGGCACGCACGGGAAGCGGGCGCCGAAGATCCTTTACGCGACCCAGATTCGCACGACACCCCCCACCTTCGCGCTCTTCACGCGCAATCCCGAGGGGCTGGGGGACGAGTACACGCGCTATCTCGGGCGCCGCTTCCGCGAGACCTTCGGCTTCGACGGCTCCCCGATCCGCTTCAAGATCCGCCGGACGACGGGCACGACGCCGGCGCGCGGGCGGAAGCGGTCGTGAGGGGCGCGGGGGTCGCGGTGCCCGGTGCCCTCGCGCTGGCCGCGGCGGCGGTCGTGCCCGACGCGGTCACCGGGAGCCGGTGGGAAGCGCCCGCGCTCTACGTGCTGGTCGCGTTCCTGCTGGGGTCGCTGCCCTTCGCACTCTGGGTGGGTCGCGCCGCGCGCGGGATCGACGTGCGGCGCTACGGCAGCGGTAATCTCGGGGCGACCAACGTCCTGCGCGTTCTGGGCCCGGGATGGGGGGTGCTGACGCTGGCGCTCGATGTGGCCAAGGGCTGGGCCGCCGTGGCGCTGGCGCCGGGCTGGGTGGACCTGCCAGCGGCTGCCGGCGGGGGCGCCTGGCCGCTGGCGGGCTGCGCGGCCGCCGCTCTGGGCCACATGTTCACCCCGCTGGCGGGCTTTCGGGGCGGCAAGGGTGTTGCTGTCACGCTGGGCGGCTTCGTGGGGCTCGCGCCCCTGGCGGCGCTGGCGGGGGCGGCGGGGTTTGTCCTCACCGTGGCCGCCTGCCGCTACGTGTCGCTCGGGTCGCTGGTGCTCGCGGCGATGCTCCCGATCGGGACCGCCCTCTGGGGACCGCCGCCACCCGTACGCTGGGCGGTGGTCGGCCTCGGGGTCGTGCTCGCGCTGTTCATCGCCTGGCGGCACCGGGCCAACTGGGCCAGGATCGCGAGCGGAACCGAGTCGCGTTTTCGCTGGAGGGACCGGTGATGGACAGGGACCCGGCGGCGAACGCCGCGGGGGCGGGGCCCGCGCGAGGAGGTCGCGAGCGGGCGACGGTGGCGATCCTGGGGGCTGGGAGCTGGGGGACCACGCTGGCCCTCCACCTGGCCCGCCTGGGCTGCGACGTGTCGCTCTGGGAATTCGAGCCCGCCCGCGCGGCCGAGCTTGCGCGCACGCGCTTGAGCCTGCCGTTCCTGCCCGACCACCCCCTGCCCGAAAACGTGCGCGTGACCGCCGACCTGGAGGCGGCCCTGCGGGCTGCTGAGGTGGCCGCCGTCGTCGTGCCATCCCATGCGCTGCGCCCCGTGGCGGCGCGCCTCAGCGCGTCGCGATGCCTGGGCGACGGGGGCGGCCCCGCGCTGTGGATCTCCGCCACCAAGGGCATCGAAGAGGGCACTGGCCTCACGCCGCGCCAGGTTCTGGCCGCGGCGGGTCCGCCTACCCTCGGCGCGGCCGTGGTGCTGGCGGGACCCAGCCTGGCGGCGGAGGTCGCGGCCGGCCTGCCCGCGGCGCTCCTGGCCGCGTCGGACGACCCGCGGGCAGCGCAACGCGTCCAGCGGCTCTTCAGCGGGCCGAGCCTCAGGGTCTACACGAGCGGAGATCCACTGGGGGTGGAGCTGGGGGTCTCGCTCAAGAACGTGATCGCGATCGCCGCGGGGATCATCGACGGCCTGGGTCTGGGACAGAACACGATGGGGGCGCTCCTGACGCGCGGTCTGGCGGAGATGACCCGCCTTGGGGTCCGCCTGGGTGCCTCGCGCGAGACCTTCCTGGGCTTGGCGGGGATCGGGGATCTGGTGACCACCTGCACGAGCCGCCTCAGCCGGAACCATCAGGTGGGATTGGGCCTTGCGGAAGGCAAGCCCTTGGCGCAGATTCTAGCCGATATGGTGATGGTTGCCGAGGGTGTCCGCACGACCCGTTCGGCGCTCGAGCTGGCGCGCCGGCTCGCGGTGGAGATGCCCATCACCGAGCAGATGCACGCCGTGCTGTTCGAAGACAAGAGCCCGCGGGCCGCACTGGCGGCGCTGATGGAGCGGCCCTTGAGGCCCGAGTTCTGGGGAGAGACGCCATGAACGACGCTCCCGAGAAGCTCTACTACTCGATCAGCGAGGTGAGCGAGGCCACGGGCGTCAAGGCCCACGTCCTGCGGTACTGGGAGTCCCAGTTCCCCATGCTGCGCCCGCGCAAGAGCCGCGGCGGCATGCGCATGTACCGCGCCAAAGACGCCGCGCTCATCCAACGCATCAAGTACTTGCTCTACGACCGCGGCTTCACGATCGCGGGGGCGCGGCGCAAGCTCTTCGAGGACCGCCGCTCGGGCGTCTCCTACGATTCCTTCGAGCCCGAAGCGCGGGTGGAGCCCTACGCGGTGCGCGAGGAGGAACCGGCCGAAGGGCCGGCGGCCGTTCGGATCGCGGAGGGGGCGCAGCCTCCGGCGGCTGAGGCGGCTGCCGCACGTCAGCTCGAGCTGACCAACGGGCGGCCCGCGGTTGCGACAGCCGGTGCGGGCCCGCTGCAGGAGATTCGGGCCGAGATCGAGGCGCTGCGGGCGATGTTGCTCGAGACACCACGTCTCAAGATTCGAACTTGAAAGGCGGATAAGGGTATCGGTAGAATCGGTTGCCTGAGTTCGGGCAGTTCGAGGTCGGGGCGTAGCGCAGTCCGGTAGCGCACTTGCATGGGGGGCAAGGGGTCGCTGGTTCAAATCCAGTCGCCCCGACCATTTCGATCTCGAGGCTTCTTCCGGGTACCCGGCCGGGTATCCGGATTTTCTTTGCGCAGGCATGGGGCGTATGCGGATCCTGGTCACCAACGACGATGGCATTGGCGCCCGGGGGCTCGAGTGCCTGGTTCGGGCGCTGGGGGAGCTGGGCGAGGTCTGGACCGTAGCACCCGACCGCGAGCAGAGCGCCGCCAGTCACGCGCTGACGCTGCGCGACCCGCTGCGCGTGATCCAGCACGCTGAGCGCGAGTTCTCCGTCTCCGGCACGCCGACCGACTGCGTGCTGGTGGCGGTGCGCGGCATCCGCGGCATGCTCGAGCCTTCCCCGGACCTCGTCATCTCCGGGATCAACCACGGACCCAACATGGGCGACGACGTGACCTACAGCGGAACCGTCGCCGCGGCCTTCGAAGGGCGGCTGCTCGGCCTGCCGGCGATCGCCTTCTCCAACGTCGAGTGGAAGCCCCGCCAGCTGGAGACCTCCGCCCGCCTCGCGTGCCAGATCGTGCGGGCTCTGGTCGCGCGGGGCCTGCCGCGCGAGACGTTCCTCAACGTCAACTTCCCCGACCTGCCGCTCGAGGGGATCCGCGGGATGCGCGTGACCAAGCTCGGGCTGCGGGTCTACCGCGATGAGATCGTCGCCAAGGTCGATCCGCGCGGGCGCCCGTACTTCTGGATCGGGGGTGACCCGCCGATCTGGGAATCGCACAACGACAGCGACTTCTCGACCGTCTCGGAGGGCTACGTCTCGATCACGCCGCTCCAGACGGACTGGACGGACCGGCGCGCCTTCACGGCGATGGGTGGCTGGGAGTTCGGCTTGCCCGAGGGGGAGCGGCCCGGGGCCGGGAGGGCCGAGGGGGCCGGGGAGGGCCCGCGCGGCTGACGGAGGCGGTCTTGGCGATCGATTACCGCCAGGCGCGGCTGCGGATGGTGGAGCAGCAGCTCTGCCCACGCGAGATCACCGACGCGCGTGTGCTGCAGGCCTTCCGCGACGTGCCGCGCCACCGCTTCGTCGAGTCCGCCCTGGAGGCCCAGGCCTACACCGACCGGGCCTTGCCCATCAGCCACGGCCAGACGATCTCGCAGCCCTACATGGTGGCGGTCATGACCCAGTACCTGGCCCCGGGCTCGGAGGATCGCGTGCTGGAAATCGGCACGGGATCGGGCTACCAGGCGGCCATCCTGAGCCGGCTGGCCCGCACCGTGTATACGGTCGAGCGCATCCCCGATCTGGCCGAGCAGGCCCGGCTGGTCCTGGCCGAGTTGGGCATCTCCAACGTGGTTCAGCACATCGGTGATGGCTCCCTGGGCTGGCCCGACCATGCACCCTACAACGGCATCATCGTCACGGCCGGGGCCCCCTGCGTTCCCCAGTCGCTCCGCGACCAGCTCGCCGACGATGGGCGCCTGGTCGTGCCGACCGGATCGCGCAGCAGCCAGATGCTCCGGATCCTGCGACGGGCCGGGGAGGAGTTCCTGGAGGAAGCGGCGGTGCCGTGCATCTTCGTGCCCCTCATGGGGGAAGAGGGGTGGGGCGGCGAGTGAGTCCGCCCTTCAGGATGCCGCCGTGGCCAATGGCATGCCCTGATGCCGGATGGCAGATTCCTGCCTGAAAGCCCCTTGACCTTCCGTCCAAATAGATGCAGACTGGTACCAGGTGATTCGAGGTCGGGGCGTAGCGCAGTCCGGTAGCGCACCTGCTTCGGGAGTAGGGGGTCGTTGGTTCAAATCCAATCGCCCCGACCAGGTTCCCCCAGGATCTCCTTGGAAGGTCCTCCCCGCTGAAAGGGGGGGACCATGAAGACAGCGCGACGCGTAACGACCCGCGTCAGGTCACTCACGGACCTGCTCTCCCTCGGGCAGGCCAGCGGAGTGATTCATGCCAAGCAGATCGAGGCGTCGATCTTCAAAGCGGTGCCTGACGCCTCCGAGTTCTCGCTGTTCCTCGACCTGACCCGCACGCTCAAGATCTCTATCCGCGAACGCCCAGAGGTCAAGCGGGCGATGCAGCCCGCGACCCTGAGCGCGATCAACATCTACTTCCGGGACGTGGGGCGTCACCGCCTCCTGACGGCCCAGGAGGAGCGCAAGGTCGGGCGGATGGCCCGGGAGGGGGACGAGCGGGCGCGCGACCTGATGGTGCTCAGCAACCTGCGCCTGGTTGTGAGCCTCGCTCGGCGCTACATGGGTCGCGGGCTCGATCTCGAGGACCTGATCGAAGAGGGCAACCTCGGGCTGCTCACGGCGGTGCAACGCTTCGATCCGGAGAAGGGCTTTCGCTTCTCGACCTACGCGGCCTGGTGGATCCGCTTGGGCATTGCCAAGGGGCTGGCCGAGCACTCGCGCACGCTCAAGATCCCGCTGCACGTCATGCGCTCGCTGCACAAGTACATCGAGAGCGAGCGGCGGTTGACGATGGAGCTGGGCCGCTTCCCCGAGCCCGAGGAGATCGCGCACGCGGCCGGCTTCGGCCCGCGCCGCGCCCGCACCGTCGCGACACTGGTGCAGGGGATCAAGTCGCTGGACGAGACCGCGGTCGGTGAGGCCGGGCGGGGGCTGACGCTGCTTGAGCGGATCCCGGACACGCCGTCGCTTTCAGAGCTGCTCCACCGGCAGATGGAGTGCGCGCACCTGGAGGGGTTAATGCAGCAGCTCTCGGAGAGAGAGAGCTTGGTGCTGCGCATCCGGTATGGTTTGATGGATGGGACACCTCGCAGCCTGACGCGCACGGGCCTCTTCCTCGGCGTCAGCCGCGAGCGGGTGCGGCAGATCGAGCGCCGGGCGCTGATGCGCCTGCGCGAGTGGATCGAGGGTGAGGAGCGCCGCGGCGCCGAGACGCTCGGGCGGGCCGGCGTCGGGGCGTACACGGCGTAACGCGAAGCGGTCCAGCCCGCGCGACCACGCCGCGCGGCGCTCGAGGGCATGGCTTCGCGGACCGGTGCGCCGACCGACCCGAAGCCTGGGAGCGCCAAGAGTGGACCTGCAGACCGCATTGCGCACACGCCTCCGGACGATCCCGGACTACCCCAAGCCCGGGATCCTCTTCAAGGACATCACCCCCTTGCTCCAGGATCCCGCCCTGCTCGCGCGCTGCATCGGCGCGATCACGGGCGCCTACCCGGTCGGCGGCTTCGACGCGGTGGGGGGCATCGAGGCCCGCGGCTTCATCTTCGGCTCGCTCGTCGCCCACACGGCCGGCAAGCCGTTCTTCCCCTTCCGCAAGGCGGGCAAGTTGCCCTACCGGTCCCTGCGCGAGTCCTACAGCCTCGAGTACGGGCAGGCTGAGATCGAGATCCACGCGGATGCCATCGCGCCCGGCCAGCGCGTGCTCGTCATCGATGACCTGATGGCGACCGGCGGCACGGCCGCCGCCGCCGCGCGCCTGGTGCGCCGCGCCGGGGGCGAGGTCGCCGGGGTCGCTTTCATCGTCGAGCTGGGCTTTCTCGACGGCCGGCGCGCGCTGCATGAAGCCGGCGTGGCCGACGAGCGGATCGTGAGCCTGGTGACGTACGCGGCCGGTGAGTAGGGAACCGCCGCTGACCTGTCACCGGCCGGGCCGCGCCGCGGTTGGTTGACCATGGGCCTTGGCCTGGATATCCTCGCACCATTCTGCAGCGATGCTTCAGCCGACGGAATCTGGTCCGGCTCGGGTGGCCACACTGCCCAGAGGAGTCAAGCATGTCCAAGGATCTTCCGGCCGGCGACGGAGCGCCCCGTCCCATCGAGGAAATCGCTGTGAAGCTGGGCCTGGCGCGGCAGGATCTCATCCTGTACGGGGACCACCAGGCCAAGGTGAGGCTCGCGGTTCGCGAGCGCCCCCGCGCGCAGACCACCCCGGCGCGGCTCATCTTGGTCTCGGCGATCACGCCGACCCCCGCCGGCGAGGGAAAGACCACCACCACGATCGGCCTGGGGCAGGCGTTCAGCCGCCTGGGCAAATCCGTCTGCCTGGCGCTCCGCCAGCCGTCGCTCGGCCCGTGCATGGGCGTCAAGGGCGGTGCGACCGGCGGGGGCCGCAGCCGGCTCCTTCCCGCCGACTCGATCAACCTCCACTTCACGGGCGATTTCCACGCCGTCACCTACGCGCACAACCTGCTGGCCGCGCTGCTCGACAACCACATCCACCACGACGACGCCCTGCGGATCGATCCGCGCCGCGTGCTCTGGCGGCGGGTGATCGATCTGAACGATCGCGCCCTGCGCGATGTGGTCATCGGGCTCGGGGGTGTGTTGCAGGGCGTTCCCCGCGAGACCGGCTTCGACATCACCGCGGCCTCGGAGGTGATGGCGATGCTCTGCCTCTGCGAGGACCGCGAGGACCTGCGGGCCCGGATCGATCGCACCCTGATCGCGTTCACCTACGACGGCGAGCCCGTGAAGGCGGGGCAGCTACACGCCACCGGCGCGATGCTCGCGCTCCTGAAAAACGCGATCCAGCCGAACCTGGTGCAGACGCTCGAGGGGACCCCGGCGCTCGTCCACGGGGGGCCGTTCGCGAACATCGCGCACGGCTGCAACAGCGTGATCGCCACCAAGACCGCGCTGCACTTGAGCGACTGGGTGTTGACGGAGGCGGGCTTCGGCTTCGATCTGGGCGCGGAGAAGTTCTACGACATCAAGTGCATGAGCGCGGGGTTGGACACCGCCGCGGTCGTATTGGTGGCGACGATCCGGGCCCTGAAGCTCCACGGCGGGGCGAAGCTGCGCGAGCTCGAGCGGCCCGACGCGGGCGCGGTGGAGCGCGGGCTGGTCAACCTGGACAAGCACGTCGAGAACACCGCGATCTTCTGTGAAAGACCGGTCGTCGCCCTCAATCGCTTCACGGCGGACACCGAGGAGGAGATCGCGGTGGTGCGCCGGCACTGCCGGGATCTCGGGGTTCCCTTCGCGGTGACCGACCACTTCGCCCGCGGGGGCGAGGGCGCCCTCGAGCTGGCCGAGGCGGTGATCGGCCGGGCCGAGGAGGTGAGCCGGCACTTCTGCCCCCTCTACCCGTGGGAGGCCCCGGTTCGGGAGAAGATCCTGCGGGTGGCCCAGCGCATGTACGGTGCCCGGGACATCACCCTGACGCCGGCGGCCGAGCGCGACCTGCGGGAGATCGAACGTCTCGGGTACGCGGGACTGCCGATCTGCATTGCCAAGACGGAGAAATCGCTCTCCGACGATCCGCGCCAGCGCGGGCGGCCGGAGGATTTCGAGGTCACCGTCAGTCGCCTGCTCATCAATGCCGGGGCGGGCTTCCTGGTCGTGATGCTGGGCGACATCATCCGCATGCCCGGATTGCCGGAGCGGCCCGCCGCCGAGGGCATCGACGTGCGCGACGGCCGGATCGTCGGGCTGAGCTAGAGACAGAAGGGGAGGTTCCGTGCAGGGCGCGGTTCGACCGGGCGTGCTCGCCCTCATGTTGACTGGCTGCGCGGTCCTGGCCGCCGCTGATGAGGGCATGTGGATGCCCAGCCAGCTTCCGGAGCTGGCCGGCCAGCTCGAGGCGGCCGGGCTCGAGCTGGACGCCGAGGTCCTCGCGGACCTCTCGGCCTATCCGCTCGGCGCGGTGGTCTCGCTCGGGGGGTGCACCGCGTCCTTCGTCTCCGACCAGGGTCTGGTGGTGACGAACCATCACTGCGCCTACGGGTCGATCCAACACAACTCGACCGATGAGAACAACATCCTCGAGAAGGGCTTCCTGGCCCAGACCCTCGCGGACGAGCTGCCCGCGGCACCCGGCTCACGCGTGCTGGTGACCACGGCGATCGAGGACGTCACCGCGCGGATCCTTGCGGCCGTGCCCGCGGATGCCCGGGGCAAGGAGCGGTTCGACGCGATCGAGGCCGCCGAGAAGGCGCTCGTGGCGCAGTGCGAGGCCGAAGGCGGCGTGCGCTGCCGGGTGAGTTCGTTCTACGGGGGTCTGGTCTACCAGCTCACCACACAGCTCGAGATCCGCGACGTGCGCCTGGTCTACGCCCCGGCGCGCGCGGTGGGCAAGTACGGGGGCGAGGAAGACAACTGGATGTGGCCGCGCCACACGGGTGACTTCGCGTTCCTGCGGGCCTGCGTCGGACCCGACGGCCGGCCAGCCGACCCGGCCCCCGAGAACGTGCCCTACCGCCCACGCCATTGGCTGCGGGTGGCCCCGGAAGGGGTCGCGGAGGGCGACTTCGTGATGGTCGCAGGCTATCCCGGCCGGACCAACCGCTACCAGCTCGCCGACGAGGTGGAGAACAGCGCGGGCTGGTACTACCCGGCGTCGATCAGGGTGAATCGTGAGCTGCTGGAACACTTCGAGCGGGCGCTGGCGCGCTATCCCGACGCGCGGCTCACGCTCGCGCCGACGCTGTCGGGGATCCACAACCGCACGAAGAACAACGAGGGGATGCTGGTGGGGTTCGATCGTGTGGATGTCGTCGCGGCCAAGCGCGCCTTCGAGGCGCGGCTGGCAGGCTGGATCGCGGCCGATCGCGACCGCCAGGCGCGGTATGGCACCGTGCTCGGCGAGCTGCGGGCACTGATCGCGCGGGAGCAGGAGAACCGCGAGCGGGACCTCTACTGGGGCATCGCGCGGCGCTGGCCCATGCTGGAGACGGCCGCGACCCTCTACCGCCTGGCCCAGGAGCGTCGCAAGCCCGACCTCGAGCGCGAGCCGGGCTTCCAGGAGCGCGACCTGCGCCGGATTCGTGAACGCATGGAGCGGATCGCGACGAGCTATGACCCGCGCGTGGACCGGTTGGTCGCCGCGGATCGGATCAAGATGTACGCGACGCTGCCCGCGAAGCAGCGCGTGGCCGCGTTCGATCAGCACCTGGGCATCGGGCCGGGCAGCGCCGGCGGCGCGCAGGAGGACGGCAGGGGCACCGCCCGCCCGGGGGTGAGGGGCGAGACCGAACGCGTCGCCGATCCAGCGGCGGTCGATGAGGAGACGCTGAATCGGACCCTCGACGCGATGTACGCCGGCACGCGGCTGAACGACCTCGCCACGCGCCTCGCGTGGATGGATGCCGGCGCCGGTGCCTTCGAGGCGAGCGACGACCCCTTCATGCGCCTGGCGGTGGCGCTCTATCCCACCGAACTCGAGCTGGAGAACGAGGAGAAAGCCCTGCGGGGTGACTTCCAAGAGATGCGCCCGCGGCTGATGCAAGCGGTGATCGCCTATCAGCGCAGCCAGGGCGTGGCGGTCTACCCGGACGCCAACGGGACCCTCCGGGTGACCTACGGCCAGGTGGCCGGCTACCAGCCCGCGGACGCGGTGTGGTACAAACCGTTCACCACCCTCGAGGGCATTCTGGAGAAGGACACGGGCGTCGAGCCCTTCGACGCCCCGGCCGATCTGCTGGACGCGATCCGATCGGGCGAGCGCGGCCCGTACGCCCCCGGCAGCCTGGGTTCGGTGCCGGTGGACTTCCTCTCGACCCTGGACACGACCGGCGGGAATTCGGGCTCGCCGACCCTCAACGGCCGCGGCGAGCTGGTGGGCCTGCTCTTCGACGGCGCTTGGGAGAGCCTGCTGGCAGGCTACTACTACGAGCCCGAGCGCGTGCGCTCGATCCACGTGGACGTGCGGTACCTGCTCTGGGTGATGGACCGGGTGGACGGTGCCCACCGGCTCGTGCGGGAGATGGGCCTCGAGCCGAGCTTCGAATAGTCCAGCGGCCCATTGAGCCGGAGCGGTCAGCGAACCAGCACCAGGCGATGCGTGGCGCAGGCGCCGCCGCACCTCAGGCGATAGAAATAGGTCCCCGCGTTGACCGGCCGCCCGCCCGCGTCACGGCCGTCCCAGCGGATGTCGTGCCTCCCAGCGGGCAACGTGTCCGCCACCAGCGTCCGCACGCGCCGCCCGGCGATGTCGAAGATCTCGAGATCCACCGGACCCTGCCCCGGTACGTCGAACTGGATGCGCAGGCCCGGCGGTCCGGGGTTCGGGCGACTCGGGCCGAGCGCCGGGTGGAGGATCAAGGGCTTGGCCTCGTCGACCGCCGACCACCAGAGGGTGTCGGCGCCGAAGCATTCGACCTCGTCGATGTACCAGCCCTCGCGCGTCGTGCCGCCGTCCGATCCGAACACGAAGCGGAAGCGGCCCTCTCCCGAGTGGCCGCGAATCTCGAAGAGCGCTTCCTCCCACTCGATGTTGCCCGAGTAGACCTCCGTGTTCGCGGGGAAGGGGCCTTCTCCACTGGCATTGCGGATCTTGAGGGGGTAGCCGCCAACGGGGAAGATCTGCTGCCACGCCCCGCCCTCGGCCAGGAGCTCGACGAATCCGCCGTCGTAGCAATACCCGGGATAGGTCTGACTGGCCTCGGCCTCCATCCAATGGCGCACGCGCAGATAGGTGTAGGCCCGCAGCGGCACGGGCTCGGATTCCAGTGCACCCGCCGCCGAGTTGGCGTAGTTGCCCGTGCCCGCTCCGCCGAACTTCCAGCTCCACGCCCCGCCGGGTGTGTAGTTCCGCCCGCTGGAGCGGTGCCACTGATTGTCGAACTCGGGATCGATCGGATAGCTGGTCCAGCCGCCCTGGCCCGATTCCACGTCGTCGTGGAAGCCACCCACGGGCACCAGGAAATCGGCTTCGGCCTGCAGCCCCCAGTCCCCGCGGATCTCCAGGCGACCGAAGAGGACGTCCTGCGCGGGGGCGCCCGGGCCGAGGCTTGCCTCGAACGGCGGTGCGGGGGTCCCGAGACCCCCGATCGACAACGTGTCCAGTGCGGCCTGGCCCTGGGTGACGGACACGTACGGATGGGGGATCTCGAGGGAGAGCAGCAGATGCGCGGCCTGCTCGGTTCCGCGATTCACCAGCGTGGTGCTGATGCGGAAGGTCTCCCCGGGCTCGACGCGCCCATTTCCATTCCCAGTCCCCAGATCATCGATGAGGTAGTGCTCGACATCGATGGCTGAAGCATGGATTCCGAGATCAAACGCGCGTTCCCAGACGAACGGACCCTCGCACCCCACGGTGAGGGTCAGGGGCACCAGGTAGCCGTCGGGACAGGTCGGATCGATGACGAGATCGAAATCCTCCTGGCAGGGAGCTGTGCCGCCGGCGGGGATGTCCCCGTACAGCTCCTCCGCATCAAGGATCTCGCACAGGGGATCCTCCGTCGTCAGCGTGGCGCGCGTGTTCAGCGCCGCTTCGTATCCTTGATTCAGCAGGGTGATGATGAGCTCGATCGTCTCGCCCGCATCGACATCGCCATCCCCGTTGCCGCGGCTGTCTCCGAGCGCATCGTCGTCGATTCCCAGGCTGTCAACCACGAGATAGGGGGCGGAGGGAGGGAAGATCGTAACGAACTCCGGCGGGCCGGCGGGGGTGAAGACCCCCAGGCTCTTGGGCGGGAACGCCTCCCAGCCGGTCGTGTCCGTGCCCAGCGGTTCCGACGCGATGACCCAGCCCGAAGACAGCGCCCGATAGCGCAGCTTGAAGAGCTCCTCATCCTCCACGTCGAAGCGAACGCCGATCAGAGTGTCGCCGTCCGTGACGACGCAGTCCGCCGCATTGATGATCGCACCCGCATCGTAGATCCGCAGAATGGCCTGATTGACGGCATCGGCAAGGGCGTGACTGCCGGGCCGGCCGTGAGCGGCCGGCTGGGCTGCCCGTGCGTCACCACGGCCCGCCCCCGCTTCGCGCAGCTTGAGGATGTAGAGCAGCATCAGCTCGCTGTCCAGGTACGGGTCGCTGTAATCGGGCGGATGGCTCTCCAGATAGCCCGGATCCTCGAACTCCAGCAGGTTCACGACATCGGTCACCGTGAACCGCCCGTTGTGCGCCAGCGCCACACCGTCGCGCCAGAGGGGATGGGGGTCGGGGACGCCCGTGTGGGCTCCGGAGGATCGGCGCACATGCGCGATCGCGCAGGTTGGGTCCAGGGCGAGCATCTGGGCGACGGCCGCGGGGAAGCGCGGGTCGTGCTCGTGGTTCGCGGCAGGACCACCGCGCACGAGGGCGGGACCCTGCCATCCTGCGTTCTGCAAGGCGGGAGAGAAATAGGCCAGGCCCCAACCGTTGGGATTCGAGTCGCCCAGGGACATCAGTGAGTGAGACCCGCTGACGAGGTGCTCCTCCATGAGGCTGTCCGCCCCGGCGATCCCGATCGTGGCCCAAAAGCGGCATTCGTGGCCTGGCGCGGGGACGGAGGAGCAGTGGCCCGGCGGGCGAGCGCCCGCGCGAGACGGCTCCCAGCGCGTTTCCGGGGGCAAGAGGACCGAATCGCCCGCGATGAAGAGCGCGAGCAGGAGCGCCGGTGCCAGCGCCGCGGCGAAGAAACGCGCCCACCCCGCCGCCGGGAACCGGCTCAGGGTGGCGGTCACCCGGCAAGTATGGTCGCCGGCAGCGGCACCCATCTTCCCTCCCCAGGAGTGTGTAGCCGACCGAGCCATCGGCCCAGGGTCTCGATCACGATTGTAGCACGAGGGTCCGGCAGGATCGCCAGGCACGCGACTCCCGGTACCTGGACACCGAGTGCGAGCGCTGGGCTGATGCGCGCCCTCGAACGGACATGGCCGGACAGCTCGACCAGCCCAGGGGTGCATTCCCTTCGATTCTCCGATAGAATCGCGCCTGCTCACGAGCCAGAAGGAGAAGCACCATGCCCGATGTCGATGACCTCAAGGAAGGCAAGAACTACTTCCTCGGCGTTCCGCAGCAGTCCCCGGCCTTCTTCCTGAAGGGCAGCGGCTCGCTCGACTGGGGTATGCAGAACAGATTGGCCCGGATCTTCAATGCTGACTCCGGCCGGACCGTCATGCTCGCCATCGACCACGGGTACTTCCAGGGGCCGACCACGGGCCTGGAACGGGTGGATCTGACCATCAATCCCCTGGTGCCCTACGCCGACACCTTGATGCTGACCCGCGGGATCCTCCGGACCGTCATACCGCCCGCGACGCAGAAGGCCATCGTCCTGCGCGTCTCGGCCGGCGCGAGCATCCTCAAGGAGCTGTCCAACGAAGAGGTCGCCGTGGACATCGAGGACAGCATCCGGCTGAACGTCTGCGCCATGGCCGTCCAGGTGTTCATCGGGGGCGAGTTCGAGCGCCAGTCGATCCTCAACATGAACACGATGGTCAATCTCGGGACGCGCTACGGGATCCCGACCCTGGCCGTGACCGCCGTGGGCAAGGAGATGACACGCGACGCACGCTACTTCCGGCTGGCCACGCGCATCTGCGCCGAACTCGGGGCGCACTACGTCAAGACCTACTACGTCGAGCGGGGATTCGGCACGGTCTGCGCCGCCTGTCCGGTGCCCATCGTCATGGCGGGGGGCAAGAAGATCCCGGAGCTGGACGCGCTCACGATGGCCTACAAAGCGATCCAGGAAGGTGCGGCGGGGGTCGACATGGGCCGGAACATCTTCCAGGCGGCCGCCCCCGCGGCCATGATCCAGGCCGTGCGCGCCGTGGTCCACGAGAATCAGACTCCGGCGAAGGCCCACAAGCTCTATCAGTCATTGAAGAAGCAGGCCAAGCTTTGAGCTCTTTGTCACCGCGGTCACGGTGATCCCCGGCGCGGGGATGACCCAACGGGTGATGCGATGAGAATCGCGCTCTGGTACAACAACCGCGACATCCGCCTGACCGAGGTGCCCACCCCCGTCCCCGGGACCGGAGAGATGCTGGTCAGGGTGATGTCGTGCGGCATCTGCGGCAGCGACGTCGTCGAATGGTACCGGCTCCCGCGCGCACCCCTGGTTCAGGGCCATGAGCTCGGCGCGCAGGTGGTGCAGGTGGGGCAGGGCGTGACCACCTTCAAGCCCGGGGGTCGGGTCATGATCGCGCCGAAGGTGCCCTGCCTCGAGTGCCACTACTGCCGGCAAGAGCGCTACCCGGTCTGCCCGAACGTGAAGGTGCGCCTCCCGGGCGGGTACGCCGAGTACGTCTGCGTGCCCGCGGCGCTCGTGGAGAAGGGGACGTACCGGCTGCCCGACAGCCTGACCTATGATCAGAGCACGTTCATCGAGCCATTGGCCTGTGTCGTGCGGTCCCAGAGGCTGGCCGGGGTCAGGCAGGGCTTCACGCTGCTGATCATGGGCTGCGGCATGTCAGGCCTGCTCGAGGTGAAGCTGGCCAAGACCATCGGCTGCCGCGTGATCGCGACCGACGTGAACCCGGGCAGGCTCGAGCTGGCCAGGAAGAACGCCGCAGATCTCGCTATCGATGCGGCCGAGGACGTCCCGGCGCGCCTGATCGCCGAGACCGGCCGCAAGGCCGATGTCGTCCTGCTCTGCACCTCGTCCGCGGCCGCGATCGAACAGGCCTGGAAGTGCGTCGACCGGGGTGGCGCCGTGGTCTTCTTCGCCGTGCCCGGCCCCGAGAAACAGGTCACGATCCCGCTGAACGAGTACTGGACCCAGGAGATCAGGGTACTCACGTCCTACTACTGCGGACCGCCCGACATCGTCGAGGCGCTGCGGCTGCTCGAGACCCGGACGATCGAGGTCGAGGATCTGATCACGCATCGGCTCCCGCTGTCGGAGATCGAGCGGGGTTTTCAGCTCGTGCTCGACGGGCGGGAGTCGATCAAGGTGATCATCCGGCCCCAGGAGTGACCCCCCCACCCGGCGCGGGGAAACGGTATGGCACGGAGAGCCTCATGAGACTGCGGCACGTGGCGCTGGTCTACAGCTCTGAACAGAACGCCGATCGATTCCTCGTCGACGTCTTGGGACTCGCCAAGTCGGAGGGGAAGATACTTGCCCGCGAACAGGCCCACGCTATCTTCTCCCTCGATCGGGAGCTGCGGATGGTCCTCTACACGAGCGAGGGCCTGCAGGTTGAGGTGTTCATCGACGCCTCGCACCGGGGCAAGATCGAGCGGATCGAGCACATCTGCCTCGAGGTCGAGGACCTGCCCGCCTTCCTCGCGCGCTGTGAGGGCGCGGGGATGGGCGTTCGCCGGGTTCCACGCCGCGGGCGGTTGGTGACGTTTGTCCAGGACGCCGACGGCAACCTCTTCGAGATCAAGGGTTGACGGCACCGACAGGGAGACTCGCGCATGGGGGGCATGACCGCGGGCGCACTGCAGGCGCAGCCCGCGGCGCGTGAAGCGCCGGGCGGCCGGATCGTGGCCCACCTCGAGCTGCAGGACGGCACGCGCCTGACCGGCACGCTCTTTGGGGCGGCAGGCGCGACCGACGGGGAGGTGGTCTTCAACACCGGCATGGTCGGCTACGTCGAGAGCCTCACCGACCCGTCCTACCGGGGGCAGATCCTGGTCCTGACGTACCCGCTGATCGGCAACTACGGCGTCCCATGCCGGCAGCCCGGCTCGGACCGCTTCGAGTCCGACGAGATCCAGGTCCGCGGCTTCGTGGTCGCCAACTACCACGCGGCCGACAGCCATTGGGAAGCCGGCGGCGACCTGGGCACGTGGCTGCGCGAGCAGGGCGTGGTCGGGCTCGCCGGGATCGACACGCGCGAGCTCACGCGCCGGCTGCGGAGCCGAGGAACGCTGCTGGGGCGGATCGTGCCGGACGGCGACCGCGACACCCCCTTCGCGGTGGCCGACCCCAACGCGACTGACCTGGTGGGGGAGGTTGCGTCCCGCGAGATCGTCACCGTGCCGGCGCCGGCGGGCGCCGCGGGACCGCACATCGTCGTCGTCGACTGCGGGTGCAAGCGGAGCATCGTGCGCGAGTTGCGCGCGCGGGGCTGCCGAGTCACCCTCGTGCCGTACCGCCACGACTTCAGCGCCATGGAGTGCGACGCGGTCCTGCTCTCCAACGGACCGGGCGACCCCGCGCGCTGCGAGGTCACGATCGCCCATGTGGTCAAGGCCCTGGCGGGCACCCGCCCGATTCCGGTGGCGGGCATCTGTCTCGGATGCCAGATCCTGGCCCTGGCCGCGGGGGGCCGGACGTACAAGTTGCCCTACGGCCATCGGGGACAGAACCAGCCCGTGCGCGAGAGCGGCACCCAGCGCTGCCGCATCACGAGCCAGAACCACGGGTACGCCGTCGCCGCCCAGAGCCTGCCCGAATCGTGGGAGGTCTCGCACACGAATCTCAACGACGGCACGGTCGAGGGGATTCGCCATCGCACGCGCCCCTGGTTCGCGGTCCAGTTCCACCCCGAGGCCTCCCCGGGCCCCACGGACACGGCCGTCTTCTTTGACCAGCTCGTGGAGGCTGCCCGCCGTGGCTGATCGACCCACCAAGGTGTTGCTTCTCGGCAGCGGCGGCCTGCAGATCGGCCAGGCCGGCGAGTTCGACTACTCCGGTTCCCAGGCGCTCAAGGCGCTCCGGGCCGAGGGCGTCGCCACGGTGCTGGTCAACCCCAACATCGCCACCGTGCAGACGACCGCGGGTATGGCGGACCGGCTGTATCTTCTGCCCGTCGATGTCGAGACGGTTGCGCGCGTGATCGCCAAGGAACGCCCGGACGGCCTGCTCCTTTCCTTCGGCGGGCAGACCGCGCTCAATGTCGGGGTCGAGCTGGCGGATCGCGGGGTCCTCGCCGAGTACGGCGTGACCGTGCTGGGCACGCCCATCGATGCCATCAAGGACACCGAGGATCGGGAGCGCTTCGTCCGCAAGCTCGAGCAGATCGGCGTCGACACGGCCCGTTCCCGGGCCTGCGCCACGATCGCCGCGGCCCGCGCCGCGGCGACGGAGATCGGCTTCCCGGTGATGGTGCGCTCGGCCTACTCGCTTGGCGGGCAGGGCAGCGGGGTGGCGCGCAGCCCCGACGAACTCGAGGCGATCGTGCGCCGGGCGTTGGCGCAAGCTCCCCAGGTGCTCATCGAGGAATACCTCGGCGGCTGGAAGGAGGTGGAGTACGAGGTCGTCCGCGACCAGTTCGACAACTGCATCACCGTGTGCAACATGGAGAATCTGGACCCGATGGGCATCCACACGGGCGAGAGCATCGTGGTGGCGCCCAGCCAGACGCTCTCCAATCGCGACTATCACATGCTCCGCGAGATCGCCCTGCGGACCGTGCGGCACCTGGGGATCATCGGCGAGTGCAACATCCAATATGCCCTCGATCCCCGCAGCGACGCCTATCGTGTGATCGAGATCAACGCCCGGCTGTCGCGCTCCTCGGCGCTGGCCAGCAAGGCCACCGGCTACCCGCTGGCGTCGATCGCCGCGCACCTCGCCCTGGGGCGTTCGGTGGCCGAGCTGCCCAACGCGGTGACCTCGGGCACGGTGGCCTTCTTCGAGCCGGCGCTGGACTACGTCGTCGTCAAGGTTCCGCGCTGGGATCTGGAGCGCTTCCGCGGCATCTCGACGCGCATCGGCTCCGAGATGATGAGCGTGGGCGAGGTCATGGCCATCGGCCGCACCTTCGAGGAGGCCCTCCAGAAGGCGCTGCGTATGATCGGCACGGGCATGCACGGGTTGGTGCTCAACCGGCTCGCCTTCGACGACCTCGACCTCGAGCTGGCCCAGCCGACCCATCGCCGCGTCTTCGCCGTGGGCGAGGCACTCGTCCGGGGGGTGAGCGTGGAGCAGGTCCACGCGCTCACGCAGATCGATCCCTGGTTCCTGCAGCGGATGGCGACGATCGCGCAGACCACGCGTGAGCTGCAGCATCTGGCAGCCGAGCAGCGCGAGCCGGGAGACGATCTCCTGCGCCGGGCCAAGACGCTCGGCTTCAGCGACTATCAGATCGGCAAGGCCGTCGGCCTCCACATGGACCGGATTCGCGCCCTGCGCAAAGAGCGGGGCATTGTGCCGTGCATCAAGCAGATCGACACGCTGGCCGCGGAGTATCCGGCGGTCACGAACTACCTCTACATGACCTATCAGGGCTGCGCCTCGGATGTGGAGCCGCGCGCCGGCGCGGTGATGGTGCTGGGGGGCGGCCCGTACCGAATCGGCTCGAGCGTCGAGTTCGACTGGTGCTGCGTGACGGCGGTCGGAACGGCTCGGAAGGCTGGGTACCGCACCATCATGGTCAACTGCAATCCCGAGACGGTCTCGACCGACTACGACATCTGTGACCGGCTCTACTTCGAGGAGCTGACCCTGGAACGGGTGCTCGACATCTACGAGTTCGAGCAGCCCGACGGGGTGGTCGTCTCCATGGGCGGCCAGGTGGCGAACAACCTGGCGCCCCGGCTCGACCACGCCGGCGTGCGGATCCTCGGCACCTCGCCCAAGGACATCGACCACGCCGAGGACCGCAACAAGTTCTCATCGCTGCTCGATGAGCTGGGTATCGACCAGCCAGCCTGGACGGAGGCGCGCAGCATCGCGGAGGCCGAGCAGTTCGCGGCCCGGGTGGGCTACCCCGTCATGATTCGCCCCTCCTACGTCCTCTCCGGTGCCGCCATGGCGGTCGTCTTTGACGCCGCCAGCATGGCCGCGTACCTCAACCGGGCGACGGAGGTCAACCCCGCGACCCCGGTGGTCGTCTCGAAATTCATCGAGAACGCCAAGGAGATCGAGTTCGATGGTGTCGCCCGCGGGGGAGAGATCCTACTCTACGCCATCGGCGAGCACGTCGAGAACGCGGGGATCCACTCGGGCGACGCGACGGTGGTGATTCCACCCCAGCGCCTGTACGTCGAGACCACCCGCCGGATCAAGCAGGCCGCGCGCCAGATCGCCAAGGCGCTTGCGATCACCGGTCCTTTCAACATCCAGTTCATCGCGCAGGACAACCGCCTGAAGGTCATCGAGTGCAACCTGCGCGCGTCCCGGACGTTTCCCTTCGCCTCCAAGGTGCTCAAGCAGGATTTCATCGCCCTGGCCACGCGGGTCATCCTGGGGGAGGAGGTCGAGCGCGTCGAGGGATCGAGCCTCGACCTCGATCGGGTGGGCGTCAAGGCGGCGCAGTTCTCATTCTCGCGCCTGAAGGGGGCCGACCCCACGATGGGCGTTGCCATGGCGTCGACCGGCGAGGTCGGCTGCGTTGGCTTCGAGATGGAAGAGGCCCTCCTGCTCGCGCTGCGCTCGGTGGGGCTCCGGCTCGACAAGAAGACCGCCCTGGTCTCGACCGGTCCGCCCGAGAGCAAGGCGGCCTTCCTGCCGGTGCTGATGAAGCTGCAAGGGATGGGCTACACCTTCTATGCCACGGCTGGCACCGCGCGCTTCTTCCGCGCGAACGGCATCGACGTCGAGACGCTGCGCTGGCCGCTGGAGGGTGGCACGCCCAATTGCATCGACTACATCCGGTCCGGCCGGATTGGTCTGGTGATCAACATCCCCAAGAACAACGAAGAGGTGGAGCTCTCCAACGACTACCTCATCCGGCGGGCGGCCATCGATCACCGCGTGCCCCTGCTCACCAACCTGCGGCTGACGGAGCGGCTCGTGGATGCCCTCGAGATCGCGGACTTCGACGATCTGCCCGTGCTCGAGTGGGGCGAGGTCTGAGCTCGGCCTCTCGCCCGAGATCTACCTCAGTTTGATCACCTTCTGCGTCGCAGTCCGTCCCCCTGCACCCATGCGCAAGAAATAGACGCCCGGCACCAGCCGCCCGATCGCTGGGTCCCCAAGGCTCAGCACAGCGGGAACCGCACCGTACGTTGCCCCAGAGACCGGAACCCCAAGCACATTGAAGAGGACGATCTCCAGAGGCTCCTCCGGTGACTCGTCAAACCGCACCGTGATCTCACCGCTGAAGATCGACGGTACGGCGCGCGCATGCAGCAGCGACACGGTGCCCTCTTCCTCTTCTTCTAGCCCCATGCCCCCCATCGCCCCGCGCTTGTAGTAGACCTCCCAGTTGCCATCGCGATCGTCGTGCCAGACCACGTGCACGTGAGTGCCGCACACGGCCACCGAGGGCTCCCTCGATTCGGAGAGATTGTCGGTCAGTCTCACCTCCGCTTCCCAGGCGGCCCCGTCATTCAGAGAACACTTGTAGTAGATCTCGGCCGGGTCGCCGTTGCGGTTGTCCGGCCAGACGGCATGTACCTGCGAGCCAGCTACCGCCACCGACGGATACCAGGAGGACACCGCTCCGGCGAGCGGCACCTCGGCCTCCCAGGAGACGCCGTCGTTCAGCGAGCGCGTGTAGTAGATCATGGGAAGCTCGGCACCCACGCGAAAATCGGCATACACGACATGGACGATGGAACCCGATACCGCTACCGAGGCAAACTGCGCCGGTGTCGGCGTGATGGCCCGGTCGGCCTCCCAGGTCCCGCCATAGTCGAGCGAGCGCGTGTAGTAGATCTGAGGACCGCTCCGGTAGTCCATCCATGTGACATGAACGATCGAATCAGCGACTGCAATCGATGCGAGGTTCTTCCCCGCCGGGGGAGCGTTGGGCGTGATCAGCCTCGCCGGCTCCCAGGTCGTACCGTCGTCCAGGGAACGCGTATAGTAGATCTGTGGGCCCGCGCTCATGTCGGTCCAGGCGACATGAACGATCGAATTGCAGACCGCCACCGAAGGATGGTACGCGACTCCGACCGTGGGCGTCAGGTTGATATCGGGTCCCCACGTCGTGCCGTTGTCCAGCGAATGCTTGTAGAAGATTCGGGGGGGTCCGACGCGGCCATCATACCACGCCACGTGGATGACGGAGTCACGCACTGCCACCGTGCCACGCTCGGACCAAGAACCATCCTGGGTGAGACGCGTGTCCGCTCCCCAGGACGTACCGCCATCCGTGGACTGCTTGTAGTAGATCTCGGTATTGCCATCGCGGTCATCGTGCCAGACGACGTGGAGCATGGCCCCGGCGGCCGCGACACACCGAGCGTTGTTGAAGCAAGTCACGGATTGGAAAGGGTTGTCGGTCAGGCGGACTTCGGGCTCCCATTGCGCGAGGGAGGTGATCGGTGCCAACAGGCAAAGGGCCAGCAGCAGCAGAGATCGGGTTGCGCTCATTTCTACCCTCCTTTCAGCCGGTCAAGGATGACGTTTCTAGAGCTGGCAGGGCGTGCGATGCAGACGTTGTGCCCAGCAGAGAAGACCTGCGATTGCTGGAGCATCTCGACTTCATGGATGTGCGCTCGGCCATTCCCGCAGTTACCCTTGGTGTCTCTGCAAGAGATTAGGAAGGAAGCACTTCGGAATCAGGATACTACCGTCGTGGCTTGGTGGGGTAGCTCGTTCGGCGACACCTGCAGGCCGCCCATCCCGGGGGAGGGGACAGCGTACCCGGCAGCCGGTGGCACGGGGAAAGCCACTGCCGCCGCGCGGCCCCGAGCAGCGCCGGGGCAGCGTCGATTGCACGCCGGTGTGGTATGATCGGCTAGCAGTCATCTCAGAGTGCCAGGAGCCCGACACAGTGCAGAGGAGGCGTGACCATGCAAGCGGGTGTGGTTCTTGAGAACTCGGGCATTCTCGTTCCGGTGTCATGTGCGAACGACCCATGGCGTGGAAGCCGCCCACGGACTCGCGCCGGTGCGGCCGTGTTGAGCGCCGCCATGGCCGGCCTGCTGGGCTTGGGACCAGCCGGCGCCGACTGCATCGATTACGACGACTACCTCCATTGGACGGGCAGCGTGGGCATGGGGGAGCCGTACTTCGACGTGGCCGTCTCGGACACCTACGCCTACGTCGCAGACGGCCAATGCGGGCTGCAGGTAATCGACGTCTCGAATCCGCAGGGCCCGGAGATCGTGACCTGCGAGGTCCTCCCGGATGGAGCCCTCGGCGTGGCGATCTCGGATGGCCACGCCTACGTTGCGGACCAACATGATGGTCTTCAGGTAATCGACATCGCAATGCCCCAGAATCCCCAGATTGTGGGCAGCGTGGACACCCCGGGCCATGCCGCCGGCGTGGCTGTCTCGGGGACCTATGCCTACGTCGCGGACGGTGCTCCCGGCCTTCAGGTGATCGACATTGCGGATCCCGAAAACCCCCAGATCGTGGGCAGCGTGGGCACACCGGGCTACGCCTGGGGCGTGGCCGTCTCGGAGGCCTATGCCTATGTCGCCGACGATCTCTGCGGTCTCCGGGTGATCGACGTCACGAATCCCCAGAGCCCTCAAACCGTCGGGGGCGTGGACACCCCGGGCCAGGCCTGGAGCGTGGCTGTCTCGGGGACCTACGCCTATGTCGCGGACGGCGATTGCGGTCTCGCGGTGATCGATGTTTCGAACCCGCACGGCCCCCAGATCGTGAGCAGCTTGGGCACCCCGGCAGGTGCGAGGGGTGTGGCCGTCTCGGGCAGTCACGCCTACGTCGCCTGGACTGAGGACTATTCTGGTGTGATGGTCATCGACATCACGCATCCGGACAGCCCCGAAGTCGTGGGCAGCGTGGTCACGGCGCCTTGGCTCCTTGGACCGGACTTCCCGTGTCGATTGGCCGCCTCGGGCACCCACGTCTACTTCGCGGACCACTATCGCGGCCTGCAGCTGATCGACATCACGAATCCCCGGAGCCCCGAGATCGTGGGCAGTGCGGACACGCCGTCCTATGCCTACAACGTGGCCGTCTCGGGGACCCACGGCTTCGTAGCGGACAGCAACTCTGGTCTGCAGGTGATCGATGTCACGAATCCCCAGGCCCCCCAGATCGTGGGCAGCGTGGACACGCCAGGCTATGCCGATGGCGTAGCCGTGTCGGGGACCCACGCCTACGTCGCGGACTACCATTCCGGTCTGCAGGTGATCGATGTCACGAATCCCCAGAACCCCCAGATCGTGGGCAGCGTGGGTATGCCGGGCTATGCCCTCGACGTGGCGGTCTCGGGTTCCTACGCCTACGTTGCGGAAGCCTACGCGAGCGGTTCCACGGGCAGTCTCCGGGTGATCGACATAACAAGTCCCCAGAGCCCCCAGATCGTGGGCAGCGTGGACATCGCGGGCCCAGCCCAAGGCGTGGCTGTCTCCGGCAGCTATGCCTATGTAACGGAGAGCTGTGCCTGGGGTGCGGCGAGCTTCCCCGGTAGCCTCGGTTTCCGGGTGATCGACATCACGAATCCCCAGAGCCCCGAGATCGTGGGCGGCGTGGCCGTGCCGGACAGCTCTGCTGAAAGGGTGGCCGTCTCGGGAACTCATGCCTATGTGACTACGATTGACGGCTTGGAGGTGATCGACGTCAGGAATCCCATGTACCCGCGGATCGTGGGCAGCGTGGACACGCGAGACTGGGCCAGGGGCGTGGCCGTCTCGGGGAGCCATGCCTATGTCACGGACGAGCAGGCCGGTCTGCAGGTGATCGACGTCACGGATCCCCTGCACCCGCAGATCGCGGGCAGCGTGGACACGCCAGGGTGCGCCAATGGCGTGGCAGTTGCCGGTACGTACGCGTACGTCGCGGATGGGCAGGCAGGTCTCCAGGTCCTGCCGGCCCAGTGCGAGGGAACAGCGGGCCTGGCGGAAGGCGATGCCGTTGCGGCCGGGTTGCGTCTCGCGGTCCTGCCGAATCCGAGTTCGCGCGAAGTCGCGATCCGCTTCGAGGCACGCGGCGGCGGCATGGTTCAAGCCAGCGTCTATGATCTAGCCGGTCGCTGCGTGCGCAGGCTGCTCGATGGACTCCTCAGCGGCGGGAAGCACAACCTCGCATGGGACGGGCGCGATGACGCCGGCGCCGCGGTCCCGGCGGGGATCTACCTGGTGCGGGTGGCGACAGCCGCGGGGACGACAACGACCAGATCCGTGATCATCCGGTAGTCGCAGTGAGCACGGAGCCCAGACAACCTCCGGCGCCGTCCTCGCGGTCCACTGCAGGCCGCGGCAGCAGGAACGGTCCACGCGCGCCCGGACCCCTCCGGGTCAGTGGGTCCCCAAGCCCTTGAGCATACTGACCGCGTTGGTGTTGCCCGGAGCGAGGGCCAGCGACCTCCGGTAGTACTGGATCGCCAGCTCGTTGTCGCCCCGCTTCATGTACCCTTCGGCCAGGCTGTCATAGGTGTTGGGATCCGCCGGATACTCCGCCACGTTGAGTTCGAACAGCCGCACGGCTTCGTCGATCTTGCCGGCGCCGAGAAGCTCGTAGCCGAGGTCGTTCAGCACGCCGGACCAGTAGTAGTTCCCATTGCGCAGGTTGCCCTGCGTGGCGAGGTGGTATTCCTGCAGGGCGCTCTCGAAGCCGCCCGCCTCATAGGCGCCCCGCAGTTTGTCGGTGATGCGTTCCGTCGTGACCTCCAATAACGCGGCCAGTGTGTCGACCGGCAACCAGCGCCCGGCGGCCATGACGCCCAGCGGCCTTCTGGCCGTACCGACGTCCGCGAGGGGATTGCCGCTCACCAGCACCAGGTCCGCGCGCTTCCCGGGTTCGATCGTTCCAAACTCGTCGCGGCCGATCATCCGCGCGCAGACCTCGGATGCCGTGCGGGTGGCGGTCGCCAGCGCCTCGTAGGGAGTGAATCCGTTCTCCACCAGGATCTGCAGCTCGTCGTGGACCGAGAAGCCCGGGGCGAGCGAGAGGTAGGTCGGGCCCACGTCGGTTCCCAGGACCAGCCGGATGCCGGCGCGCTGCATCTCGTGGGCGAGGAACTTGCCCAGCTCGGAGAACACGAAGAACCCCCGCCACTCTTCCTGCGGCAGCATCCGCATGTGTTTGTCCTTGCCCTGCTCGACGTCCTGCCAGAACTGCGTACCGATGTAAGGCGCATGAGGCGCGGACCGGAGCTTCTCGGGGTGGAACAGCTTGTCGACCGTGTCCTCGTCGCAGATCAGGGTGGTCGTGAAGGTCAGGTCCTTTCCCGCCAGTCGCTCGATGACGCCCCGCACCTTGTCCGCAAAGACCTGCCGAATCTCCTCCCGAGAGGAGGCAAGGTACGGCCCCAAAGCCTTCTCTGCGCTCGCGACCATCACCTGCTCCCATTGCTCAGCGGTCAGATTCTGCTCGTGATCGAGACCGATCAGCTCGGACAGGATCACCTCGTCCACATGGGTGACTTCGTTCATGCCGGCCGCCAGCACGCCGCTCAGGCCGACCGCATACGGAATGTGGCCGAGGGTGTAGATCTTCTGCCGCTTCGCCTGCTCCACGATGGCGTTGAATACCTGCCGCGAGAAGTACGAGTTGAGCTTGGCGCAATCGTACCCGAGCGGCTGTTGCGCGAGGAACACACTGACGGGATCCGGCTCCCAGCCCCAATAGATGTTGGCCACGTAGATGTGCGGGCCGAGCCGCGTACCGTTCTCGATCTCCTGACGATAGTGAAGCACCGATGGGGGAGAGCCCTGGGCCAGATCCCGAATCGTCGTCACCCCGTTGGCGAGGAAGAGGTTGAAGAACGGATGCGTGAACATGGCGTCGTTCAGGTGGGTGTGCATATCGGCCAGGCCGGGCATCAAGTAGGCTCCCCGGCCATCGATCACCTCGGCCCCGGCCGGAATGCGGAGGTCCGCCGACGGCACGACCTCGGCGATCCGCGACCCGCGCACGACCACGGCCCAGTCCGACCTCACGGCATCGTCGGTCATGGTCACGAGATTGACGTGCCTAAGAACCACGGTCCTCTCCTCGGCGAAGGACGGTCGGTCGCCCACAAGTGCTACCAGCAGCAAGAAGAGCGAGACTCCCCTAATGAAGGCGTTCATGGATGGTCCTCCTCAAATCCCCGTTGTGATGGGACCCGATCGGGCCCGGTCTGGCGCGAGCAAGGGGAGTCGCCATCGGGGCCACACAATCCCCGACCGGTGCTCGCGCGGAATTGAGCCTGGGGTTTCCTAGATACGGAACCCATTCATGAGACGGAGCCGAGGGTGGAATCGTTCGAAGTGCGCGCTTGCGTCGGTGCGCGGGCCGGGGAGGTGTCCATGCGGTGCAGGGCTGACAGGCCTCGTCGGGCAGAGGCTCAGTAGTTGCATTCATCTTGGATTCTGGAACCAGGATAGCACTGGCCGGTACGGTAACACATTGGACAACGGGTCAGGCGATTCTCTTCGGCTGGCCTATGTGATGACATCACGCTGCCGGTCATCGGCAAGACAAGGAGATAGACAATGAGCAACCGCCAGAAGATCTTCGCGGAAATCAAACGAACCCTTGGCCAGGTCCCGGGATTCTTCGAGTCGATTCCCGACGAGAGCCTCGAGGCCGAGTGGGAGCTCTTCAAGCGCTTTGAGTTGCTGCCGTCTGCCATCGATCCCAAGATGCGCGAGCTGATCGGCGTGGCGGTGGCCGCGGCGGGACGCTGCTGGTACTGCACCAATTTCCACTCGGCCAACGCGCGTCTCCACGGCGCCACAGATGCGGAGGTGCAGGAAGCCATTCACTTGGCCAAACACAGCACCGGCTGGAGTACATACCTGAATGGTCTGAACTACGATCGCGAACGCTTCCTGAGGGAACTGGAAGACATAGGGGATTACGTGAAGAGCCAGCGGTTGGCAACCGCCTGATCCGCAGCCGACGCTGGTGGGTCTGTGGCGGAAGTCGAGCATCGCTTCGAGGCGATGGGTACGGCTGCAGACTCGCATGCTGGGACCCGGGGCATGAGGACCATGTCCCGGGTCCCGGCGAGTGAGCGGCTACCTCGTGTCTGCGCTCGGGTACGCGGTTTCGTCAGCGGACATCGTGCTCCCGACGATCACCGGACGATGACCTTGCATCTTGCGCTCGCGCCACCAGCCTCGAGACGGCAGAGGTACACACCGGCCGCGACCGCTCGCCGGTCCCACGCGACGGCGTGCAAACCGGCCGACTGGACACCGTCCACCAGCATCGCGACACGCCGGCCCTGAGGGTCGAGGATCGTCAGCGACGCGTGACGCGCCGCCGGCAGTTCGTAACGAATGTCGGCCCAGGTCGTCAGCGGATTGGGCCAGCAGTCCAGGACGAGGGGCAACCTCTGTCTTCCGGCGGGGTCCTGCGCCGCGATCCCGGCGGGATCGGGCGTGGGATAGCAGCCGGTGTTCGCCATGTCGCGGCGGATCTTGGGCCAGTCGGCGGGTGAGGCGACCGGGTTGTAGGAACTACCTTCGATCTCGAATACCCACAGCAGGCCATGAAAGATGGTCGTGCCGGCCGTCACGAGGTCGAGGTCGCCGTCGCCCTCCAGGTCGAGCACATGCTGGGACGCGTGCGCCTGCAGCTCCGAATTGGAATAGATCTCCCTGGGGAATCCGGCCAGAACCGTGCCGTCCAGATGCCAGCCCGACACGTACTGGTCGAAGCTCAGCCAGTACGTCAGGAAGATCTCCATGACACCATCTTCGTCGACGTCGATCACGGAGGGTGAGGAGATGATCGAATCGCCGATGTCGCGCGGATAGCCGGGATAGTCGGTCCCGTCCGCCCGTAGCACGTGGATCATGCCATCCGCCGTCCCGGTCACGATTTCGAGGTTGCCATCTCCGTCCACGTCCACGACCGCGGGATTGCTGCGCGAGGAATAGCCCTCCGCGGCAATAGTGCGCGGCCAGCCGGGCAACACCTGGCCCGTGTGATGCCACACCCACAGCCGATTGCCCGGCGAGGCGACATCGCCCTCCTGCACGATGATCTCGAGGTCGGCGTCGCCATCCAGGTCCGCCAGCGCGGGCGAGGAGTAGATCGGCTGGGTGGCCTTGGGCCAACCGGGCATGGCCGTGCCGTCTGCGCGGATGACGTACACGCGGTAGGCCCCGAAGTTGACGGTCCCGACGACGACCTCCGGAGAACCGTCGCCATCGAGGTCGCCGACGGCGGGCGCGGACCACTGGCTGTTGCTGTTGGGTACCGGCCACTCGTAGGGCCAGCCCGCCAGCGGTGTCCCGTCCGCGTGGAAGAAGTAGACGCCCTTCTCCGCGGCCACGCCGACGTCGAGGGCATCATCGCCGTCGAGATCGACAACGAGCGGACAGGTGATGTTGGCGCACGAAATCACCGGAATGCTCACCGGCCAGCCTGGCTTGGGCTGCCCGTCCGGGGTGTACACGCGTAGCAACGCGGGCATGACAGTGCAGCTGAAGAGGATCTCGGTGACATCGTCGCCGTCGATGTCCGCGATCGCGGCATGCTCCATCCAACCGCTGGTTCGGATCGGCCAGCCCGGCCACGGGGCGCCGGTGCTGGAGAACACGTACGTGTCCCAGTTGTCGCCGACGACGATCTCGTGCGTGCCGTCCCGGTCGAGGTCGGCGAAGACCGGGGTCGCAACGATCTCCCCGACCGACTGGGGCCACGCGCGCGCCGGAGCGCCACAGGTCGGAGACGAAGCCGGTGGGACCCGATCGCCCGCTAGCGCGCGCAGCGTGATCGGTCCCGGAGCCGCGCCGGCAGTGATCATGATCAGGGACCCCAAGACAAGACAGGTGAAGGACAGGAACGTGCGCATGGAAGCCTCCTCCATCGAAGACGTGCAAGTCCGCGGGGGGTGGTCCTGTGGGGGGATGGGGGGTAGTCAACGCGCCGGGTCTTCGGTCGGCCGTCCGCCGTGGCGACGGCTTCCTTCCCCCCGATTTGCAGCGGGAGTATAGCACGAACTTGGCGCAAGCACGGAAGGCTTTGGCGACCATCCCGCGCGGCCCGTCGCTGTGACTCGGCGAGCCAGGCGGAGCCCCACGGCCGTGCTACACTCACCGGTGCCAAGGTTGCTGCCTTTCGTAAGCGTCACGCAGCAAGGAGGGATGGTTATGGCACCCTGCAGGAATTCGACGGGATGGCGTCGCGCGGCCATGCTCCTCAGCAGCGCGGCAATGGTCCTGACGGCCGCCGCTCGAGCCGAGGGCGTGCTCTACTTCTCCGACATCTTCTACCCCACCTACTCGGACGGCTTCATCCGCACCATGGACACGGGCAGCGCACAGGTGCATACGGTGCGCACCGTCGGGGGCGGTTTGCGCGCCATCGCGCTCGATCCGTCCGCGGAGAAGCTCTACTGGTCGGATGTCGACTTGGACCGCATCTACAGATCCAACCTCGACGGCAGCTATGCCATGCTCCTGCCCATCACAGGACTCAGCTTCCCGATCGGCCTGGCGGTCTTCCCCGCAGCGGACCTGCTGTGCTTCGGCGACCAGACCGTGGGCCGCATAGGTGCGGCCCATCTGGACGGTACCAACGCCCACACCCTGATCACGACGCCCTTCCATGCCGGGATCGCCATCGATCAGTCCAATCATAAGATCTACTGGACGACCTCGCTGACGGCTGAAACGGGTGAAATCCGGCGCGCCGACCTGGACGGATCCGACATCGAGGTCCTGGTCACGGGCTACGGCAAACCGTCCCGGATCGCCCTGGATCCCGCTGGGGGCAAGATCTACTGGACCGACTTCGTCCTCGACATCGTTGTTCGGGCCAACCTGAACGGCACCGCGATCGAGAACCTGTACGTGGTCGGTGCGAACCTCAATCCCGATGGGATCACCCTCGACCTGGCGGCCGGCAAGGTCTACTGGGGGCAATCGTACGCGTCCAACCGCGCGCGGATCATGCGGATGAACCTCAACGGCTCGAATCCCGAGGAAGTGCTCGGCGGTTTCGGGCTCCTCGCGGACATGGCCTTTCTCTCCGCAGCCTCGGATGTGGAGCCCACAGCGCTCGCACTCATGCCGGCGGTGCTGCGCGGGGCCTGGCCCAATCCCTTCGCCGGCGAGACCGTGATCCAGCTCGCTCTGCCGGAAGACCGGGATGTCCGGCTGACGGTGTACGCTCCCGATGGCCGTCAGATCACGACGCTCTTCGCGGGCAGCTTGCCCCCCGGTGTCAGCGAGGTCCGATGGGATGGCCGCGATGAACGCGGTCGTCGGGTGCCCGGTGGCGTGTACTACTGCCGGATGGAGGCCGGGAGCCTCAGCCAGGCGCGCAAGCTGTTCCTGGTGAGGTAGCTGCAGAGCCTGTCCCTCAAGAAGACGGCGGTGTGTGCACCGGGCACCTACTACTGACCCGCTGTGGCACTCGCGGAGGATGAGGCTGCTGCCGCCATTACCCTCTTTTTGCCCGCTCTTGGGGGTATTACCCTCCGCGCCCGTCGCGCCGGAGCCCAACGCCCCTGCGCGTCCGTTCGGCATTGCTTGGCAGCGTCGGGGAATCCGGCTAGGTTTGGTGTAGAATCGTCAGGACCATCGACCTTGACCCACTGACTCTGGGTGTCCTCATGAGGGCTCTCGTGGCTGCTTGTGTGCTGGTCTTCGTCCTCGTTTCGGTCCCGGCGGCCACCACCTATGTCGTGCGACCGGACGGCTCGGGTGACTTCCGGACGATCCAGTTGGCGGTGGACCACACGTACCCAGGGGACATCATCGAGCTTACCGACGGGGAGTTCCTCGGCCCCGGCAACTGCGACATCGACTTCCGCGGGCGGGTGATCGCGATCCGTTCACAGAGCGGGGTACCCGAGCAGTGCGTCATCAACTGCAACGGATCCGCTGCTGATCCCCATACCGGTTTCCTCATCACCGACGTTTCCGGCTGGCGGGCGAGTCTGCAGGGCGTTCACGTGAAGAACGGGTACTATCCAAGCTCGGGCCCTAGCATTGGCGGTGGGGCCGTCTTCTGCCGTTCGAGCATGGCGATCATCTCCAACTGCCTCTTCACTGACTGCTACGCCGCACGCAACGGGGGTGGCGTGTGCTGCAGCGATTCCCAGGTCGAGTTGGCACAGTGCCGCTTCACCTTCAATGAGTCAGAACAGTCTGGTGGGGGGCTCCACGCGTTCGAGAGTGTCGTCGCCGTCCACGGCTGCCGCTTCGAGGGCAACCACAGCCATTCTAAAGGAGGGGCGGTCGTGGCTTCGGCCTTCAGCTCGCTCACCCTCGACACCTGCGAATTCTACGAGAACACCACCGGCGGCTTCGGTGGAGCCGTCGAGGTGTCGAACCGCACAACCGCGCAGGTTCTGAATTGCCTGTTCGCTGGGAACGCCACCCAAAACCTGTATGGCGAGGGGGGCGCCGTGGACCTGCGCGACGTCGTTGTCTCCCTGTGCACGTTTGAGATGTGCACGTTCTGGGGCAACAGCGCGCACACAGGCGCGGCCATCTACAGCGATTTCTGTCAGCTGGTCATTGCCAACTGCACGCTCTACGGCAATGCCGCCTCGGAGGGTGGCGGCATCTATGCCCTCCGCTGCAACAGCACGATCGAGAACACCATTATCGCCTTCAGCACCCAGGGCGAGGGAGTTCTTCCCAGCGCCGGCAGCACGGTCGAGTTTGCCTGTACCGATCTCTACGGCAACGCCGGCGGAGATTGGATTCCGGAAATCTCCTCCTCCTACGGCGTCGACGGCAATATCTCCGAGGATCCGATCTTCTGCGATGCCCAGAATGCCGACTTTCATCTGGCGGAGGATTCCCCCTGCGCGCCCTTCAGCCCGCCCAACCCGGAGTGCGACCTGATCGGCGCCTGGCCCGTGGCGTGCGGGTCCACGCCGGTAGTCGGCACGAGCTGGGGAGGGATCCGGATGCTCTTCCGCGGGGGGGACGCCGCGCGGTAGGGAACAGGAGGGATCGACCGGCGGACAAGAACCGCGGCGCGTGTCGGCGCGGGCAGGCCCGGCCTGCGGCCTGCTCGGTGGACAGGCGAGGAGATCGAGCCCGGAATCCCCCACCGGCCACTCGGCAACTTTCCGGTCACACTTCCCGGGGCCTCGGGTGTCTCACGGGCGCTGAGGAAGACGGCGTGCTGGATGTCGAGGATCTCATTCGCAGGTAAGGACGGATGGTCCTGCGGCGCTGCCGCCGACTCCTCCGCGACGAGGACGAGGCCATGGACGCTCTTCGCGGGCAGCTTGCCCCCCGGTGGCAGCGAGGTCCGATGGGATGGCCGCGATGAACGCGGTCGTCGGGTGCCCGGTGGCGTGTATTACTGCCGGATGGAGGCCGGGGGCCTCAGCCAGGCGCGCAAGCTGTTCCTGGTGAGGTAGCTGCAGAGCCCGTCCCTCAAGAAGACAGCGGTGCGTGCACCGGACACTTACTACTGACCCGCTGTGGCACTCGCGGAGGATGAGGTCGCTGCCGCCATTACCCTCTTTTTGCCCGCTCTTGGGGGTACTACCCTCTTTCCGCCGCTGAGCACCGGATCCACGGCCCAGCCCCCTCTGCTAAATGCAGTAACACAAGGCAATTCCGGCATGATTTGCCAGGTATTCTATTTCCCTCAACTCGCTTGACACGCGAGTTGGTGGAAATAGAATACCCCCATGGCAAGTAACCTTGGAAAGTCCGAATCGGCCCTTCTGGCCTACACGCAGATGCGAGGGCTCAGCCTCTTGCGGAGCGGAGATCTGCTCGTTCCGCTGCGGATGACCTCGAAGCAGGAGCAAGACCTCCTGAGCCGGATGGTCCGCCGAGGTCTGATTGCCCAAGTACGGCGGGGGTTGTACCTCGTTCCGCCCAGGCTGCCGCTCGGCGGCACATGGACGCCGGACGAGGCCACCGCCCTCAACGCACTGATGGGCGACAAGCAGGCCCGTTACCAGATCACGGGCCCCAGCGCGTTCCAGCGATACGGCTACGACGAGCAGATTCCCTCGCGCGTCTACGCCTACAACGACCAGATCTCAGGCGAACGGACCATCGGGCAAGTGGCGCTGGCACTGATGAAGGTGGCCCGGGCGCGCCTCGGCGACACCGAAACGTTCCGGACCCCCGGAGGGCAGACGCTGGCCTACTCCTCCCGCGCGCGGACGCTCATGGACGCCGTCTACGACTGGTCGCGGTTCGACAGCCTGCCGCGCGCCTACGACTGGATTCGCGGCGACCTGGAAGCCGGCCGCGTCCAAGCCGCCGAGCTGGTCAACAGCACGCTGCGGTACGGCAACCAAGGTACCATCCGCCGCATCGGTGTGATCCTGGAGGATGTGGGCGAGGGGAGTGCGTTGCTCAGGAAGCTCGAGCGGGCGGTGAGGTCCTCGGCCAACAAGATTCCCCTCGTGCCCGGGCGCCCCAAGCGGGGCCCCCTCGACAAGCGGTGGGGGGTCGTCCGCAATGACTGATCCGACATCGCTACGGCTTCACACCGATCTGCCCCTCTTCCGCGAGGCAACGACTTTCACCGCCGCGCAGACCGGCTTCTCGGCGCGGCTGATCGAGAAGGACTACTTCTGCACCGTCTTGCTCGAATACTTGGCCGGCAACGCCGCCCAGGATCTCGTGTTCAAGGGCGGCACGTGCCTCGCCAAGGTGCATGCCGGTTTCTATCGTCTGAGCGAGGACCTGGACTTCACCATCCCGCTGGCCGTTGACGCCAGCCGGACTCAGCGCCGCCTGTCCGTCGCCGTCGTGAAGAACGCCATCGCTTCTGTCGCCAACCGCGTGCCCGGGTTCGAAGTCGCCCAGGCGCTCACGGGGTCGAACAACTCAACGCAGTACATCGGCTCCGTGCGGTACGTCTCGCCGTCCACGGGCCAACCGGAAACCATTCTGATCGAAGTCAGCCTGCGCGAACCGCTCGTGACCCCAGCGATCCAGGGCCTGGTCAGAACCGTCCTGCTCGATCCCGTCCGTGGCCAGGCGATGCTGCCCGACATCCCTTGCACCTGCATCTCGCTGCAAGAAGCGATGGCCGAGAAGCTGCGCGCCGCCCTGTCCCGGCGGGATGTGGCCATTCGCGACTTCTACGACCTGCACCATGCCGTCGTGCATCTCGGCTTCGACCTGCGTGGTGGAGCCCTCGTCCACCTAGTGCGCCAGAAGCTCGCCGTCCCGGGCAACGCGCCCGTGGATCTGGGCCCCGAACGCCTCGCCGCCCTTCACAAGCAGCTCGACACTCGCCTGCGGCCGGTCCTTCGCGATCGCGACCTGCGCGAGTTCGACCTCGATCGCGCGGTCGGCATTGTGGCAGGAGTGGCCGGGGGCCTGGTGTGAGGGCCAGCCTGCCTGTTGTGACCGCGCCCACTTCGGGGTACATTCCTGTCGCATCGCCCCCGTAGCTCAGGTGGATAGAGCGACGGTTTCCTAAACCGTAGGCCCCAGGTTCGAGTCCTGGCGGGGGCGCATGTAGACCCGGAGATTGCGGGGAGTACCCTCTTCATCCCCCGGTTCATTGGGCAGGTGGTGGATCCGCAGCCACCCACCGTGGCGCGATGCCGCTGCCTGGGGCTTCCTATCGACGGCAAACAGGTCAGCTCTCCAGGCGGGTCTGGATCGCCCTCCAGATCTCGGAAAGTCCGAGGGTCGCGGCCCAGCGCCCGATGTAGTCCCGGTCGATCTCGCCACCGCTGGTAAGGAGCATCCCAGTGATGTCCCGCAGGTGTTTCTCGGAGCCCCCCTGGGCGTAGGACTCCATCTTCTTGATGATCACGTCTTCCGGAGCGGCGAAGTTGGCCTGGTAGGAGGGACCGGGATGGATCCGCCGCGCCCGGCTGAAGCGGCTGCGATCGAAGGGCGTGTCGCGCCGGATGATCACGTCGATCTTCAGTCCCGATGCCGGATGGATGATGTTGAACTGGGTCTGATGCCGGACGGCCTCATGAATCATTGCAGCGCTGAGGTAGTAGTCTTCCTCGGGAAAAGCCGCCACGAGCGACGGGATCTGTTCCTCCGCGATACCAGCCACGATGTCGATGTCGTTGGTAAGGCGAGGCTCCCCGTACGCCATCGCTGCGGTGGAGCCGGTCACGAGGTATGGGATCCCCAGACGCTCGAAGACCACGACTGCGCGTTCCAGGAGCTCATGCGGCACCACGCGACATTCTCCTCACCACTTCGCGGTCGACCTGCACCGGATTCCAGTCTGGGTGCATTTCTGCGAGCTGGGTCAGGAGCATGGTGCGCGCGGACTCCCAGATCCCAGAGGCAATGGCAAGGCGCTCGGCGGGGGACTTCCGGCGGAGTACGTCGGCCACCGCACGGTCCATGACCTCGATCTGCCCGCGGTCAAGCCTCATCGCGCTTCTCCTTCACCGGCACTGAAGTCTGGCCGAGCGTTCGGGACGCCTCAAGGCCCATTTCGGCGGCGGGCCGTTTCCGCATCTCGCTTCTGGCCGCCGCAATCACCTCTCGCTCGGTCCACCTTGTCCTTTGACTATCTATAAGCCATTATGCCGCAGTCCGTTACGTGGCTTCTTTGCTCCGGGGCACAGCCCTTCATCCAGCCCGCCCACCGCGTTGCGACGCCTCCGATTCTCCCACATAGTCTCCCCATGGACCGCGATCGCTCCATAGGCGCGCCCAAGCGGGAACCCGTACCCGCCGCCAGGCGGGGGAGCAGCGACGCACACCCCTGGCGCGCCCGCATCGAGCAGAAGCTGCGCCTGCTGCCGCGGCGTCCGGGCGTCTACATCATGCGCGACGGGGCCGGGCGGATCCTCTACGTCGGCAAGGCCAAGCTCCTCCCGGCCCGTGTGCGCAGCTACTTCCGCGGCGAGGCGCCCGATGCGCGCCTTCAGACGCTGCGCGAGAAGATCCGCGACTTCGACTACGTCGTGACCGCCTCCGAGGCCGAGGCGCTCGTGCTCGAGGCCAATCTCGTCAAGGCCCACGCCCCGCGCTTCAACGTCGAGCTGAAGGACGACAAGAAGTACCCCTTCCTGCGCCTCGACGTGACCCATGAGTTCCCCCGTCTCGAGGTGACACGCAACGTGCGCGCCGACGGGGCCCGCTACTTCGGGCCCTACACGCGCGTCAAGGACATGCGGCACATGCTGCGCTCTCTGCGGCGGCTCTTCCCGCTGCGGAGCTGCAACGACCGGCGCCTGGCGCGCGGCGGTCGCGAGTGCCTCTTCTACTTCATCGACATGTGCCGGGCGCCATGCACCCGGCGCGTCAGCGCGGCCGCCTACGGCCGAATCGTCGAGCAGCTCACCGCCTTCCTCGAGGGACGCGGCGCCGACATCGTGGGCGAGTGGGAAGAGCGGATGCGCGCGCTCTCGACCGAGCAGCGCTTCGAGGAAGCCGCGCGACTGCGCGACGACATCGCCTGGCTCGGGCAGCTCCGCGATCCGCAGCGCATGACCGACATGCAGAGGCCCGACCTCGACATCGTCGCCCTGGCGGCCCGCGGAAATCGGGCCATGGCCGTCGTCTTTTCCCACCAGGAGGGGAAGGTCGTGGGCACCTGGCGCATCGGCGTCGGCCGCGCGGGCGAAGCGAGCCCCGCAGCGATCATGGCGACGGTCCTGGCGGGACACTACCAGGGCCGCGAGCGGGTGCCACCGCTCGTGCTGTGCAGCCCGCTGCCGGCCGATCGCGAGCTGCTCGAGCAGTGGCTGCGCGAGCGGGCGGGCCGGCGGGTGCGCATTCGCACGGCGACGCGCGGTGAGCATGCGCGGCTGGCCCGCGCGGCGCAGGAAAACGCGGAGCTGTCGCTCGAGGAGGTCGAGCTCATCGCCGCGGGACGCGAGCGGCGCCTGGGCTCGGCGGCCTATGCGCTGCAGGAGGCGCTTGGCCTCGCGCACGCGCCGGTTCGCATCGAGGGGTACGATATCAGCACGTTGCAGGGGCGTCAGGCGGTCGGATCGCAGGTGGTCTTTCGCGACGGAGCGCCCTACAAGGGCGGCTACCGCCGCTACCGCATCCGCGCGGTGGAGGGGCAGGACGACTTCGCCATGCTGGCCGAGGTGCTGGGCCGGCGTCTGGGCCACCTCGCGGATGCGGGCGATGAAACACCGGATCTGATCCTGATCGATGGCGGCCTCGGTCAGGTTCAGCGGGCGGCGGCCGTGCTGCGCGAGGCCGGACGCGGGGAGATCCCGTTGATCGGCCTGGCGAAGCGCGAGGAGGAGGTCTATCGACCGGGCGCGCCGGAGCCGCTGCGCCTGCCGCGCAACTCGCCGGCCTTGCAGCTCCTGCAGCGGGTGCGTGACGAGGCGCACCGGTTCGCGGTGACGTACCATCGCCGGCTGCGCAGCCGGGAGATGGTGCGCGACCCGCTGGTGGAAATCGCCGGCCTCGGACCGCGCAAGCGCCAGGCGCTCCTGGAGCGCTTCGGCAGCGTGGGGGCCATCGGCGGCGCGGCACCGGAGGAGCTGCAGGAGGTCCCGGGCATCGGCCCGGCCCTGGCAGCTCGGATCCGGGACGCGCTCCGGCGGGGCGGGCGTGGGGGTTCGGGGAGCCCATGACGCACAGCGGCGTGCATACGGCGCCCCGCGCGGGGCGGGCGAGTCGGCGGGGCGTGGCGGCGATCCCCGACCGGGAGCTGTCGGCGCGCGTCCGCTCGACCCTGGAGGAGTACCTCTTCCACCTCTCGCTCGTGCGCGCGGTCTCGGAGCGCACGGTCGAGGCCTATCGCTCTGATCTGCTGGGGCTCTTCCGCTATCTCTCGGAGCTGGGAGTGCGTGATCCCGAGCGGGCGACGGCGGCTCACCTGCGCGATTATCTGGTCCACCTGGGCGAGGCGCGCGGGCGCCAACGCGCCACGATCGCGCGGGCCCGCAGCGCCATGCGCTCCTTCTTCGCCTTCCTTGCCGACGAACGGCGTGGCCATTGGCGGGGAGCGACCTGGGAGGATCCGGCGGCCGATCTTCCAGCCCCGCGCGCCTGGCGGCGCGTGCCACGGGCGCTGACGGAGGCCGAGGCCACTCGCCTGATGGAGTCGGTCGCCGGCCGGGAGCTGCTCGATCTGCGCGATCGCGCGATGCTCGAGGTGGCCTACGGGACAGGCCTGCGGGTCTCCGAGTTGCTCAGCCTCGCGCTCGACGACTGCCTGTGGGATGCGCCGGGCGACGCTGGCGGCGGGGGTTGCCTGCTGCGCGTCACCGGCAAGGGCCGGCGCACGCGCATCGTGCCTGCCGGCCGATCGGCCGCGGGGGCCCTGCGAGCCTATACTGAGCAGGCTCGGCCGGCGCTGCTGGCACGCCGGCGGCAGCGGGCCGAGCCGGCGACGGTGTTCCTCAACGCCCGCGGCAGTCCCCTGACCCGCATGGGCTTCTGGAAGATCCTGCGGGGCCGGGCCCTCGCCGCGGGCCTGGGGGAGGGCGTGCACCCGCACCTTCTGCGGCACACGTACGCGACGCACCTGCTGCGGGCCGGGGCGTCGCTGCGCGTCGTCCAGGAGCTCCTGGGCCACGCGCGGCTGGCCACGACCCAGATCTACACCAGCGTGGATGATCGCTACCTGCAGTCCATGCATCAGCGGTACCATCCGCGCGGGTGACGGAGGCGATCGCGACCACGGACCCGAGGGTTAGAAGATGAAGAGAAGGCACGGGATGGACAGGGGGCTCCTGGCGGCCGGCCTCGGCCTGCTCGCGGGGGCTCTGCTCCTGGCAGGGGACGCGAGAGCTTATGAGCACCGCCGCGGCACACCCAGCGCCGGGGTAAGGGTGCAGTTCGGGATGACCGGCGGCGACTCCGAGTGGCACGAGATCTTCGACCAGGGATTCGGCGTCGTGGTCAGCGTGCGCCAGTACATCGCGCGCAACCGCGCCGTGGGCCTCACCGCGGAGCAACAGAGTTTCGACGCGATCCACGGCGACGAGGCGCACATCGGCGCGGGCAACGATGACGCTAGCTGCGACAGACTTCAATTCCAGCTCCTCATGCTCGACTACTACGTCTACTTCCGCCGCATGGCCCGCCGGACGCCCTACCTGGTCTTCAGCGGGGGCTTCTACCGGCCGCAACTCATCGACAAGTTCAGGGAGCTGGGCTCGAGTGACGAAGGGGAGCACGTCGGGTACTGGCACAAGGAGGGGTTTGTTCTGCGCGGCGGCGCCGGCTTCGAGTACTTCCTGACGCGCAAGATCTCGCTGGACAGCACGCTGTCCGGCTACTACATCAGCGCGCCCGGCGTCGACGGGCGGATGCTGACGGGCCAACTCGGCCTCGGAATCCACCTCTACACGCGGTGACCCGCCCTGACGGCGGTCTGGCGGGTCGAGCGCGGAACCGCGCGCTCCCCGGTGTTTCTCTCGCGCAGTTCTTGGCATCCGCGCACTTCCTGTGGTACCCTTGATCACTTGCTCTCGCGGGCGGGGGGTGTTTCCTGCCCCTGGCCGAAGCCACTAGGTGGGGTAGCGACAGCAGCGGGGAAGCAGCGGGCCTTGGTTGGACAGGTCTATTGCGTGGGGGACAAGGTCCGTCACCAGGTCTTTGGTGAGGGGCTGGTCGTCGACGTGCGCACGCGCGATTTCTTCGACGTGCTCGAGATCGCCTTCTCCGACGGCGTGCGCCGGGTGACCTCCATCCACCCGCAGCTCTCGAAACCCGCCGGCAACCACGCGGCGCAGGGCGGGCCCGCGGTTGCCCTGGAGCCCCCGGTGGATGAGATCGAGGAACCGGTCCCGGCGCGCGAGCCACGCCGCGCGGCCGCCCGCCCGAAGCCGGCCACCAGCTTGGACCCGTTGGAGTTTCGCTTCGAGCGCTCGCTCATCCCCGAGCTCGACACCGCGTCGATCGCGCCCTTCTTGCGCGGGGGGCGGCGTCTGGAGCGCGCGGACTCGGGGGCCTTCCTCCTGCACCTGGATGCGCTGCGGATCGCGCGGCAGCGCGGGTTCGAGCAGCTCCTGGCCCTCAACCACGCCCGCGACGTCCAGCGTCTCGAACACCAGATCCGCGCCTGCCTGCGGGTGCTGCGCGAGATGAAGGGCCGGGCCCTGCTGGCCGACGAGGTCGGGCTCGGCAAGACGATCGAGGCGGGGCTCATCGTGAAGGAGTACCTCCTGCGTGCGCTCGTGCGCCGGGTGCTGATCCTGGCGCCGGCCTCACTGCTCACGCAGTGGCGTGAGGAGCTGCAGCACAAGTTCGAGATTCCAATCCACGTCTTCAGCCGGGGGGATGCCTGGGATGCCGCGCCGATCCTGATCGCCTCGCTCGACACGGCCAAGGCGGCCAGCAACCGCGAGGCCATCGCCCGGCGTGGCTTCGACATGCTCGTCGTGGACGAGGCCCACCGGCTGCGCAACCACCTGACCCAGGCCTGGAAGTTCATCGACTCCCTGAGCCTGAAGTACCTGCTCCTGCTGACGGCGACGCCCGTGCAGAACGACCTGCGCGAGCTCTTCAACCTGATCACGCTCCTGCGCCCCGGGGTGCTCGGAACCTACCGGGAATTTCGCCGCGATTTCGTCGTCCGCGGCGACCGGCGCCTGCCGAAGAACACGCGCGAGCTCTCCCAGCTCCTGGCGGACGTGATGATCCGCACGACGCGCAGCAGCACATCGATCCAGTTCCCGCGCCGCGAGGTCTTCACCCGTGGCATCGCGCTGCACGCCGACGAGAAGCAGTTCTATGACGAGGTCTCCAGCTTCGTGCGCGCGATGGCAACCTCCGACGACAAAGAGCACCGTCGCGTGCCGTGGCCGCTGCTGCTGGTCGTGCTGCAGAAGGAGATCGGCTCCTCGGCGGCCGCGGCGCTCGGCACCCTGGAGCGCGCGTCGCTCAGCCGGCTGGTGACGGTGCGACGGGAGCTGTGCGACCTGCTCGAGCTCGGCCGCGCCGTCCGGCACCACGCCAAGCTGGACGCGCTGGTCGATCTGGTGGAAGAGAACCGGCGCGCGGGCGAGAAGGTGCTGGTCTTCTCCCAATTCCGGCGCACGGTCGAGTTCATCGGCGAGACGTTGCGGGCCCGCGGTGCTTCGGTCGGGCTCTTCCACGGCAGCCTCCCGGGGCGCGCGAAGGACGCCGTGGTCGAGGCTTTTCGCCAGGACCATGATGTGCTCGTGAGCACCGAGGCCGGGGGCGAGGGGCGCAACCTGCAGTTCTGCCGCACCGTGGTCAACTACGACCTGCCCTGGAACCCGATGCGCGTCGAGCAGCGGATCGGGCGCGTTCACCGCATCGGCCAGACCCGCGATGTCCGCATCTACAACCTGGCCGCCGAGGGCACGCTCGAGGCCTATGTGCTGGCGGTGCTGCAGGAGAAGATCAGCATGTTCCATCTCGTCATCGGCGAGATGGATCAGATCCTGGGCAACCTGGACTGGACCGAGCCTTTCGAGTCCCGGGTCTTCCGGCTGTGGACGGGCAGCAAGGAGACCGCGGATCTGGAGAAGGCCTTTGCCGGCATGGGCGCAGAGCTCGAGCGGGCCCGCGAGCGCTACGAGCACGTGAAGTCGTACGACCGCGAGGTCTTCGAGGGAGCGCGCAACGGGGGGTAGGGGCTTGAAGCGCTCGGAGATTCACAGCTTCGTCGAGGCGTACCTCGCGCACCGGGGCGCTCGGCTCGTGCGCCGGGGTCCAACGCTCCTCGAGGTCTCCCCGCCGCCCAGGGCTGACGGCCAGGGTGGGCTCGATGGCCATGGGGATTCCGAGGGCACCGGCGGGGATGGCAGCGCCTTGCTCGCCCGCCTGCTGGCGTTCGGGCCCCGGGCGCACCACGATCACCCGGAGGCGGAGCTGGTCGCGGTCGGGTCGGCCTACCTCGACCGGCTGGTGGGGGAGGCCACGCGCGCCGGGCGCTACACCGTGGTCTACGCCCACACGCCCCCCCTGCCAGCGCAGGCCCCGCAGCTCAGGGGCCTGCCGGCCGTGGAGGGCGCGCGCTGGGGTCGCCCGCGCCCCGGCTACCATCCGGTCTTTCTCTTCGTCTACGTCGCTGAGTTCCGCACGATCGACGTGCCGGACGATCTGGTGATGATCGGGCTCGATCCCACGCGCGGCGAGGTGCTCGCCAACCCGGAGGCGCTGCTCGCAGAGATCCGCGCCGCGAGCCCGCAGCCGACCGGGGGGTGGGAGGAGCTGAGTGCACTGCCGTCGCGCGGCACGTGGTTGCGCTCGCTGCGCCTGCTCGACCGGCGCCTGCAGCGCCGCGCGCGTACCTTCAAGGACGCGGCCACGATCGAGATCGCGCGCGAGACCGCCAACATCGAAGCCTATTACCGGCGGCTGATCGACGAGGTGCGCCACCCCGTGGGCCGCGGCCGCATGACGCCCGAGGAGGAATCCAAGCGCGTCCATTCCCTGCAGCTCGACTGGAAGCGGCGCGTGCAGGAAGTCGCCCGCTTCTGGGAAGCCGGCGTATTCGTGCGCCTCTCAGCGCTGGGTGTCCTCATGCGGCCCTGCTGGTTGGTGCCCCTGGCCGGACGTGGGGTGCGGCCGTTCTTGACGGCCGATCTGGCCGGCGGCAGCCTCTGGGAACCCAGGTGCCCGATCTGTGACCGGCACGTGCGCTCCCGCGCGGCGGCCGTGGGGGGCGACCTCGTGTGTGCGGCGCACGCGGAGCCGGTGGCGCAGCAGCCCGTGGCGCCCTAACCTTGGTCCGACAGCACGGATCAGCGGGGAACGGACAGGGAACGGCCATGGAGATCCACCGCGGATGCGCCGCGCCGCTCGCGCACCGGGCAGCGGCCGTGGGGACCTGGGGGCGCGCGATCGTGGCGATGCTGCATCGCGTGCGCCGGCCCACAGTCGTGGCGATCCTCCTGCTGCTTCTGACCCCCGTCGATGCACAGTCCGCCGGTGAGCTCGAGCGCCTTCGCGAGAAGACGTCCGAGATGATCGTGGCCGTGAACCGGTGCCAAGCGGCGACCCACGCGGACGGCCGCGCGCCGGAGCTGGACCAGGCCTACGCCCGGTTCCGTTACCTGCTGACGCCGGAGAAGAACGCGGAGCTCGACCGGCTGCTGGGCACCGCCCAGGACGAGGTCGCCCGCGCCCGCTACCGGCGCCTCGCCGGCATTCTCCAACTCCATGGGGCGGTCGCACGCGTCGCCTCGCTCTACGATGCCTCCCTGAGGGACCTGCGTAGCCAGACCGTGATGGCCGAGGACACCCAGCTCCGGCTGCTCGACCTCGACCGCCGGCTGATGCTGCAACCCGATCGCGACCAGCGCCTGGCCTGGTGGATGGCGACCGGACCGCTCTGCCAGAGAATGGCGGTCTACCGCCGCGGCATGCTGGGCGTGCTCGACCAGTACTGCCGGGAGCTGGGCTACGCGGGGTACTACGATCTGCTGCAGATCGTCGAAGGCTGGGACCCGGAGCAGCTGCGGGCCGTGGCCGAGCGCGTGCTCGATGACACCGAGGCGCCGTTCCTGGCTCGACTGGAGACGCTGTCGCAAGCGGAGCTCGGCCTGGAGGTGCGCCGGGTCCGCACTTATGACGCCGAGTTCCTCTTCTCGTTTCCGACCCTGAGCGCCAGCATCGGTGAGCGCGATTGGCTTGACCTCACCGGGCGCGCGCTTGCAGCGGCTGGAATGGACCTCCGGCAGCAGAACAGGCTCACGCTCCGCGTGGGTGAGAAGCGGGATCGCGCCCCGCAGGCTGCGGCATGGCCCCTGGCGGCGGGCGAGGCGGTGGTCTCGATGGTCCCCACGGGCGGCCTCAGCGATCTGCCCGATCTGCTCGAGGCTGTGGGTGAGGGGCAGTTCTACGTCCACATGCCCGGCGACCTGCCCTTCGAGGACGCCTTCGTGGGCACGAACATCCTGCCGGCGACTGTGGGGGCGCTCTGCGCGATGATCGCCGAGGAGCCGGTCTGGGTGGCCGAGGCCATCGGCCCAGAGATGGCGGAGGAGGTGGCCGCCGCGATGAAACTGCGCCGGCTCTATCTGGCCCGCCGGGCGGCCGGGGAGTGTCTGTTCGAGCTCGAGCTACGGCAGGCAGAGCGCGCCGGGAATCAGGGCGGGGATCAGGTCAGGAACGCGGACCGCTGCAAGGAGATTACGGAACGGGCCCTGGCCTGGCCCCGAATCGTCGCCCGCGATCACGAGTCCTGCCTCCTGGCCTGCGACGGCTACCGCAGCGGCGGCAGGCTGCTCGGGTTCGTGCTGGCAGCCCAGATCCGCGACGCTCTGGCCGTGCGCTGGGGCCCGGACTGGTACGCGCATCAGGCCCTCGGAGCCCTGGTGGAGACGGCGGCCCGGCACGGTTATGCTGTTCCTCTGGAGGAATTCCTGGCAGAATGGGGTGTTTCGGGCCTCGATCCCGGGGTGATGGCCCGCCAGTTCGCTGCAGGCTAGGAGCAGGCTAGCACAGCCGCGCGGGCAGCGTGGCGGCGGATGCGGGGAGGCGCAGCGCGAAGGGGCGCGAAAGGACGCGTAGGGAGCGGGAAGGGGTAGAGAGTGGATTGGCCCAGGGTGCCAGGCTGTGGCCGCCCGTGGGCGGTGTTGTGAGGAGGGTTTGGACGTGGCCCACATGACGAAGGAAGAGCTTCGCGAAGACCCCGTGCTCGAGTGGATCCAGCACGCGGTCGATTGGACGCGGCGGAACGTGCGCTGGGCAGCGCTGGGCGTGGCAGCAATCGTCATCGTGGCCCTCGCCGCTTTGATGATCACCCGCGGCCAGAAGAAGGCGGAGCTCGAGGCGCAGCAGCTCCTGACGTCGGGGCAAGCCTACTTCCTGCAGGGCAACGCCCAGAGCGCGGAGACCCAGCTCCGGCAACTCGTCGATGGCCACGGGGGCTCTGCCGCCGCCAAGACCGGTCGCATCTACCTGGGCGACGCCCTGGCGGCCCAAGGGCGATACGACGAGGCGCTGCGCGTCTACGACGAGGCGTGCGGCTCGGTCGGCGGCGGTGCGCTCGGGGCAGCGGCCCAGCGCGGAAAGGCGTCGGCGCTCGAGTCGTTGCAGCGCTGGCCGGAGGCGTCCCAGGCGTACGAGCAGGCAGGTCGCGAGAAAACGCCGTTCCAGGCGGAGGATCTCGTCGCGGCGGGGCGCTGCGCCCTGCGCGGTGGCGATGCTGAGCGGGCCAAGGGCCTCCTGGAGCGCGCTCGCGACATGAACGAGGCGAGCGTCATGGCGATGGTCAACTTCTACATGGCCGAGGCCGAGGCGGCGCTGCCACGGTAGTCGTCACGCCGCCCGCAGCCGGCTCATCCCCGCTCGTGTCCGCGGATCCCAGGCGGCGGAGCGGGGATCTTGCTTAACCGGGGATTGCCCCTGTGGGCCATGGACCAGATGCCAGATCCACAACCTACTGAACCTAATGCGCTTCAGGCACGGGTCGGAGAATTCACTAGAAGCGAGAATTCACCAGAAGTCGAGGCTCCTGAGCGGGCGGCCGCTCCTGACCTTCCCACGCGAAGATCTTCCGGAGACCAAGGGATTCCATGCCCCCGAAGACGACCCCCAAGAAGGCACCGTCCAGCCCATTGGCCTTCTGGCTTGCCATCGGCGTCGCCGTTGGCGCGGGACTCGGCCTGGCCACAGGCAACGCCGTTGGCGCGGGACTCGGCCTGGCCACAGGCAACATCGCGGTCGGCGTTGGCGTGGGCCTTGCCCTGGGCGTGGCCGTTGGGACCCTGCAGCAGCGAAGGTCCCGCAGGGGTCTGGGCAGCGAGGCCTAGGGAAGTCTCTGCAGCGTGAACTCGGCGGGGATGCGAGCGCCGGGGGCGGGAGAACGCGGCCCCCGGAGGTGCCCAGCGCGGGAGCTTCATGAGGCGGTTGCTGGCGCCCGCAGGCGAGAAACAGCGTGAAGGACTGACGTCGCATAATATCTATTATGTCAACCTGAGCTGGGGATCCCCGCCGGCGCGACTTTCCGCGTCTCAGCCACCTCCCCCGCACGGCTCTCTGGCCCCCTCGCGGGGCTCTTTCGTCCCAGGTTTCCCTCCGCTCCAGAGCATGCACTCTGCACGCGTTCGCGGTGAGAAGTTTGCATCCCGCGCAGGCGGATGTGCCTCGGGGGCTCTCGTCCGCCGCGGCCCCATGCCTGCGCGGCGCCTTACCGAATGGCATCATCCCGGGGATCGCTCCCGGGCAATCCCAACAGTCTCAACCGGTTGCGACGCGGGTCCGGCGCCGCGTCCGGGCCTCGCGCTCGCTGTTTCGCGCGTTGAGCATCCGGAAGCAGCAGGCTGGCACTGCCCGTGCAGGTAGCTGCGCCGAGAGCGGCCATGAGATGAGGATCCAAGGCGACAGCAACAGAGCCCGCTCTCGGTAAAGGGAGCTGCGTCTGCGGCCTGCGTGAGCGGTCCGTAAACCCGAGGGCCCAGAATCCTTGAGTGTGGTGACCACTTTCGGGTTCGTGCGGCACGGGGCGCGCGGTTCGCGCTCCCAAACCTGGTGCGGTCGGCGAAAACCGATCGCGGGTCTGCGGCCACGGCCCCAGGCTCGAAGGGCTTGAGGGACCTGCCATCCGGCAGGTCCCTCCCCGTTTCTGGTCACCACCCGCGGGTCGGCCTCAGTGGGCCATGAGCCCGAGGTGGGAATCGATCTTCTCCGAAAGGTCCGCCGGCCGCGCTGCCCCGACGTGCTGGCCGACGACCTTCCCGCCCTGGATGAAGAGCAGGGTGGGGAGGTTCATCACGTGGTATCGCGCCACCGTCCGCGGGTTGGATGCCACGTCCATGCGGCAGAACTTGACACGCCCCGTGTACTCGCCGGCGAGCTCGTCCAACACCCGTCCCAGGGTCTTGCACGGCTCACACCAGTCAGCCCATAGGTCGAGCATGACTGGAATCTCGGCCCCGAGCACCTCGTTCTGGAACGTCGCATCCGTCACATCCAACACGCCGACCATGGCTTCCTCCCCGTTGCGCGAAGAGAGCGCCGCCCCGCTGTTCCCCTGCTTCACCTCACCCGCGCTGGGCTTCTCTGCCCCGCGGGCCAGCCGCATGACCGGGTGAGGCGGAACGCAACGCGTGGGTCGCTGCCAGCGCTTCCAGCCCTATGAAGTCGTGCGCACCCAGCCAACGTCCCTGTTTGACACGGCGTTCCCAGTAGTAGCACTCGAGCAAGAGTCGGGCAAGGTCCCCCTTGTCAACGCCAGCCGTTGAAGCAGTTACGCCGCCCCTGCCCTTCCACGGTCCGCCGGCTCCCGGTCCGTAGGCGCGCTCCTGACCCAGCAGCGCCGCGCGCGCGGCCGTGGTCAGCTTCCAGGTGAAGCTGAACGAGGCCTCCTCGCGACGAACGCCCTGCAGGCGGTCGATCGCTCCCACCGCATCCCCGCGCACCAGAGCCTCCACGCACTCCCACGAAGAGCCGAGCACGCCGCTGCGCACGAGCTCGCGCAGCTCGCCCACCGCGAGCCGCCCGGCGCCGTGGAGGAGCGCGATGCGCTCGACCTCGCGGGCCAGCACCCCTAGTTCCGTCCCGAGGTGCTCGATCAGATACGCTGCGGCATCCGGCCCCAGCTCCAGCCCCTCCCTTCGCGCCCGTGCGATGACCCAGCGCGCCGCGTCGCGCGGGAAGAGGCTCCAGAACTCGACCACCTGAACCGCCGCCAGCAACCTAGACAGGAAGGTCGAGCGACCGCTCAGCTCACGCGACCCCTGCACGCTCATCAGCACGACCGTGTTCGCCGCGGGACCGCGCACCAACGCGAGCCAGGCCTCCCGCTCGCTGTCCTTGCGCACGCGCGTGAGCCGCTCCAGACCGTCGATCAGCACCAGGCGCTCCGCGCCGAAGAGGCCCCCCTGGCAGGCGATGGCGGCAATCTCCTGCACGGGTGTCTCCCCCACCTGGCAGCTCTCGACCGCGTAGCGTGTCCCGCCCGGCGCGCCCGCGTCCCCGGCGAGACGCTCCTTGAGAGCGGCGATCGCCTCGTCGCGTAGCTGCACCTCGGCCCCGCAGAAGGCGTAGAAGCCCTGCGGGCGCCGCCCGGCGATCCATCGCGCGAAGTCGATCCCTTTGACCACGGTGCCCATCGGCGCTCACTCTCCCCCGCCCCTGGCGCGCTCGCTACCACTGCTCGAGGCTCTTGGCGAGGATGTCCTGCCCGAGCTGGCGAATGGCCAGGGTCCGCGCTTCGGTCTCGCTGTCGGATTGGCCCACCTGCGTGCCCGCCACGGCCGCATAGGTCGCGGTCGCTCGAAGGTCGTCCTTGCGCCAGAGGTCCTGGTTCTTGACCCGGTCCTTGAGCGCCACCGCCACCTCGATGACGACGATGTACTCCTGCGGTTCCTGCGAGGCGCTGTAGCTGTAGACGCGCCGTTGATAGCCGGTCACCTTGCCTTCGAGCACGCAGTCCGCCCGCGCCTCGCGCACGACCTTCAGGCGATTATCCTCGAGGAACTGGTCGAGCAGGCCGCGGGTCACTTCCTCGGCGATCGTCGGATCGAGCGATTGGTTCTCGAACACCGGGACCGCGATCGTCTTCAAGTGCCCCGGCAACGAACTACCCGAGAAGGAGTAGCCGCAGCCCGTGGCCGCCAGCGCGGCCAGCCCGGCCAGCGATGCGAGGGCCAGCCACTTGGCGCGGCTGCGCATCGCCTTCCTCCGCGCGCTCATCGGAGCCCTCCTGCGCGCCCAGCTCGGCGCGGTCGCGCCGCTGACCGCTACGCGAATCGTCCGATGTTCGCCCGCGCCCACGCGATCAGGCGCCCCACGCCCTCGCGCGGGCTCACCTCGGGAGCCCAGGCGAGCATGCGCTGCGCCCGCCGCGTGTCCGAGACATAGACCTTCTGATCGCTGGGGCGCCAATCAGCATAGGTGATCGCGGGCCGCCCCCCCGTCTGCTCCCGGATCATCTCGAGCAGCTCCAGCAGCGAGAGCGTGAAGCGCGGGCCGCCCCCCATGTTGAACACCTCGACCCGCAGGTCGCTGCGGATGAACGCCTCATAGGCCCGCAGCAGGTCGTCGATCCAGAGCACGTCACGCACCTGCTTGCCGTCCCCGAAGATCGTGATCGGCTTGCCGGCCAGGGCGGCGATGACGAACCAGGCGACCCATCCTTGATCTTCCATGCCGAATTGGCGCGTCCCGTAGATGCAAGACATGCGAAAGACGCCCACGCGCAGCCCGTAGAGGTGGCCAAAGTCCTGGGCGTAGATGTCGCCCGTCAGCTTCGAGCAGCCGTAGGGCGTGTGCTCGCAGCGGTCGATCGAGAAGCTCTCGGGGATACCGGTCTTCCACTCGGGGGCGAAGCGGTAGCGCTCGCCGTCCGCACGCACTTCGAGACCGTTGACGTTCTCGCCGTAGACCTTGTTGGTGGAGCAGAAGACAACCGCCGGCCGGCGGCCGCCCCGCCGCGCGGCCTCGAGCACCCGGAAGGTGCCCAGCGCGTTGCTGGTGAAGTCGGTCTCCGGATCGGTGGTGGAGGTGGTGACCGCGGTCTGCGCCGCGGCGTGGAGGATCACGTCCGCCTCGGCTGCCAGGCGGCCCACGGGCTGGGGCTCGCGCACGTCCGCCTCCACGAGCGTGATCCGCTCGCGTCCCCCCAGATACTCCCAGTTGAAGCGAGCGTTGGGATCCTCCCGCTTCAGCAGCCGGCCGCGCGAGAGGTTGTCGAGCACGGTAACATCATAGCCCCGCTCCGCAAAGTACAGGGCGGCGTGCGACCCGATGAAGCCCGCCCCCCCGGTCACCAGCATCTTGGGCATCCTCGCCTCCCCCACTCCTGCGCCGGCGCATCCTCGCACCAGCGCACGGCCTCGACTCCGGCCGCATCCAAGTGACCTTAGCAGTGTCCTGAGGGGCTGACAACCGGCGTGCCGGGCGCGTGCCGGGACCCAATCAGTGGGTCAAGGGGATTTCGAGGGAGATCTGATGCGACGCCGTCAGCTCGGAGGGTGCGAAGCAATAGCCGACGGTCACGTGGTGAGTATGAAGAATGAGCCCGAGGGTGGGGTGCAGCCGCTCCTCTCCAGTCTCCTCCAGATCTGTGCGCAGGCCCGCCAGGGCTTCCACG
>CAZDKK010000031.1:0-53106 GCA_964506245.1 uncultured bacterium | reverse complement strand
CGCGGGCGACGAACACCGCGGCGAAGGACACGCTCTACGTCCATCATCTGGCGTCCGCCCGACGGCAGCTCTCGCCGGCGGGGTGGATACCGGGGGAGCGGTCGCACTGGTGGGTGGAGTGCATCAAAGCTGGTCAAGCAGCGAACCTGAGCGACGTGGATGTGGGGTGGTGGCCGTACACGAAGGAGCTGTGTAGCTGGGAATCCATCCTGGCCTGGTCTGCCGTGCGATACGACACGCTGCGCATCGAGGGCAACGATTCGACGTGGTGCCGGGCCGAGGGGTTCATCAACGGCTTGGTGCAGGCCTCGGCGGCTCAGGAGTGGCCGAACTTGACATCGTTTGCGAGGCCGCAGTCTGGGATCGGGCTGGATGTCAAGACCTACAATGTGGAGCGGACCCGTTCGACCGAACTCGATCAGGAGGATAAAGAGGAGGACCGTGGGAACATCGTGCCGCAGGTCCTTCTACCCGGGTCGTCGGTAGAGGGCAGCCACGTCTACTTCATGTTCACCGACGGGACCATCGATGATGCGACGCTGCGGACCCATCGGTTCATGCGGGATCATTACGCCCCGCTTGCTCCCCTGCCCCCTGACAGCATGCCGCAGGTACAGTATCTGACCTACTTCTGGGACAATTGGGGGTTCACCTACGAGACGCTGTCGGATCAGGCGGATGTCTGTGAGGATCTCGGCGTCGAGCTGTTCGTCATCGATGCCAACTGGTGGCCGTATTCCTTGTGCTTGCCCCCCACCGGCTCGGGCGGCTTCGACTGCTATCGGCACGGCACGGGGTACTGGGTGAGCGACGGGTGGCGCTTCCCGGAGCCAAGCACGACACTGCCGGACTTCATCGATGAGCTGGGGGCACGCGGCATGGACGCCGGCCTCTGGGTCTATCCCTGCGGCGTGGACACCATGCTCTTCCGTGTGGCTGGCGAGCTAGAGTGCTGGGGACAGAATCCCCCCGTGGGAACACCTTGTTTCTACACTGCCCTTGACTCTTTCCGGTGTCAGCCCTGGGGCTTCGATTCATACACGGAGCCACATAGCCATGACTACGTTTGGAGAGCCTGCGAACCCGATTCAACACAACCATGCCCAACCCTCTTTCACACCAGCGCGCAGGTCGGCTACCTCGGCGAGCTGTGCTGCGCCCACACCCCGGCCCGGCAGTGGATGAAGAGCCAACTCCGGCGGCTCTTGGAGGAGGACGGCTACGGGGCCCGCTACCTGAAGTTCGACGGCGGGATGCACCCGTGCAACTCGACCGCTCACAGCCATCGCATGGCGCTGGAACCGGGCGACCTCTCGCTCCACCGCGTCCAATCCACCCTGCTCGGCTACTACCAGATGCTGGCGGAGGTGCGGCAGGAGTTTCCCGAGGTGACCTTCGAGTCGAGCTGGCCGGTGGGGCACGTCGCGGTGGGGGAGGATGCGGATCCGGCTGAGATGCTGCTCCGCATGTCGCGCTACTCGATGGAGTCGTTGCGTTGTGCCGTCCCGCCCCGCTACACGGGCTGCTTCCTCTACCGGGAGCCCGATGTCACGGGCCTCGCACCCGCGGAGCAGGCCGCGGTGCGCCGGCACTACGCCCGCACACCCATGCTGGGCCCCTACACGATCAGTTGCGACGTGACGGCTTGGTCCCCGGAGTTCAGCGCCATCGTCGCGGCGGCGATCGACTACTACCAGGCCAATCGCCGGTTCCTGCAGGGCGAGGTCTACAACGTGCTGACCCAGCGCAGCTTCTGTGGTGGATCCGAAACGGGCTGTGCCGATAGCTGGGATGCGGTGGAGTTCCTGGTTCCCGATGTGGGCGACGCGCGGGTGTTCGTCTTCCGCAACGAGTCAGCGGCGCAGGGCCAGGCCCTGGGGCTGCAGGGTTTCGTACCGCTCCAGCAGTACGAGATCACGGGCGTCGATCACGGGTCGTACGGCACCGGCACGGCCGACGTTGAGGGGAGGTTGGCCGTCACGGTGACGCTGCCCTACGAGAACAGCTCGGAGATCCTGGAGATCGAGTGACCCCTGCCGGCCGCGATTGCCGCCCGAGATGCTCGCGCTCTCCTACTTCGTGCGCCTCAAGGCCCCGGAGGGCGACCGAGCGCTCGTGCGAGAACCGGGATCCGTGGCCGGCAGCGAGGGCGTCTCGCTCATCGCGATGGAGGAGACGGCCGAGGCGTACGGCCGCGCCGGTGGATCGGCCCCCGGACCGCGCCCGGTCGCATCGCTCAGCGGAACTTCAGAGAACCACGCGCGCGTCTTGAACAGCAGCCGGTTGACGACGTACTCGATCGGCCGCTCGGACCAGTCGATCGGCTTCCAGATCTGCTCGCGTGATTCGATGCGCTCGAAGCCGAATTCGTCCAGCACGTCACCGAAGTAGAGGTTGATGAGGCGGATCTCGAGCTTGGAGATGTCCTCCCTCCAATGCGTGAGCGGGCGCTTGTCGATCTGATCGAAGGCCGGGACCTTCCAGCTATTGCCCGTCCACTTTTCTCCGGCAATCGTGGGCTGGAGCAACGAGTCGTCGTACGCGATCCCCAGGAAGGCCGCCAGATCCCGCAGCGCGCGCTCCGGGTTCTCGAGCAGCCGATCGTAGACGAGCACGTAGAAGTGCTCGGGATCGAGCGCGCGCCACTTGCGCATGAAGTAGTAGGACAGCCGCATCCGGCGGATTTCGGTGCCGAGGATCGGATAGCGGTGGCGGAGCTTGTTCAGGCGCTGCCCCTCGTAGCGCGCCCCCCGGCGGCTGCTCTCACGGATGGCGTTGAAGTGGCCATACGGATTGCGCAGGACGTAGACCATCCGGATGTCGGGGAACCATGCGCGCAGCTCGGGAAAGTACTCGCAGTTGAGCACGCACTTGGCGGCGACGCGCACGGCATCGATATCGCCCTCGAAATGCGCGCAGTGGCGGGCCATGGCCGTGAAGAGCAGCTCGATCAGCTCGGGGTAGCTCCCGACCTCCGCGGCCAGAACCTCGCGCTGCCAGCCTTCGATGTCGACGCTGGGCCGGTAATCGGCGCTCCCCTCCTCCGTCCGATTGAGGCGCGTGATGTACGGATTCTGGGCCATCTCGCGGCGGATGAGGTCGACGTCGCTCGTGTGCATGTACTTGGCGGCCACGACGGCGTCGTGGTGCGTGTAGTGGAAGAACTCGAACTCGTTGGCGGGAAACATGAAGACTTCCGGATGCCCGTCGAGCAGCGTCTTGACCAGCGATGTTCCGGACTTGCGCAGCCCGGTCACGAAGATGGGATCGCGCATGGTTGACTCCTCCCTGCCGCACCTGTCCGCGGGTGCCCGCTGGGCGGCAACGGCCGCGGCAGCCCGTGTCAGTCTGCCAGAGAGGATGGTGGATGCAAGCCTCGTCTCCGGGCCATGTGGATGGGCCGTGACCTTCTTGTTTCGGATCGGTTCCTCGCGACCGACCACCGGCACCCTCAGACCCTCGATCGCCACGGACGCAAATCCCCGGCCGGGCAGCGCCGGCCGGGGACCCGCTGAGTGCTGGTGGTTGACCGGACGACTCCGTCTACCTCAGCACGAGGGTTCGGTACGCGTCGCTCTCGGCGCCCGACGCGATGCGGTACATGTAGAGGCCTGAGCCCACGGCGCGGCCGGCGTCATCCCGGCCGTCCCATTGCCAGCCATGCTCTCCGGACGGATAGGCAGCGCCCGCGAGGGCCAGGCGCACCTGGCGCCCGGCCACGTCGTAGATCCGCAGATCCACGGTCCCGGCTGACGGCAGGACGAAGCGCACGCCGCCCGGCACACCCGCGAGCGTCAGGTGCTGACCCGCCAGGCCAGCTTGCACGCTCTGGGAGGCGCCGCCCTCAGGCGCGAGGACGTAGCCATCCGAGAGCGCGAGCATGAAGGCCACGATCGCCTCTTCCTCCTGGATGGAGAGCCCGAGGTCGCCCAGCTCGTCGGTGTTCACGTTCTCCGGCACCTCCGGAGGCGGCCAACCCGCACCAGCCACGTCACGGGTGTTGTAGAAGTGAACCACTGTATAGAGGTCGGTGAAGACACCGTTGTGCATGTACGCCTGCACGAACTCCGGGTAAGGCTTCTTGCCCACGTTGCGCAGGGTGGGGACCTTCATCTTCCCCATCTGATCCGGTTCACCGACGACTTCTCCGAGACCGTAGTCGATGTAGTCCTCGCCCATGGGATTGAAGTGCGTGGGCATTCCGTAAAACGGATTGTTCGGGTTCTTGGGCACCCCGAGGTTGTCGTAGGTGTAGTCGGTGAAAAGGGGCGGCTCTCCGCCGGGACCCGGCTCGCTGATGTGACACAGGGCGCAGTTGCCCCGGCCATTGAAAAGCTCGAGGCCCTGCTGTTCCACGGGGTCTAGATTCACCAGGCCCGCCAGGTAGTAGTCGTACTTGGAGGTGAACTGGTTCACCTCGGGCGAGGCCTCGTAGAAGTGAATGGCCTCGGCCACGTGCTGATAGGCGGTCGGCACGTCGTCGAGCGATCCAACGCCGAAGACCTCCTCGAAGAGGTCGGCGTACTCGGACAGCCGGATCTTGCGGACGACCGTCTTCTCGTGCGGGTTGTTCTGCTCGAGCGGGTTGAGGAACGGCCCCTTGGCTTGCTCGATCGTGTTGAGCGCCCGGCCGTCCCAGAACATCCCGCCGACGTACATCTCCTCAATGGGATCCCAGTGGAAATCCGGGCTGAACGTGGCGTAGGCGGCCGCCGGCGGCTTGCGATTGCCGAAGCGGGTGTGAACAGCACCCGGATACACCGCCGTTTCCATGTTGACGTGAGCGTCAGGGCCCGTGAAACCGACGTCGGGACCGTGGCAGGCAGCGCACGACTGTCCGTGGGGCGTCGACAGGTTCTCGTCGAAGAAGATCAGCTTGCCGAGCTCCTCGATGGGTGTGAGCTCACGGGCCGACGGGCTGCCGAGAAACACGAGGCAGCCCAGGACGACTAGGTAGGTCAGATGCTTGAGCATGACTCCCTCCTGGTTGGCGGGTTGCCGGACGGTTTCTGGAGAGCGTCGCGACGGCGGGAGCGGCCGGGACGGAGACCCTGCCGCCAGGCGCGAGACTTTCCCTCTCAAATCGGACGTGGGACGCACCCAGAAGATACGGACAGCCGGGTGGGAATTCAATCCGGCAACCCGCCTACAGCGCCCGCCACCAGAAGTGCGCGACGATCAGCGACAGACCGAAGGAGACGAGCAGCGCCCCCAGGGCAACCGCCCAGCGAAAGCGCAGCGGATGGGCCCGCCAAGAGGCCACGGTCTCGAATGCCACCAGCGCCAGCTTCCCGAGGAGCACACCGTAAGCGACGCCCGCCAACCCGTAAGGCCCGGCCAGCACCAGGATGCCGGTCGCGGTCACCGCCAGGTGCACGGCGTAGGCCACCGCCGAGAGATGCGTGCGGTTGGCGAGCGCGATCCCCAGACCACTGAAGCTGCTCAGCGATCCGACGATCACGGCGTACACGAGGGGCACGACCACCTCGAGCGCGCCCGCGTAGCGCGCGGACGCGAAGAGCGGCAGGACCCGATCGGCCAGCAGGACGAAGACGAGGGCCAGCGCCCCGGCCGCGGCGCAGTAGAGATCGAGGACCCGGCGGAAGGTCGCCTGTGCGTCCTTCTCCCGGTAGATCGTGTAAGCGAAGGGCGTCCAGGCGACGTTGAACCCGCCCACCGGGACACCGACGATCGCGGCGAAGCGCTGGCCCACGGCGTAGAGCCCCAGGGGCGCGAGACCGAGGAAGCGCACGATCAGGAAGCGCTCGATCGACGGGACCAGGTTCTGCAGCATTCCCACGAGCATCAGCGGTGATCCGAACCGCAGCAGGGGGCCGAGCCGCCGCTCGCGCGGCCAGGCGACATGCCGCCGGCACAGCGCGATCGCGGCCACCGCCGCCAGCACCGTCGCCAGGAGCTGCGCCTCGAAGATCCCCGGCACGCCGCGCCGCCACGGCACGACAAACAGCACCGACAGGACCAGCACGGCCGCCGTGTGCCCGACGGAGAGGCTCACGTAGGCTCTCCGCTGGAAATTCCACTTGAGGAGCATCTTCGCGAAGGTGACCGCGACCGTGAAAGGCACAGCGATCAGCATGAGCCGGAAGGCCCGCACGTGAGGCTGCTCGCCCGTGCGCAGGAAGAAGCCGATCGCCTGCGGGGCCGCGGCGAAGAGCACGACGCCGAGCGCGACGGTGATCGCGAGCGCGGCGAGCAGGGCCTCGCCCACGATCTGGTTCTTGACGCGCGCGTCGTCCTCCTGGGAGATGAAGCGCGCGGCCGCCTGGTTCAATCCCATCAGGCCGATCCCCAGCACCAGCAGGCTCGCAACCCGGATGCCGTCCACGACCGCGTACTCGCCGGCCGCGAAGACCCGCACGATGATCGGCACCAGGAGGATGCCCAGCATCTGGCTGATGACATCGACGCTGCCGTAGGTCGCGCTGTCGCGCACGAGCGACTTGATCCGAAAGGCGAGCGACCCCTGGCGCAGGGCGTCCTGGAATTGCGGTTCCTGGGTCGCGGGGCTCACACGCCGATCCCCCTAAGTGATGATGCTGGTGCGGGGTCGCGGCATTCTATCCCGGTCGCTTTGGGAGGGCCAGGGATTTCGGCCGGCCGCGGACCCGTGGCGACCGCGGCCTCGCCAGGCCCGCCTTGCCGGCCCCCGGGCCGCGTGCTAGCAATCGTGCGCGCCGGTCGCGGGAATGCGCTGCGGGGGCAAGCCGCTGCTGGCGGGGCCGGCCCGGCGCGGTAAGCGTGGAGCGCCCGATGAAGGTCGCCTGCATCGGCAACACCAACAACAATCTCTTTTCGCTGGTGCGCTACCTGCGCGACCGCGGGGTGGACGCCGAACTCCTCCTGCTCGACAACGAGACCGAGCACTTTCACCCGTCGGCCGACGCCTTCGACCGGGACTACGAGTCCTACACGCGCACCGTCCCCTGGGGCAGCGCCTATCCCCTCCACCGGGTGCCGGCCAGCCGCATCCGATCCGACCTCGAGCCGTACGACTTCCTCATCGGCTGCAGCACGGCCCCGGCGGCTGTGGAGCGCATTGGACGACGGCTCGACATCTTCGCGCCCTTCGGGGGGGACTTCTACGCCTGGCCCTTCTTTCGTATCGTGCGCCCGCGCCACCAGCTCGCCTGGTGCCGCTTCCACCGCGCCCAGCGGGCGGGCATCCGGGCGGCGCGCTGCATCAACATCGCGGCCACCAACGAGGAGACCGAGCGGGTGCTCCGGCGCCTCGCGTTCCGCGGAGAGCGTCTACACACCGGCATCCCGATGGTCTACACCCCCCTGTACAACCCCGAGACGATCGCCCGTCACTACGACCACAGCCAGGCGTATCCGGAATTCCGCCGCGTGCGCGCGGATCACGACCTGGTCGTCTTCCACCACGGCCGTCACATCTGGAGAAACGCTCCCGATCGCTTCTCGTGGAAGGGCACCGATCGGCTGCTGCGCGGGTTCGCGGCCTTCCTGCGCGCCGAGCCCCACGCGCGCGCCTGTCTCGTGACCTTTGACTATGGCTCCGATGTGCAGGCCTCCCGCGATCTCGCGGCCGAGCTGGGCATCGCCGAGCACGTGCACTGGTTCCCGCGCATGACCCGCAAGGAGATCATGGTCGGCCTGAGCCTGGCGGACATCGCCACCGGCGAGTTTCACCATAGCTGGCTCGTCTGCGGCACGATCTACGAGGCCCAGGCGCTGGCCAAGCCGCTCCTGCACTTCCGCGATGACCGGCTGTACGAGGGCCAGGTTCCGGAGCTATACCCGCTGATGAACGCGCGGGAGCCGGAGGAGATCGCCGCGGCGCTGCGCGAGTACACGCGGCGGCCCGAGCCCTTCCGCGAGATGGGCCAGCGCGGGCGCGAGTGGTTCCAGCGTTACGCGGTGGACGAGTCGGTCGAGGCCTACCTGCGCCTGATCCGCGCTCAGCGCGCCTGATACCCCTTCCCCACAGACCACGCCTGGCCGAGGCGCTCCCCCACGGCCCAGTAGCCGTTGTCGGGCATCGTCAGCGTGAAGGGGTCGAGCTTGCGTATGTCGGGCTTGCCGCCGGTGAGGCACCCCGGGTCGCAGTAGGCCCCGGCGATCTCGCCGATGAAGAGGTCGTTGCTGGGCAGGTTCACCGTCTCGACGAGGCGGCATTCCATGGTGAGGGGGCAGCCGCGGACCATGGGCGCGAACTCGAGGTCCCCCGTGAATGCCTCGAACAGGCCCGACTTGTCTTCGCGTCCGCCGCTGACCAGCCCCGCGTGGTCCGTCGCCGCCATCAGGTCCCGCCCGGGAACGCTGATGCTGAACTGGCCGTGCTCGAGGATGCCACGGTTGGTGTGATGGGCGCGGCCGTCCACCACCGCGCCCAGGATCACCATGGGCATCGGGTAGACGAACGCGTTGTTGTCGATGCGGGTCTTCTCCACGGCCCTCTCCTTTCCCGTCGTGTCGCGACTTCCCGGCAAAACGAGCCGGGAGCCATCCTACGCGCGCGCATACGCGCCGGAAAGAGCAGTCGCGGGACCTGTCGCGGCCCCTGGGCTGTCGCCCCCCTCGCCAGCCAGAACCGGTCGGTCCGGCCGCGAATTGCGCCGGATTTCGTCCCGGGCTAGAGTGGCGCAGTTTCCAGGGGGCGGGACCCCGCCGCGGCGCCGTCGCCTGGCGGCCGGCGCCCGGCTGGCGCCCCCGGCATCGGCAGCGAAGGAGCGCACCATGGAACTCTCCGGCAAGCGATTCCTCGTCATCGGCGGCGCCGGCTTCATCGGCTCGCACACGGTCGATGCGCTGTGCCGCCAAGATGTGGCCGAGATCCGCATCTTCGACAACTTCTCGCGTGGCCGCGAGGAGAACATCGCCGCCGCGCTGCGTGATCCACGGGTGCGCGTCTTCGAGCTGGGCGGGGAGCTGCTGCACCGTGACATCCTCGGACGCGCCATGGAGGGCATCGACGGCGTCTTTCACTTCGCCGCCCTGTGGCTGCTCCACTGCTACGACTACCCGCGCTCCGCGTTCGAGGTCAACATCGGCGGCACCTTCAACGTCCTGGAGGCCTGCGTCGAGCACGGCGTCAAGCGCCTGGTCTACTCCTCCTCGGCGTCGGTCTACGGCGACGCGGTGACCGAGCCGATGGCGGAGGATCACCCCTACAACAACCTGACCTTCTACGGCGCAACCAAGATCGCCGGCGAGCAGATGTGCCGCGCGCTCTATCACCGCTTCAAGAACACGCCCCAACACCTCGACTTCGTAGGCCTGCGTTACATGAACGTCTACGGCCCGCGGCAGGACTACTCGGGCGCCTACGTGGCGGTCATCATGAAAGTCCTGGACCGGATCGATCGGGGCCTGCCGCCGATTGTCTACGGCGATGGTTCGCAGGCCTATGACTTCGTCTACGTCGGCGACTGCGCCGAGGCCAACCTCTGCGCCATGCAGGCCCAGACGACGGACGCCTTCTACAACGTCGGCACCGGCCTGCGCACGACGATCAAGGATTTGACGGTGAAGCTGCTGGAATGCACGGGCGCGAATCTGGACATCCGCTACGAGCCGGCCGGCCAGACGTTCGTGACCAACCGCGTGGGCTGTCCCCGGAAGGCCGCCGCGGAGATCGGCTTCACGGCGCGCGTGCCGCTGGACGAGGGCCTGCGCCGCCTGATCGAGTGGCGGCGCGATCACCAGGAGGCCGTTGCCCGCCGCCGGCGGGCCGCGGGGCTCGGCGATGAGCGATAGTCCGGCCGTGACGCAGCGCAAGATCGCGATCGCCCAGCCGTGCACGGGCGAGGAGGAGTGGCAGGCCCTGCGCGAGCCGGTCATGACCGGCTGGTTGACCCAGGGCCCGAAGGTGGCCGCCTTCGAGCGCGCCTTCGCGGCGCGGCACCGGGTTGCGCATGCCCTGGCGACCAGCAGTTGCACGACCGCGCTGCACCTGATTCTGCGCGCGCTCGACATCGGACCCGGCGACGAGGTGATCGTCCCCGCCTTCACGTGGGTGGCGACGGCCAACGCCGTGCTCTACTGCGGCGCCCGGCCCGTCTTCGCCGACATCGATCGGCAGACGTACACCCTGGATCCGAGCCAGCTCGCCGGCAAGGTGACCGCGCGCACCCGCGCGATCCTGCCCGTGCACCTCTTTGGCCTGTGCGCCGACATCGACGCCATCGCCGCCGCCCCCGGGATCCAGATCGTCGAGGATGCGGCCTGCGCCTCGGGGGCCGCGTACCACGGCCGGCCGGCTGGCACCCTGGGTGTGGCGGCCGCCTTCTCCTTCCACCCGCGCAAGTCGATCACAACCGGGGAAGGCGGCATGGTGACCACCGCGGATGGGGCCATCGCGCGCACCGTCGACGCCCTGCGCAACCACGGGGCCAGCCTGCCCGAGGAGCAGCGCTGCCAGGGGCCGCGCCCGTTTGCGCTGCCCGAGTTCAACCTCCTCGGCTACAACTACCGCATGACGGACCTCCAGGGGGCCCTGGGCCTGGTGCAGCTCGGCAAGCTGGACGCCTTCATCACCGAGCGCCGGCGCTGGGCGGACTTCTACGCGCGCGAGCTGGCCGCGGTGGACTGGCTGGCGACGCCGCGCACCCCGGCGGGTTGCGATCATGCCTGGCAGGCATACGTCTGCTATGTCGATCCGGCGCGGGCCCCCCTTGCGCGCGACGAGATCATGCAGCGCTTGCTCGAGCGCGGCATCAGCACGCGCGCCGGGACACACGCGGTGCACATGCTCGGCTACTACCGGGACCACTTCGGCCTGCGCCCGGAGGACTTCCCGGTCGCCCGCGACTGCGATCGTCAGACGCTGGCGATTCCCCTGCACAATCGCATGACACCGGAAGACTACGCGTACGTCGTCGAGGCCCTGAAAGAACTGAGGTAGCAGCATGTGCGGCATCGCCGGGTATCTCGATCTGCGCGGCCGCCCGGCCGCACCCGCGACGCTGAGCGCCATGGCCATGGCGCTCGCCCACCGGGGCCCGGACGACGAGGGCACCTTCACCGACGGTCCCCTCGGTTTCGCTCACCGGCGCCTGTCAGTTCTCGATCTGACGTCGGCCGGACACCAGCCCATGCAGACGAGCGATGGGCGCTACACGATAGTGTACAACGGCGAGGTGTACAACTTTCCGGAGCTACGCCGGGAGCTCGAGCGATTGGGACACGAGTTCCGATCCCGCACGGACGCCGAGGTCGTCTTGTGCGCCTACGCGCAGTGGGGGGCGGACGCCGTCTTGCGCTTCAACGGGATGTTCGCCTTCGCCATCTGGGACAGCATCGAGCACGCGCTCTTCCTCGCGCGGGACCGCTACGGCATCAAGCCGCTCTATCTGGCCGAGACGAACGGGGTGCTGATCTTCGCCTCGGAGGTCAAGGCCATCCTTGCCCACCCCGCGTACCGCATCGACCTCGACCGCGAAGCGCTGCTCGAGTACTTCACCTTCCAGAACTACTTCTCCGGCCGCACCCTGTTCCGCGGCGTGCGGCTGATGCCGGCCGGATCCTGGCTGCACGTGCCGCTCTCAGCCGCATCGGTTCCCGCGCCGAGGCGCTACTGGGATTTCGCCTTCCAGGAGCCGGAGCGCCCGGTCGAGGAGGGTGCCTGCGCCGAGGAGCTCGATCGGCTCTTCCAGCAGGCCGTCCGGCGCCAGCTCGTGAGCGACGTCCCGATCGGCGGCTTCCTCTCGAGCGGCATGGACTCCGGCGCCATCACGTCGGTGGCCGCCAGCTTCCTGCCGTGGATGCGCACCTTCACGTGCGGATTCGACCTGCACTCGGTCTCCGGCCTCGAGATCGTCTTCGACGAGCGCGAGAAGGCCGAGCACATGTCTTACCTCTTCCGCACCGAGCATTATGAGATGGTGCTGAAGGCGGGAGACATGGAGCGCGTCCTGCCCTACCTCGTCTTTCATCTCGAGGAGCCGCGCGTCGGGCAGAGCTATCCCAACTTCTACATCTCGCAGCTGGCCAGCAAGTTCGTGAAAGTCGCCCTGGCGGGCACGGGGGGCGATGAGCTGTTCGGGGGCTACCCTTGGCGCTACTACCGTGCGGTCGTCAACGCCGACTTCGAGGACTACATCGACAAGTACTACCTCTACTGGCAGCGATTGATCGACAACCGGCACATCAAGCGCGTCTTTCAGCCGATCTGGGGCGATGTTGGACGGGTCTGGACGCGGGACCTCTTTCGCGATGTCTTCACGACCCGGCCCCCACGCCTCGCCCGTCCCGAGGACTACGTCAACCAGTCGCTCTACTTCGAGGCCAAGACCTTCCTGCACGGCCTCCTGGTCGTCGAGGACAAGCTCAGCATGGCCCACGGCCTCGAGACGCGCGTGCCCTTCCTGGACAACGACCTGGTCGACTTCGCCCAGCGCCTGCCGGTGCGATTCAAGCTCGGCAGCCTGACGGACGTCGTGCGGCTCAACGAGAACGTGGGCGGGGCCAAGATCGAGCAGTACTTTCAGAAGACCCGCGACGGCAAGCTGCTCCTGCGGCGCGTGATGGAACGCCACATCCCCGCCGAGGTCACCCGGGCGGTGAAGCAGGGCTTCTCCGCCCCCGACGCGAGCTGGTTCAAGGGCGAGAGCGTGGACTATGTCCGGCGCGTCGTGTTCGACGACCACGCCTGCATCTACGACTACCTCGACCCCGAGCCGGTGCGGGAGCTCGTGTCGCAGCATCTGGCCGGCGAGGTCAACCGGCGCCTCTTCATCTGGTCGCTGCTCAACGTGGAGTGGTGGCTGCGGACGTTTCTGCCCCGCCAGGGCGACAACAACGCCGTCGCCGCCGCGGTGCGCGAGGCGACCGGGAAGGCGGGGCCTCCGGCCTGAGGCCCCGCCCGGTCGTTTATCGCAGCGGGGCCGCCTCGCGAACCAACGACTGCAGGAGCGCAACCACCCGGTCGGCATTCTCGTGCGCGGCGCGCGCATCCGCGGCGGGTGGCCGCGCGGCGGGCGCGTCCGTCGCGGGAGCACCGGCAGGCGGCGCCTGGTCAGCCCGGGCGCTGAGCACGCGCGTCACCACCTCGGCCAGCTCGACCGCGTTGCCCGCCCTGTACAAGTGCGTGCCCGCCGGCCGCGGCGCGCAGTCGCTGGCCACGACCGGCACCCCCAGGTAGAGCGCTTCCCGCAGGGCGTTCGAGTCGCCATCGGTGAGGGTGGGTCGCACCATGAGATCCGCCAGCGCGAGCACCGGCCAGAACTGCCCTTCGCTGGGATGCACCAGGATGCTCTCCCCGAGACCGCGGCGCCGGACCTCGGCCGCCAGCGGCTCGTGCGGGGCATCGCCCCGGGGACGCACTTGGTACGCGAAGAAGACGAGGCCCGCTCGCGGGAACGACGCGAGCAGACGCGGCATCAGGTCCAGGAGCTGCATCACGCCGTAGAGATCGCGCTGGCCGGGCTCGGCGACTTGCCCCCCGCTCACCAGGAGCGGCCGGCGGCGGGCGGCGAAGAGGCGAACAAGCTCCGGGGCGGATTCCCCGGTCTCCGGCGGCGGGATGAAGCCCGGGATCCGGTGCACGCGTTCGGGCCGTGCGCCCAGGCCGCGCGCGAGGGCGCAGATCTCCTCGTTCACGCCGATGACGGCCGCGGCCCGCCGGACGGCGAAGCGGGTCGCCCAGCGCTCCAACGGCCCGCCCTCCAGACCCGTCCGGCGCAGGCTCTCCCCACCCACCCGCAGGACGATCCGCTTGCCGCGCAGCGCTGCCAGCAGCCCCGCCGCGAACCGCGTGACGGCCCGTCCCCCCAGCACATAGTGCACCGGCTCGCCGCGGCCCAGGAGCAATCGCAGGAACCAGGCCAGTCTCCGGTGCGACACCTCCGCCACCAGCGGGTGGGCAGGGCCGGGACGCTGCAGGTTGTACATGCGCACGGATAGCCCGGCGCGCTCGAGGTACGGCAAGAGGCGCTCGACGTGCACGGCCATGCCGCCGATGGGCGGTGGCACGCGGCCCCAGATCGCGATGTCGGCCTCACGCCCCGCGCCTGCACCGGTCATCGCGCGCCCCCTGCGGCCGCGGGCGCGGGCAGGTCCAGCCCCACCGCCAGCGCCGTCACCTCCGCCCCGTCCCCCACGCGCTCGTCCAGCGCGAACCCGCGGGCAGTCCGCCGCAGCACCGATGCGCTCTCCCGTCCGCCCCGGTTGTCGATCACCACCAGACGCGCGCCCTCCGGCAGCGCATCCGCCAGGGTCGCCAGCATTCGGCCGATAACATCCGGCGCGAAGTAGGCGCGGTTGAACAGATTCGCGACCTTGATCAGATCGACCGCGCCCCCATCCCAAGGTCGGGTCGCGTCGTATGCGCGAATCAGGATCCGCGCGTCCTGTGCCGCCAGCGCGCGCAGGTCGGGTTGTACAAGATCGAGCTCGGCGAGATCCGCTGCGGAGGCCTCGGGCGCAAAGGCCACGATCCGCCGCGCCCACCCCCCGAAGGGCGGCCAGCCTCCGGCGGACGCGTACGCCAGGAACCGGCCGGTGGAGACCAGCAGACAGCGGCCGTCCTCATCGTAGAAGTAGACGCGATCGCCGCGCCGGGCATGACGGACGCACAGCGTGCGATCGGTGACCCACAGGCGATCGAACCGCCCATCCAGAGCGTAGATCAGCTCCAGGGAGGTGACCCCGTCCGACGCGCCCACCTCCAGGATCGTGCGCCGATCCGCCGCCGGCAGCCGCGCGATGAGCGCGTGGGTGCGGGCGTGGCGGCCGGGCGCGGTCGATCGCCAGACGCCGCCATCGACCAACCCGGAGACGCGGCGGGAGAACCATGCGCGCGCCGCAACCGTCTCCCCCGGCCGGCGGCACCGATCGGGGAGCACGAGGTCGGCGGGATCCTCGCGGCTGGGCAGCAGCGCCGTGACCCACCCCGGCCACTGCCCCCGGCTGAGCTTGATCGGCATGCGCATCGCCGCCTCCGGTCGCGGATCCCCCCGCTCAGTTCGCGCGGGGAAAGGCCGCCTCGAGACGCCGCACGATCTCGGGATCCGCCTCGCGCACGAAACGCTCCCCGTCCAGGTACCCCCAGGAGCCGCGGTAGGTGTAGACGCGGTTGACGAGCTTCTGCTTGGGGATGACCGTCTGCACGCTCGAGACGACGACCGAGTCGGACGGGACATCCTGGGTCACCACGCAGTTCGCGCCGACGCGGACGTTGTCGCCGATGCGGACACGCCCGATGATCTTGGCGCCCGCGCCCAGGTAGCACCGGTCGCCGATGACCGGCGCGCCCAGACCGCTCGAGTCGGGCAGCGCATTCGAACCCACCGTCACCTGCTGGAAGATGACGCAGTCGCGCCCGATGCGCGCCTCACCCGAGATGAAGATGCCGTGCCGGCCGTGGGGAAGGACCGGCCGCCCCCCGAACTCGGCCTCGAGCGAGATCAGGCTCCCGCCGAGCGACTGGTGCAGGTGGTAGAGGCAGCGGTAACAGGCCCGCAGCCATGCCATGCGGGCCCGGAGGCATTTCTCCCGCAGCGACCAGAAGCCGCCGCACAGCCGCACCAGCAACTCCACCAGGAGCATCTCGTTCGCGCCTCCTGCCCGCGCCGCGCCGGGTCTCACCGGCGCTCGGCTGCCAGACCTGCAGCGTAGACGGCCAGGATCCTATCGCCCAGCGCCTCGGGGGAAAAGCGCGCCAGGACGTGCTCGCGGGCGGCCGCTCCCATCGCCGCCCGCCGGCCGGCATCGGCGGCCAGCTCCTGCAGGCGTGTCACCATGGCGTCGTCGTCGTTGACGAGCACGAGGTAGCCGGTCCGACCCGGCAAGACGACCTCGCTCGCGCCGCCGTTCTCGGTCGAGATGCACGGCACCCCGGCCGCGCCGGCCTCGAGCAGGGCGTTCGGCAGCCCCTCGGCCACGGTCGTGAGCACGGCGATGTCCGTGGCGCGAAGGAGGTCGTGCGTGTTCGCGACGTGACCGAGCAGGCGGACATGGCGATCGAGCGCCATCCGAGCGATCGCCCGCTCCAGGGGCGCTCGCTCGGGTCCCTCCCCCGCCAGCAGGAAGACGACGTCGGCGCCCGCGTCGATCAACCGGCGGGCCACGCGCAGCACCATCTCGTGGTTCTTCTCCGGGCGGAGGTTGGCGATCATGGTGACCGCGGTCGTGCGCTCCGCGATGCCGAAGAGCGCCCGCGCCTCCGCCCGCGTCAGCCGGCTCTCGTACGTGCTCGGGTGCACGGCGTTGTGCACGACGTGGACGCGCTCGCCGGGAACGCCGTAGTCGGCGACGACGGTGCGCCGGACGCGTTCGGAGTTCACGATCCAGCCCGCGGTGCCCCACGACAGAACGCGGTTCACCAGGCGGAACGGCCAGCTCGGTCTCAGCAGCGCGCGATAGCCGCCGAAGACGCAGGGCACGCCCGCCAGGCGCGCCGCCAGCCGCCCGTAGGTGCTGGGCGAACCCTTGAACGCGTGCACGACATCGACCCGCCTCCGGCTGAGGTGGCGCGTCAGGCCGGACACGCGCCCCAGACGCAGGGGGCCGCGGGCTGTCACGTGGACGACTTCCACGCCCAGGTCCTTGCAGAAGGCGGTGTAATCGTTGCCCGGACTGCAGGCCACGACATGCGCCGCGTGACCGCGGCCGCCGACCTGCGCCGCGGTCAGGATCGCCTGTCGCTCGGCACCACCGGCGATCAGGCCGTCCACGATGATCGCCACGTTCACACGCCCACCTCGGATCCCGCGGCGGTCACGGCCGCCGGGCGTCGTGCTCCCTTACGCCCGCGTGCGCCGACCATGCGTCGCGCGTGGCCGCCGCGCGCGCGGCGATGGCGGTTCTGCGCTGCTCGACGAACTCGTCCAGCCGCTGCCAGCGGTCCGCGTGCCGCTCGCCCCAGAAGAAGGGGTGGATGAGGAGCTGCAGGCGCGCCGGCCCCGCGGTGCCGGAGAGCGCGGTGACGGCCTGGTCGCGCCATGCCCCGCACGAATCGGAGAGGTAACCGATCTCCCGCGCAAAGCGGTCGCCATACGCGTTGAGAAACCCCGCCGACTGCCGGAACGGGTCGGCCCCGCTGGAGGAGGGGTTGTGCATCGCGATCGCGTGCACCTCGGTCCCGGCCAGCAGCGACAGGAGGTCGGCCTGCGCGCGCAGCGCGCGCTCCATCCCGCCCGGAGCGACCAGCGCGTTCACGTTGTAGTGCAGGCCCACCTCGTGCCCCAGCTCCACCAAGCGCGCGGGCAGGCGGCTGTACTCGGGGGCCTGGAGGTTGTAGAAGCGGCCGCTCAGCAGCAGGAAGTAGGTGGCCCGCGTCCCCCGCGCGCGCTCGAACTCCGCCATGCGGAGCGCCGACTCCGGCGTGAGGTCGACGTCGTGCCTGAGGATGAAGAACCGCTCGGGCCAGGGCTCATCTCGCAGATCGCAAAAGCGCACGGCGCGGCGGTCCGACTCGAGCAGCGCGAGCAGGCGCCCATAGGTATCGAAGTCGAAGCGCTCGAACAGCGCGACCGGATCAGACATGGAGGAGGATCCCGACGACGTTCTTCGTGAGCGAGAAGACGCCGAATTCATCCACGACCGCGGCCACCGCGCACCGCACCGGTTCGGCCAGCTCCGGCCGGTAGGAGTTGTGGTTCTCCCACCAGCGCATGACCGCATCGGCGGTCGCGAAAGCAAGCCGGTTCTCCAGCCGCACGACCTGCACGCGCCCGTAGGCGAGCCGCAGCCGCTCCACCTGCTCTGTGGAGATGAAGTCCTCGATGGGCGCCAGGTTCGAGGCCGCGCCGGTGCGGTTGACGATGTCGATCATCTCCTGATTGGACCCGCGCGCGTAGCCGCAGTGGAAGGCGAGGCCGCCGGGCGCCAGGTTCTCCCGCAGCCCGATCAGGAGGCCGACCATGTCCCGGGCGTAGTAGACCGCGTAGGTCGAGAGGATGCGGTCGAAGGCGCAGCCCGCCAGTTCCTGCAGGCAGTTGTCGAGGCTCGACGCGCGGGCCGAGACGTGCGCCCAGCCCTCGTCCGCCGCCCGGCGACCCACCTCGGCCACGGCGGCGGGTGAGATGTCGAGACCCAGCACGCTGCCGCCCGGCAGCACCCGCGGCGCCAGGGCCAAGATCTGCTTGCCACGACCGCAGCCCAGATCGAGGACCTTCTGTTCCGGCGCGGGCCGGACGTGTCCCAGGATCCATGCCTCGAGGTCGAAACGCGCTGCCGTCTGGTTCAGGGTCTCGCGCTGGGCGAGCGCGGCCGTGTCTGCATCGAAGCGTTGGGACATGCGCGACTCCTGCACATCCGCGACCCCGAGCCCGCAGGTCGCGGCCCAGGCCATTAGAGCCCGACACGTCGGGGCGGTCAATGGGGGCGCCGACTGGTCCTCATCGCATCAGCCCCACGCGCTGCGCCCAGCTCTTCCACGTGATGAAGGCCCAGATCCAGCGCGCGTAGTCCCCGCGGCCCGCCATGTGCGCCGCGATCAGTCGCCGGGCCTCGCCCGCGTCGATGACGCCCAGCGTCCAGTCCCACTTGGCAGTGAGCTCGTCCTCCACCCACGATCGCAGCTCGCGGCGAAACCAGGGGGCGAGGGGAATGCCGAAGCCGGTCTTGCGCCGGTCCCAGAGGGGCTCCGGCACGTGGCGGGCGAGGATCCGCCGCAGGAGGTGCTTCCCGCGCCCGTCGCGGGCCTTGAGTCGGTGCGGCACCCGCGCGGCGAACTCGACCACTCGGTGATCGAGCAGGGGAACGCGCACCTCGAGCCCGACCGCCATGCTCGCGCGGTCGACCTTCGTCAGCAGGTCATCGGGCAGAAAGGAGAGGAGGTCGGCTGCCGTGACGACCTTCGTCCACGCCGCCTCGCCCAGGGCCGCGCAGGCGTCGCGGGCCGCGGCGTCGCCGGCCAGCGCGCCATCCGCCCATCCCGGCGTCAGCCGCCCCAGGCGCGTGCCGGTCAGGCGGGCGTAGAACTCGCCGACATCGCGCGCCCGCAGCAGCCCCGCGTGGCGGCGCAGGCGCGCCGACGGCACGAGCGCCATTGCCCCCGTGACCATGGACCGCACCGCTCCCGGCAACCGGTGGAAGGAGACGTACTGCCCGGCGCGCCGGTGCCGCCCGTAGCCAAAGAAGAGCTCGTCCCCGCCATCCCCGCTCAGCGCGACCGTCACGTGCTCGCGGGTCATCTGCGACAGGATCGCCGTCGGAATGCACGAGCTGTCGGCGAAGGGCTCGTCATACAACGAGGCGGCCCGCACCAGCGCCTCCTCGAGCCCCTGGGGCGACACGTACAGCTCCTGATGCTCGGTCCCCAGGTGGTTGGCCACCGCCCGCGCGTGCGGCGCCTCATCCCACGCGGGCACCGTGAAGCCGATGGTGAAGGTGCGCACCCGACCGGCCGCCGCGCGGCACATCAGTGCGACGACGAGGCTCGAGTCGATGCCGCCGCTCAGGAACGCCCCCAGCGGCACGTCGCTGATCAGCCGCCGCGCGACGGCGTCCTGGATCAATCCCGCGAGGCGCTCGAGCAGCTCCTCCTCGGGCGCGTCCCACTCCGGGGCTGCGTAGAAGTCCAGCGCCCGCCAGTAGGGCCACACGCGCAGTCTTCGCGCACTCAGGTCGTACTCCGCCGCATGCCCCGGCGGCAGCTTGGCGCAGTGTCTCAGCGGCGTCAGCGCGCCGGGCAGGTAGCCGAAAGCGAGGTACTCGGCGGCGGCCTCGGGTACCAGTTGGAGCGGCACCACGCCCAATGCCGTGAGCGCCGTCAGCTCGGAGGCAAAGGCGAAGCGCTCGCCGTCGTGCAGATAGAAGAGCGGCTTGATGCCGAGACGGTCCCGGGCCAGGAAGAGCCGCTGCGTGCGCGGGTCGTGCACCGCGAACGCATACATGCCGATCAAGCGATCGAGACAGGTATGGCCCCATGCGTCATAGGCCGCCAGAACCACCTCGGTGTCACAGTCGGACTGGAACCGATGGCCGATCGCTTCGAGCTCGGCGCGGATCTCGCGGAAGTTGTAGACCTCGCCGTTGTACACGATCCGGGCGCCCGTGCGCGGGCTCACCATCGGCTGGCGGCCGCGCGGGCTCAGATCGAGGATCGACAACCGCTGGTGGCCCAGGACCACCTGCCGGCCGTCGGGCAGCTCCGACCGCAGCTCACCATCGTCATCCGGCCCGCGAGGGCGCAGCAGCTCGCGAGCGTGACAGAAGCGCTCGGGAGGAATCGCATCCGCCCCGGCGTACCCGACGAACCCGCACATGCACCCCCCTCACGCCACCACGTCCATCGGCTCGTGCAGGACGCGGGAGACGATCTGGCGAAACTTGCCGTTCGGCTCGCGAGGGATCTCGGGCACGGATTCGAGGTCGATCCGGATGGCGTCGCCCAGGTACGCGCGCAGGTCGTGCATCAGGTCCCGCTCGTCGCCCGGACCGTATCCCGTGCCCCGCACGAGATTGACCGTCACGTGGTCATCTGCGTCCTGCACGAGCTGGGCCTCCTCGATGCGGTGGCTGTGCTTGAACAGGAAGTCGAGGCGCCCGAGTCGGCGCCCGTCGGGCGTGACAATGTAGGACTCGATGCGCCCGTCAATCGCCGCCACGGTGGGAGATTGCCGGCCACAGGGGCAGGGCCCCGGGCGCAGCGTGGCCACGTCGCCGATGTCGTAGCGGATGAGGGGCATCGCGGGATTGTGCAAACCCGTGCAGACGATGCGCCGGGTGTTGTCGGGCATCCCGGGGATCGGCAGGAATTCGACGATGCCGAACTCGAGGTCGACGTGGTAGACGTGATGCTCACACTCGCTGATGTTGCCGCACTGCTCCGTCGCCCCGTACTGGTCGGCCACCTCGGTCTGGAGCGCCGCGGTCAACGCCTGCCGCTGGTGCACCAGCAGCGACTCAGAGCCCGTGAAAACGTGCGGCGGCGGGCTGGCCAGCTTGTCGCCCGTGGCGAGCAGATGCGCGGCGAGCAGATACAGGCCCGACGGGTAGCCGCTGTAGTAGCCCACGCGCCTCGTCTGCAAGTACTCCACCAGGGCCGGCATGTTCGCGCGGGTCAGGTGATGGATGGAGACGTAGGTCTGGCCCATCGGCAGGTTCCGGCGCCAGAAGGGCGGCCCCATCCGGTCGAGCGGCACGACGGCCTTGCCCCCGAAGACGATGTAGGGATCGCGCAGGTGCGCGCCGAAGCGGTGGCGGTGGCGCCACCAGACAGCCCATTGCCAGGCCAGCGTCTCGATGTCGAAGACGAGGTCGAGCGCGGTCCCGGTCGTTCCGCCCGTGTGCCCGTAGCGCCGCCGGTGCCGGGGCCACCCGGCCGAGACGAGATCCTCACGCCGGCGCCGGATCGTCTGCTTGTCGAGCAACGGCAGCTTGGGCAGATCCCGCGCCCCGTGGATGTCTTCGGGGCGGAGCTTCAGCCGCTCGAAGGTCTCGCGGTAGTAGGGAACCGTATTGTAAGCGTGGCGGAGGATGACCCGGAGCTGTTTGTCCTGGTACGCCTGCAGATCGCCCAGCGGCCAGCCCTGCGATTCTTCCAGGAACGCCAGCGCTTTGTGAAAGGCGCGCCCATGGCGCTCCCGGCGCATCTGCAACCCAGCCGCCGAGCAGGCCGCGTTCTGCATCCAGATTGGCAGTCGGCCATAGGCCCGGAACCAGCGCGGCTCGGCCATGGCGTTCCTCACTCGGCGCGCGGCGCGGGTGGGGTCTTGAACACCCTTTGCCGGATGGCAGCCCAGTGCCGCCGGAAGAACTCCCCCTCCCGGGTGGCATCGATGGCCGCGACGTCTTCACCCTCCGGACGATTGTGCAAGAGCCCCGCGATCACGACGGTGTAGAAGATGGTCGGCCCGATCTGCCAGACGAATGTTCCCAGCGCGCACAGGCAGATGCACAGAAAGCTGCTCAGCAGGCTCATGCGGTACGGATCGGTCTCGCCGCGCCAGAGGCCCCGGAGGGAGCAGGTGCGCCGGAAGATCCATGCGATGGCGCCGACCAGCAGGATCAGCCCCACGACGCCGCATTCGTAGAGCATCTGCACGTACTCGTTGTGCGCTTGGTGGAATTCCTGCCACGCGTGGTCGCGGAAGAACTGCTCGTGCTTTTGCGGGAAGACGTAGCGAAACGACCCCGGTCCCAGCCCGGTGATGGCAAAGCTGTTGTCCTTCTCCGGGTCGACTGGGGAACGCCAGTCCTGAATCACGAGGCGCCAGACCTCGAAGCGGCCGCTGTCGTTGATCTCGCGGCGAATGCCCGCGTCGGCGTTGTAGCCGATCACGGCCGCGATCAGCAGCACACTTGTGGCGACCCCAGCGATCGTGAGCGTGCGCCGACCCCGGCTCGCCAGCTGGAACAGCACCGCCACGACCCCTGCGCCGATCGCGACCGAGCTGCGACACGCGAGGACCGCCGCGGTCATCACGACCACCTTCCACCAGCTTCGCATGTGAATGGCGAGCGGAATCAGCATCGCGATGAAGGGGGCCACGATGGTCCGGTTGCCCATGGTCCCGCCGATGCGGTTGATCGGGAAGTAGTCGGTCTTCTGATCGCAGAACTGGTCGATGTACAGGAATTGCAGCAAAGCGTAACCCGCCATCACTACCCCGGCCCAGGTCGCCGCGGTGAAGAGCCGCCACCGCCCCCGCTCGTCCCACTCGACGCTCGCCACGGTGATGAGCAGCAGCGCGAACACCAGAACCGCGAAGGCGGGCTGCCACCCCCACAGGTTGGGAACCCGGGGTGTGATCAAGGTGGGTGCGAACCAGATGCTCACGAGCAGATAGCCGGTCAGGATCAGGGCCCACTTGTTGTGAAAGGCCCGCAGCCGGCCCTGGAAGATCGCGATCAGGCCGGTGGCCAGCGCCACCGCGAGGGCCAGCATCATCTTGGGCTCCCGGGTGTCGTGTCCGGGAACGAGGAGAAACGGAACGGCTACGAGGCCGAAGATGATCAGCGCCTGGATCAGCATGACCGACTCCTATACCCCAGCTGCGACGGCCAGCAGTCTTCCGGCCGCGGTGCCCTTGTAGCCCCGCCCCGCCTGCCAGTCAAGCTCGGCCGGAATTACCTGGAATATTCGCCAGGCCCTGTCTACATTTGGCTGGAGGTTTGTCCAAGGCCCTTCGTCGCGGGCCCAATGCCCCGGGCGGCCGGCGCACTCGGGACCCGGAGACCGGAGAAGGACATGCCCACACCTCTGCTGAGATACGCGCGCGAGCACGTGCTGGCCTGGCGGTCGGATCCCGCTCGCCAGCCGCTTCTCGTGCACGGGGCTCGGCACGTCGGCAAGACCCACTTGATCGTCAACACCGGGCAGGACTTCTTCGGCAACCTGGTCAGGATCGACTTCGAGCGGGATCCGGAGTTGGACCAGCTCTTCGCCTGCCAGTCGCCGCGCGAGATCTGCGAGTTGCTGGAGCTCCGCCTGAACGAACGCATCGAGCCAGGGTCGACGCTGCTGTTCCTGGACGAGATCCAGCTCGCACCGCGCGCCGCCGCCGCCCTGGGCCGCTTCGCTGCGGAATTGCCGGAGCTGCACGTCGTGGCGGCTGGGTCTCTGCCGGCCCTCGCCCCGGGTACCGGTGCGCTGGCGGCACCGACCCGGAGGCTTGACCACTTCCACCTGGGCCCGATGGCCTTCGACGAGTTCCTGTACGCCATCGGCCAGTCGCGGATGGGGGCGCTTCTAGCGATTCTGCGGGTCGGCGAGCCGCTGCCGGACGCAACCCACGCGGAGCTGACGAGACTGGCGCGGCAGTATCTCTGCGTGGGCGGCATGCCGTCCGTCGTGGCCGCGCGCGCGAACGGCGGGTCCCTGCACGACTGCGCCGAGACGCAGCGCGCCGTGGCTGCTGACCTGCGCGACAACTTCGGACGCTGGGGAGGCCGCTTCGATCCGGTCCGGGTGAGCGCGGTCTTCAACCGTCTGCCGGCGCGGGTGGGCAGTCGGTTCACCTACGCCGCGCTCGTGCCCGGCGGGCGTGGGCGCGATCTGAAGCCGATACTGGACGCGCTGTGCGAGGCACGGATCTGCTCGCGCGTGCCCTATGCGCGTTGCACGGAGGTGCCGCTCGGCTCCGCAACCAGCCCGCGACAGTTCCGCTTGTTGCTGCTGGACGTCGGCCTGTTGGCTGAGGCCAGTGGCCTGAACCTCGCGGACCTCGAGCAGGCCAGCGATATCCTCGCGGTCCGCGGGGGCGCGCTGTGCAGGCAGTTCGTGGGGCAGCACCTGCTCCACTCGAAGACGCCCCTTTTCGAACCGGAGCTCCACTGCTGGGGGCGGGAGGCACGGACTTCGCTGGCCGAGGTCGACTACGTGCTGGCCGAGAGCGGGCACGTCATCCCGGTCGCGATCCGCACGGGCAAGACCGGCACGCTGCGCGCGCTGCACCACTTCGTCCACGAGCTCAAGCCCCCGTTGGCGGTCCGGTTGCACACCGATCGGCCGGCGGTGGAGGACGTCACCGCGCGGCTCCCGGGGGGACAGGGGGTGACCTATCCCCTCATCTCGCTGCCCTGGTACATGGCAGGACAGGTGCGTAGGCTGTGCCGCGAGTGGCTGGCATCGAGGCACTGACAGGCAGGTGGTGAGGGCCCGCCGGGGAGGGCAGCTCCATGGACAAACAGAACGGCGTGGTGTTCGTCTACGTGTCGACGATCATGGACCGGCGCGTCGTCGACCTGGAAGGCCGCGCGCTTGGACGCATCGCCGACGTGGTTGCCGCCACCAGCGAGATGTACCCCCTGGTCAAGGGGCTCGTGGTCCGTGATCCCCGCCCCAGCAGCCGGCGTCGGCTGGCCCCGGTCACCGGCCCGCTGTTGCGTGATCTGGCGGCCGGCGCCCCTCTCCGGATCGACCCGACCGCGCTCAAGGAGCTCGAGCTGGGCCATGTTGACTTTCTCGTGCGCGATTGGCTGCTCGACCAGCAGATCGTCGATGTGCAGGGTGCAAAGGTGGAGCGCGTGAACGACGTCCATCTGCTCGTGACCGACCGCGCCTGGATCGTGCACGTCGAGGTCGGCTTCGCGGGGGTGCTGCGGCGCTTGGGCTTGGAGGGTGCGGCACGCAAGCTATGGGGTCTGACGCACAGACGGCCCTTCCCCGAGGAGCTCGTCTCGTGGAAGTTCGTGCAGCCGCTCGCCGAGCGGGAGGAGCCGGGCCGGCCCTTGCGGCTCAAGGTCGAGCACGCGCAGATCCGCAACCTGCATCCCGGCGAGATCGCGGACATCCTCGAGGAGCTGGGCAAAGACGAGCAGGCCATGATCCTGCACAGCCTCGGTCCGGAGGCCGCGGCCGACGTGCTCGAGGAGACCGAGGAGGAGACCCAGGCCGCGGTCATCGCGCAACTCGAGCCGGAGGTGGCCGCGGACATCCTCGAGGAGATGGACCCCGGAGAGGCGGCCGACATCCTGACCAGCCTGCCGGACGCGCACAGCGAGACGATCATCGCCGCGGTCGAGCCCTCGGAGCGGGCGCAGCTCGAGCAGCTCATCGAGTACGAGGAGAAGACCGCGGCCGGCCTGATGACCCCCGAGTTCGTCGCCGTGCGCCCGGGCACCACGGTGGCCGAGACGATCGAGGAGCTGCGCCGCCAGGCGCCGGAGATCGAGAGCATCTACTACACCTACGTGCTCGACGCCGACCGCACGCTCCTGGGAGTCACGACCCTGCGACGCCTGCTGCGTGTGAAACCCGAGGATCACGTGGGCGACATCATGGAGACGCGGCTGGTCACGGTCCGCCCCGAGGACAGCCCCCGGACTGTGGCGGAGGTCTTCCAGAAGTACTCGTTTCTGGCCTGTCCGGTGGTGGACGAGGGCATGCACATGATGGGCGTCATCCTCATCAAGCACGCCTTCGACGACCTGCTGCCGGAATTTCAGCGTGAGGCCCGGGCGTGAGCGAGCGGGCGCGGGGCAGGTGGGGTCACTTCTGGCTGCGAGCGCGGCTCTTTCTGGCCATCCTCGGCCCCGGCATCATCACGGCCAACGTTGACAACGACGCCGGCGGGATCACGACCTACTCGCAGGCGGGAGCGCGCTTCGGCCTCGCGACGCTCTGGCTCTTCGTCCCGCTGTGCCTGGCCCTCATCGTCGTCCAGGAGATGTCGAACCGCATGGGGGTCGTCTCGGGCAAAGGCTTGTCCGATCTGATCCGCGAGCGCTTCGGCGTTAAACCGACCTTCTATCTCATGATCGCGCTCCTGGTCACCAATCTGGGAAACATCCTGGCGGAGTTCGCGGGGATCGCGGCGGCGGGCGAGATCTTCGGCATCCCCCGATTCATCGTTGTCCCCCTGGCTGCGCTCTTCGTCTGGGGCATTGTCCTGCGCGCGAGCTACCGCACGGTGGAGAAGGTCTTCTTGGTCGCGTGCCTCTTCTACGTCAGCTACATCCTGGCCGGCCTGGCCAGCCATCCGCCGGCCAGTGAGGTCGCGCGCGCCCTGGTCGTGCCCCGGGTCACGCCCGATGCCGCCTACCTCATCATGCTGATCGGCCTGGTCGGGACGACCATCGCCCCCTGGATGCAGTTCTACCAGCAAGCCGCCGTGGTGGAAAAGCACATCCCCGTCCGCGACTACCAGCTCTCGCGCATCGACACGATCATCGGCTGCGTGGCCGTGACGATCATCGCCATCTTCATCGTCGTCGTCTGCTCGACCCACTTGTACGCCCGCGGGGTGGCCATCGAGACCGCGGCCGATGCCGCCCGCAGCCTCACGCCGATCGCGGGCCACTACGCCGCCTGGCTCTTCGCCTTCGGCCTGCTGAATGCCTCTGTATTCGCCGCGAGCATTCTGCCGCTGTCGACCTCCTATACGATCTGCGAGGCCCTCGGCTGGGAATCGGGGGTGGACAAGGACTTTCGCGAGGCGAAGCAGTTCTACATCCTTTACACCGCCCTGATCGCGATCGGCGCCGGCATCGTGCTGTTCCCGCAACTCTCGCTGCTCGGCATCATGTACGCGAGTCAGGTGATCAACGGGCTGCTGCTGCCGGTGGTGCTGGTCTTCATGCTGATCCTGGTCAACGACCGGCGCATCATGGGCACCCACACCAACTCTCGATTGTACAATGTGATCTGCACGGCGTTGTGCGTGGGTTTGTCGCTGCTGGCCATCGGTTCAGCCGCGCTCGTCCTCTTCGGGCACTGAGCGGCCCGAGGCCAACGCGCGGTCTGGAGGGGCAACGATTTCAGCGGCCCTGCAGTTGCTCGATCCTCTGCTTTGCCGCGGCATTCCCCGGGTCGAGCTCGAGCACCTTGCGGAAGGCTGCCAGCGCTCCATCCGTGTCCCCCCGGGCCAGGAGGCTCTCCCCCAGGCGGCGATGGACCGGCCACGCATCGGGGAAGCGCTGCACGTTTCGCCGGGCGACCGCGTCGGCTGCGCTCTCATATCCCTCGTTGAACAGGCTCTCGGCCAGCGAGTCGAAGGACCTGGCGTCGACGATGAAGCCCCCGGCCCGTCCGGGTGCGAGTTCGTCGTATTTCGCCAGGGCCGCCGCTGGGCCGGCTTCCCGGCAAGCGCGGAAGACCTCGCGAGCGGCGTACTTCTGGAACTGACCCCAGAAGCGCTCCACGTTTCCCGCGTGCTCCTGGGTGCACCACTCGCCGCCCTGGTTCTCCCACACCGGCAAGTCCTTGAGGTAGGCGAAGCGGCCGTCGACGGTCAGTTCCTGCTGGATCTGCTCCAGGCTTGCCCCGCGTTCCACAGCATCCTCGACCCCGCGCCACAGGTCGCCCATGTAGCGCCGGCGCGCCTTGATGTCCTCGAGCGACCAGGGCCCGGAGGTGACGACCACGGTCTCGCTGTTCGCCTCGTCGGCGAGGATCCCGTCCAGCACCCGAAGGGTGCGCGGGATCTCCAGATCCTGCCACGGCATGGCATTGAGGTAGGGCAGCAGGTGCTGCTCGTGGAAGAGCAGCCTTCCGAACAGCAGCAGCTTGAGCTGGGGGATGCGCGCGACCAGGCCGGCCTCGCCGCGTGAAGCGGCACCGAAGTACTGGAGCTCGAGGGTCATGTCCCCCAGGTCGACGGACAGCCGATCGGCGAAGGTCCGCGTCGGCGGCACCAGCTCGTAGTCATGGCTCAGATCGTCCGCCATCCGCTTGCAGGTGTTCATCCAGTTCTCTTCCACCCTGGCTTCTTGCGAGCCGGGCGTGTGGCTGGGCAGGCGCTTGCGCGAAACATCTTCCTTCCAGCGCCACATGTCGATCAACGGCTGCAGGTGCGGCTGGAGATTCTCTCTCTGTCGGGCCAGCGCATCGCGCACGCGGTCGTGAGCGATGATCGGGGTCCCTTCATAGACCTTGCTGCCGCCCACGAAGTCGAGCCGCTGGTGGGTCAGGATCACGGCGGCGATGTCGCTGCGGCCGAACTCCTTCTCGATCTGACGACGCAGGGCCCGGGCGATGCGCGAACACCAGCCGGTGTCGAAGACGACGATGCCGCTCCTCGAGTTGACCGCGAGCTGGGATCCCATGCCGCCGTCGCTGACGAGGATCACCTTCTCTCCCAGTCGCACGGTCTGGATTTCGGGTTCGGCCACCTCCTGCCCCGCTGCAAGAGGAGCCTTGGCCACCAAGAGGGCCACCAACACCATTGCCATCTTCGTCACGAACATGGGTTCCTCCCGTCGCCATGCTGAGCTCGGCCACCAGGCGGGTTCGCGTGCAGCTACGCTCTGCTGAAGGAACACGGTTTCGCCCCGGTTGGGCGGCTGCGATGAGGGCACCCGGCGACGCGACGGAGCCGCCCGCGCGGGCGTCGAGCTTCCAACGGCGAGGGCCGCTAGGTCCCCCGGCGAGCTTCCCACTCCCGCCGCAGCAACCCGAAGCTGAGCCGGTCGCGCCACGCGCCCTTCCAGCGGACCATCTCGCGCCCCGCACCTTCGAGCGTGAATCCGAGCTTCTCCGCCACGCGCACCATGCGCGGATTGAGCGACCAGGTGTCGAGCCCGATGCGCCGCATTCCGGCTGTCGCGAAGAGGTAGTCGACCCACAGGGCCAGCGCCTCGGTGCCGAGGCCGCGGTTGAGGAACTCATCTTCGCAGATGTCGATGCCCACCCTGCACGTGTCCGGGAAGCGTTCGGAGTCGTAGCGGTTGACCCACCCCAGGGGCCGACCGTCGGGCAGCGCGATGATCGCCGTGCGGCGCGGCTCCGGCAACGACTGCGCGCAGACGTGCAGGAAGCGCCGCCGCAGGTCGTCCCGCTGCTGCTCGTTGTGCACCGGCGGCCCCTGCTCCCACGGCGCGTCGAAGTCGCGCCACTCGCCGGCGGTCTGCCAGCGCACATGGCTCTCGGCGTCGGACACGAGCCGGTCGCGCAGGACTACCCTCGCCCCGGGAGCGATCACCTTGCCGCTCGATCCCGCGCGCTCCGCGGGCACTTCCGCGGCGGCTTGCAGCACGATCTCGCTGATTCGCGCGAGGTGGTGTTCATCGTGCTCGGCCGCGAAGAGGAGCAGGTCGAGCAGCCGCATGGGCCGATTCAGGCGCGGGTGATGGGCCACACGCGTCAGGGTCGTGGCATCCAGCTTCTCGAGCCGGTCCACGGCCGCCGCTCGGCGGATCCGGAAGTCGTACAAGAGGCCGCGCACCGGGCGCTCGTTGAAGCCGGCCCCTTCGACCCTGCCGGCCTCGAAGAGCGCGGGCCGCAGTGCGGCCAGGCCCGCGGCGTAGTCGTCCAGCCGCCCCATCCACAGGTCTTCGACCTGCCCCAGGTGCCCGATGATCTCCAGGATCGACCAGGAATCGCCGCGGCGCTCCGCCAGAATCCGCGACGCGAGCCCGGCCACACGATCCTCGAGCCCGGCCGGCGTGCCGCGCAGCCGCTCGAGCAGGAGCGGAAAGGCCGAGAGCGGCAGCTCGGTTTCGAACCGGCGCTCGAGCCAGGGCGTCTTCTCGATCACTCATCACCCCCATCCCCGGCGCGCGGGCCGCGGGCGCACCGTGATCCTACCCCCGGTGCTTCACGTGCCGCGCCACGAACCAGACCGCTCCCAGCGCCAGGATCGCCACGACGACGATGTCGACGACGTGGCTGTACCTCATCACCTCGTCCCAGCGCTGGCGCAGGTAGTACCCCACGTAGGCCAGGAAGGCGTTCCACAGCCCGGCGCCGATGATCGTGTACAAGCAGAAGGGCAGCAGCCGCATGCGGGCAAAGCCTGCCGGCAGCGAGATCAGGTGACGCACGACCGGGATGAAGCGGCAGATGAAGATGGCGCCGCTGCCCCACTTCGCGAAGAAGCGCTCCGAGGCCACGAGATCGTCGTGGTTGAGCAGCAGATACTTGCCCCATCGTTCGACCAACGGCCGCCCGCCGAGCGCACCCATGGAGTAGGAGATCAATGAGCCGGCGATGCTGCCCAGCGTCGCGGCCAGGACGACGCCGAGGAAGGTCATCTTGCCCTCGGCGATCAGAAAGCCGGCGAAGGGCATGACCGCCTCGCTGGGAACGGGCAGCACCATGCTCTCGGCCGTCATCAGCACGAAGACGCTCGGATAGCCGCCGGCGGCGATGAAGGCCGTCGCGACCTCGGCGATCCGCTCGGTGACGCTCATCGAGGGCCCTCCCAGGTGATCCCACCAGTGCAGTATCCGCAGACCCTAAGCGCAACGGGGGGGGCGAATCCAGCGTGAACGGCTGCCCGCGGCTCAGTCCTCCTCGGACGGCGGGCGCCCGCGCTGCCGCTTGGCCTCGCCCCGGCGCCGCTTGCGCTCGAGCCGCTCCTGCTGGGAGACAGCGGTGGGCTTCGTGGCGCGGCGGGGCTTCGGAGGGGTGGCCGCCCGGCGGATCAGCTCGATGAGCCGGTCGATGGCATCCTGTCGATTGCGCTCTTGCGTCCGGTGGCGTCGCGCGACAATGACCAGCCAACCGTCGCGCGTCATCCGCCGGCCGGCCAGGCGCTCCAATCGCTCGCGCACATCCTCTGGCAGGGAGGCCGAGTGGCGCGCGGGGAAGCGGAGCTGCACGGCCGTGGCGACCTTGTCGACGTTCTGGCCGCCGGGGCCCGGGGCCCGGACAAACTCGAGCTCGATCTCGCTCTCGTCGATCCTGATGTGGGATGTGACTTGAATCATCGCGCCCCTCGTCCCCGCGTGTCCGACTATCTTCATCGGCTGCCGGGGGCGCAAGATCGAGGCGCCACCGGCCGGCTGCCTGGAGTGCTATACTTGGGCCAGTTGGTTGGCACCGTCTCCCGAGGACGCTGGCGAATGGTCTGGGCGCCCCGCCGGTTCACCCGCAGTCCCCCCCTCGTCGAGGCGTTCGACAGTGGGCAGTAGATGGGTCCGGTCGGATCGTTCTTTCACGCGGGGATCGATCGGGCGGATGCGATTGCGGGTGCCGCCATGGCGCACAGCACTCTCGCGAGGCTCGCGCTGCGAATCAGAGGGATGCTCGGGGCCGCTTCGCACCGGGCTTCCATCCGCGATCGTCCGCCCTCCCGGGTGAACGTTCTCACCCTGCCCGCGGCAATCGTCCTGTCGTCCTGGCTCGGCGCCTGTGCCTGCGCCGTGGCGGCCGAGGTGCTCATCTTCCCCGACCTGCCGTCGCCGCCCTTCGCCCACATCCTGGAAGGCCTCCTGTCGGCAGCGCTGAGCCTGCTGCCCCTGGGTGCCGCGTGTGCGCTCTGTGCCGGGCTCCTGCTCCTCGCGACGCGGTGGCACGCACGCGCGCCGCGGCTCGTGTCGGGGTGTGCGGCGGCCCTGCCGTGCGCCGCTCTCACCCTGCCCCTGGCGGGGATTCCGCTGCTGGCGGGCACGCTGGCGCTCGCCACCGCAGGAATCCTGCTGGCCGGCGGGGTCGCGCTGTCGATCGCCGCCGGCTCGTGGCTTGCCACGCACGCACAGCGGCGCCATGGGATCGGTCTCGCCGTCGCGGCCCTCTGCGCCCCGATGTGGCTCTCCCTCGTGGCGGGTCTGGCGCCCTCGGCCGGACGGCCGGGTGAACCCCTGGCGCGGGCCCAGGGCCAACGCGTGGTCCTGTTGGGCGCGGACGGTGCCACCTGGACGATCATCAATCCGATGCTGGCCCGAGGCGAGCTTCCTCACATCGCGGATCTGATGCAGCGGGGCACCCATGCTCCTCTGCGCTCGCTGGAGCCTATGCTCTCCAACCGCGTCTGGACGAGCGCTGCCACGGGTGTCGTTCCCGAGCGGCACGGGATCACCGACTTCTTCTTCGATCGACGCTCGATCCGGGTGCCCACCATGTGGGACCTCGTGCACCAGGACAATGGACGGCTGGGGATCTTCGAGTACCTGGTGACGAGTCCCCCGCTCGCCGTGAATGGGTTCGCCCTGCCCGGGTGGATGTCCCTCCATCCCGGCGCCACGCATCCCCCGCGCCTGATCCGTCGCATGTGGATCCTGGCGGTGATCCGTCACCCTTGGATGGCCGCGCGCTATTTCTGGGAACGCGGGCGTGCCGATCCGCTCCTCAATGTGAAGGAGTTCGTCGAGACCACCTTCAAGACCACCCTCTACATCGATTTCTGCCGTCGCTGCGAGCCCGATCTCAGCGCCCTGGTTTGGTACGGAACCGATCGCATGGGTCACACGCTCTGGCGTTACCACGACCCGGGTGCGTTTCCCGGCAGTCCGCATCCGGCCTCCGGGCGGCTGCGGGCTGTCCTCTCCAACTACTACCGCGCCGTGGATCGCGAGGTGGGCCGGGTGGTCTCCGCGCTCGACGATGGGCGCACGCTGTTCATCCTGATGAGCGACCACGGCATGGGACCGGCGGAGGAGGTGCGGGTCACCGCGTTTCTCAAGGGCGCACCGATCCTGTCCGCCCTCGGGTTGGAACGCGACCTCTACGTGGAGAGCCCGCACAGCGAGCTGATCCTGAACTGCCGCGTCGAGGGGCGCCAGAAGCGCTGGACGGTCGCCCGCGCGGATCATGCGCGCGTCGCGGCCGAAGCCGTGGAGCGTTTTCGCGAGGTCCTGCGCGCGGATACCCACGAGCCCCTCTTCGAGGCCTCGTTGATGGATCTGGAACGGGGGGATCTCAAGGTGCGCGCACGCGATGTCGCCACGCTGACCCCCGCGACCCCCGTTCAGATCGGCGCCCGACGCGTCCCGGCCGGGGACCTCATCTCGCTGACCGAAATCTCCGGCACCCATCGCCTCCACGGGATCCTCGTCCTGGCCGGCCGGCCCGTGCAGCATGGCGCGGCGCTCGACGATCCGTGTCTCCTGGACATCGCCCCCACGATCCTCCGCGTCCTCGGTTTCCCCGTGGCCCAGGATCTGGATGGACACGTGCTGGAGGAGGCCCTGGAGCCGGCCTGGCGGGCCGACCACCCGCTGCAGACCGTCGCCAGCTACGGGACCGTCGACCATCCCATCGCGGTGCCGCAAAAACCGTCGGAGGAGTTGCTCGAGAAGCTCCGCGGTCTGGGATACATCGACTAGCGGCGCGGCCACCTCGCGGGAAGGAGGTGGCCGCCCCAGGCTGCTCGAACAGCGCAGAAGCCGCGTCGACCAGGCGTCAACCGGGCTACTGCGGACTCATCTCAGCAGCATGACGCGCCGAGCTTCATCCCACCGCCCGGTCTTGATGCAGCAGAAATAGAGACCCGCGCCGAGCCGTTGCCCGGCTTCATCCCGGCCGTCCCAGAGAACCGCGCGGCGACCGGCGTCCAGCCGGACATCGGCCAGCAGGCGGCGGACCGTTCTACCCGCGGCATCGACCACCCGCAGCGTCACCACGGCCGGTTCGGGCAAGTCGAATCGCACGGCCGTCGCCCCGTGGAAGGGATTCGGGCAGCCGCCGTACAAGCGGCAAGCGGTCGGGACGGGCAAGATCTCCGGCGCACCCGAGAGGCCGCAACCCACCGGCAGGGCGCCGATCTGCCCGCAGGTCGGGTTGTTCTCCGCCGCACAGGGTGACCCGTCCTCGAGCGAATAGGGCTCGACCGGGCTCGCTGCACCGCAGAAGAGCGGATCCTCCGCAATGTTGCCGTGGGTGCCGAAGTACGGCGCCAGCACACCGACCCAGTCTCCGCCGACGTTGCCGTAGATGTCGCAGCAGGTCGCAACGCAGGATTCGGATCCCTCGGTGCGGAGCGACTGACCCGCCCCACTGAAGGCGATGATCGTGTTGGTCAGGGTCAGGCTCGCGCGGCCGCCGAGGTAGACACCACCCCCCCGCGGCGCCGTGTTCTCGACCAGCGTGTTTGCCTGGAGCACGAGTTGTACAGAGCTCGTGGCAGCGATGCCGCCCCCGAATGACGCCTCGTTCACGCTCAGGACGCACCCGGTCACGGTGGGAGACCCCCCGTCGGTGAAGAACAGGCCGCCCCCCAGGCAGCCCTCCCCGGCCACGTTCGCCGCGATCCGGCAATCCGTGAGCTGCAGGGACGACTGATCGCAGCAGGCCCCCCCACCGTTCTGGCTGGCGGTGTTTCCGGTGAAGCGGCACCGGCGGACTCGCAGGCCGTCGCTCGCCCGGCAGGACATCCCGCCTCCGTTGCCATGGGTCCCGAACCCGATGGCGCGGCCGTTAGCGAGCGTCAGGCCCTCGATGACCGACTCCTGCGCGAGGTTCAGACAGTTGAACACGCGTCCGTGGAGGCCGGCATCGATGATCACGCAGTCGGGCTCGCCGGTCTGGCTCCGTACGGTGATCCCCTCCTTCATGCTGAGGCCGTATTCGTCGTAAGTCCCGCAGGCGATGACCACCGTGTCCCCGGCCAGCGCGGAATCGATGCCAGCTTCGATCGTCGGCGCATCCCCGCTGCCGTCCGGCCGGACCAACCAGACCCGCGGCGTGTGACAGCCGGCGGGGAGTGCCCCGATCGAGACGCACTCCGGCGATGCGTTGCCCACGGCACACGGCGATGCGTCGTTCAGGCGCAGATTGCCGCCCTCGCGGTCGCAGAAGAGCGGATCCTCGCCGATGTTGCCGTTCATCCCGCTCTGGCCCGCGACGCACCCGACCCAGTCGCCCCCGGCGTTTCCGTAGAGGTCGCAGCAGGAGAGCGCGGCGCCGCTGCTGGCCGTGCAATAGACGGCGGCGCCACCGAGGCCGAAGGCGATGAGGGTGCGTTCGACCGTCACCACCGATCCCTGGCTGGCGCAGATGCCGCCGCCCGAGGTGCCAGCCGAGTCGTCGCTGAAGGTGCAGCGCTCCACGGTCGGGAACGATGCGTCGCAGTAGATCCCACCGCCCTGCTCCGCGGCACGATTACCGCTGAGAACACAGCCCGTGATGCTGGGCGCCGAATCGCGGCAGTAGACTCCGGCGCCGTATTCGGCTGATCCCCCTGTGAGGGTGAGTGTCTCAATGAGGGTCGTGTTGTCTACCCCATCGCAGTAGAAGACGCGGCCCTGTCCCTGAGCATCGATGATCGCCAGATCGGCCTGCCGGCTCTGGCCGAGGATCGTAATCCCCGACGCGACCGCGATGTCGTGTTCGAGGTAGGTGCCGTCGGCCAGGGCCAGAGTGTCGCCGGGGCAGGACCGGTCCAGGGCGGCCTGGATCGTCGGGGCGTCCCCGCTGCCGTCCGGCTGCAGCACCCAGACGCGTGGCTCATCGGCCAGCTCATATCCCGCCCCGATCGTGTAGCAGCCCGCAGGCGAGTTGGCCGAGGCGCAGGGCGAACACCGGACGACCCGGAAATCCTCGTGTTCCGGCCCGACGAACATGGGATCGGCCGAGAAGTTGCCGTCGATGCCGTACTGGCCCGCGATGCATCCGACCCAGTCGCCCCCGGCGTTGCCGTAGACGTCGCAGCAGCTCAGCGTGGCCGTGGCGTTCGTGCCGCAGGCCACGGCTGCTCCGATTGGGCTGAAGGCCAGGATCGTGTGATCCAGGCTGGGATGAGAATCGATGGCACAGGCGATCGCTCCACCGGTGGCAGCGGCGTTGGCGTGGAATGTGCATGTGGACGCGTCGGGCGTGGAGGATGACAAGCAGAACAGGCCACCCCCGTAGTCCGACGTGTTGTCCGTGAAAACGCAACGGTAGAGTCTCGGACAGCTCGTGAGGAAGCAGAACAACCCACCTCCGCTGCCCGGACTGGCCGTCGTGTTGCCCGAGAGGATGCAATCGCTCACCATCGGTGACGAGCCGTGGCAGGCAATGCCGCCGCCGTAGGTGCCGCTCTGATTCCCGCGGATCTCACAATCGTATATGTTGGGAGAGGATTCGTTGAGGAAGATCCCGCCCCCCTCCTCGCCGGCGGTGTTGCCCGAGATCACACACCGGCCGAGGCGCAGATCGGCGTGCTGGAAGTAGAGCCCCCCGCCGAGCTGCATGGTCCCGCCCGTGAAGGTGAATCCTTCGATTAGGGTCGTGCTGCTCGCATCGAGGCAGTACAGAACGCGGCCCTGTTGCTGAGCGTCGATGGTGACGCAGTCCGGCTCCCCCGTTTCGCTCGTCAGCCAGACGCCTGCTTTCATGGCGATGTTGTGCTCGTAGTAGGTCCCACGGGCGACCAATACTGTGTCCTGCGCCCAGGCTGAGTCGAGACCCGCCTGGATGGTGGGCGCGTCGCCCAGGCCATCGGGCCGGATCCACCAGGCCCGCGGGGGGCGGGGCAGGCCGAGTTCGGTAGCGAATGCGTCGTAGAGACCGTTGAAGCTGGGGTCGAAGGCACTGGCGGTCGTCGGGAATCCCATCGACGAAGTGGATCCGACCACCACCGCATCGCCATTCGGCCGGAGCGCCAGGGCGTAGACGTGGTCGATCCCGACGCTGCCCAGGAACGTGCTGTACCGCAGGGCATCACCCTCAATGCTGAAGGCGGTCACGAACCCGTCCGGGCCCCCGTTGTACGAGGTGTCGAAGGCGTCGGCGGTCGTGGGGAAGTTGGCACCCCAGCAGGAGCCCACCGCCACTGGGCGCCGCCAAGCGTCATAGGCCAGCGCCGTACCCACGTCGGCCCCCTCGCTGCCCAGGAACGTGCTCCAGGAGAGCATGCTGGGGCTTGATCCGAACCGCAGCAGAAAGGCGTCCGATGTGCCGCCGTTGTACGACTCGTCGAAGGCTCCGGTTGTGGTCGGAAAGTCGGCCGAACCGGTCTCGCCGGTCACCCAGGCCTGACCCACCGGATTCGAGGGGCTGGCATAGGGGTGGATCCCCACCCCGTGGGCGGCATCCGCCCCCGTCCCGCCCAGGAAGGTGCTGTAGAAGAGCACGTGACCGTCATAGCCGATCGAACTCACGAATGCATCGGTCACCCCGTTGAAGGTGTCGTCGTAGGCCCCGCCGGTCACAGGGAAGCCCGACGAGGCGGTCGTTCCGGCGACGATGACGAAGTCCCCCGGGGTCACCGCCACGGCCTGGGCCTCGTCATCGCTCCAGTCCCCCAGGTACGTGCACCATGTCAACGAGCTGCCGTCGCCTTCCAGCTCAGCGACGAAGGCATCTTTGCCTCCATTGTACGAAGGGTCATAGGCCCCCTGTGGCGTGGGGAGGTCCGCGGAGCTGGTGCTGCCCGTGACGACCGCCCTCTCTGTACCGTGGGATGTGATGGCGTAGCCGACATCCTCCCTGGCTCCACCGAGGAAGGTGCTGTAGACGAGGTCACTGCCGGTAGCGTTGAGCTTGGCCACGAAGACATCGGCGGATCCGTTGTGCGTCCGGTCATAGGCGCCCGCGGTCGTTGGGAAGGTCGCCGACGACGTGTTCCCCGTCACCAGCGGCTGGCCGGCAGAGTCTAGGACGAGACCCCTGACCGCATCGTCATACTCGCCGCCCAGGAAGGTCCCCCAGAGCATCGTGCTGCCGGTGGCGTCGAGCTTGGCCACAAAGGCGTCGAAAGCGAAGTTGTAGGTGATGTCATAGCCGCCCGGGGTGGTTGGGAAGTCGAGGGAGTTCGTGTAGCCCCCGACCACAGGATTGCCGTCCCCGTCCAGGGCAACGGCCTGAGCGTGTTCGTTGTTGATGCCTCCCAGGAATGTGCTCCACAGGAGGGGCAGTCTGACTCCGTCGCCAACACCTCCGGGATCGGACGGCGCGATACCAGCCCCGCTGGCCCCGGCAGGTGCTCCGCCCTCTCCGGGATCACCGGCCGGGTCTCGAGACACGTACAGACGGCCCAGCGCTGAGCCAGGCCCTGGCCGCTCGTGCACGATCCGGCCGAGATCCGTCTCGATCCACTCGGTGCCGCGATCGATGCTGAGCACTGCCCGGGCCCCATCGACCGTGAAGCGGGCGACGGGCGGGTCGGTGCGGGCACTGGCGCCGGCGAGGATCTCATAGGTGAGCGCACCGCCCTCCTCGCGCCAGCGCAGATCCACGCCCGGCCAGAGATCCCGGTAGACGACCTCCGCGAAGACCGGAACATCGGTCCGCCAGGCAGCGGGGTCATTGCCCAGGAAGTAGTGGAGCCGGGTCGGCAGCGGATCCTGTGCCTCGATGACCGGATCCGGAGCGGCCCCCTCGTAGCGGATCCAGAGGGCCCACCCGCTGTCCGGCCCGCGCAGCTCAATGACCAGGGCCGCGGGGGTGAAGTAGACGCAGGCTCCCGGACCGGGCGCGTAGTACTGCGCGGCCGCATCGATCTGCCCGAGGTTGGCGATGAATCCGGTGCTGCCGGCGGCTCCGTGGGCCGCCGGCGCGCCGAGGGCTGCCGAGAGGAGAATCGAAAGCAGCGGCATCAGCCGCATCCCCGAAGGTCGGCAGCTTGCCGCCGGCGACGGGGTTCCCGAGTGCTTCGCGTGGCTGGTAGTGCTCATGGCGCCCTCCTGGGGGCGGCTCGCTTCCCTGGCGGTCCGCGTCCCCCTGTGACCATGCATCGACAAACCGCTGGGCGGGGCACCTCGCCGGCTCCATCGGGCTACGGATGCGCCCGCAGGGGAAACACGGGCGAGCAGGGCCCAGGAGTTGCAGGAAGACTTGCACATCAGGCGGATCTCCTCGGCGCGACACGGGCAGCTTGCCCGGCTGGCCTGCTGGGTGGTCGTTGCGCTCGGCTCGCGGCCGTGGACCTGAAGGCTGGAGCAGGAGGCGGATGTGTTATTCTTGGAACGGCTTCCCATGTGAGCGTCCCGTTGTCCGCGAGCCGATCCCTGTCGGAGGTGATCGATGCCTGCCGCCGCCGTGTGGCCACGGGGATCCTCGGGCCGGGCCCGTTGCGCCCATCCGCCCTGTCGCCGGAACCTCCGGGGCTCCGCATGCGCCCTGGCCACCGCGCTCGCGGGTCTGATCACGGCCGGCACAGCGCTCCTGGGCCCAATGATCCCCGTGTGCGCCGCGTCTCCTGCAGCGCAGCAGCCGGCCTTCTTCTGGGACCAATACCTCGCCTCGCGCCGCCTGCTCTCCGAGCGGCCGGATTCGTCTCTGGCGCTGGCGCGCTCGCTCCTGGACGGTGACCGCGATCACTTCCTGGGATCGTGGCTCCTGGCGGCCAGCGTGGCGGCCCTCGAAAGCCACGCGCCCGGGATCCAGTCCGGAACGGAGCACGCCGGCAGCCAGGCGGGGTCCGCCGGCCTCAAGGTTCAGATGGGCACCAGGCTGATCCTCGGTGACCGTTTGACCGAGGGCCTGGCGGCGCTGGAGCGCGCGCGCGCCGCGTACGAGCGACTGGACCGCCCGGCGGATGCGTCCCGCTCTGTGCTGTGGAAGGTGGTGCTTCCGGGGCCGGGCTCTCGGAGCCCGACGGCCGCCGATGACCTGCAGGATGCAGAGCTGCTGGCCCGTCGCAGCGGCGATGCGGCGGCGATCGCGGATGTCTTGATCCTGCGGGCCGAGATCGAGGGGCGTGAGGATGCGCAGCTCGGGCTGCGACTGCTGAGCGAGGCCGCGGCGCTGCTGGACCCCCTCGGACCGAGTGGGCAGCTCATGCGCTGCCATCGGGCTCTGGCCATCGCGCTCAAGCGGTCCGGTCAGATCGATGCGGCCGAGCCCCATTACCAAGCCACCCTCGAGCTCGCGCGCCTGCTCGGCGATCGCATCCAGGAGAGCCGGGCGATCGCCGGTCTGGCCCAGGTCCAGAAGGGACGGGGTGCGATCGCGGAGGCTCTCGCGCTGCAACTGCAGGCGCTCGAGATCGCCCGGGACGCAGGCAGCACTGAGGACATCGCCTCCCGCATGAGCGAGATTGGCGCGCTGCAAATGCAGCTCGGTCACCTTCGCCGGGCGGAAGAGCAGCTCGCGGCCGCTCTGCGCATCATGGAGGAGGCGCAGCTCAGAACCGATGACATCGCTATCACCCTCGATGCACTGGCTTCCGTCGAGGCGCTCCTCGGGCGACTGGAGCCGGCGCGGGAGCACTGGGAACGGGCCCTGGCCCTGTGCCAGGCGGCGGGGGCGAAGAACCGCACGCCCTTCCTGCTGCTGCACCTGGCCCAGCTGCATCTCGATCTGGGTGATCCGCAGAAGGCAGGCGAGCTGGCAGCGACCGGGCTGGCGACCGCTCGCGAGGTGGGCCACCGCCGCGCGGAGCTGCCCCTGCTGGCGCTGGTCGCGGCCGCGACGTTCCAGAACGGCGAGCACGCGGCCGCGCTGCAAACCACCCGCGAGGCCACGCGCCTGGCGCGGGAGATCGAGCCGCGCTACCTGTGGGAGATCTCGCGCGTCGGCGCGGCCGCGCTGCACGGTCAGGGTCGCACCCCGGACGCGATCGCCCTGCTCGACAGCACGATCGCGCTCTTCCCCACGATCCCCGATTCGATGCGGCTCGGCCTGGCCCTGCGCCTGCAGGGCAGCCTGTATCGGGCGCTGGGCCAGCATCAGACGGCCATGACCAGGCTGGAGCGCAGTCGCGCGATCGCCCGCGCGCACCGCGACCGGAACCATGAGGCGGCGGTCTGCCTCGAGCTGGGTCTGACGCAGCTCGCTCTCGACCGTCCGCGAGAAGCCATCGCGCTGCTCGAGGAAGGGCTGGCCTGGGTGGACGAGACGCGCGCCGGCATCGCGGCCAGCGAGGAGCGGCGCGACTACCAGGCGCGCTGGTATGACAGCTATGTCGCGCTTGCACAGGCCTACATGCGGGCTGGCCGCGCGGCGGACGCCTTCGCGACCCTCGAGCGCACCCGGGCGCGTGAGATGCGCGAGCTGTTCGGCACGCGAACGCCGGGGTTGCGCGGCAAGGTCTCGGCGGAGCTTGCACAGTCGATGGAGGCCGTAGAGGCGGACCTTTCGGAGACCCAGATCCGCCTGACGCGCGTCCGCGGACCCGGCGATCCCGATCTGCCGCGACTGGAGGCGCGCGCGGACTCCCTCAAGGCGGCGTGGGCCGAGTTGTCCCGCCGGGTGCAGCGCGAGGCGCCCCGATACGCGCGCGCCGCGGGCGTCCTCGAGCCGATCACGGCGGAGGAGGTCCGGGCTGCGCTCGATCCGGGCGAGCGGTTGATCGCTTACATGGTCGGCGTGGACGGCACTCTGCGGTTCGACCTGGACGAGCAAGGGGTGCGCGTCCGCGAGATCCAGTGGCGGGAATCCGCTCTCCAGGCTGCCGTCGCAGGCATCGAGGAGCTGCTGCGCGCGGGTGATGAAGCGGCCGGGGCGGCCGCCGGTGAGGCTACGAACACGCAGGAGGCTGGCGGCACGCCGGGGGGCAGGGGCTGGTGGGAACGTGCGGCGATCCTGGCCGACTCGCTGCTCGGTCCGCCGGACCCGGTAGCGCATGCGCCCTCGCGCTTCTACGTGCTCCCGGACGGTCCGCTCCACCGACTGCCTTTCGAAGCGCTGCCGGTCGCGGACGGCACCGGAGCCCGGAGGTTGCTCCTCGAAACGGCCGAGATTGTCTACGCGAACTCCGCCACACTGCTTCTGGCCGAGCGGGAAACCGAGCCATGCCGGCAGCGCGAGACCATCTACCCCTTGCTCGCCTTCGGCGACCCCGCGGTGGGACCGCCCGCCGGGGGATCCGCCGGCGGCCGGCGCATGACCGGACCCCTGCCCTACGCGCGCCGGGAGGCGCTACGCCTGCTCGACTTCTTTCCGGCGGCGCGGGTTCACGTCGGCGAGCAGGCCACCGAGCGGCGCTTCTTCGACGAAGCGCCCCGGGCCGGGATCCTGCACGTGGCGGCACACGCCTTCGTGGATGACCTGCACCCTGCGTTCTCGGGCATCACGCTGGCCCCTTCGCCCGCGTCCGGGACCGATGGCACGGCCTGCGACGGACTTGTACAAGCCCACGAGGTGCTGAAGACCGATCTGTGCCTGGATCTGGCTGTGCTGTCCGCCTGTGAAACCGGAGCGGGGGCCCTGCGGCGCGGTGAGGGCCTGGTCGGTCTGTCGCGTGCCTTCCGGCTGGCCGGGACGCGGAATCTCGTGGTGAGCCTCTGGAAGGTGGACGATCAGGCGACGGCCGATCTCATGGAAGGGTTCTATGCGCGGGTGAGCCATGGAGACGCCGCACCGGCGGCCTTGAGGGGGGCGAAGCTGGCGCTCTTGCACGAGGCCCCCGGCCCGGAGGACGGCACCCAAGGGCAGGCAGCCTCCGGCTTGCGTGGCGTGGGCCGGCACCAGCGGCAACAGCCGCATGCAGCACCCGCGGCCTGGGCGCCCTTCATTCTCATCGGTACCCGGGTGCCTTGAGCCGTTCCGGGGCGTCCGCCTCACGGCACGTGGGTGACCTCGACCGAGGCCACCGGGCCGAGTCGCGCGGCCAGCAAGCTTCGCAGTCTGCCGATCGCACGATCGCGATCGGCCGGACCCTCGTGCGGCATCTGCGCTTCGGCCAGGATGCCGGCTAGGTCCACCCGGGCGCGCGCCGTCACCGTCACGAGAAACGTCTCGAGCCCGGGTTCTCCCTCGAAGGTCCACTCGACGTCGCTGGATGCCGGCGGGAGCTGCACGGTCGTGCCCCGCTGCGCATCCACGAGGGGATCATCCGGTTTCTCCGGATAGAGCACCGCGACCCTTCCGGCTGGGTCGACGTGGAACACCACGGGACAGCCATCGCGGGCGAGCGTGAACCGCAGGAAAAAGGGCTCACCCGTGTGCCAGGCGCGATCGCCGGACTGCACGGGCCCTGCGCCCCCGCGCAAGGCCGTGGCGGGAACGAGCTGGAAGTCGTGCACCCCTGGCCCGGATTGCAGCGGCAGCAGCCGCACGGCGACCACGACCACGGCGGCCGCGACCGCCGCGGGGATGAGCAGGCGCGGTGCCAGGCGCCGTGATCGCCCGGTCGTGCGGGCAGGCTCCGTGGCCCGACCGGCCAGTCCGAGCCGCTGGCGCACTGCAGCCAGACTGGCCGCGGCATCTCGCGCCTCTTCGGGTGAGAGGCGACGGGCTTCGAGCTCCTCGAGCGGCGGGAGCGTCCCCTGAGGCCCGGGCGCGCGCTCGATCGCCTGCAGCTGGGACAGCAGCGCGCGGCACGCCGCACACGCCGCGAGGTGCTCGTCCGCCCGCGAGCGTTCCTCCGGGGCGAGGTCCTCGTACGCAAGGACCAGCTCCTGCCATTCCTCATGCGTCTCCGTCATGGTCGGCTCCTCACAGAAGAAGACCGATCTCGCGGGCGAGGAGTTGCACCCGATCTAGCGGCCCTGCGTCCCGGAAGCCACCCACCCCTGCAGGCCGAGTGCTCGAACCAGGCACTTGCGGACGGCCAGCCGCCCGCGGCGAATCCAGGCCTTGACGGTGTTGAGTGGGGCCCCCAGGTCCTCGGCGATGGACAGGTAGTCCATCTGCCGGAAGAGCAGCATCTCCAGGGCCGACCGCTGGTGCACGCTGGGTAGCTTTCCCATGCACGCTTCGAGCGCGGCCAGGATCTCGCAGCGTTCCAGCTCGTCGAGCGGATCGCCCCCGGCGGAGAACCCTTCGAGGTCGGGCGGCTGCTCACCAGATGCACCGCCTCCTTCCCGTTCCCTCCGCAGCCGTGAGCGGCGGTATTCATCGAGGAGCCGGTAGTAGGCACGCTTGCGGAACCAGGCCCAGAAGCTGCCAGGCCGCGTGTAGGTGAACCGCCCGTGCTCGACGTCCCCGAGCACCCCGAGCAAGACCTGCTGCGACCAGTCGTGACGTTGATCTCGATCGTGGGTCAGCCGGCAGGCCATGCAGTAGACGGGATGGTGGGTTCGCTGGAGAAAGGTGGACCGTGCCTCCGCCTGCCCGGAAAGCAGCCCTGCCACAAGCTCCCTCTCCGCGACTTCCGTGGAGGGGAGGCCTGGAACACGTCCGGTGCCGGCCTGCTCCATGGGAGCATGATACCGCGGGGTGCCCGGGCGGGGAATCTGCGGTCTGGAATCCATCGGCGAGCGGCGCGGTGGCACAACCGCGGCGCCGGCATCACCGGACGTGCATGACCCGCCACGTGCGCGCCTGTGCCCCGGCCTCGAGCCGCAGGAAGTACAACCCGCAGGGCACCCGCTCGCCGCGCCGGTCGGCGCCATCCCACAGGAAGCGGAAGTTCCCTGCCGGGAGATCGCCCCGGTAGAGCGTGCGCACGATCCGGCCGGACAGATCGAATACGTCCAGCCGCGCGGCCGACGCCGCCGGAAGATCGAACCGCACGAACGCCCGCTCGGCAAACGGGTTCGGCCAGACTGTCCCCGACTCGATCTGCGGTCCGTCATACGGGTCGCCGGTCACGACGCGGACGTCATCGATGTAGAAGCCCTCACCCCCATCCTCGGCGTCGCTGACGAAGCGGAAGCGGACGCGGATGGGCGTCCCGGGCGTGAAGTCGAGGGGGTAGACGAGCTCGTCCCAGTCGCAGCGGATGGCGAGCGGACCGAGGGCGCCGCCGCTACCGATGTAGTCGAGCGCGGTCCAACTCGGGGTCGCACCGGTGTCCGCACAGACTTCGATGTATAATCCGTCGCTCCCGTACGTCGCCACGTCAAAAGAACGCCAGAGACGCAGCTCGCCCTGGGGAGGGCAGAGGAGGGCGCGCGAGACGAGGGCTGCATCGAGGTCGTTTGCGTAGCTGTGCGTCTCCTCGTCGCCGCAGTGCCAGCTCGCCGCACCGGAGCGGGCGCGATGGGTCGTCACGTGCCAGGGTTGGCCCACGCCGTCCCAGGCCGCTGTCCCCGACTCCAGATCGTCCTCGAAGCCGGCGGCGCCGACGAGCAGGGTGAACGGGAGCACCCAGGAACGCTCGCCGGTGAAGAGGCTGATCTCGAGCGCCGCATTGTGTCCCGCGGCCGGACAGGTGCTGTCCACGCGCACGAGGAGTTCCTCCTCCAGACGTACAACGTCTCCACCCGCGAGGCCTCCCCTGTACAACGAGACCGGATCGCACACCGTGACGAAGGGGTCCCGCGACAGGAGAATCACAAACGCCCCGCCGAGGGTGCCGTTGCCGCGGTTGCCCAGCTCGAGCTCGAGCAGCGCCTGCTCGCCGGCTTCCAGGAGGCCATCGCCGTCGCCCCCGACTTCCACGGCGTGGCACGCGGCCATGTAGGGTTCCGCCGCCCGCACCGCCACGCCCCCGGTGGCCGCCCAGGCGCCCCCCCCGGCCGCCGTGATCGCCAGCGGCAGCGCCGTCCCGTCCCCGCCGCTGAGGTCCGGACCCACGGACAGCACGATCGGGTCGCCCGCGCGCGTGGATCCGCCGGCAGCGATCGTCCCCACCCGCGCTTCGCCATCAAGCACGCCGAAGCCCCCCGGGAGGGAGTCGAGGGCCACCCGCACGCTCTCGGCCACCGCGCCGCCGAGGTTGCGCAGCGTGATCCACAGCTCGACCTTCTCCCCCGCGTTGACCTCGCCGTCGTCGTTGCCGCTGCTCGAGCCTTCGTCATCGTCGTCGATCTCGAGCGCGGCCAGGGCCAGCACCGGACCAGCCGGCGCGCCCACCTCGAGCGCGAGCGCGGCGGCGACGCGGCGGGGCGCGGTGGCCGTGAGCGTGGCGAATGTGGCTGCACCGGTCTGTACCGCGAAGCCCAGACGGCCATCCGCGCCCGAGACCCCCACCTGATAGAAGGCGCCGCCCTCACCGGCGAGGCACAGCGTGGCGCCCTCGACCGGGCCGCTCCCGTCGGTGACCAGCGCCTCGAAGGCCGCGTCCCCGGGCGGGATCCACCCGGGCGCCGTGATCGCGAGCGCCGGCGGCACGCGGGTGTAGATCGGCAGCTCAGGGTCGCCCAGCAGATTCACGCAGTACTGATGCCAGCGGTAGATGTTCTCCTCTCCCGAGAAGGGCGCCATCCCGGCCTTGGCCTGCGCCAGCGCGACCCCCGCCTGCACCACGCCCGCGGTGACCAGCTCGCGAATGAAGGCCTGCATGAAGACCTCGGAGTAGCCGTAGCCGGGATTGCCGGGCGACGCCCAGCCGTAGCGCGTGTTGCCGATCGCGGCGTAGGCGCCCCCCGCCGGGTGCAGCAGCAGCTCGCCCAGCACCGTCTCGCGCTGATCGAACGCGGCCGCCAGGCATCCGACCGAGTAGAGCAGGAACGATCGCTCGCCGTTGGTCAGGTCCTCTGCATCGGCGGTGCGGATGCTGCCCTCCCCCACCGAGATGCTCGTGTAGTGCCCGTGGCCGCAGTGCAGCACAAGGTGGGGACCGTCGTTGAGGGCCTGCAGGACGGCCGTACGGTTCTCGTTGCCCTGGGATTCGTAGAGCTTGGTGATGGGGTCGTACTCGGGCCCGAAGTAGAGATCGTCGATGCGATCCAGGCCGATCCCATCGTCTGTATAAGGGTCCGAGAAGCTGATCTCCCCCAGCATGAGCACCTGGGTCTGGTAGTCGCGCGGAGGGTTCTGCTCGTAGGCCAGGACCTTCGCCACCCACCCCTCGGCCTCCTCCAGCGTCCGCGGCAGGACGCGGCCCACATAGATCTCGGGCAGCAGGTCGACCTCGTCGCTCGTCTCGCCATAGACCGAGTCCTGATCGGCGTTCCAGTCGCCGTCCAGATCGGCGAAGTAGAGATCGGCCGGGATCGTGTTGGCCGTCTGCGACTCGACCCCGGAGTCCATCGCGTAGGCGTAACGGAACCCCACCTCCGTGGGCGGACCCGCCAGCAGCGCGTACAGCGTGCCCTCGGCCGTGTAGGCCGATCGCAAGTACTCGCGGAGCCGTGTTGCCGCGTCCCCGTCCGGGCACGCCGCCGCGATCTCGTCCACCGTCACGACCGCGGCCGGGACGCCTTTGCGCGTCTTCCAGGCGGCCAGCGGCTCGAAGGCCGGGGCGAGGGATTCGGTGGTGATGATCAGATAGCGGCGCAGCGCGGGGTCGACGTCTTCGGCGAGCGGCGTGCTCGCTGCGTCGGTCGGACCGCCCGTCGCGGCGAGCGGCGCAGCCGGCGCCCCTGGTGTCGGACCGGACAGCAGCCACGACGCCCGCACCGCCCGATCGCCCGCCCCCCCGCGCGGGACGGACGTGGCCGGTGCAGGCTCGCATAGCACCTCGACCGCGATGCGCGTGTGCACGAGCAGCCGCCGGGCCCGGGGCACGTACTGCAGCGGGAAGAGGCGCAGCATCGCGATCGGCCGCCCGGCTGTCCAGGCCGTGCCTTCCAGCTCGGCCAGCGCGGCGGGAAACGGCTCGGTTGAGCCGTAGATCTCCTCGTCGCGGGGGGCCGGGGTCGCGGAGATCCCGAACGCGGGAATGACCGGCCGATCGACGGGGATGATGTCCCCGACACTCAGCGTGTCCGTCTCCAGGGCGCTGACACGCAGCCCCGTGGCGACCATCGCCGGCGGTAGCTCGATGCCACGGCTGAGCGCCGGCAGCGCCGGCTCGCCCGGCCGGCCGCTGAGCACGCCGCCGGAAAGCTCCACCGCGGTGCCCACGCCGCAGGCGCGTACCCGCAGATCCGCGCGGTGGAGCGCGATCTCGACGTGCAGGGACACGGCCTCGGTATCAGCCCCGCGCACAGGATCGTCACACAAGCCGAGCGCGAGGAGCGCGATCGCCGCCAGGCATCGCGCCGGCAAGGAGAGTGAGCCACGTGGTGTGCCTGTGCGCATCATGATCCTGCACTCACGCGCCGGTGGGTTCCGAGCCTTCCTGCCCCGTCCGCGTCAACATGGTGACGTATCGGCAGATCGTCAACTCGACTCGATGTTCCCCTCCGGCGCGGCCCCTCCCGCCCCCGGCTCCGCCGCCGCGCGCAGACACCGAAAGAGCACCCGGGCCGCACGCGTTCGCTCCGGCCCCTCGGGCGCACGGTGCGCGTTGCGCGCGAGTTGGCGCAGTCGCTGCCGGTCGACCCCGGGATGGCGCTGGACGATCTCCGCCAGCGCGGCTTCGTCGCCCTCGATGAGCTGGTCACACCAGCGCTCGATGCGCCGCTCCCATTCCACCTCGCGCGCGTGGCCGCGGTCGATCGCCCCGAGCGCATCCTGGATGCCGGCAGTATCCAGCGCGCGCATCAGCGCGCCGATGTATTGCATCTGCCGCCGGCGGGCACCGCGGGTCGTGATCGCGCGCAGCTGCTCCACGGCCGCGCGCAGATCGGGCGAAAGGTCGATGTGACACAGTTGCTCGGGGGTCAGATCGGCCAATCGCACCCCCAGCTCCTGCAGGGCCTCGACCTCGCGCTTGCGCTGCGAGCGGCTCTTCTCCTCGGGGTCTGTTCCCACGCGCTCCCTCCCGAGGGCCGGCATCGGAATCCGTTCACACCGGTGCTGGCGCCCTCGCCACCAGGCTATTCGTTCACACCGGCGCTGGCGCCCTCGCCCCCAGGCGCTCCCCTCGCCCCGGGGCCGCGCCTGCCCAGGCAGGCGACCAGGGGCAGACCCGCGAGTCCCGCCACCGCGGCGATGAGGAATGCGGTGCGCAGCCCGAAGAAGTCCCCCATCGCTCCGTAGACCACGATCGCCCCCGAGTGGAGGCCGAAGTTGAACGCCATGTAGATCCCGTTGGCCAGCGCGCGGTTCTCGGGGTGATTCTCCTGCACGATCGCCATGAGCACCGGCGCCACCGAGAGCGACGTGAAGCCCATCAGCAGCAGGAGCGCCATGCGCAGGACGCCCCCGGACGAGGGGAAGCCGAGCATCAGCAGCGGCGTCGCCAGGAGCGAGGCGGCCAGCACCCGGCGCCGCCCGAAACGGTCGCTGATCGCGCCTCCGGTGAGCGCCCCGGCCACGCCCGCCGCTTCCAGCACGGTGAGCGATGTTCCCGCCAGCCAGAGGCTGTCCCCCGAGTCGTTCAGCATCAGGGGCAGGTAGGTCGTCAGGGCCGAGATCATGAAGCCGCGCAGGAGCAGCAGCCCCGCCAGCGGCGCCAGCAGCGGGGCCATGGCCCGCAGCGCCGGACGCCACGGCGGCGCCGGCGGCGCATCGGCCGCGCGCTCGGGCATGTCGCGCAGACGCGCGTAGAGAAGGCCGCTGAGCGCCAGGCCACCGATCATGAGCCAGGGTGTGTTCTTCAGACCGAACCAGGCGATCGCCGTGACGATGACGATCGGTCCCAGCGTGCGCCCCAGCTCGCCCCCGACCATCCAGAAACCCATCCCGCGCCCCAGGCTCGGGCCCGACAGCCGCCCTGCCATGACGGGGCCGACCGAGTGCAGGCCCGCCGAGTTCACCCCGGCGACCAGCAGCAACAGGGCCAGCAGGGCATAGCTGGGGCAGACCCCCAGCACGCTCATGATCACCGCCGCGACCGCCGGCGCGAGGATCACCAGGTACCGCAAGCTGAGACGATCGGCGGCATGCCCGATGAGGGGCTGCGCGAGGGAAGGACCCTGCAGGAACACGTTGAGGAGCCCGGCCTGCGTGTTGGACAGCGCGAGCTGCGTCTTAAACGCCGGCAGCATCGGCGACAGGAAGGCTGTATAAGTATCGTGCAGCGCGTGGGCCGCACTGATGGCGCTCACGCCGCCGGTGCGAAATCGCTCGGGCGTGGATGTCGTGCAGATGGCCATGGCGTGGAGGAGAGACTAGCACCCGGCCCGGGGACTGTCGATCGCACGACCAGTGCCGCCAAGATCGTGTGCTGGCGCGGGCGGCCTCTAGAGCACGACCTCCGCGCCCTGGCCCACCGTGAGGGCGATGCGCACCCTGCCCAGGGGCGAGGTGTAGCCGACCACGTCGTGGCTGGCGTTCTCGGTGCGGTGGACCAGCATCCGGATCTGGGTGGCAGCCACCACCGTCGGCAGGGTGATCTGGACCTGCAGGTTGCGGTTGACGAGCACGCGCTTGATCTCGCCCGCGACCATGTTGGTGATCTCGCCGATCGCGTCGCCCAGGTCCTCGCTGTCGAACAGGATCTGCTCGCCCGCCAGACGCGAGGCCACGCCGACCGCCGAGGTCTCTTCGAAGCCGATCGAAACGGTCCACTGAACCTCGCCGAAGATGGAGATCATGCTGATGACGACGTTGCCCGAGGTCGTGGCGAAGGGCTCGGCGGTCGTCTCCAGCTCCAGGTTGCAGGTCGTGCGCAGGACCCGCTTCAGGGCGTCGCCAATGACATCGCTGTGGGGCACCGTCCAGGGGCCGGTCGGATCCGGGATGCTCTCGATCAGGCGCTTGAGGCCGCTGGTGAGACGCTCGGCGTTGAGCGGCTTGATGAGGAGGGCATCCGCCCCGGACTCGTTCACCACTGCCTGCATCCGCTCGCGTCCTAGCTGCGAGGTGGTCACGACCGCAGGAGGGCAGTGCGGGTACTTGCGCCGCAGGGTGCGCAGGAACTGGATGCCGTCCATCCGCGGCATCTCCAGGTCGACCATGAGGAGGTCCGACTCGCGCGGGCGGTACTTCTCCAGCGCGTCGACGCCGTCACTGGCCTCGACGAAGGAGAAGTCGGCCAGCTTGGTGTCGGTCAGCGAGCGGATGAGCAGCTTGCGCGTCGCAGCCGAATCGTCCACCAGGAATACGCGGATCGGTCTCGACATGGTGTCTCCCCTCGGGCGGGCTGGGGCCGTGCGAACTCCCCACGACGCGACAGCCCGACTCCTCGGTATCGCTATCGGCAGCCACGAATTCGATCCCCAAGCCAATCTCCCCCCATCGGTTCCGGAAGCGGGCTCGGCGCGGGGACCATCGCTCCTCGCCGGCGCGGCGACTTCGCTCCTCGCCGGCGCGGCGACATCGCTCCCCGGCCTCGCGACCGGCCGCTGCCCCCGCCGGGGCGTGCGCGGCCGCGCGACCCCGCGCGATCTGCGCCTCGCGCCCCAATGGCTCCCGCCGCCCCGGATGGCACCCTCGGGGAGGGGCGATGCCCCCCAGGTGGCGTCGCCCCGACGAGCCGATGGCTGCCCCACACGGGCCGATCTCGCAAGTCGCTATATTCAAAGATTTTACAGAGTTGCCCCGGGGCAACTCTGTAAGAAACATCTCCACAATGAGTTGGAGAATCGCCCCTTGAAGGTACGCCACGGGGGTGCCCACCCGTGGCGCCGAGGCTGGCGAATCCTCGCCGCGCGCGCTAGAGTGCCTCCGCGGGTGAGGGTCCCCGGGCGTGCCCCGCACCCCGAGGACGGATCGACGTGAACACGGTGGGAAGAATGAAGCTAAACCAAAATTCCAAAGATAATTACGCGATATCAACCAGCGCTTCCCGGCCTGGCCGCGGCCGGACGCGGTCTGTCCTGCTGTGGGCCCTCGCGGTGCTCGTGACCCTGGCCGCGGCGGTGTATCAGCGCCTGACCGGACCCACCTACCCCCTGCGCGGCAAGGTCACGGTGGGAACCTCCGTGCTTCCCTACCATCTGGCCCGCAGCCATTCGGGACCCGGCGACCACGAGGTTCGCGTGGCCGTGCCGGATGGCGGGTGGCGCGGGACCCTGGTCTTCCGCCGCCATCCGACCGGAGACCCGTGGACCCGGGCGCCGATGGAGTACCGGGATGGCTCCCTGATCGGCCGGCTGCCCCACCAACCGACATCCGGTAAGGTGGCCTACCGCATCTACTTGAGCTCTCCCTCCGCGCCCGGCGGCGAGCCCGCGGCGCTCCCGCCGGATGCCCCGGCCGTGCTGCGGTTTCGGGGCAGCGTGCCGGCGGTCGTGATGGTTCCCCACATCCTCGTCATGTTCCTCGCGATGCTCTGGTCCAACCGGGCCGGTCTCGAGGCCCTGCGCCCCGGCGCCCGACTGGCCCGCCTGACCTGGTGGTCTCTGGCCTTGATGGTGGTCGGGGGACTCGTCTTCGGACCTGCGGTCCAGTACTACGCATTCGGTCAGCTCTGGACCGGCGTCCCCTTCGGTCGCGACCTCACGGACAACAAGACGCTGATCGCGTGCCTGGTATGGCTCCTCGCCGCCTTGGCCTTGCGGCGTGGGAGCAACGCGGGCCGCTGGTGGGTCGCCGGGGCGGCGCTGGTGACGCTGGTCACCTTCTTGGTGCCGCACAGCGTGCTCGGCTCGGAGCTGGACTACGGCGCACAACCGCCCACGGGGCCGTGAGCGCCGCTCCCGGGCCGGGACCCTGGCGCGGTTCAGTCCCGGGCGGCTCCTTTAAACCCCCGGCGGCCCTCAACCGTCGATCTGGCGAGCCTGGAAAGGCCGCGGCAGGAGGAGCGGTCCCCCATGACCTCAGACCCACGCCGGGCCGTCGGAGCGGCGGCCGCCGTCCGGGAGGTCGCCCGTCCCGCGGCGACCGAACCGGGCGCCGCGCTCGAGCAACTCGTCGAGCTGGCATGTCGGGGCGACGCCGGCGCCTTCGAGCAGATCTACCGGCGGCAAATTGGGCGCGTTTACGCGCTGTGCATGCGCATGGTGGCCGACCCGCAGCTTGCCGAGGTTCTGACGCAGGACGCCTTCGTGCGGGCCTGGGAGAAGCTGGGGACGTACCGGGGTCAGGGCAGCTTCGAGGGCTGGATGCACCGGCCGACGGCCAACCTGGTCATCGAGGACCGCCGGCGGGCGGCACGCGTTGCGCAGTGGTTCACCTCCGACGAGGAGGCAGCCCGCACAGCGGCGGGGCCGCAGCGATCGGTGGAGGATGCTCTGAGTCTGGAGCGCGCCATCGCGGCGCTGCCGCCAGGCGCGCGGATGGCCTTCGTGCTGCACGATGTCGAAGGCTACCGCCACCGGGAGATCGCCGAGATGGCGGGCGTCGCCGAGGTCACGGTCAGGGCTCAGCTCCATCGGGCCCGATCCCTCTTGCGGCGCTCATTGCAGGAGACGCGGAAGGAGGCCACGCGATGAACCACCAGCGAGCCTGGGATCTGCTGGAGGACTTCGTGGAGGAGGCCCTCTCCGCATCCGAGATGGCGGCCGTGCGCCAGCACGCGGAGGACTGCGAGACCTGCCGGGTGGAGATCGAGGAGCTGCGCGAGCTGCGCGAGGGCACCGCGCGCCTGGCGCGGGAGATCGCGCCGGCCCGCGACCTGTGGCCGGGGATCGCCGGGTTCTGGAACCGGTTCTCGGTCGGGACCACCA
>CAZDKK010000030.1:0-54331 GCA_964506245.1 uncultured bacterium | reverse complement strand
CTGCAGAGCGATGCGGCCGGGGCCGCCACCGCCGCTCGGCTCACCGGGGGCCGGGAATCCGACCCGGCCGTGAGGGCAGCAGCGCTGGAGGCGCTCGGCCGGTGCGGGCCCGATGCGCACCCGGGTGCGATGACCGCCGCGCTCGCCGACCCGGACGCGCGCGTCGTGCACGCCGCGCTCCTCGCGGTCTGGAAGGGCACGAGTCCGGCGCATGTGGCTCGGATCCTGGAGCTGAGCCGCGCGGAGGATCCCGAGACGCGCTGGCGCGCCGCGTACGCGATCATGCGCAGCCTGGGCGCGCGGCCCGCCGGCAGGACGCCCGTTCCCGGCGGGGCGACGCTGAGCCCCGAGGACCGCGCGGCGCTGGCCGGGCGTCTGCTCGACCTGGCCACCGACGTGGATGTGCGGGTGCGCCTGCAGGCCCTGCGCGGACTGGGGTCAGCCCTCGGCGCCGGGCCCGCGAGCGGCGAGGAGTTCGAGGCGGCGCGCGGGAGCATCGCCGACGTGGTACTGCAGGCGCTGGGCGATCCCGATCCGCGCGTGCGCGTCGAGGCGGTACGCACCCTGGGGACGCTCTACGAGGGTGCGGGCGCGCAGGCACCGGGTGCGCTCTGGGCGTGCGATCCGCACCCGCACGTGCGGGTCGAGATCTTGCGCGCGCTGGGCCGGATCTACGAGCCGCCGGCGCTCATGGACCTGCTGGCCAACGGCCTGACCTCGGAGGCCGTGTGGGAGCGGGAGGTGGCCGTGGAGGCCGCCGTGGGAGCCTGCCGGCGCACGGGGCTGGTCCAGCAGGCCCTTCACCTCGTGCAGCGGTCGCTCGCGGATCCGAGTTGGCGCGTGCGCGCCGCCGCGGCGGCGGAGCTCGCGGCGATCTGGGAGGATCTCAGCGCCGCGACACCGCCGGCGGGGTCCGGCGCGCAGAGCGATGAGGGGCGCCGACTGCTGCGCGATCTGCTCGTGCGCTGCTTGCGCGACCAGCCGCGCGTGGCGAAGGCGGCGCTGGGCGCCTGGATGGGCCTCCGCACGGCGGAGGGGATCGGCCTGGGTGACCTGCTGGCCGAAGCCGACGTCTTGGGTGCCGGCAATGACGAGATCCTGCGCGCGATCGTGGCCGACGGCCTGCGCGGATGGCTGCAGGCCCGTGCGACCACGCCCCCGGCCCCCGGCGACCTGGCGCTCCTCGAGCAGCGGACGGCGGTCCTGGCCGCCGATCCCTCGAGCGAGGTGCGCGCGCCCGCCATCGGCCTCGCGGGTGCGCTGCTCGCGACCGAAGCGCGCGCGCGGGCGGTCGACCTGCTCCTGCGCACGGCGCGTGAGGATCCCGACCGCCTGATCCGCGTGGCGGCAATCAACACCCTGCGCGCCGCGGTGGCAGACAGTGAGGCGTGGGCCGAGGCGGCGGTGGCGGTGACCCCGGGCCCGCAGGAGACGGATTGGGACCTGACCCGCTATGAGCACGCACTGCGCGAGGCACGGGCCTGCCGTGCCGCGGTGGTGCGGACCTCGGGCGGGACCCTGCGTTTCTCGCTGCTGCCAGAAGATGCGATGCTGACGGTGTACAACTTCGCCCGGCTGGCCGAGAGCGGCTACTTCAACGGGGGCGCGTGGCACCGCGTCGTGCCGGACTTCGTTGTGCAGGACGGCTGCCCCCGCGGCGACGGCTGGGGCGGACCCGGTTGGGCGATTCGATGCGAGTACAATGCGCTGCCCTACGAAGCGGGGGTGGTGGGGATGGCGCTCTCGGGCAAGGACACGGGTGGCAGCCAGTTCTTCTTCACGCTCTCCGATCAGCCGCACCTCGACGGGCGGTACACGGTCTTCGGCCGCCTCACCGAGGGCTGGGAGGTCCTGTCGGCGATCAGCCAAGGCGATTCGATCGAGAGCATCACCATCGAGAGGGAACGGGCGGGCCGGTAGACGCTGCCTGCAGACCCCTCAGGAGGTGAGGCGATGACCGCCGCCGTGCTTGACTCAGCCTGGTTTCAGTACGCGCTGCTGCCCCTGCTGATCTTCTTGGCCCGCGTGGTCGACGTCTCGGTCGGCACGATCCGGGTCATCCTGCTCAACCGCGGGATGCGGATGACCGCGCCGCTGTTGGGTTTCTTCGAGGTGCTGATCTGGCTTCTGGCCATCGGCCAGATCATGAAGAACCTGAGCAACCCGATCTGTTACCTGGCCTACGCCGCGGGGTTCGCGACCGGCAACTACGTCGGGCTCCTGCTCGAGGTCAAGCTGGCCATGGGGCTGGCCATGGTGCGGGTGATGGTGAGTGGCGACTCCTCGCACCTGCGCCGGTTCGTGACCAAGGCTGGTTACCGGGCCACACTGCTGCGGGCCGAGGGCAGCCGCGGCCCGGTCGACATCGTCTTCACCGTCGTCCGGCGGCGCCACCTGCGGCGGCTGCTCGATCTGGTCCACCGGCTCCACCCGCAGGCCTTCTATACGATCGAGGACGTCCGCTTCGCCAGCGAGACATCCCCGGTCGGGGCAGGGGCCCTGCCGGGAAGCTCGGGCCTGCGGCGCATCCTCCCGCGCCGCAAGGGCAAGTAGGCGATCCGCCGGCCATGGCAGGCGAGCTGCGGGTCGGCCCCGGGCCCTTTTGCAGTGGCCATCCTGCCCGCGGGCTGCTATCTTTTGTGGTTCTCCCAACGGGTGGGTAGTGTGATCACAAGGAGGCGAACGGCATGCCTATCAAGGACCGGGCCAACCTGGACTGGAAGAGCCTTCCCTTCGGCTATCTCAAGGCGGGGATCAACATCCGCTACGTCTGGCGGGACGGCAAGTGGAACGACGGCATCGAGACCGAGGACGAGCACCTTCAGCTGCACATCGCCGCCACGTGCACGCACTACGGGCAGGCCGCGTTCGAGGGGTTGAAGGTCTACGAGGCTCGCGACGGCCGGGTGCTCAGCTTCCGGGTCGAGGAGAACGCCAAGCGCATGGCGCACTCGGCCCAGATGATGATGATGGAACCTCCGCCCGTGGCGCTCTTCAAGAGCGCCGTGCAGCGCGTGGTGCGCGCCAATCAGCGTTTCATCCCACCCTACGGCACCGGTGCGTCGCTCTACGTTCGCCCGCTCCTCATCGGCACCGGCGCCCGCATCGGCGTGCGACCGGCCGACGAGTACACCTTTCTCATCCTGACCGTCCCGGTGGGGCCCTACTTCAAGTCGGGTTTCACGCCCACCAAGCTGATCATCGACGAGACCCGCGACCGGGCCGCACCCCAGGGCATGGGCTCGGCCAAGGCGGGCGGCAACTACGCCGCCGGGATGCGGGGGACGATGGAGGCCAAGTCGAAGGGCTACGGCGAGGCGCTCTACCTGGACGCCCGCGAGCACAAGTACCTCGAGGAACTGGGAGCGGCCAACTTCTTCGGCATCACGAAGGACAAGCGCTACGTGACGCCCAAATCGCCCGCCATCCTACGTTCCATCACCAATATGTCGCTGCGCACGCTCGCGGCCGACATGGGCTACACCGTGGAGGAGCGCATCGTGCCGGTCGAGGAGCTGTTCGAGTTCGTCGAGGCGGGGGCATGCGGCACGGCGGCGGTGATCACGCCGATCGAGGCGATCCTCTTCCGCGGCAGGGAGATCATCTATCTGCCCGACGCGAAGCCTGGCCCGCACTGCACGGCGCTGTACAAGGCGCTGACGGCGATCCAGTTCGGGGACGCCGAGGACAAGTACAGCTGGACCGAGGTGATCAAGCTCTGATCCGCTCGGGTCAGACTCGCCTCAGCAGCAGCAGCGTGGCGTCGTCGTCGTACGCGGCGGCGCCCGTGAAGCTGCAGACGTCGGCCAAGAGCGCCGCGGCGACATCGGGCAACGGGTTGGCGCGCTGCCGCGCCAGCTCGGCCGCGATCCGCTCGCTGCCGTAGATTTCCTCATCGCTCCGCGACGCTTCGCGGATGCCGTCGGTCGAGATGGCCACCAGGCTGCCGGGCGGCAAGTCGACGGCGGCGATCCCGAAGGTCACACCCGGCAACATGCCGGCGGGCACGCCGGTCGCTCCCAGCTGCTGCACCGTATCGCCCGGCCCGAGCACGATCACCGGGTCATGACCGGCGCTGGCGTACTCGAGACGGTGCGCCACCGGGTCGAGCAGGGCCAGGAAGAGCGTCGCGAAGTGCATCGCATCGGAGGACTGCAGGACCTGCCGGTGGATGCGTTGGATCCAGCTCCGCAGATCGGGCGGCTCCTGGCTGAGCACCCGCAGGCAGGCCATCACGTTGAACATCAGCAGCGCCGCGCCGATGCCCTTGCCGGAGACATCCCCCACCGCGAGCAGGACCCGCCCGTCGGGCAGCGCGGCCGCTTCGTAGAGATCCCCGCCCACCTCGTAGCAGGGGATCTGCCGCGCGCACAGCTCGTAGCCTGCCACCGCGGGCAGGGTCTCGGGCAGCAAGTGACGCTGGATCTCCGCCGCGACGTGCAGCTGCTGAACCAGGAGTTCGCGCTCCCGCTCCGCCTCCTGTAACCGCGTGTTGGTGATCTTCACCGCCGTCAGGTTTGCGAGGAGCGAGAAGACGCGCAACTGGTCGCGGTCGAAGGTGACCCGGGGGTCGTCCGAGTCGGCGTAGAGCAGGCCGATCACACGGGTGTTGTCGAAGAGCGGGGCGACCATGGCGGATCGCAGGTGCAGTTGTACGATGCTTCGCTGATCGCGGAAGCGCTCGTCGGTGCTCGTGTCGGCCAGCAGGAGGGCACGGCTTTCCTCCAATACGGTGCGGACCAGCGTGTGGCTCAACACCAGCGTCTCACCCGGCCCGACGGGTGGGCGCGCCGCCCGGATGCGCGGCTCCGGATCGCCCTCTTCGCTCAGCAGGATCAGAACCCGCCGCGCGTTGATGGTCTGGTGGACGAGATCGAGCAACCGCGCCAGCGTCCCCTCCAGCGGGTCGGGTGCGACCAGCGTCTCGCTCGCCTCGCTGAGCGCGCGGATGAGCGCTCGATCCCCCGTTTCTGCGCGACCGATGGCCGAGCGCACCTCGTCCCAGCTGATGCTCTCGGTGGCCCGGACGTTGTCCGCCTGCGCCAGCGGCGTGCGGCCGTGAGCCGCAGCGGCCCGCTGGAACGTAGGCCCGTGCCCCTCGCCCTCGGCGGCCTCGTCGACCAGCGCGAGTTCGACATCGCCGAAGCGCAGGCGTGCGCCGGGCGCCACCGGCCGCTCGGCCAGCACCAGCTCGCCGTCGACCCAGGTCCCGTTGCTGCTGCCCAGATCCCGAATCGCGGCGCCGGATGGGTTCAGCTCGATCTCGGCGTGGCAACGTGAGACAGACGGGGCGCGCAGGCCGGCGGAGCGGAAGCACCCGCGATCGATGCGGTTGACCCCCGCGACCAGGGGGATGCGAACCGCGCGCCCCTCGGACTCGCCGATCAGAACGAGCTGCATCACACCGCCAGTCTAGCAGGCGACCCCGCCGGCCGCCAGGCCACGGGCGTAACGTGCAACTGGTTTCAGCCAATCAGCTTACGCCCGGAAGCTGACGCCCCCCCGGGCTCAACCCAACCCGCGACCGGGCCGATTCATACCAGAGGCGTCCGTACGCTTCTCGGCGTCGTCCCGATCGGGCCTGTCGTGCGGGCGGCCCGCCGGCTGATCCCGCGCGTCGGCCGGCGGTCGAGCGCGGGCGAGGCTCGATCGCGAGGAGGGCTCTTCATGGTCTTGCGCGCATCCCGTGGACTGGGCCCGTGCCGGCCAGGCTGGCGCAGCGCGCCGTGGCTCGTTGCCTTGGCCTGTCTCCTGCCGCTGGCTTGCGGCCAGGACCAGCCATCCGATCCCATCGCCCGCACGCCCTCGGACGATCTGCCCGAGATCTCGGCCGAGCTCTTCGCTCTGGCGGCCCAGGTCCAAGGCACGGGCGTGGAGCTGCGCTGGAGATGGTCCGACAAGAGCTCCTATCCGGTGGCGCAGATCGAGCGCCGGGTCGGCGATGCCGGCACCCGCAGCGTGATCGCCGGCCCCTTCCGATCGCCGACCAGCGGATGCCTCGACCCCGATGTCGGGAACGGCGTCACGTACGCCTATCGCGTGCGCGCGTGCAACGAGCAGGGGGAGGACCGGGCGCTCTCGCCGTGGGTGGTCGTGACGATCGACGCGGCACCGATGCTCACGGTCAACGGAGGTGAGGCGGTTGCCGGGGCCAGCCCGGTGCGCGCCGACCTGTTGGCCACCGACGCTGAAGCGATGCGAATCGCCTGGGGCGCGGACCCGACCGAGGCGGCCTGGCAGCCCCTGGTGCGCTCCTTCGAGATCGAGCCGCCGGCGAGCGGAACCTATACAGTCTCGTGTCAGGTGCGCTACCCGGACGACACGCTCTCGGATGTGCTCGTGCAGACCTTCGTTCTCGACCTGACCGAGCCACTGGCGTCGTTTCTCCTGGAGGTCATTCCCACGGACCGCATGGTGCGCGTGGACGCATCCGGTTCGGTCGACGAGGACGGCATCTGTCCACCGAGCGAACTGGCCTTCCGCTGGTCCTGGGGCGACGAGAAGGAAACCGATCGCGGTTCGCAGCCCGGCGCGACCCACACCTACACCGAGCCTGGCGTGCGGACGATCAGACTCACCGTGACCGACTGGGCGGGGCATGCGGTGCAGGTCGAGCAGGAGGCCGACCTCTCCAATCGGGCGCCGGCGATGCCGGGGCTGCTGACGCCCGAGAATGCCGCTGCAGAAGTCTCCCGGCTCCCGCGCTTCCTGTGGACGGGGTCTCCTGATGCAGAAGGGGATGCCGTGACCTACACCCTCTACCTGGGAACTGCCGAGCCCCTGAGCGTGGCCGCGGAGGGGCTGACCACCACGAGCTGGGACCTGGAGACGCCCTTGGCGGCTGAGACGACCTACTCGTGGCGCGTCACGGCGATCGATGTCTGGGACGGCGCGTCCGCGAGCGTTGCCGCGAGCTTCCGGACGGCGGCCAACTCCGCGCCGGCCATCCCCGACGACCCGTACCCTGCCAACTGGCAAGAGCGCGTCTCGACCTGGCCGCTGCTGACCTGGTCGCCGTGCGTAGATCCCGAGGGTGGCGATGTGCGCTACGATCTGTACTTCGGCACCGCGCTGCCGCTGGAGCCGCTGGCCCAGAACCTGGCGTCGCCGTCGCATCAGCCCGATCCGCTGGCCAGCAGAGCGACCTACCTGTGGAAGGTGGTCGCTCGCGACGCGGACGGGACCGAGAGCAGCTCTCGCACCTGGCGCTTCCAGACGGGTGCGGAGCCGTCGGTGCCCCTGGCGACGTTCAACAGCGGCGCATTCGTGATGGGCAGCGCCGCTGCGGCCGGGGATGCCGGCAATGCCCCGCACGAGGTCGAGTTGAGCCGCGCCTACTGGCTCGGCACCCACGAGGTCACCAACGCGCAGTACGCCGAGATGCTGATGCGCGCCCAGGCCCGGCGGTTGGTCGAGTACGCCGACGGCAGGGTCCGCGCCAACGGCCAGGTGCTGATCGACCTCACCCTGCCCGACTGCCGGCTGGAACGTCAGGGCCAAGGGTATGTCGTTGCATGCGGGTACGAGCAGCATCCGGTCGTGGGGGTGACCTGGTGCGGCGCCGCGGCCTTCTGTGATTGGATGAACGACACCGAGGGGCTCCCGCCGTCCTACTCCGCAACCGACGAGGGTTCGGGTGCCTGGGCTCTGGCCGCGGGGACCCCCGGTGCCACCCCCGGCTATCGCCTGCCCACCGAGGCTGAATGGGAGCATGCGAGTCAACGGGCGGGCTCGCGCGCGTACCCCTGGGGGGACGAGGCCCCGAGCTGTGCGCTTGCCAATCTGGCGGGCTGTGCCGGTGGGACGGTGGCCGTCGGCTCGTTCCCCCCGGCACCGGACGGCGTCGGGCTCTACGACCTGGCCGGTAACGTGTCGGAGTGGTGCCAGGATTGGTGGCAGGCCGACCTCTCGGGTGCCAGCCAGCTCGATCCGGCCGGCCCCGGCGCGGGTTCTCTCAAGGTTGTGCGCGGAGGGGACTGGGATGATGCGCCGGATGCCGCCAGGTGCGCCTGGCGCACCAGCTCGACCCCGGGGGGCTGCTCGGGAGTGACGGGATTCCGCGTTGCCCGCTCCGCCGGCTTCTGACCCGATTGTGGTGCGAAGATTGGTGAAGCAGCCGCGCGGATCGCACCCGCCCGTTGAGCTGCGCGGCTGACGAACGCCGCCATCGCGCTGGGTGCTCATATCTGATTTGGCTATAATCTCTTACGACCGATGGCCCACCAATCTTCGTGCCACAACCAAGATGTCCTGTGCCGTTTTCCTGTTTGTGCGCGATAATAGAGCTGTTGCTGACATCAGTACGCCGAGGTGGGCGTCTCCCGTACGACACGCCGTCGGAGGGATTCACCCACGACAGCAGGAGAGGACACCCATGGACAGGAAGATCCACATCCGCGTCCCGATGGCGATCTTCGTGCTTCTGGCCAGCCTTCTGATCCTAATCCCCCAGATTGTCCTGGCCGACGCACCATCGATCCTGGCCCTCAGTGAGGGCGCAGCGCTCGACCCCCCCACGATGTCGGTTCTCGCCGAGGACGAGCAGGGCGTGCACCTCGTGATCGATCTGCCCGCTCTGTCGCTCGAGTCCTACCAGGTCGAGGGTACGACGTTCCAGAGCCTTGCCATGTCCGGCGGCCAGCTGGCGGGTCAGCCCGGTGAGCCAGCGCTTCCGGTCTTCACGCGTTTCGTGGCCATCCCCGCGACGTCCGGGGTGGGCTTGCGGGTGGTCTCGGTCGAAGAGGAGACATATTCGGGTCTGCATCTGCTCCCGATGCAGGCCGAAGAGAGCAGCACCTTCGCGCTCGACCGCGGGCTGTACGCGCGCGACGAGTTCCTTGGTGACGAGCCCGTCACGGTTGGGGCGCCCGTGATCCTGCGCGACCTGCGCGTCGTGCCCCTGACCTTCCACCCGGTGCGCTTCAATCCGCAACGGGACGAGGTGCGCGTCGTGCGGCGCATCGAGGTGGCTGTCGACCACGTCGGCCTGGATGCGCGCAACACGAAGACCCGCGCGACTACGGCGCCCAGCGAACTGATGCAGAACCTGTACGCCTCGGCTGTCGTGAACTATGGCGAGGCCGGTCAGCGGGGTCAGAGCGATCGCCCGCACCGCGGCACCTGGTTGATCATCTCGCCTGACAACGCGCAGGTGACGAGTCTTCTACAGCCGCTGATCGCTTGGCGGCAACGCATGGGTTTCAACGTGGTTTACGTCACGACGGCTCAAACCGGCACGTCCTCCACGAGCATCAAGAACTGGATCCAACAGGCCTACAATACGTGGGAGTACCCGCCCGAGTACATCGTCCTGGTGGGGGATGTGTCCGGAACGATCGGGCTCCCCACCTTCTACGAGAATCTCTCGAGTTGCCAGGGGGAAGGGGATCACCCCTACGTACAACTCGAGGGCAATGATCTGGCGCCCGACGCCTTCATCGGGCGCCTGTCGGTCGACAGCTACACCACGCTCGAGCGCGTGGTGAACAAGATCATCAGCTACGAGTCGCAGCCCTTCATGCAGAGCACGGCCTGGTTCACGCGGGCGACCTTGACCGGCGATCCGATCGATTCGGGCCCCACCTGCGTGCACATCCAGCAGTGGCTCAAGGAGCGGTTGCGCCAGGTTGGCTATGCCCAGATCGACACCGTCTTCAACGAGCCCTTCCGGAGCCAGACGATCGCCAAGCTCAATCAGGGCAACAGCTTCTACGGATATCGCGGGATCTACGGCATGAGCGGCGTGACCGCCGGAGACATCTCATCCCTGCAGAACGGCTCGCAGCTCACCTTCGCGATCAACCTCACCTGCGACACCGGCTCCTGGGCCAGCGGCACGTCCCGCAGCGAGGCCTGGCTCCGGGGCGGCAGCGGAAGCTCGACCCTGACCGGCGGGATCGGAAGCATCGGCACGGCGACGACCTGCACGCACACCTGCTACAACAACTGCTTCTACGCGGGGGCTACCTACGGCCTCTTCTGGAACGACCATCACTGCATCGGGATGGCTCACGCCCGCGGCAAGATCCAGCTGGTTCTGGATTACAACGAGACCATGCCCACGTATGCCACCCGGTACTGCTACTGGAACACGCTAATCGGTGACCCGGCCACGGTCATGTGGACCGGCGTGCCCCAGGCCCTCACCGTGGACTACCCGGCGACGGTGCCTCTGGGCTCTAGCGAGGTCTCCGTGAGCGTGAGCGGTCCGGGCGGCGCCGCGGTCCCCGGGGCCTGGGTGCACCTGTACCGCGACGGCGTTCTCTCGCAGGGCGGGTTGACCGACGAGCTGGGTCGAATCACGCTGCCCATCGAGGCCACCACGGCCGGCACGGTGCTGGTGACCGTAACCGGGACGAACCTGTACGCGCATCGGGGGAGCTTCGAGATCCAAGAGGTCGACCGCTTCGTCGGCTTGGAGGGATACACCATCGACGACGATGCCACCGCACCGTCACACGGCAACGGCGACGGCGTGCTCAACCCCGGTGAGGAGATTGCCCTCACGGTCGCGTTGCACAACTTCGGCGTACAACAGGCGCAGAACGTCATCCTGACCGCGAGCAGCGAGGATCCTCTGGTCGGGTGGGCGTCACCGGCGACGATCCACTACGGTGCGATCGGGGGCCACCAGACGGTACAGGGCCCGTCACCTCTGGTGCTGCGGCTGTTCGGCGGCTGCGAGGCCGGTCACATCGTGCGCATCGCGCTCGTGATCACCTCGGGCACCGACACCTGGGAGGCGCTGCTCGCCATTCCAGTCAGCGGGCAGGAACTCGTCTACCATGCCCACACGCTCGGTGGGGTGGGCGCGCTGCTCGATCCGGGCGAATCGGGCACGATCACGATCGAGATCGAGAATACCGGCTCGCTCGCCGCGCAGGGGCCCATCCAGGCCATGCTCGCCTCCGACGACTACGCTGTGGAGGTGATCGACCCCCACGGCACCTACGGCACCATCGCCCCGGGGGCAACGGCCACGAACTCGGGCGATGCCTTTGGCATTCGCTCGCCCGCGGGCTGCATCCCCACGCTGGCCAACCTGCGGGTCGTGCTGGTGGATGCTCAGGGGGTTCGGCAGACCGCGCCGCTGGTCCTGACGGTGGGCACGGCCGACAGCCACGATCCCACCGGGCCCGACGCCTACGGCTACTACGCCTATGACCACACCGACACCGATTACGAGGAGGCGCCCAGCTACCATTGGATCGACATCAACCCGAACAGCGGTGGCCCGGGCGCGTTCGTCGGGCTCACCGACATGGGCGACAACCAAGACGACTCGCGCACGCTCGACCTGCCCTTCACCTTCCGCTACTACGGGCAGGACTTCGACCGCGTCACGATCTGTTCCAACGGCTGGCTGAGTCTGGGGCAGACCTACCAGGTCACCTTCGCCAACTACGCGATGCCCTCTCCCTGGGCGCCGGCCTACACCATTGCGGCGTTCTGGGATGATCTCTATCAGTCGACCAGCAACTCGGGCCGCGTGTGCTACTGGTATGACGAATCCGACCATCGGTACATCGTTGCTTGGGACAACGTCAGGCGTCGCATCGACTACTGGCATACCTACACCGAGAGCTTCGAGATCATCCTCTACGATCCGGCCTACTACCCGACCGCGACCGGGGACGGCGAGATCCTCATGCAGTTCGAGACCGTCAACAACCAGGACGAGGAGGGGATGTACGCCACCTGCGGCATCCAGAACGGAGACCAGACGACGGGGCTCACCTTCAACTACTTCAATCGGCGGCCAGCGACCGCTGCCAACCTGGCGGACGGCCTGGCCGTGAAGTTCACGACTGGCGCGCCCAACTGGTCGAGCGCCGGCGATCGACCGGTCCCGACACGGCTGGCCTTGCACAGCGGGCCCACGCCCTGGAGCAACGCGACGACGATCCGCTTCGACCTGCCGCAAGCCGCCGACGTGACCCTGCGCGTGCTCGACCTCAACGGGCGCACGGTGCGCCTGCTCGCGCGCGGGGCCGTGCCGGCCGGCTCACGGGCGGTGACCTGGTCGGGTGCGGACGATCAGGGGGCGCCGCTGCCGGCGGGGATCTACCTGCTGCGGCTGCAAGCGGGCGACGGGCAGATCACACGTCGCACGGTGCTCGTGCGGTAGGTGCGTCCGGCGGCCGGCGCCGCGATTCGGTCGTTGGCGCGGGGCCCGCGCGTCCGGGGATGACGCGCGGGCCCGCGGGCTTTCTACTCGATGCTGAAGACGGCGTCGCTGGAATCCGCGTCCTCGGTCGTCAGATTCTGGATCAGGATCTTGTAGTTGGATGACTCCCCGCCGCACTGCGCGAAGGTCCACTCGTACTCGCCGTTGTTGGCCGTCGTGGCGACCACGACGTCGCAGGTGGCGCCGGCACGCGTGAGCCAGATGCAGACGTTCTCGCCGCCCGATCCGGTGGCGTGGCGCCAGGTGATCGTGTGCGCCTCACCGTCGGCCAGCGTCTCACCGCCGTTCGGGTAGGTGACGGTCGGGTCGGTGTAGATGCTGAAGGTCGCATCGCTCCAGTCGCTGCCTTCCGTCTCCGTGTTGACGATTCGAACCCGGTAGTCCGAGGTGTCGCTGCCGCACTGCGCGACGGTCCAGTGGAACGAGCTGTCATTGTCGGTCCCGCCCGCGAGCGTCGCGCACAGCTCGCCGCTGTGCAGGAGATCGATCCGCATCGTGCTGGCGGCCGAGGCGGGATCGGCCCAGAGCACCTCGCGCAGGTCGCCCTGCACCCAGGCCTCGCCGCCATTGGGGGCGATCAAGGTGGGGCCGGGGTTGATGCGAAGCGCACCGTCGGTGCTGTCGACGTCGCCGGTCGCCAGGTCGGTGATGCTGATCCGGTACCCGACCGAGATATCCCCAAAGCGCGCCGCCACCCACTGGATGCTGTCGTCGTTGGCGGTGCTCGCGGCGATCGTGTCCCGCACCGCGCCATCGCGCAGGAGCAGCAGCCGCACGTTCTCGCCGGCCGTCTCGGCGTGCGTCCAGGCAATCGTGTAGGTCGCGCCCGTGTACCATTCCTCGCCGCCGTTGGGGGAGGTGAGCGTGACGGATTCATCCAGGATGCAGAAGCTCTCGTCGCTCGTGTCGGCGACGTCGAGCACGCGGTCGCGGATGCGGACAGCGTAGCCGCAGCTGTCCGCCCCGGGGCAGGTCGCGATGTTCCATTCGAAGCTGCCGTCATCGGGAGTGGCCTCGATCAGCGTGTCGCAAACCGCGCCGCCGGCCAGCAGCTCGATCATGACCGAATCACCGATCCCGGCGGTGGCGGTCCAGGTGATCGGGACCGTGCTACCGGCGTCCCAGACCTCTGCGCCGTTGGGCGAGGTGACGGTCAGGACCGGCGTCGCCACGCAGAACGACGCGTCGCCCGCGTCGGTGTCGCCGGTCGTGAGATCCGTGATGCGGATCCGGTAGTTGCAGGAATCGGCACCCGGCGCGGTGACGGTCCAGGTCTGGCTGCCGTCGTTGGGTGTGCCCGTGCTGATCGTGTCGCAGGGCTCACCGGCGCAGAGCAGCGCGATCAGGACCGAATCCCCAGCCGACGCCGTCCTCATCCAGGTGATCGTCTGGGTGGAGCCGAGATCCCAGGCCTCGCCCCCGTTGGGTGCGGTCACGCGGAAGTCGCGCAGGATGCTGAAGGCAGCGTCGCTGGCGTCCTGCACGCCGAGCGAGAGGTCGGTGATCCGCACCTGGTAGCCGCTATTCTGGCGCCCGTGCTGCACCGGCGTCCAGGCGAGGCTGCCGTTGTTGGGTGTTCCGGCGCTCAGCGTGTCGACGGGCTGGCCCGCCCGGAGGAGCTCCACGCGCACCGAGTCGCCGGCTGTGCCCACGGATACCCAGGTGATCGTCTGGCTGCCACCCTCGAGCCACTGCTCGCCGCCGTTCGGGTCGAGGACGGTGAGGGTGGGGGGCGAGATCGTGAACGCTCCGTCGCTCACGTCCTGCGTGCTGGTCGCGAGGTCGGTGATGCGCACGGCGTAGCCTCCGGTCTGCTCGGAGCAGCGCGCGGCCTGCCAGGAGAAGGTCCCGCCGTTGGGGGTGGACGTGCTCAGGGTGTCGCATGGGCTGCCGTCGCGGAGCAGCTCGATCCGGACGGAGTCCCCGTGGGTGTGCGAGGTCGTCCAGGTGATGGTGTGGGTCGTGCCCTCGACCCACGTTTCGCCGCCGCCCGGGCTGGTCACCGTGAGAACGGGCGAGATCGTGAAATCCGCATCGCTCTGGTCGCTCGCCCCGGTGGTCGTGTCGGTGACACGCACCCGGTAGCCGCTCGTCGCGAGCGTGCAAGCTTCGGCGATCCACGCGTGGACGCCCGAGTTCTCCGCCGACGCGGCGATCGTGTGGCAGACCGCACCCTCGCGCAGCAGCTCGATCCGCACCTCCAAGCCCGCCGTGCCGGTGATCTGCCAGGCGATGCTGCAGGCGCTGCCCTCCAACCACGCCTCCCCGCCATCGGGCTCGGTCACCCGCAGGCGCGGGGAGGTGACGCAGAAGCTGCCGGCGCTCTCGTCGGCCGTGCCGGCCGTCGGGTCGGTCACACGGACCTGGTACCCACAGCTGTCGCCATCGCACGGGGCGGCGGTCCAGGCATAGGTGCCCTCATTGGGCGCGCCCACGGCAATCGTGTCGCAGGGCGCGCCGTCGCGGAGCAGCTCGATCCTCACCGTTCCACCCGCCTGGCCCTCTTGCTCCCAGGTGATGGCGTGCGTGGTGCCCGCGATCCACGCATCGCCGTCGCTGGGGGCCGTGACGGTGAGCGTCGAGGGGGGGATGCAGAAGCTGCCCGCGCTCAAGGCGGTCGCCCCGGTCGTCAGGTCGACGACGAGGATCGCGTAGTCGCAGGTGTCGGCCACGCAGGGTGCCGCGGTCCAGCTGTAGAGGCCCGTGTTGAGAACGTCGCCGTCGATCGTCTCACACAGCGCGCCGTCGTGGAGCAGATCGATGCGGACCGAGCGGCCCGAGGTCCCAGCGCGCGTCCAGGAGATCTCCTGGGTCGTGCCCCGGTGCCAGCGGTCTCCATCGGCCGGCGCCAGCACGGTGAAGACATACGAGCGGATGCAGAAGGTCGCGTCGCTCGAGTCGGCCAGGCCGGTCTCCAGATCGGTGATGCGCACGCGATAGGCGCATGAATCCCCCGCGCACTGCCCGGCCATCCAGACGAGGCTGCGATCGTTGGGTGTGCTCTCCGCCAGCGTCGCGCACACCTGGCCTGCCTGGAGCAGCTCGATCTTGACCGCTTCCCCCGCGCGCCCCGAGTGGCCCCAGGCAATCGTGTAGTTGCCGCCCGCGATCCACTCCTGGCCGCCGTTGGGCGACACGAGCGTCAGCGTGGGGGGAGCGATGCGGAACGCCGCGTCGCCGGCGTCGGACGCGCCCGTATCGAGATCGGTCACGCGAATCGCGTAGCCCGCAGTATCCGCGCCGCACGGGGTCGCGGTCCAGGGGTACGCGCCGCTGTTGTCGACGCTGTCGGCGATCGTTGCACACACCGCGCCGTCCAGCAGCAGCTCGATGCGCACGCCGTCGCCGGCCGGCCCCCTCGTTTCCCAGGCGATGGTGTGGCTCTCGCCCTCGTTCCAGACCTCGCCGCCTTCGGGCGCGGTGACGGTCAGACCGGGCTCGGCGATGCAGAACACGCCATGGCTGGCAGCGATCAGCCCGAACGAGGAATCGACAGCCCGCACGGTGTAGGCGCACGAGTCGCACGGCGGCGTCTCGCAGGCGCAGCCGGCGACCCCCCAGGTATAGCTGCCGGCGGCGGTCGGGGCCTCGGCGGCAATCGTGTCGCAGACGGTTCCATCGCGCAGCAGCAGAAGCGCCAGGGTTTCTCCGATCGCCCCGGTGGACTGCCAGGTGATGGTGCGTGACTCATCGCGGTACCAGACCTCCCCCCCGCTGGGCGCGATGAGAGCCAGGCCAGCCATGAGGATGCAGAAGGGTTCCTGGCTCTCGCCGCTGGCGCCCGAGGCCAGGCGGGTGACGCGGACGGTGTAGTCGCAGTACCCGTTGGGGCAGCCGGCCACAGTCCAGCTGTAGACCCCACCGCCCGGAGCGACCTGCGCGATCAGCCGGCAGACCGTGCCGTCGTGAAGCAGCTCGATCCGCACCGAATCGGTGCTGGCTCCAGCCGGGCTCCACGTCACGTTGTGGACGGTCCCCATGAGCCACGTCTCCCCCCCAGCCGGCGAGCTCACGGCCAGGGAGCCGCCGGGCAGAATGTGGAAGGACCAGTCGGTCACGGCCGACGCGCCGGTGGTCAGGTCGCAGATGCGCAGCGTGTAGTCGGTCGCGGCGGGGCTGGGCACGCTGACGGTCCACGCGTAGGTCCCGGTGTTGGGCGCCGCGGCTGCGATCGTGTCACACACCGCGCCATCACCCAGGAGCTCGATGAGCACTTCGTCGCCCGAGAATCCGCTCGTCGTCCAGTGCAGCTCGAGGAGGGAGCCGGCGGTGACGCTGGCGGGCGAGGTCTCGTCCGCCCACGCCACCCGGTCGCCGCGGACGGGCGAGATCGTGAAGTTGGCGTCGCCCACATCGGCGCGTCCGGTCGCGAGGTCGGTGATGCGGATCGTGTAGCCGCCGCTGTCGCCGGGGCAGGCTGCGCAGGTCCAGAGGTATCCGCCCGTGTCAGCCGCCGAATCCGCGATCGTGGCGCAGGTCTCGCCACCCTGGAGCAGCTCGATCCGCAGCCAGGAGCCGCACGGCCCCTCGCCGGACCAGCGGACCAGATACGGTGCACCCATCTGCCAGGTCAGCGGCAGGTTGGGCACCTCGACCACCGGCTCACACGCCGGGCTCGGGTGGCCCTTCTCCCCGTCGTCGCTGTCGCAGCCCGCATACGCGAGCAGCACAGCCAGGCCCATCGCCAGCCATCCGAGGACAATCCATCGAGACATGGGCGGCACCTCACCTTGGGCGACCACGTTCCCCTGGGCGGATGCCGCATTGCTGGCCGAGGGCTCGCAGGCGGGAGGGCGGCATCCTGCCGGGTGGCCCGTCCGCGGGCCACCGCTCCCGATGGCTGATATCGGCAAGTGGGTGGATTTCCTTGCGGAGATTGAAGGTGCGCCGCTGCGGGGCTGGGCGTCGGGAGGCGCCGGGCAAGAGGCTTGGCGTGCGGCCGACACCAAGTGCTACAATATGTACACTTGCTGTCTTGGCGGCCTTCTGGGCCCATGCCTGGCAGGTGGGAATCGAGAGAAGGGGGGAATGGACACCATGGCCTTTGCACGTCCGCGCTTGCGCATGCGTCTTGCGCTGCCCGGTGCAGTCGGGCTCCTGACGCTCTTCACGCTCGCCGCGTCCAGCGCTCTAGCCGCTGAGGTGCGCGTCACCTACGACTTCGCCGCGCCCGTCCTGACGGACGACGGTCAATTCACCCAGATCACCCTGGACAACACCCTCAGCTACGGGGCTCCGGGTGAGCCGATCCTGCCGCGCGCGGGTGCCCAGGTCCTCCTGCCGCCTGGCGAGGTTGTGACTGGTGTGGAGGTGATTCCCGGAGAGCGCGTCACGCTGCCTGGCGCCTACCGCGTGGCTCCGGGACAGCCCCAGTACCCCTTGAGCGACGCCGGTCCGCACCCGGTCACCGAGCCCGACCCGATCGTGTATGCGTCAACCGCCCCTTGCCCGAGCACGTTGCACGGGGACGTTCACACCGGGTGGTTCCGGGGCCATGCCATCGCTGATCTCGTCCTGCACCCCGTCGAGTACATCCCGGCCGCAGGGCAGGTGTCCTACGTGCGCAGCCTCGAAGTGGTCCTGCACACCGAGCCCAGCGCCGACGCCTGGGAGCAGGCCGCGCGCATGATTCGCCAGGATGCCCGGACACGGGAGCGGCTGGCGCGCATCGTCGACAACCCGCAGGACGTCGCGGCGTACGACGCCGTGGTGCGTACGCCCGGCACCCGCACGCTCAACCCCGAGGATGCCTACACGTACCTGATCATCACCGGCGACCCGTGGGCGACGGGGCTCGCCACGCTGGTTGACTTCGAGACGCAGCGCGGCCACAAGGCGGGCATCTTCACCCGCACCTGGATCGCACAGAACTACACGGGTGGGGTCGACGAGCAGGCCAACATCCGCAACTTCGTGATCGACGCCTACCAGACCTGGGACGTCGACTACGTGTTGATCGTGGGCGACGCGCGCGACACCGCGGGCATCCCGCACCGTGGTCTCTACTCGAACACTGCCTACAGCACCTCGGACTCGGACATCCCCGCCGATCTGTACTACGGTTGCCTCGATGGGAACTGGAACAGCGACGGCGACAACCGGTGGGGCGAGCCGGGCGAGGAAGACTTCTACCACGAGGTCGGCGTCGGCCGCGCCTGCATCGACAGCGCGGCGGAGCTGGAGCATTTCCTCACCAAGACGTTCCGCTACCAGGACGCCCCGATCACCAACGACTGCGACGAGGCGCTCATGGTCGGTGAGCTGCTCTGGTCCGACGGGACGTACGGGGACGACTACAAGGAAGAGATCCGACTGGGCTCCTCCATGCATGGGTACACGACGGTCGGCTTCCCGCCGACCATGAACGTGAATACGCTCTATGACCGCGCAGGAACCTGGACCAAGACCCAGCTCATCAACCTCATGAACGCCGGGCTCAACACCGTCAACCACCTCGGTCACTGCAATGTCACCTACGCGATGCGGATGGACAATCCTGACATTGCCTCGTTCACGAACGACGGTCTCAATCACATCAACAACTTCGTCTACAGTCAGGGCTGCTACTGCGGTTCCTTCGACAATCGCACGGAAAGCGTCGGCAGCTATACCGACGACTGCTTCGCCGAGCAGTTCACGGCCGATGACCACGGCGCGGCTGCGGTCGTCATGAACGCCCGCTATGGCTGGGGACAGCACCTGAGCACCAACGGCTCGTCGCAGTACTTCGATCGCCAGTTCTTCGATGCCATCTTCGGCGAGCGGATCTATCCCATCGCGGACGCCAACGACGATTCGAAGATGGATAACGTCTGGTCGATCGACTTCGGCGCCAACCGTTACTGCTACTACGAGCTGAACGTCTTCGGAGATCCGGCCCTGGAGCTCTGGACGGCCCTGCCGGGACACCTCACGGTTGCGCACCCGGCCGTGGTCTTCATCGGCCCCCAGACGATCGACGTGACGGTCACCTCTCAGCTCGGGGCCGCGGTCAGCGGGGCGCGTGTCACGGTCTACACTGATGACTACGCTGTATATGATACTGGCCTCACCGGCGTCACCGGCCACGTGACCCTGCAACCCGGCGCCGAGGCTCCCGGCACGCTGTACATCAAGGTCACCGCGCATGACTTCCTCGTCTTCGACGGCGCGATGTCGATCATCCCGCCGGCCGGCCCGTATCTCGTCTACGGCGCGTGCGAGGTGCTGGACGCGAGCGGCAACCAGAACGGCCTGCTCGACTGGAGCGAGACCCCGGGACTGGCGATCACGCTGGAGAACGTGGGGATCGAGAACACGACCAACGTGCACGCCGGGCTGAGCAGCGAGGATCCCTACGTCACGATCGTGACGCCCGACCGCGCCTTCCCCGACATCCCGGCCGGTGCGACGGGGTGCTGCATCGAGCCGTATGCGATCGCGGTCTCCGGGGCCGTGCCCGACCAGCACGTGATTGCCTTCGACGTGGCCGCCCACGCCAGCGAGGGTGACTGGGAGGGCCACTTTGCACTCGTCGCCCTGGCGCCCGTGCTGGCCGCCGACGGGAACGTGATCGACGACTCGCCGCCGTACGGCAACGGCGATGGGGGGGCAGACGCGGGCGAGACGATCCACCTCCAGGTCTGGCTCGCCAACACGGGCCACTCGGCCGCGCACGACCTGACGGCCGAGCTGAGCTGCCTCCATCCCGATGTGACGATCACCGATCCGTCGGGCAGCTGCGTGCTCGCCGAAGTAGGGGGACGCGGCCTCCTGGGCAGCTTCACGATCTCCATCGCTCCGACCTGCCCCGAGCCGGGTGTGATCGACCTGGCCGTCAATCTCGCCGGGCCGGGCGGGTTCGTCGCCGAGGTGACGACCCAGGTGGACGTGGGGGCTTGGTTCGACGACGCCGAGACGGATCGCGGCTGGACCCGCGGCGCCCCTGGGGACAACGCCACCAGCGGCCTCTGGGTCCGGGCGGATCCGATCGGCACTTTCGAGAACGGCGAGCCAGTGCAGCCCGAGGACGACCACACGCCCGCTCCCGGAACGATCTGCTTCGTGACCGCCAACGGCACCCCCGGGAGCGCGTCGGGCGAGGCCGACGTCGACGGCGGCCAGACGACGCTGCTCACTCCTGCTTTCGACTTGAGCGATGCCCAATCGGCCACGGTCTCCTACTGGCGCTGGTACACGAACGATCTCGGCAACAACCCCGGTCAGGACTGGTGGACGGTCGATGCCACCGGGGACGGGCAAACCTGGGTGCATCTCGAGTACACGCAGGAGAGCGCGAACGAGTGGACCTTCCACGAGTTCGACCTCACGCAGTACATCTCCCTCGGCGGCGCGGTGCAGCTGCGCTTTATCGCGTCGGATGCGTCGCCGGGGTCACTGGTCGAGGCGGCGGTCGACGACTTCACGCTCAACGTGGTGCGCGCCCCGGTGACCGGCGTCACCCCGGTCACGGAGTGCAGGTCGGCCGGATTCGTGTCCTGGGGACCCAACCCCGCGCGTTCGGGAGCCACGGTCGTCTATCAGCTCGGCGCCCCCGCGCGCGTTGACCTCGCGGTCTACGACGTCAGCGGCCGCATGGTCCGCCGGCTGGTCGATGGCGAGGTCGAGGCGGGTACGCACCCGGTGGCCTTCGACGGTCGCGATCTGCACGGCCGGGCCCTGGCCGGCGGCATCTACTTCCTGCGCCTGGAGACGCCCGAGGTGCTCCAGGTGAAGCAGATCAGTCTGGTACGATAGCAACCGCGCGGCGCAGGGCCCGCAGGACCGCTGCCGGTCATGCGGGCCCGCCCGCCGGTTTCGCGGATTCGCCGCCAGTCTTGCGGGGCCGCCGCTCTTGCGGGGGCAGCTGCGCCGAGGCCTGGCGAACCTGCACGGATGGGCTGACAGACTCGAGGCGCGTGGACGACTCCGGTTGCCGGCACGCCTCTTTCCACAGAGAACCAAGACGCCATGAAGCACCTTGGACAGACACCTGCCCCTCTGTTGTTCGCCCTGCTCCTTGGGCCCGTGACCCCGGGGGTTGCCGCACCATCAGCGCCATCTGCTCAGCCAGCAGCCGTGCGCCTGTCCGCGCCGGGCCCCGGCGAGGCGGCCCGCCTGAGCGCCGCCGGCTACGACGTCCTCGCCGTCCGCCCCGGGGAGTGGGTCGATCTGCTCGTCACCCCGGAACAGGCGCAACGCCTGCGCGAGGCGGGCTACAGGCTCACGCCGGGTGCCACGCTGCCCCGCGAGGTGCCGGAGTACTTTCACAGCTACGACGAGATGCTGGCGGAGCTCCAGACCCAGGCGACGCAGCATCCTGACATCGCCCGTCTCGAAGACATCGGCGATGCCTGGGGCAAGGTCTATGCTCGGCCCACCTATCCGGCTCACGATCTGTGGGCCCTGAAGATCTCCGACAACCCCGCCAGCGACGAAGACGAGCCCGTGATCACCTACGTCGGCACGCAGCACGGCCGCGAGCCGGCCGGGGTGGAGATCTGCCTCGGCATCGTCGACTCGCTCCTGGCGGGCTACGGGGTCGATCCGTTGATCACGCAGTGGGTCGACGAGCACGAGACCTGGATCGTTCCGCTGGCCAATCCCGACGGCCACTGGTGCTGTGCCGCGTTCGAGTGGCGGGGCTGGCGCAAAAACGCGCGCGACAACGACGGCAACGGCATGATCACCTACCCCTACCACGACGAGACGGGTTGGTTCTGGCCCGATGGGGCGGATGTCAACCGCAACTACGACTGGTTCTGGGGCCAGGCCATGGCGACGCACGATCCGCTCGGAGAGCTCTACTGCGGGCCGAACCCGTTCTCCGAGGTCGAGTCCGCGGCCCTGCGCGATTTCTGTCAGCGGGAGCGCCCCGCGCTGCTGGTCGACTACCACTCCTTTGGTGAGTACGTCTTGTGGCCCTTCGGCTACGACGACAGCACCGCTGCGCCGGACGCGGTGACATTGGCCGAGATGGGCCACGCGGTTGCTGCCCGTGTTCCCGCCTGGGCCGGCGGATGGTACCTGCCGATGCAGGCCAACCAGGTCTATCCGGCTTCGGGCACGATCACCGACTGGGCCTACGGCACGCTCAACACCTTCGCGTTTACCATCGAGACGTGCACGTGGCTGTACCCGGGGGAGGAGGAGCTGAACGACGCCGTGGCGGGCAACGTGGACGGCGCCCTCACCCTGCAGGGGCGCGTCGACGGACCCGGCGTGCGCGGGCACCTCACCGCGGGCGGCCTGCCGGTGGAGGGCACGATCTCGGTCGAGGGCGTCGATGATCCCGCGCTCAGCGCGCCGCGTCGCAGCCATCCTGTGCTGGGCGACTACGTTCGCCTGCTGTCGCCCGGGACCTACGACCTGCGCTTCGAGGCGCCCGGCTGGGAGCCGCAGCGGGTGACCGGGGTCGTGGTGCCGGCCGATACGTACGTCACGCTCGACGTCGACCTGAGACAACCCTCGGCCGCGGGTGACAACGGGGACGAGACCCTTGCCGGACTGAGCGTCCGGCCCAGCCCGGCGCGCCTGGACCGGCCCGTCGTCTTCCGCCTCCCGGATCGGGGCACGACCCGCGCTGCGCGCACGACCGGTGCAACGGGCGGGCTGGCCTCCGCGCGCGTCGAGATACTCGACTGCCAGGGGCGGATCGTGGCGACGCTCGCGGCCAGGGGTGCTACCGTCACGTGGCGCCCGCGCGAGGACTCCCCGCGGGAGCATCTGGGCGCGGGCATCTATCTGGCGCGCGTGCGCGACGCCGGCCCGCGGGCGGCCTGCCGGTTTGTGTTGCTGGGCTCGTAGCGGACTGCCGGCGTCACCGCACGACCAACATCTGCCTGGCCAGCCGGCTGCCCGAGTGCTCGAGGACGCAGAAGTAGACACCCCCTGCCACCGGGAGCCCCGCTTGATTCCGGCCGTTCCACACCCACCGGTGCCGGCCCGCGGGCAGCTCGCCCGCGACCAGGCTGCGCACGAGGCGTCCGGACGCGTCGAAGACCTCGAGCTGCACCGCACCCGCCTCGGGCAGGTCGAAGACGATCGTGGTCCCGCTGCCGCCCGCACCGAAGGGGTTGGGCGCATTCTGATGGAGCACCGTGCGGGCCGGCCGCAGCTCGAGCTCACGCGCCCCCGCGGTGCTCGGCGCGTTGGACATCAGGAGCAGGTCGTCGATGTACCAGCCTTCCTCGGTCTCCGAGCCATCGCTGCCGAAGCGGAAGCGCACCCGCGCTTGGCCGGTCATGCCGGTCAGCTCGAAGCGTGCCTCGGCCCAGTCGAAGCTGCCGGAGTAGATGGGCGTTTCGGCCGGGAAGGGTCCCGGCCCGCTGCCCACGCGCACGCGATAGGGATACCCGCCCACGGGCGTGATCTGCGTCCACGGGCCGCCGTCGAGCGAGACCTCGACGAAACCGCCGTCGAACGCGTGATCCGGATAGACCGAGCTGGTCTCGGCCTGTATCCAGTGCCAGAAGGTCAGCGTGGCGTCGCTCTCGAGCGTGAAGGGCTCGCTGATCAGGGCGCCATCCGCCATGTCGGCGTAGGGGCCGGTGCCCGTGTCGCCGAACTTCCAGGACCACAGGCCACCCGCGGTGTGATTGCGCTCCTGGGACAGATGCCACTGGTCCGTGTACCCGGCGGTGACCACCTCGTGCGTCCAGGGTCCCGCGCCGGTCTCGACGTCTTCTTCTAGCAACGGCTCAATGACCCAGAACGAATAGACCGCCTGCGGCGCCGTCGGGGGATCGGCCGAGAGGTGACCGAGCGAATCCCGGCCGCGCAGATAGTAGCTCACGAGGGTGTTGTACGGCTGGCCGGGAATTGAAGCCCCATGTAGACCCCCGTCCCGTTCCTCGAGCGGCACCACAACCCAGCCCGTCCCACCGGCATGGTAGAGCAGCGAGAGCTCCGCGATTCCCGACAGCTCCTCGACCTGGGTCTGGATCAGGTAAGGACCAGTCGCGTCGGGGGTGTTGCTGTACTGGGTGGTGCCGCTGAACGCCGGCCCCGCATTGTCCACCAGGGCGAAATCGAGCTGGGTCGTCTCGCCCTCGGTGACCACGACACCCGGTACCGTGGCCGAAGCAAAGCCGGACCGCGACGCGATGACCGTGTAGGTGCCGGTCACGATCGAGCCGACGTAGTGTCCATCGGAGGCCGTGACCATCGTCTCACCGGTCTCCAGCAGGTGTACCTCGGCCAGCGGGATCGGCGTGTTGCCGTAGCTCGCGTTGCGCACCACGCCGGCCAGCGTTCCGCGCGGCAGACTGCTCAGCGCGACGAACTTGATGGCGCGTCCTGTTTGGATGGTGGCCGCACCAGGGTTGTACATGTTGAAGTACTGGTACTGCAGTCCCACGGTGCCCATCTCGTTCTCGATTCCCGTGGTGGAGTAGTGCTGCAGGGTATCGCTGTTGTTGAACTGGTCGTACTGGAAGACGATGACACCGTCCCCCGTTTCACCGGCCTGATAGGCCGGATCGTAGAGGATGACCTCGAAGTTCTGGGTCGTGCCGCCGTAGTCGTTGCGCACCCGGCTCCACTGGACGACATACCGGTGATTGTCTCCATCATACCAGCGGTAGACGCGGTTCGTCCCGGTTTGGTAGAGGTTGTCCCACATGGGCGCGATCATCCGGGGCGGGGCGTCGCCGCCGGGTATGTGCCAGTTGCGGTAATGCGTCAGGCGTGTCCGCCCCATGGCGATCCAGCCGTTTGAGCAGATCGTGATCTCGGAGAAGTTCTCGCCGTAGTAGCGGAACGTGAAGGGAAGAGCAACAACCCGGGCGTCATCTTGCTCTTCACCAAAATCGCTCAGGCCGACATCGACGCCCTGGCCGCCGTAGTTGGGATCGATCTCGATCCAGCTGTACGCAGGTGCCTGGGCGCAGCTCAGATCGGTGTTGTCGAAGGCGTAATAGCCATAGGCGTCGGGTCCGGTCGGATCGTCCGCCGTGGCGGTCCCGACCTGCAGCGCGAAGGAGATGCTCTGCCGGGCGCCGCCAGAGAAGGTGAGGTCCAGGTTGAAGACCGCGATGTGGCCTTGGAAGCAGTTGCTGGCGGCTGCGAGAGCGAAACGGTCAACGGTGTTCTCGCCACTGTGGCCGACGGCGACGGTGCCGAACGCACCGGTCGAGTCGCTGATCGTCACCCACGGGCTCGCGGTGGTCAGCACCCCGGTCACATTCTCCGCGCTGCCCGTGCCGGCGTTGGCGATGCGCACGCTCAGCTCGCCCGACTCGCCGGGGTCGATGGCCGCGCCGAACCCGGTCAGGGTCACCGCCTCGTAGGTGAAGTGTCCAGCGACGATCGGGATCTCCATGAGCGAGTGCCAGCTCTCGGCCCCGGAGTGCAGGTCGAGGGCCAGGTGCAGGAGCTGCCCACCTTCCGCGGCGCTGGCGATCGTCACGTCGAAGTCATCGGCGCACCAGGCGGATGCACCACCGGCCACCGTGCCGAAGGACTCTTCGGAGTCGGTGATCGTCACATACGGATCGGTGGAAGAGAGCGTTCCCTCGACGTCGTTGGCGGTCAGGGTGCCGAAGTTCCGGACCTCGACCCGCAGCTCGATCGCCTCACCGGGGTTGGCGTACCCATCGCCGTTGCCGGAGCTCGTGCCGCTCTGATCGTCATCGATGGCGTGGCTCGCGTAACCCAGGAAGAGCTCGGCGGGCACGACCCGGATCGTTCCCAGGTACGGCTGCCCGTTGTGACGCGTGACCGTGACCAGCATGTCCCCCGCCGTGGGGCCCTGCAGCGGCAGGTCTGCCCGGCCGCTCGCGTCGGTCCACCCCCCGGTCCAGATCTCGCTGCCCTTCCACAGGTTGACGTAAGCACCCTCGACCGGCTCGCCCCCGGAGGCGACCTGCACCACGACCGCATTGGCTCCCAGCGCGAGCTCGGCCGGGTGCGTGACGGTCATGGCCGCGGGCACGTCCGTCCACAACTCGCCGGCCGGATCGCCCATGAGGTTGTTCCAGTGGGTGAAGTTGGAGCAGCCACCGGAGTCGCCGGGCCAGTAGTTGAGGTAGAGCTCGACCTTGGCCCGCGTGAGGGCCTCGCCGAAGTGGAACAGGTCCTCCCAGAAGACGCCCCGCCAGATGCCCATCACGACGCAGTTGTTGTAGCGCGAATGCGTTCCGAGCGTGGCCGTCCCCACGCTGGCGATGCCGCCGGTGGGGGTAGGCGGGCTGCCGGTCAGGCCCGCGCGAATCCAGGCCTCGCTGGGGCTGAGGCCGCTGGAGAAGGACCCGGTATCACAGGTGATGTTCACGGCGAAGGGCATCTTCCAGCCGTTCTGGAGCGATAGGATGTATCCGGTGTCGAAGCCGCTCATGCCCCAGTAGCCCCGGTAGCAGAAGACGGTGTCGCCGCGGTTGAGCTTGTTCGTCATCTGACTGATCCACGGGCTGCTGAAGACCGTGTCGATCTCGGCATAGCCGACGTCGAGCATCCGGTCCTTCAACCACTGCATGATCTGGACGCAGGAATAGCCGGAGGGGGATGGATCCCCGACGAGACAGCCGCGTCTGTACCAGGCCGTGTCAGCCATGTAGGGCGTGCTCTCGTAGTGGACGATCTTGTACACGTAGAGCTCGAGCTGCGCGACCGACTCAACCGAGATGCGTCCGATGTGTGCGTCCGCCAGCAGATCCGTGCCGGAGAGCTGGACGTACGGGTGGTCCGTCGATCCGCCGCCGTAGTTCCAACAGGGAATCGTGACGGCGCCACTGGCGTCGCCAATCAGCGTGATGTACTCGGGGGGATGGGGCCAGGTGGCATAGGCGGTGCGCAGCCACGTCTGGATCTGGGTGGTACTGGATCCGGTCTCGGTCGTCGTGGCCAGGTAGACGCTGTATCCCTTGCGCGTGCGCCACTCGATGAGCGGCTGCAGGGCGGCGATCACGGCGGCGTTGTCCTGGCAGATGATGACGTAGCTGCCCAGACCGGCGGTCGCGTCCCCGGGATCCCGATCGTAGTTCACCACGAGCCCGCGGTAGAGCCGGTCGAACGATGCGGGAACCGCACGGGGGGCGGCCGGCGCAACGTTGCGCTGGTCGATGCCGCCGAAACGCACCTCGATCTCCGCGTGGGTGGCGATCTCGAGCGTCCCACGCGCCAAGTCGCAGCGCACCGGCCGAATCGTGATCGGCACGACGCGCAGATCGCGGGCGAGGGCAGGGTCTCCGATGGCCACGGTCGGCGCTTCACCGTAGCCGCCCGCCGCGTAGGCCACGCGATCGATGACGAAGCCCGTGCCCTCGTCTGGCTGCACCGGCAGGGGACGGTAGTCGGTGAGCTCGGCGGTCGCGACCGCCGCGAGGTCCCAGGAGACCGCCTGATCGGCGGGGATCTGGATCAGGCGCGTGAAGGTGGGCAGCATGGGCTGGCCGGGCTCGCCGTCGAAGCTGCCATTGTCGATTGCCAGGGCGTGGAAGGTCTCACCCTCCACCTGGATCTCCTCGGCGCGGATAGCCGGGAGCTCGAAGGCCAGACGCACTCCGTCGGCGCGCGTCTCGAGGACGCGCAACTCGGCCACCGCCTCCGTCGCGGCGGCTCCCGGGTGCAGGGTCACGAGGGCGCCGTCTTCGACGCCGGCGTGGGCTGTTGCTGCCGCGAGACCACCAACCAGCACGGCGATGAGGAGGACGCGGGTGAAGCGGCGTGAGCGCACGAACGAGGCGATCGAGAGATGCATGGGCTTCTCCTGTTGCTCGCATCTGACTGCGCGGGGCGGGACCCCGGAAGGGTCGGCCTCCGCGGCCGTGCAACGCGCGTTTCAAGAAGGCGCCCTTCAAGGATACTCGCTTTCTGGGCCTTCCGCGAGGGTGTACCATGCCGTGCGCGAACCCGGGCGCGGGACCGGCGGCGGCTGCGAGGGACCAGGCGCGGAGGTGCGACATGCAGCACGGAATCTCGTGCGGGCGGCGGCGAGCCGCGCTGATCGCGGTGCTCGCTGTGCCGGCGATGCTGACCGGCTGTTCCCGCACACCGGAAGGCCCGCTGGAGGGTCAGGTGCCCTCGGCCGACGGCGTTCCGATCCACTACCGCGCCGTGGGCCAGGGAAAGCCGGCACTGGTCTTCATCCACGGCTGGTGCATGGACGGCACCTACTGGGCGGCCCAAGTCGAGCACTTCGCCCCGACGCATCGCGTGGTGACGGTCGATCTCGCCGGCCACGGGCAGTCGGGGCTGAATCGCACGGAATGGACCATGCCCGCTTTTGGCGCCGACGTCCAAGCGGTAGTGGAGAAGCTCCGGCTCGACGACGTGGTCCTGATCGGCCACTCGATGGGGGGCGCCGTCGCCGTCGAGGCCGCCCTGGCCATGCCCCAGCGCGTGCGCGGCGTGGTGGGGGTCGACAACTTCCAGGCCCCCCGGCTGCCCTTCGTGGAGGAGCAGGTCGGCGCATTCCTGTCACACTTTCAGCGCGACTTTCGGGCGAGCGCCGAGGCCTGGGTGCGCACCATGTTCCCGCCGGGGGCCGATTCGGCGCTGGTCGTCCGCACGGCGGCCGACATGGCCGCCGCGCCGCCCGAGGTTGGTGTCGCCGCGCTCGGCGCCAACCTGCGCTGGTTCATCGGCGAGGCCGAGGGCAAGCTGGCCCAGCTCCAGATGCCGCTCCAGTGCATCAACTCCGATCGCGTGCCCACCGATGCCGCGGCGATCGACCGCCTCGTCGACGGCTATGCCCTGCGCCTGATGCCCGGCCAGGGTCACTTCCCGCACATGGAGGATCCGGTCACGTTCAATCGCCTGCTCGGCGAGTCGCTGGCGGACTTCGCGGTGCGACCGCGGCGATGACGCAGGCGCCTGAGACCTGGTGGGGGACCTTGGAGAAAGGAGGATCTGATGCGCACGCGTCTCGCATCGGTCGGCATCGCGGCCCTGGTCCTTGTCCTGGCGGCCGGCTGGAGCCCCGCGGCGGGGCAATTCGGCAAGCTGAAGGACAAGCTCAAGCAGAAGGCGGAGGAGAAAGCCTCCGAGAAGCTCGACGCCACCCTGGAGGGCGAGGAGACGCCCGCCGACAGCGCTGCGGCCGACAGCACGGCCCCGGCCGCGCCAGCCGGCGAAGCGACCCCGGGGGCCGCGGCCGGCACGGCCCCGGCCGAGGCCATGGCGCTCTACACGAAGTACGATTTCATCCCAGGTGACAAGGTCATCTTCTACGACGATTTGTCCGGCGAGGAGGTCGGCGAGTTCCCCTCGCGCTGGAACCTGGACAACGGCGTGTTCGAAGTCGTTCGACGTGGAGACCGCAACTTCATCATGTGCACGGACGAGGGGACGATCCTCCCGCGGGTCGCTCCGGGGCCTCTCCCTCCCCGCTACACGGTGGAGGTCGACTTCGTGAGCAAGGGCCCGGACAGCAAGGGGCACTGGTTCTTCATCCAGTGGGTCGATGCCGAAGGCCAGCAAATCGGCGAGTTCGGCATGACGGACAACATCCACACGGCGCTGAGGATCCTGGAGAAGGATCTGGCCGACAAGGCCTTGCCCGCGTACCTGACGCCCGGCATCCACACCATGCGCGTCATGGCCACCCAACGCACGGTCAAGTGCTACATCGACCACGAGCGAGTAGCCAACGTTCCGGCGGTCGAGGGGTTCGCGCCGGTCGCCTTGCGCGTGCGGATGGACCCCTACACCGACGAGCCGGACAACCCCATGCTGCTGGGCGGCTACCGCTTTGCCGAGGGCGGCAAGACGCTGAAGGACCAACTTGCGGAAACGGGCCGCATCGTCACCCACGGCATCCTGTTCGATTCGGGGTCGGCCAAGATCAGAGCCGAGTCGTACAAGACCCTGGCGGACATCTCCCAGCTCCTGGCGGACGACGCGGTCCTGCGGCTGTCGATCGAGGGCCACACGGACAGTGACGGAAGCGATGCATCCAATCTCACGCTTTCACAGCAGCGTGCCGAGGCCGTCCGCGCGTGGCTGATCGATTCGGGCAAGATCGCCGCGGGGCGGCTCGAATCCAAGGGCTGGGGCGAGTCGAAACCGATCGACACGAACAACACGCCCGAAGGCAAGGCCAACAACCGGCGCGTGGAGCTGGTGAAGCTGTAGCCGGAGCGGCAAGGCGGGGAGCGGAGCGCATTCCCGGCGCAGGGGGGGCGATGTCGACGCGGGTTCGAGTCACGGTGATCGGCGGCGCGTGCCAGGGTGGGGTCCACCCGGTCGGCCAGTCGTTCATCGTGGAGGACACGACCCCCGAGGGTTTCTGCGTGGATGCATGGGCGACGATCTCCCCCTACATCCTCGCCCTGCGCAGCGGGGGCAACTTCGTCTGGGCTGCAGAGAAGGGCCAGGCCGAGATCCACTGCCCCGATCCGTGCGGCATCGTGCTGCGGCTCGAGCGGCTGCACGACGGGGAGACGCGGTGAGCTTGCGGAGGGTCATCCTGGCCGGCTTGCTGGGCGTCGCGGTCGGTGGGGCGGGGGCACAACAGCGCGTGGCACCCGAGAGCATCGCGGCGAAGATGCAGTGGTTCGCCGATGCCAAGCTGGGCATCTTCATCCACTGGGGCATCTACAGCGTTGACGGGGTGGACGAGAGCTGGGCCTTCTACAACAGGACAGTTCCCTACGCCGACTACATGAGGCAGCTCGGCGGTTTCACGGCGAGCCGATACGATCCGGCGGCATGGGCCGAGCTGATCCAGCGCAGTGGGGCCCGGTACGCGGTGATCACGACCAAGCACCACGATGGGGTGGCGCTGTGGGACACGCGGGTGGCCCCGGGCTCGCCGAGCGGTGCAGCGGGCACGCCGCCCCCGCGTTCGGTCGTCACGAGCTCTCCGGCCGGGCGCGACCTCGTCGGCCCCCTCTTCGCGGAGTTGCGCAAGCTTGGCCTGAAGGCTGGGGCCTACTTCTCGTTGATTGACTGGAGCGACCCCGACTACCCCGGCTTCACCCGTGACAGCACACGCTACGCGATCCAGGACGATCCGGTGCGCTGGCAGCGCTTCCTCCGCTTCTACCAGGACCAGGTGAGTGAGATCGCGACGCTGCTGCGACCCGACCTCTGGTGGTTCGACGGCGACTGGGAGCACAGCGCCGAGGAATGGGAAGCGGACAAGGTGCGCCGGATGATCCTGGCGGCGCATCCCGATGCCATCCTCAACGGGCGGCTCGCGGGCTACGGTGACTACGAGACGCCGGAGCAGAACATCCCCGTGGAGACGCCCAAGTACCCGTGGTGGGAGCTGTGCATGACCATCGGGGAGGCCTGGGGCTGGCAACCGCAGGATACGCACTACAAGAGCACGCACGACCTCATCGCGATCTTCGCCGACGTGATCGGCCACGGTGGCAACCTGCTCCTGGACATCGGCCCGCGGGAGGACGGCACCCTGCCTCCTGGGCAGGTGAGGGTGCTGGAAGAGATCGGCCAATGGAACGCGAAGCACGCGGAGGCCGTCTTCGCCACCCGCGCCGGCCTTCCCAACGGGCACTTCTTCGGCCCCACCACCCTGAGCCCGGACAGCACGACGCTCTACCTGTTCCTGCCGCACGGCGCCTGCGGCAGCGCACAGATCAAGGGACTCGAGAACCAGATTCTCTCCGCCGAGGTCGTCGGCCTGGGTCTGCCGCTCGAGCACCGCGTGGTCGGCAAGATCAGCTGGAGCAAAGTTCCGGGTTTGGTCTTCATCGACGTGCCGGCCGAGGCGGCCGATCCGTGGATGACGGTGCTCAGGGTCAAGCTGGACGGGCCGGTGCGTCTCTACCGGGGCGCCGGCGGGCTGTATTGATTGCCCATGTCCAGACTCCTGCCCAGACTCGCCCAGCTCCTGCGCCTGCAGGGCCGACTGCTCCCCCTGGTGCTGCTGTCGATCCACGGGCGCGCGTCTGCCCAGCCCGCGCTCGTCCCCTGGCCCCAGCAGATCGCGTGGCAGGAGGGCAGCTTTCCCCTGCAGGAGGTCGCAGTGGCAGCGCCGCCCGGGCTGGAGGCCTGGACGGCGCCCCTGCGCGATCACCTGCTCGAGTTGGGCGCGCTCGCGCCGGACGGCGAGCGGCGCGAGCGGGTGGTGCAGGTGATGCAGGACACGCTGCTCTCGCGCGAGGGGTACACGCTGAGCATTGCGGAGTCGCAGGTGGTCTTGGGCGCGCGGACGCGGGCCGGTGCCCTGCACGCGTTGCGCACGCTGCAGCAGCTGGAGACGCTGGGCCCCGCCGGCAGGCTGTGCTGGCCTTGTGCGCGGATTGCGGATGCTCCGTCGCACCGGTGGCGCGGCGCCATGCTCGATGTGAGCCGCCACTTCTATACCGTGGCTTTTCTGAAGCGCTACCTCGACGAGCTGGCGCGTCTCAAGCTGAACATCTTTCACTGGCATCTCACCGACGACCAGGGCTGGCGCATTGAGGTGAAGAAGTACCCGCGGCTCACGGAGGTCGGGGCTTGGCGCACCGAGGGGGACAGCGCGCGCTATGGCGGCTTCTACACGCAGGAAGAGGTGCGGGAAGTCGTGCGCTACGCGTCCGAGCTCGGCATCACGGTGGTGCCGGAGATCGAGTTTCCGGGACACTGCACGGCAGCGCTGGCCGCCTACCCGCACCTCGGCTGTCGGGCCGAGACGCTGGATGTACCTGTGCACTGGGGCGTGTTTCAGGACGTGTATTGCGTGGGTCAGGATGCGACCTGGGCCTTTCTGCAGGAGGTGCTGGATGAGCTGCTGCCGCTGTTCCCCGCGGTCTGGGTGCACATCGGGGGCGACGAGGTGCCGAAGGACCGCTGGCGCGCCTGCGCCGCTTGCCAGCAGCGCATGCGGCAGGAAGGGCTGCCCGACGAGGAAGCCTTGCAGGCCTGGTCGATCCGGCGCATGCAAGCCTACCTGCGCTCGAAGGGCAAGCAGCTCATCGGCTGGGACGAGATCCTCGAAGGCGGTCTGGACAGCACGGCGGTCGTCGAGATTTGGCGAGGCGATGAGCCGGCGCGCAAGGCGCGCGCCAACGGCAATCGCATGATCCGCACCCTCTACTTCAACACCTCGCCCGCGGCCCTGAAACTGGAGGAAGTCATCCGGTACGATCCACGCGTCGATGGGAGCGACACGCTGCTGATGGGCGCGGAGTGCCCAGTCTGGAGCGAGCACATCGACGAGCGCAACATCGGGTACATGGTCTTCCCGCGCCTCCAGGCCTTCGCGGAACGCCTCTGGACCGGGGGCGTGCCCCGGGACGATGTGCGGCTGCGCATCGGGCCGCACCTGGAACGGCTCGAGCGGGAGGGTTGGATCACCGCGCGGGAGGACCGTGACCTGTTCCGCGCCCAGGTGCGCTACGACCCGGTGCGCGGGGATTGGCGGGTGGCGGCGGCACGCGGCAGGCCGGACATCGCCGTGGAGTTCAGCGCCGGCGACACGGCCGGGACATTCACCGACTCGCTGCGCGTGCTCCGCGCGGGGCGACTGGTCCTCAGGCCGACGTGGCAGGGTCGGGCGCTGCTGGACGGGCGGACCTACCGGATCGAGAGCCATCTGGGCGTGGGGGCGACGCAGGCGCTCTCCCTTCCACCAGCCGCGAAGTATGGCCTGGATCCAGAGCAGGGCATGTGTGACGGCCTGCTGGGCACGGACGATTTTCGCGACGGGCTCTGGCAGGGTTGGGAGGGCACGGATCTCACCGTCACGCTGGATCTCCACCGCCCGGTGGAGATCCAGGAGCTCGGCATCCGCTGCCTCCAGGAGGTGACCTACTGGATCCTGCTGCCGCGCTCGGTGGAGTACCAGTTCTCGAACGACGGCCGGAGCTGGCACACGCTTGGCACGCTCACGCACGACGTGCCGGTGGCGCCTGGGGAGCGGCTGGTGCGCGACCTCGCCGCGAAGCTCGCAAAGCCGATCCGGGCCCGGTACCTGCGGGCCATCCTCGTGAGTCATGGACCGATGCCCGCGTGGCATCTCGGGGCGGGGGGAGACTCGTGGATCTTCGCGGATGAGTTCGTGGTGCGATAGTCCCGCGCCGCGACGTCACCCCCGCTGGGTCACCCTACCGCAGGATGATCACCTGCCCCGTGCGCACGCCGGACCGCGCGCCCTCGTACTGCACCCGATAGACCCCGGCGGGCACCGGCCGCCCGGCGGCGTCCCGCCCGTCCCACAGGACGCTGCCCTGGGTGGAGAACGGCGCGGCGGAGAGGAGCCGGACGACCTCGCGCCCCTGCAGGTCGTAGACCCCTAGCCGCGCCGGCTCCCATGGATCCGAGCCGAGCGGGATCGCGACCGACCCATAGGCCGGATTCGGGACGAGCCTCAGCCGCCCGGATCCGGGTCCGAACGGCGTTGCGTCGACGCCGGCGCCGCCGGTCGGCACGGCGAAGCCGTACTGGTTCGTATTCCAGTTGTCGTGGAAGAGCCCGCCCCATTCGACGCGGGTCTCGTCGTACGGGACGGGGAAGTCCCAGAGTCCCACGGATCCGTCCATCATGGTGAAGCCGAGCTCGAGTAGACCATCCTCATCCACGTCCGCGACCTCCGGGCTGTTCGGGCCCGACGCGCCCGGCTTCGGGAGGGGGAAGTTCGTCGCCACCGAGCCGTCCAGGTTGTGTCCGAAAATGACGCCCGGATTCCAGTTGTCGCCGACCGCCGCCTCGATGCCAGGCTGGCCGTCGAAATCGACCAGGATCGCCGAACCTTCCATGTTCGGGTCGGCCGTGACGGGCCAGCCGGGCAGCACGGCGCCGGTGTGATCCCACGCGTAGAAGGCCGGGTTGTTGACCTTCCCGGCGTTCCACAGCTCGAGGTCGCCATCGCCGTCCGCGTCCCCGATCACGGGGCACGAGAATGTCTGGAGACTCGGGTAAGTGACTGGGAATCCGGGCAGGACCACCGGGCCCGCTGGGGTCCAGCGGTAGGCATAGATGCTCGTGGATACGCCGAAGTTGTAGCCGACGACCAGGGTCTCATTCTGTCCGTCCGCATCAATGTCCCCGATCGACGGTGCGGCATAGGAAGTCGAAAGCCCGAAGCTGACCGGCGAACCAGGCAGCGGCAACCCCGCGCGGTCGAGGGCGCACAGCGTCCCGGACAGCGTGACCGCCACGATCTCAGGCAACTGGTCGCCGTTGATGTCCCCAACTGCCACGGTGCCGGTGATGTTCGCACCGACGGCGGTCGCGAAGAGCGGGGTCCCATCCGCCAGCCAGGCGCGGACCATGTTCCCACCGCCGATCAGCACTTCCGGTGCGCCATCACCCGTGAGGTCATAGACCGTCGGCGAGATGAAGCCGTAAGGAACGCCCGAGGTCTGCGGCCAGCCAGCGAGCGGGGTGCCGTCGTGGTGGTAGATCCGCAGCGGACCGCTCCTGACGGAGATCAGGATCTCCAAATCGCCATCGCCGTCGAGGTCGGCGGCGGCGGCTTTCGACTGCACCTGGCTGCCCATGCTGATCGGCCAGCCGGGCATCAGCGTGCCGTCGTGGCGCCAGACGCGGAAGTAGTTGTCGGTCGAGCCCGCCAGCACTTCCATGGGGCCGTCGCCGTCCACATCGGCGAGGACGATACCGACCGGCTTGTAGTTGGGATGCGTGCCCATCGTCTGGGGCCAGCCGCTGTGATACTGCGGCGCGAGCCGATCGGGTCCGGCGGATCCGAGCGACATTGCCGGGTCCGACGCCACCGCCCGGCAAGCCCCCGCATCGGGCGCGTCCGCGGGGGCTGTCACCCAGCCTTGCGCGAGCGCGGCCGGGACAGCGATTCCGGAGAGTAGCGCCATGAGCCAGATGGACCACGGTGCAGGCTTCGAGGCAGGAAAAGACCTACGGATGCTCATACGTCCCTCCTTGGCAATGAAGAGACACGTGGTGTGCGGTTCTCGAACCGCGGGGATTCTATCAGACCCTGTTGCCAGCGACCAATGACCGATCGTCTTGCATCGGCCCAAGCGGCGCACTACCGGGTCAACACGACCCTTCCCGCGGTCACGCCCGCCGGGGTCGTGACCCGGGTCAGATAGAGACCACCGGGGAGCGTCCTACCCGCATCGTCCAGACCATCCCAAACCCGCTCGTACTCGCCGGCCGGAGAGACCCCGTTGACAAGCTGGCGCACGCGGTGACCGGTGACGTCGAAGAGCTCCACCGTTACGGCGCCCTCCTGCGAGAGCCGATACGAGACGCGGCAAGATCCCGGGGACGGGTTCGGGGCCACGCGGGTGGTGAGCGGCGAGATGGACGCCTCTGGCCGTACGCCGGCCGGCGCGTACCGCGCGATGCGCGTCTTGTAGATGACACCGCTGAAACTCGGGAGGAACCCGACACACCAGACGTCGGTCGAGTCGGCGCTCACCGGCTGGGCATCAATCGCCGACATCTCGGCGCCCGTGTTGAGGTCGAGGTTCCAGGTGTCTCCGGCATTGTCCGTGCTCCAGATGCCGCCGGCGCTCGAGTAGATGTTGCCGCCCGCGGCGAAGCCGTGGGTCTCATCGAAGAACAGGACGATCCGGATGGGATAGGGCGATTGCAGAATTCGGCCACTCCAGTACAGGCCGCCATCGATCGTGCGATGGACCCAGCCCGACACCGGGCTCGAGATCTGCCCGCCCCCGGTCCACCCGTGTAGGAGATCGGGAAAGCAACAGCCCCCGTCGAAGACCGGGTCGGCGGAGTGACGGACATCCCATGTGTAGCCGCCATCGCTCGAGTGGCAGAACTTGATGCCGGTCGCATAGGCATGCATGTCGGTCCGGAAGGTGAAGTTGCCCGCCAACCAGCCGAGTTCCGGGTCCGTGGTGACCTTCGTCCAGTCGCTCGCGCTGCGGCCTCCGTTCTGCGTCACGTAGGCATATCCGAGGTTCCCGTAGGCGATCCCGTGCATGGCGTCGGCGAAGCGGAGCCCCAGCAGCCAGTTGGAGGGGTCGATCACGAGATCGCTCGTCCAGGTCACGCCGCCATCGTCCGTCCAACGCGCCACCCCGGCGCCGCTCTGGTTCTGAAATCCCACGACCAGCGCGGTCTGCGCGGAGAAGGCCTGAACCCCATACCAGTAGTAGGGGAAACCTACGTTCATGACGGTGGTCCAGGTCTGCCCACCGTTGGTGGTTCGGTAGACAGCCCCAAGCTCAGCCGCCGCGTAGCCGTTCAGCGGATCCGCGAACGAGACTGACTTGAGGACGCGACCGACGGTCTGCTGCAACCGCCATCCAGCCCGCTCGCCGTCAGGGGGTGTGGCCGGCGCGGCGGAGACGGATGGATCGGGGGAGATCGGGATCTGGCCAACGACGGCCGAACCCACGCGCAGCTCGATCCGGTGGACCTCCTCGGCGGCGCTGATTCCCAGGATCTGAAGGGCGGATGCGATCAACAGCACAACGACGATGGTACGCATGGAGTGCCTCCTGGGGCAGGGGTCGTGACACGCAAGACTAACGAATGATGACCAGACGTCCATTCAGTTCCAGACCGTCTCCCTCGACCCGGGTGAGATATACGCCCGGTTGCAGCGCGGCCGGCGGAGTCCACACGGAGGTGCCCGCGCCGCCGCTTGCTGTCACCGTGATCGGATCGACGACCTCTCGTCCGAGCAGATCGAAGACGCGCAGGCTGGCGGGGACGGACAGGGAGACCGCCAGGTGGATCGCCTCGCCTCGGCAGGCTGGATTCGGCGAAAGGCGCAACGAAGAGCGGAGAATCGCGCGCACCGCCTCGGGGGCCGCCGCCGGATCCGTCCCGACGGCATAGTGGAGATCCTGCTCGGTGGAGCTGCGGTAGGCCGCGTGGGGGTTGCCCGCGTCGTCGAGAACCAGCGAGCACCACTGGTCCGTCCACCCCATCGTCTCGACCGTCTCATGAGACCAGCTGCCGGCCGAGAACCAGTCGAAGTCGACGATGCTGTGCTGGAGATCCCAGCTCAGAATGCACGGGTTCTTGCTCGGGCGAAGGCAGAGCGAGCTGTACCAGCCGACCTGCCCGCCGTAGCGCACGATCTGCACCTGCCAGGTGCCGCCTGGGCCTGTGCGGGCCGCGTATTTCAGGTGCGATCCCTGACCGAACTGGTAGGCGTAGCTGATGTGCGGGACCTGATTGGCGTCGAGCTGGATCGAGGTGCCGATCGGGGTTCCCCCGTCGATGATCTCGATGCTCCACTGCGCGCCGTCCCACCAGGCGTAGCGGAGCTGTCCGGCGGTATGATCGGCGTACGAAATGCGGGGCCGATCCTGCGTGTCCAAGGCAAGGGAAGTGTAGAGGCCGGCTCCCATCAGGGGTGTGCCGTTGTCCACGACCTCGATCCGCCACGCTGTTCCATCCCATTTCGCGTAGCGGAGATCGCCGTTGGTGTAGTCGTAGTAGCTGATGGCGGGCTGATCCAGCGAATCGAGCGCAAGGCTGCAGGTCTGACCCACGTAAGCGCTGTTGTCGACGGTCTCCTTGTTCCAGGCGGATCCAGTCCAGCGCGCGTAGCGAAGGGCCGAATTGGTGAGATCCCAGTAGGCGATGCAGGGATGACCGCCCGCGTCGAAAGCGAGCGAGGTGTACCAGCCCGTCCGACCGGTGGCATCGACGGTCTCGGTGAGCCAGGTCCCGCTGCTCAGGTGGGCGTACTTGAGATCGTCCGTCGCCGAGGCGCAGTAGGAGATGCCGGGGCTCCCCGCCGGGTCGAGGGCGATCGAGGCGTAGGCGCCCACATCGCCTGGACCGTCGACCGTCGTGACCGCCCAAGTGTACGCGCGACACGGCACCGAGCTGGCCGCGAGGGCGCTCAGGAGAAGCAGCATCCTCACGATTGCGGGCGGGGCCGTCCGCGTGTTCCGGGGGACTGCTCCTGATTCGTGCGTCATCATGCACCTCCCATCGCTGTCTCAGATCGGGGATCTTGCGGGCGGATAGGGCATCCAACTCCCCCCGTGGACCCGCTGAACCTGCCTCATCGAACGATGACGATCTTCCCCTGCAACGGAGAGCCGCCGGCGGTGCCCCGCAGGAAGTAGACCCCCTCGGATACCTCGCATCCGGTGGCGTCGCGGCCGTCCCAAGAAACAACGCAACTCCCCGAGGCCCAAGCGCCGGCCGCGAGGGTACGCACCCGCCGGCCGGCTGCGTCGTAAACCGCCAGCGCCAGCTGACCGGGCCGCGGGAGAGCGAGCCGGATGCTCGTCGCGTCCGCAGCGGGATTGGGCGCGATCGTCTCGAGCTGCACCCGCGTGGCGCCGGCAGGAACGTCGCTCGTGCCCAGCGGCGCGAAGGAGCGGAAGTAGACCGAGGAGATGGAGAGCACCTGGGTGGCACCCGTGGTGAAATCGACCCGGAAGATCTGGTGCGAATCGTCCGCATAGCAGTACTCACCGGCCATCCCTCCCTTCACGCCAAGGTCGATGCCGCCGCCGAACGGGGCGCCGACCTGGTGGGAGAGGGTCGGGTTAGTGCGGTCGATGTGCCAGAGCGCGTTGGTCACGCGGTCGATCCCGTACAGCTCGCCGTTCATGAAGGCGAGGCCGTTCATGTCGTGATCGCTGGTGCCGAGCGTGCCGATCACGACGGCGGTCCCCGTCTGACGGTCGATGCGAATGAGGTTCTTGAAGCCTCCCATCACGCCGTGGTTGACACCCCACAGGTTCTCGCCGTCGAAGGCCAGTCCGCCCTCGAAGAGCGATCCAACGCCCAGACCCGTCCCGATGCGCGTCGTGGCCGCGGTGGCAGGGTCGACGATCCAGAGGGCGTTCCCGGGCGTGCACGCCAGCCCGTAGAGAACTCCGTCGGCCAGTTCCAGCCCCCCGAGGAGGCCCGGAACAGCGGGGTTGAGGGCCCCGATCAGGGTGGCCGCGCCCGTGCTCGGATCCACGGTGTAGAGCGAGGTGTCATCGCAGCCGTAGAGCGTGCTCGCCGTGGCGGGCAGGAGAGCGACGGCCGCGAGACAGGCAAGGGTGAGGAGAGCGCGCAGCATGAAAGGCCTCCTTTCCGTTCCACGCGGTCCGGGACGCCTTCAGGCACTCGAATTCTATGGCCTCCCGTGCGCGGATGCCAGGGCCTTGTCGGGTTTCAAGACCGGCCCAGACGCTGGGAGCGCTTGGGATCGGGCGGCGAGGCCGCCCCCGCCCCGCAGGTGGTGGAGTATCGAGGTTTCCGATGGCAGCCGTCCGTTTCCAGACGAGCCCGATCCACGGTATAATGCACGCAACCACAAACCCGGAGGCGTAGCATGCGTTCATCACGAGACCGGATTTCGGCAAGGGTCGCTTTGGGCACCGTGCTCGCCCTCGCGCTCGGGTCGAGCACGGCGCTGGCCGTTCAGCGCATGGCGGTTCTGGAATACTTCACCAGCACGACCTGAGGCTCGTGCCTGTACGCCAGCCGTGAGCTGGACAGACTGGCCGAGGTCTACGATGAGCGGGTCGCACCCATCGCCTACTATACGAACACCGCCGCCCCGTACTACACGGCCGAGGGCTATGCGCGCTGGCATACGTATCCGCCTCCTTACTACTACGGGGGTTCCTACGTTTATGCCTGGCCATGGCTCTGGCTGGACGGTTGCCCAGATCCAGGCTATTCATACTCCGCCTGGCAGAGCTACCTGTTGAACCGGTTGTCGGTGCCGTCCGACTTGACCCTCGACTTGTTCGGCACCTATGACGGCACCACGCGCACGGGCTCCCTCACCATCACGCTCCACAACGAGGGAACCCGCATTCTCTCGGGCAGGGTGCAATGCGTGCTGACCGAGTCGGAGCTCTACTATCTGGCCCCCAACGGCCTTGACTGGCACCACTACGTCATGCGCGACATGGTGCCCACGCAGGCCGGTACGCCGGTGACCATCGGCCCAGGCGAGCAAGTCGCCATCACCTTGCCCTTCCAGCTCCAGGCCACATGGGTCGAGGCGGAATGCGATCTGGTCTGCTTCTTCCAGGACACCGTGTTCCAGCCCAACAACACGCTGGAGATCTGGCAGGGCGCGAAGATCCCGATTCCAGAACTCATGGACCCGGCTGCCGTGCGTGAATCGCGCAGTGGCGAGGGCCTCGCTGGTCCCGCGCTGATCCTCCACCCGGCGCAACCCAATCCGGGGCGCTCGGGGACGGAAATCGCGTTCGAGCTGCGGGAGAGCGCTGACGTGCGTCTGGCGATCTACGACGCCGCCGGCCGCTGCGTCGCCACCCTGCTCGAGGGGCGCCAGGACGCGGGCCGGCACGCCGTGACATGGGCGGGGATGACCGCGATCGGCGAGGAGGCGCCCGCGGGCGTCTATTTCTGCCGGCTGGAGACCGCCTCCACTCGACAGACGCAGAGGCTGCTGATCGCGCGTTGACGGCGGGATAGACGCGTCTGTTCGGGCAGGTCAGTCCTCGCGGGCCGGGATCTCGGGGGGCAGTTCCTCTGGCGCAGCCGCGGGACGGGACCGGAGCGCGGCGAGCGTCGCGACCGCCTTCTGCACGCCGACCGCCACGGCCAGGACAGAGCGAATCGGATCCAGGACAGCACGATCGAGATCTCGACTGATCTCGGCGACCCGTTCCCGGGCGCGATCCAGGGCTTGATCCGTTTCATCGATCTGGCGCTCGGCCACGAGGGTAGCTTTGTACGCGACGCGGGCGAGCTCACGCCCGCGCTCGCGAAACGTGCCGCCGAGTTCATCGGTAACCGCCCGCACGCCCGCCAGAGTTCCCCGAAGCTCCTCGGACGTGACCTCCGCGGCGCGGCGCACGGAACGCACCGCGGTCGCCAAGTCTTCGATCTCGGGCTCCACCTTGGCCAGGAGCTTGTCCGTGCGATCGGTCAAGCGGGCGACGACGCGGTAGAGCAAGTACAGAACGACCACCTGCAGAACGGCCGCGATCAGGATCGCGCCCGCGAGGAAGATCTCGAAGGCCGTCATGGAGCCTCCCCATGCACGCCGGGGCTAGGATTCACCGCGATGACGTTCTTCACGGTAGGCTTGCTTGCCGGCTTCGATCGCCGTGGCAATCTGGCCCTTTTCCCGCTCGATGGACTCGCGGACCGTGCCGATCCCCTCCGTGACCTTGTTGCCGAGCGCGTGTGCGGCCTCTTTCCCCTTGCCGATGGTCTTCAAGCTGACGTCGGCAATGTCGCGCCTCAGCTCCCGGCCCGATTTCGGGGCGAAGAGGAGCGCGATGGTGGCGCCGATGCCGGCGCCGATGAGCAGATAGGTCAGCCGGTCGGCTGTGCGGTTCCCTTCGGACATTCTCGTGTACCTCCCTGGTTGGGTCTGTGGACGCGCATCGACTCGGATGCTAGCCCCACCGAGATGCATCGGTCAAGCACGGCTGCCGAGGAGAGACCGCCCGATCGACATCCCCGCGGGAAGCGGGGCCATGGCGGGCCGTGGACGTATGCGAGCGAGACGGGTAGGATAGACGATCGCGGGTGCGTCAAGCATGGGGGCCACGGATGCACGAATCGGACCTCGACTGGTTGCGGGAGGAGATCGAGCGGTTGCGCCGCCGCTACGCGCCGCTCCTGCGCGAACCCCCGGAGGCCCGGGAGGCTCAGGCGCGCTGGACGTACGGCGGCCGGATCCTGCGCTGGCACGTCGTCGTCGAGGAAGCGGCGGAGCCCGACATCGACATCGAGATTCTCCCCGAGTTGTTGGTCCTCCGCGCTCGCACTGAAGCCGCCGGCCATCGCCTCCTGCAGGCCGTCTTGCCGGTGCCCGCGGGTTTCCGGGCGGAGGATGCGCAGATACGCTGCGAGTACGACTATGTGGAAGTCCGCCTGGTGCGGGTGGGATCGTGAGGTAGCGGGCATGGTGGACTACTACGAGACCCTCGGAGTCCCGCACGACGCCGATCTGGAGCAGATCAAGAAAGCCTACCGGCGCAAGGCCGTGCAATACCATCCCGACAAGAATCCCGGCGACAAGGTGGCCGAAGAGCGTTTCAAGGAGCTCTCCGAGGCCTATGCCGTCCTGGCCGACGCTGAGAAGCGCCGCGAGTACGATGCCGCCCTCGCGGGCGGCCAGAGCTGGCAGGCGCCTGCGGGCGCCGCCGGTGGTGCCGAGGCTTGGTCGGTCGAGGATTTCCTGCGTCAGTTTGGCGACGTCTTCGGCAGCGATTTCGGGCCGTCGTTTCATCGAGCGCGCACCGCGGCCCGGCCTGGGCTCAACGCTGAGGCCGCCCTGGCCCTCGACTTCCGCACCGCGGCTCTGGGTGGGAAGGTGCGGATCTCGCTGCAGGGTGAGGTCGCATGTCCCTCGTGCGGAGGCACCGGGGCCCGCGGCGGCGCCGGGCCCTGCGTTGTCTGTCGGGGCACTGGCCGCCTGACCGGGCGCTCCCAGCGCGCGGGGCAGTTCTTCAGCGTCACCCGCGCATGTCCAACCTGCCATGGCACCGGCTTGGCGCCCGGCGAGACGTGCCCGCAATGCCATGGCGTCGGCACCACCGTGCAGCAGCGCGACATCACCGTGACCATCCCCGAGGGCACCCGTGACGGCGCCACGCTGCGGCTGAGGGGCCTGGGCGAGGCCGGCCACGGGGGAGGGCCGCCCGGCGATCTCCTGGTGCACGTGAGCGTCAAGCCAGACCCGGAGTTCCGGCGCGAGGGCGACACCATCCACTCGGACCTGGCCGTCCCGGTGACCGTCGCCGTGCTGGGGGGCAAACTGCCGGTCCGCACGCTGCGGGATCAGGTCATGCTCACCATCCCGCCGGGCACATCATCGGGCGCCAGTCTCCGGCTGAAGCGCCAGGGACTCGCCGGCGGGGATCATGTGGTTCACATACAGGTGATGGCTCCGGCGCAGCTCTCTCAGCGTGAGCGCGAGCTGTGGGAGGAGCTGGCTCGCCTGGCACGATGATGCAGGGCGCAGGCCGGGCCTCGATGCGTGCTGGAGATGCGCCGAGGCTGTGGGTGCGAGCGGTGCGTGCGGCGGCGCGGGATCGCGGCGCAGGAGGAGGCAGGGATGCAGCCCAAGGCCAACCAGGATGATCGTTCCAAGGTCGTGATCGTGGGGGCGGGGCGCGTGGGCTCCACCACGGCGTTCGCGGCGTTGATCACCGACGTGGCCGACACGCTGGTGCTGGTGGACCAGGATGCTGCCCGTGCGGAAGGGGAAGCGATGGATCTGCTCCATGGCCTGCCCTACCTCCCGCCGGCCGACATCCACGCGGGGGGGTTCGAGGAGTGCCGCGAGGCCGATGTGGTGATCCTGACGGCCGGTGCGCCGCGTCAGCCCGGGGACACGCGGCTCGAGCTGTCGCGCCGCAACCTCGAGCTCTACCGCACGCTCGTGCCCCGCGTCCTGGAAGGCGGCTTCTCGGGCGTCCTCATCGTTGTGGCGAATCCGGTGGATCTGCTGACCCAGGCTGTTCATCAGCTGTCAGGCCTGCCACCGGGCCGGGTGCTGGGCAGCGGCACGACGCTCGACACGGCCCGGTTGCGCTCACTGCTGGCACGCTACTTCGACCTCGATGCGCGAAATGTCCACGCCTATGTGGTGGGGGAGCACGGGGACACGGAGGTCGCGGTCTGGAGTCTGGCGCGTGTGGCCAACCTCTCGCTGGCGGACTTCGCCCAGGCGGCCGGCAGACCCTGGAGCCCCTCGATCGAGCGCGAGATCGGCGAGCAGGTCCGTCGCGCCGGCGCCGAGGTGATCCAGCGCAAGGGTGCGACACACTATGCCATCGGTTTGGCGACGGCGCGGCTCGCGCGGACAGTCCTGCGCGACGAGCGCTCCATCCTGACCGTGAGCACCGTGCTGCAGGGCGAGCAGGGTATCACCGACGTTGCCCTGTCGCTGCCTTGCCTCGTGGGCCGGGAAGGGCGCCTGGCGACGATTCCCCTTGCGCTCCACGGCGAAGAAGCAGCGGCCTTGGCGCACTCGGCCCGGGTGCTGCGCCAGGCGTATCTGGAGGCCGGCGGTCCACCCGCCTGAGCGCGTCACGGCCCCGGCGTCGCGGCCAAGCGCGCGCGCAGCCCCGCCACCAGGTGACCGAGCTCGGACGCGGGCTCTGCACCGACCTCCTTGGCGAGGGCCTCGCATTCGGTCAATGCGGCGTTGGCTGCCGTGAGCTCGCCGGCGAGGCGTTCGCACTCGCCGCGGGTACAGAGGAGCTTCGCGAGTTCGCGTCGGTCGTTGACTTCCCGGAGCAGAGCCTCGCCGCGCGCAAGCGCCAGGCGAGCTTCGGCAAAGCGCATCTCCCGGGCCTCGAGCTCTGCCAGGCGACCCAGCACAACGCCTTCGTTGGAACGGTTGCCGACCTCCCGGTGAATGCCGAGGGCCATCTCATAGAGACGGCGCGCGTCCTCCATCCGGCCCTGATCCAGGTGCAAGTTGCCCAGATTGCCCAGGAGGATACCCTCCGATCGCCGGTCGCCGACCTCGCGGTAGATCGCGATGGCCTCCTCGCCGAGGCGGCGCGCATCCTCCGCCCGACCCTGGTCGAGGCGCAGATTGCCCAGGTTACCGAGGACGGCAGCTTCGCGGTGCCGGCCGCCGATCTCTCGATGGATGGCGAGGGCCTCCTCGAAGAGATGGCGCGCCTCCTCCAACCGCCCCTGCTCCTCGTACAGGAAGCCCAAGTTGCCGAGCGCGGCACCCTCGTTGGGGCGATCGCCGACCTCCCGGTCGATGGCAAGGGCCTCTTCCAGGAGACAGCGCGCCTCCTCCTCCTGGCCCTGATTCCAGTGCAAGAGGCCCAGGTTGTTGAGAACGATGCCTTCGGGCCGCCGGCTGCCGATCTCCCGGAAGATGGCGAGGGCCTCCTCGTACAGGTTGCGCGCGTCCTCCATCCGCCCCTGATCGGAGTGCAGGATACCCAGGTTGGCCAGGATCATGCCTTCGTCAAAGCGATGGCCGGCCTCTCGATGGATGATGAGGGCCTCGTCGTACAGGCGACGCGCGTCTTCCATCTCGCCGCGTTGTTTGTGCAAGTTGGCGAGGTCATTGAGGACTGTGCCCTCCGAGGCTCTGTTGCCGGTTTTCCGATGCGCCGCGAGGGCCTTTTCGAAGAGGCCGCGCGCCTCCTCTGTCCGGCCCATGCGCCACAACGCGCTGGCCAGCTCGCGCAGCGCCCGCGCGCGGGCGTCGACGGGCAGGCCTGGTATCGAGAGCACCGCTTCCCCCAGATCGATGGCGGGCGCGAACGGTCCTCGCAATCTGAGCACTTTCCATGAGGCTGTCAGCGCGTTCACGGCGACGTCACCATCTCTGCGCCCCACTGCCCGGCGGCACGCCGATACCACGTTGTTCAATTCTGCGGCCAGGCTCTGCCACTTGGCGACGCCACCGGGCCCGTCCAGCGCCTCGATCGCGTCAGTCGCTCCGAATCGTGCGAAGAAACTCCCGTGCCGCTGCTCGACTTGCCGCACAGCATTCGCCCCGCCCGTGCCGGGGATGGCACCCTCGGTCTTCAGTTTCTCGCCGGCATACTCCTGCAGGCTCGACAGCATCTCGAACCGCGGTGCGCCGAGCACCACCCGGGTGCGCAGCCAACACTTGTCGACCAGCGCCTGTACGACATCGAGCACGGGCGGAGCACCGGGGTGCGGAGCGAGATCCAGCACCGCCTCGGCCGCCTCCAGCGTGAACCCCCCGTCGAACACCGAGGCCTGAGCCACTGCTGCCTGTTCCCATGCATGGAGCAGCTCCCACGACCAGTCGAGCGTGGCGCGCAGGGTCCGATGTCGGCCCGGCTTGGGTGCGGCGAGCACGCTCAGACGGTCCGCGAGCCTCCCCCGAAGCTGCTCGAGCGACAGCGTGCGCAACCGAGCCGCGGCTAGCTCGAGGCCAAGCGGGAGGCCGTCCAGCAGGCGAACAATCTCGGACACGATCGCCCGATTGGCATTCGAGAGCGCGAAGTCGGAGCGCTGCACCTGAGCTCGCTGGGCGAACAGCTCCACCCCCTCTGTCTCCGCATCCAGCGGATCGAGCTCGAGGATCGACTCGCCTTCGAGGTGAAGCCGCTGGCGACTCGTGACCAAGAAGGAGGTTCCCGGCGACCGGGCCACCCATCGCCCCAGCGTGATCTCGGCGTGCTCTGCCACCTGCTCGAAGTTGTCCAGGATGATCAGAGCCCGCCCGTGGCCTGCGATGGCGTGACCGAGCTGCGCGATTGGATCGCTCCTGCCCAGGGGAACGTCGAGGATAGAGGCCACGGCGTGCGAGATGCCGTCGACGGATCTGGCCTCCGTCAGATCGCAGAACCAGATCCCGCCCGGCCAGCGTTCGAGCGCGTTCCAACCGTAGCGGCGCGCGAGACGGCTCTTGCCGGTCCCGCCCGCCCCGAGGATGGTGACGAGCGCCCCATGGCCCTCCAGGCGCCGGGCCAGCTCCTCCAACTCCCGGCCCCGGCCGACGAAGGCGTCGCGCTCGGCCGGGAGGAAGTGACGAACCTCCACCGCCGCCCCGGGCTTGCCCTCGAGCGCGGCCACCACGTCCCTCGCGCGGGAGAAGCGTCGCTCGGGCTCGCGCGCGAGCAGGCGGAGGATGGCGTGGTCCCACGCAGGTTCCACTTGCGCAAGCGAACTCGGCCGTGGGGGATCTTGACTCAGCCTCGCCTGGGCTGTCTCCGTCGGCGTCAGGCCCCGAAATGGCAACGTGCCTGTGACCATCTCGAAGAGCACCACGCCCAGGGCGTAGAGGTCGGCCGCCGGACCGACACGGCCGCCGCGGACCTGCTCCGGTGCCATGTACTCGGGGGTGCCCACCAGCGACGGCGAATCTGGCTCGGGTTGCGCCGCCGCGGACCGCGCCAGTCCGAAGTCGGTGATGACCGCGCGCTCACCGGGTGGCGCAGGAACGATCATCACATTCGCGCTCTTGAAGTCGCTGTGCACGATCCCCGCCCGATGAGCGGTGTCGAGTGCGTCGGCCAACTGGCGGATGATCGCCAGGCCAGCTTCCCGCGAGATCCGCCCGCGCGAGCGGATGCGGGCAGAGAGGGTCTCGCCCCGCAGGAATTCCATGGTAAGGAAGATCACGTCGCGCGTCCCGACCCGGTGCCGACCCAGGTCGAATACCCGGCAGACATTCGGGTGCGACACCGATCGTGCCAGCAGAATCTCCTGTTTGAAGCGGCGGAGTGCCTCAGGATCGGTGGCCACCTCGGTGCGGATGATCTTCAGGGCGACCGCTACTCCAAGTTCCGTGTCGCGGGCGCGGTAGACCTCGCCCATCCCTCCGCGTGCCACGAAGGACTCGATGAGGTACCGGCCGGCCAAGAAGTCGCCCGCCTGCAGTCCCGGGGAGACAGCCTGCCGCGGACCGGCCAGGGGAAGGGTCGGGGCCGCATCCAGATCGGCCGCGGTGGGCTTCTCGTTTCCCCTGGGACCTTCGTGCGATCGAGTCATGGGGAGCCCACTGTGGTGCATCGCGCCATAGAACACACACGCGGGAACAGCTTGCGCCGACCGCTCCGATCCTACAGACAGCGGGGAGAGTCGTCCACAGCCTCCGCGCCCACGCCCTCTTCGGATGCCGGCTTCTGCCCGTTTGGAGGCTGGACGGTACGAGCGTAAGCTGCGGTCGGCTGGATAGGGGCGAAACGAGACGGACTCACTTCCGCGAGAAGCATCCACCGCAAGACCTGGACAGCGGCGCCGGACGATGGCCCGTCACTCCCAGATCGTTCGATCCGGCGCGTGACATGTACAGCTCTGCGGCATTGCCCAGGTGCACGGCCTCAGGTATCCTCAATACAGAACCGCTTGTCAGAGTTCCCCCGGTGCGCGCGTGCCGGCGCTCGAGGACCCGAGGGGGGCTGCCCTTTCTCGTGTGTCAACAGTCCACGGCGCAGCGGCCCGTTGACGCTCCTCGTGGCCCGTGGTGCTCGACCCGCCCGAGTCCCCGCAGTGCGCGGATAGGCTCGGGGAGCTTATACAGAATGCCGACGGCGCCCGCCGTCTGGCGGGGTGCGTGGCGCCATTGCCGGCATCGGACTTCGATCGGAGGTGCGGAATGAGAACCCCTCAGCTTGTCAGGAAGGCCCTCGTGATCTCCGGGTTCATGCTCCTTGTCTGTGCAGCGAGCACGGCACTCCCTGAGCCTGGTCCCGGTCTGCATGCATTCACCGCCGGTCCGATCGGGGACGACATCCCGGCCGCCGTGCAGAGGGGAGTCGGCACGACCCCGGTCTGGCACGCACAGGGACCCGCTGCAGGTGCCGAGTACGGTTACTCCGTCGCCACGGCCGGCGACGTCAACGGGGATGGCCACAGCGACCTGATCGTCGGCGCGAGGCACTACTCCAACGGACAGAGTTACGAGGGTGCCGCCTACCTCTACCTGGGCTCGGAGGACGGGCTCGGTGCCTCTCCCGCCTGGTTCGTGGAGAGCAACCAGAGCGGAGCCGCATTCGGCGTATGTGTAGCACCTGCCGGGGACGTGAACAACGACGGGTACGACGATGTCATCATCGGCGCGGACATCTACGACCTCGGGCAGTTCGACGAAGGGGCGGCGTTCGTTTACCTCGGATCGCCGAGCGGATTGTCGGCCACCCCGGTCTGGACCGGTCAGGCTGACCAATCCGGAGCGCAGTACGGGCTCTGCGTCGCCACTGCTGGCGATGTCAACGGCGATGGCTACGACGACGTCCTGGTCGGGGCGCCCTTCTATGACGGCGTCGGCGCGGATGAGGGCAGGGCATTTCTCTACTTCGGCACAGCCTCGGGTGTTTCCGCCAGCGCGGCCTGGTCGATGGGGGCCGGCGAAGCCGGGGCGCGCTTCGGTCGTTCCGTCGCGACCGCCGGGGATGTGAACGGCGACGGCTACGCGGACGTGATCATCGGGGCCGAGCGCTGCGATGGGGTGGCCACGGACAGCGGCGCCGCATGGATCTTCACCGGATCGCCGGCGGGCTTGACGCCCATCTGGGCCGTGAGCGGCGAGCAGGCGGGTGATCACCTCGGCTGGTGCGTGGCCACGGCCGGGGACGTGGATGGGGATGGCTACGCGGACGTGGTGATCGGTGCGCCCGAGGCCGACAGCCCCGGGGGACTGGCCGACCAGGGCCGGGCCTATGTCTTCCGGGGCGCCGCCGGCGGGCCTTCTTACACGCCGCTCTTCGCGGTCGGTGGCGGGCAGGCCGGGGCGCACTATGGATACTCCGTTGCCCCGGCGGGCGACACCAACGGCGATGGACGCGCCGACCTGATCGTCGGGGCCTGGGGCTACGACGGCGGACAGACCGACGAGGGCAGGGCCTTCGTGTACGAGGGCCCGCTCTGGGGCGTCTTCGCCGACCCCGTATGGACGGGTGAGATCGACCAGGCGGACGCCCGCTACGGATCCTCGGTGGCGACGGCGGGCGATGTGAACGGCGACGGCATCAGCGATGTGGTGGTCGGCACCTGGGGATATGACACGCCCGCTGCGAACGCAGGGGGGGCCTGGGTCTACGCGGGCCAGGCGGAAGGCCTGAGCGAATCGACCGGGTGGGGGAGGGCCGGCGATCAGAGCTTCGAGCAGCTTGGCTCCGATGTGACCACTGTGGGCGATGTCAACGGGGATGGGTACAGCGACGTGGCGGTGAGCGCCCGGGAATGGGATGACATACCCGGTGGGGGCACGGACATCGGCTGCGTCTGGGTCCACCACGGCACCCCATCCGGTCCGGCCACAGCAGCGAACTGGACCTGCGTGGGCGAACAAGCCGAGTCCAGGTTCGGCACCCGGGTCGCACCCGCGGGGGATGTGAACGGCGACGGCTTCAGCGACCTGCTCGTCGGCGCCGCCAGCTTCGGTCTCCCCGGTGGTGACTCGCACGGGAAGGTGTACCTCTACGAGGGATCGGCGAGCGGATTATCCCCGACGCCAGCCTGGACGGTTACCGGTGAACAGCCCCAGATGCTGTTGGGTGGTGCGATCGCCGGGGCCGGCGATGTGAACGGAGACGGCTACGCCGACGTGATCCTCGGATCCTCCAGCTTCACCAACCCGGAGTTCTACGAGGGGAAGGCGATGCTCTACCTCGGATCGGCCGCCGGGTTGGCGAGCACGCCCGCCTGGGAGGTCGAAGGCAACCTGCAGAGCCTCTGCTACGGGATTTCCGTGTCGACCGCCGGCGACGTGAACGGCGACGGCTACAGCGATGTCATCATCGGCGCGGTCGGGTCCAATATCCCGGGCCCTGGCTACGCCTATGTCTACCTCGGCAGCGCCAGCGGCCTCGCGCAGACCCCCGCCTGGACGGGCAGCCTCGGTCAGATCCAGGACAACTTCGGCATCTCGGTCTCGACCGCCGGCGATACCAACGGCGACGGGTTCGACGACGTCGTCGTGGGAGCGTCAACGTACGATCGGGCGGGGTACCCGGAGAACTCCGGTGCCGTGGCCGTCTATCTCGGATCCGCAACGGGCCTGGAGTCCAATCCGGAGTGGTTCTCCTGGGGCGCCCAGGCCGACATGCACATGGGGCAGAGGGTGTGCGCGGCCGGAGACGTGAACGGGGACGGATACTCTGACTTCGGCTTCTCCGCGCCGAATTGGGATGGTGCCGGACCCGACTACGGCATGGCGTGGGTAAAACAAGGGTCTCCGACTGGTCCGTACGAGTTCCCGGAGTGGTACCTGGAGGGAATCCAGACTTCGGAGGGCTGCGGCTCGTCCTTGGCGGGCGCGGGGGACACGAACGGGGACGGCTTCGACGACTTCATCGTCGGCTGCCCCATGTACACGAGGGAAGGTATCGTCGGTGCCGGCCGGGCCCTCCTGTTCCTGGGCAACGATCGCACCATGGAGTTCGGCGGGTTCCCGATCCTTGCGCGCCACCAGCAGCCGGCAACCCAGGCGCCGATCGATCTGCTCGGCCGCTCGGCAAGCCTGGACGGCTTCGGGCTGGCGGCGATAGGACGCAGTGCTGCAGGCCGGACACGCGTGCGACTCGAGTGGCGTGCCGCCGAACTGGGAACGCCATTGGGCTCGCTCGCGATTGAGCGTGGCGCGTGGACCCTGCCCGGTGTTCCCGCACCCGGCGTGGGCAGTCAGGTGGCCCTGACAGCCGCGACCGGTGGCTTTGCGGAGGACACCGTGTGCCACTGGCACCTGCGCATCGGATGTCGCTCGCCGTTCTTCCCGGTCACGCCGTGGATGTCGACACCGCGCACGGTGCCCTCGCAGCATCAGCTTCGCACCGGACGGACGGTGAGCGCTGTCGCTGCCGTAGGCACGCCGGGCCGACTGCGGCTGGAGATGGCGCGCCCGAATCCGTTCGCTGATCGCACCGCGATGGCCTACACGCTCGGGGCGGCTGCGTCTGTTCGCGTGTCGGTCCATGACATCGCGGGACGGTGCGTGCGCGTCCTGGTGGACGGACGGGAAGATCCTGGCCGCCATGTGGTGCACTGGGACGGCCGCGATGCTGCCGGCCGACGCCTCGGAGGGGGCCTTTACCTCGTGCGTGTCGAGGCCGCTGGGGAGGCGAGCACGGCCAGGCTCGTGCGGTCGCGGTAGGGCCGGTGATTGTGAATCGAGGGCGCCTCTCGATGGTCTCAACACGTGGTGAGATGGCCGCGGCAGCGATCCGCGTGGCCGGAACTACACATCCTCCGGCATCGCCTTGGGCCGCTGCAGGGTGTAGAGCACCAGAATCACGGCCAGGAGGATCCCGGCGATCGTCAGCTCCCCCCGCTTGGCGTGCGCGATCATGACCGCGCACACCAGGATGCCGAATGCGGGGATCACCCGCGGAATCTCGAAGTGGCCGGGGGCCTCGCCGCGCCGCGTCTTGAGCACGACCAGCCCCAGGTTGATGACGGCGAAGACGCTCAGCAGCAGCAACGCGGTTGCGCGCGCCAGATTCGCGATGGTGCCGGTGAGGGCCAGCGCCAGCGCCACGACCAGCAGCGTCAGGATCGCGCGGTGAGGCGTACGCCGCGTTGGATGCACCGCACCCAGGAACCGGGGCAGCAGACCCTGGCGCGCCATGCCGTAGGCGAGGCGGGAGCCCATGACGTAGTTGAGGAGCGCGGTGTTTGCCACGGCAAAGAGGGTGATCGCGCTGTAGACCCAAGGGCCGAGCCAGGGGGCCGCGCGTTGCGTGATCTGCGCCAGCGGTGCACCGAGCTCGGGGCGCGAGAGCTGCGCGGCGGGCACGACCGAGACCGCGGTCACGCTGACCGCCAGGTAGAGCAGGGTCGCAATCGCCACCGCGAACACCAGACCCCAGGGGAGCGTGCGCTCCGGCCGTTTCACTTCCTCAGCCACGTTGATCATGTCCTCGAAGCCGACAAAGGAATAGAAGGTCAGCACCGCACCCGACAAGAGCATGGAGAACCCCAGGCCGGCGTGTCCGTCCGGTGCCCGCGGCGTCTCCAGATAGTTCACGCTTCCCCAATACCGCGCGCCGATGGCGATGATGAAGATCAGCCCTCCGACCTCGATCGCGGTGCAGACCAGATTGGCCCACATCGACTCGCGGATGCCCCAGAGATTGATCGCCGTGAGCAGCCCCAGGAAGCCGGCGACCAGGATCCAGCGCGGCGCCCCGCCGAGGAGATGAGCCAGGTTCTGCGCGAAGACATTGCAGGCCGTGGCGATCGAGGTCAGGCCGGACGCCATCACCGCCAGGCCGACGACGTACGCCAGCAGGGGCGACCGGAAAGCGCGCTGCGTGACGTAGGCGGCGCCCGCCGCGCGGGGATAGCGAGACGACAGGCACGCATAGGTGAGTCCGGTCAGCATCGCCGCAACCATGGCGGCAAGGAAGGCGAGCCAGAGCGCGTTGCCCATCGCGCCGGCAGCCACCCCGATCGTCCCGTAGATGCCCGATCCGACGATGTCTCCCACGCCGTAGACGATCAGGAAGAAGAGACCGATGTGACGGGCGAGGGTGGGACCCGAGACGGGCTCGCGCGGCGCGGTGCTGGAATCCATCTGACCCATGGGGGCATTGAAGCAGGAATCTGCCGCAAGGGAAAGGTCCGGAGATGATGCCCTGCCCCCTTGCCGTGCTCTGGGTATCTTGCGTCGGCCGCCGGCCACGGATGGAGGCGGGGAGCCTGATCCGCAGACGACCGGCGGGGTGGCGAGGCCAGATCTGTGCACCGCCTTGTTCGCGACGCCGGAATCGGACATAGTATGGCCATGAGAGAGTCGCATCCGTCGGATCGCAAGCTCCTCCAGCGCATCGCACGCGATGCGATGCAGGAGCGGAACCTATGGCCGGCCTTTTCGCCCCAGGTCGACTCCGAGGTGGCGCGTCTGACACCAGCCTCACGAGCGGATGACGACCCTCGACGCGATCTCCGGCAGCTGCCATGGGCCTCGCTCGC
>CAZDKK010000029.1:0-54516 GCA_964506245.1 uncultured bacterium | reverse complement strand
TCGCGAGGGCGGCCGCACGGTGGGCGCCGGCGTCGTCACGGAGATCATCGAGTAGCACGGGGCCGGCGACGGCCGGTCGCAGCGGGACCCGCCGCGGAAGTCGGCGGGCGGAGGGATTCCGGTGGCTGGACAGAGAATCAGGATCAAGCTGAAGTCGTTTGACCACACGGTGCTCGACAAGTCCGCGAGCGAGATCGTCAAGACCGCGCGCCGGGCCGGGGCGATCACGGCGGGCCCGATCCCGCTGCCGACGCGCAAGTCGGTCTACACCGTTCTGCGGTCGCCTCACGTGGACAAGAAGTCCCGCGAGCAGTTCGAGCAGAGGACGCACAAGCGGTTGATCGACATCAGCCAGTCGACGCCGCAGACGATTGACGCGCTGATGAAGCTGGAGCTGCCGGCCGGCGTCGAGATCGAGATCAAGCTGTAGACGGACGGCCGCGCCCGCGCGGCGGGCAAGCCGGGTGGGCGGGGCCGGATACTCGGGAGCAAGTCATGCTAGGCCTGATCGGACGCAAGATCGGAATGACGCAGGTCTTCGAGGAGAGCGGGGCGGCGGTTCCCGTCACCGTTCTCGAAGTCGGGCCCTGCCCGGTGGTGGACGTGCGCACGGCGGAGCGCCACGGCTACAGCGCCGTGCAGCTCGCGTTCGATGCCACCGTACCGCGCAAGCTGACCAAGCCCCGTCTGGGTCACTTGCAGGCCCACAAGATCGAGCCGCATCGCACGCTGCGCGAGTTCCGCACCGATGAACCGCCGGCGCAGGGCACGGTGCTGGACGTGACCCTCTTCGAGGTGGGTGAGCGCGTCCAGGTGATCGGCACGACCAAGGGCCGCGGATTCCAGGGGGTCGTCAAGCGTCATGGGTACCGCGGCGGGTCCGAGACGCACGGCTGCAAGACCCACGACATGCCGGGTTCGATCGGTGCGAGCGCCGATCCCTCCCACGTCCTGAAGGGGCGGCGGTTGCCGGGCCACATGGGCGATGCCCGCAAGACCGCCAAGAACCTGAAGGTCGTGAAGGTCGACAAGGAAAGGAACCTGCTGGTCGTCAGGGGAGCCGTGCCGGGCGGGCGCAACTCGCTGGTCATGGTTCGCAAGGCCCGGCAGCCCAAGAAGACCGGGAAGAAGGATTAGCCATGGCAGTCGCCAACTACTACACGCACACGGGTCAGGCCAAGGGCGAGGTCACGCTGCCCGAGGGGGCGTTCGGCATCGAGCCCAATCACCACGTGATGTGGGAAGCGGTGCGCAACTACCTGGCCAACCAGCGCCAGGGCACGTCCAAGGTCAAGGGCCGGGGCGAGATCAGCGGGGGTGGCCGCAAGCCCTGGCGGCAGAAGGGCACCGGCCGGGCCCGGGCAGGCACGACCCGCGGGCCGCTGTGGGTCGGGGGTGGGCGCGCGTTCGGTCCCCACCCGCGAGACTACACCTACCTCCTGCCCAAGCAGACCCGGCGCCTGGCGCTGCGCTCGGCGTTGTCGGCCAAGGCCCTCGCGGGCGAGGTGGTGGTCGTGGCCGACTTCCGCGTGGCCGAGCCGCGAACGCGCGAGGTCGCCAAGGTCCTGAAGAGCCTGAAGCTGGATGAGGCAAAGTGCCTGCTGGTCATCCCGGCGCACGACGCCGATCTGGCCCGGGCGGCCCGGAACATCCCCACGCTGACGACGCGCGAATACCGGCTGCTGAACGCCTACGAGGTCCTGCAGGCCGACCGCCTGCTGGTCATGGAGTCAGCCCTGGCCAAGATCGAGGAGGCCTGGAAGTCATGAAGCTCGAACCCCACGCCGTGATCCGCCGCGTCCTGCTGACCGAGAAGGGCGCGCAGATGCGCGAGCAGGGCAAGGTGGGGCGGCAGTACCTCTTCGAGGTCAATGTCGCCGCCAACAAGCTCCAGATCGCCCAGGCGATCGAGGCGGTTTTCAAGGTCGACGTCACGGGCGTCCGCACCATGAACTACATGGGCAAGCGCAAGCGCCTGGGCCGCTTTGACGGGCAGCGCTCGAACTGGAAGAAGGCGGTGGTGACCCTCAAGCAGGGTCAGACGATCGACATCTTCGACGAGGTCTAGGCCGTGGGCCGCGCCACGCGGCCCGCGGGGCGACCTTGTTTCTCGGTGAGGACTCGGTCCCAGAAGGAGCATCGAGAATGGCGTTGAAGAAGTTCAAGCCCACGACCCCGAGTCGCCGGTACATGACGGTGCCCGATTTCTCGGAGCTGACGAAGAAGAAGCCCGAGAAGGGGCTCACGGAGTCACTGAACCGGTCCGGGGGGCGCAACAACCGCGGCCAGGTCACGGCCTGGTGCCGGGGCGGCGGGCACAAGCGGCGCTATCGCATGATCGATTTCCGGCGGGCCAAGCACGACATCGCCGCCAAGGTTGCGGCGATCGAGTACGACCCGAACCGCTCGGCGCGCATCGCCTTGCTCGTCTATGCCGACGGCGAGAAGCGCTACATCCTGGCGCCCGACGGCGTGAGGGTCGGCGACAGCCTCATGTCGGGTCCGAATGCCGAGATCCGCGACGGCAACTGCTTGCCGCTGCAGAATGTCCCGCTGGGCACCACGATCCACAACCTGGAATTGATTCCGGGCAAGGGTGCTCAGGTCGCGCGCGCTGCTGGCGCTGAGTGCCAGCTCATGGCCAAGGAGGGCGAGCACGCCCACGTGAAGCTGCCCTCGGGCGAGGTCCGGATGTTCGCGATCGGCTGCTACTGCACGCTTGGACGCGTGGGCAACGTCGATCACGAGAAGACCGTGGGCGGCAAGGCCGGTCGCACCCGCTGGTTGGGGCGCAGACCGAGCACGCGCGGCGTGGCCATGAACCCGGTGGACCACCCGATGGGCGGCGGCGAAGGCCGTTCATCCGGGGGACGCCATCCGTGTACGCCGTGGGGCAAGCCGACCAAGGGGTTCAAGACCCGCCGGCGCAAGAAGCAGTCCAGCAAGTGGATCGTGCGGCGGCGCCCATAGGTGAGGCGAGGGGGAGAGGCTCAAGATGGCACGTTCGGTGAAGAAGGGTCCCTTTGTGGACCGGAAGCTCCAGAAGAAGATCGATGAGCTGAACAAGGGCCGTGAGAAGAAGGTCGTCCGGACCTGGGCGCGGCGGTCGGTGGTTCCCCCGTCCTTCGTGGGGCACACCATCGCCATCCACAACGGCAACAAGTTCATCCCGATCTACATCACCGAGAACATGGTCGGGCACAAGCTGGGTGAGTTTGCCCTGACGCGGACGTTCCGGAGCCATGCCGCCTCGGGCAAGGCGACCAAGGTCAAGTAGCCGGCTGCCGGCGAGACGGCGGGTCGCGGAGGAACGAGAGACAATGGAAGCCAGGGCTATTGCCAGATTCGTGCGGGTGTCGCCGCTCAAGGCGGACCGAGTGCTGGCGCTCATCCGGGGGCATCAGGTGGATCGGGCTCAGGAGATCCTGGGCTTCACCAAGCGCCCGGTGGCGACGACGATCGCCAAGGTGCTCACGAGCGCCGTGGCCAACGCTTCGGTGATCGATGAGGAGGTCGCCGTCGACCGCCTGTTCGTCAAGGAGGCAGTGGCGCACACCGCCCCGACCATGAAGCGCATCCGGCCGCGGGCCCAGGGGCGCGCGAACCGGATCCTGAAGCGGATGGCGCACATCCGGATCGTGGTGGCCACCCGGTAGGCGGTGGCCGCGGAGGCAGGGGCTGGAGAGCTGAACGGCGGGGGCTCGCGCCCCGGGGGGGTTCTCTTGGGACAGAAGACTAACCCGATCGGCCTGAGGCTGGGGATCGTACGGACGTGGGACTCGCGCTGGTTCTCCAAGCGGGACTATCCCCGCTTGATCGAAGAGGACCTGATGCTCAAGAAGTACATCAGGAAGCGCCTTCCCAACAGCGGCATCTCCCGCATCGAGATCCAGCGCTCGGGGCAGCGCGTCGATGCGACCATCCACACCGCCAAGCCGGGCATGGTGATCGGCAAGAGCGGTGCCCAGGTCAACCAGCTCCGTGACGAGCTGGCGCACGTGACCGGCAAGGAGGTCTTCCTCGACATCGCTTCGATCGACAACCCCGATCTCGACGCTCGGCTCGTCGGGGAGAACATCGCCAAGCAGCTGGAGCAGCGCGTCTCCTTCCGCCGGGCGATGAAGAAGGCGCTCTCCTCGGCCATCCGTTCGGGCGCCAAGGGGGTCAAGGTGCGCTGCTCGGGTCGTCTGGGCGGATCCGACATGGCTCGGACCGAAGAGTACCACGAAGGACGAGTGCCGCTGCACACCCTGCGCGCGGACATCGACTACGCGCCGTCCACGGCCTACACGACCTACGGCACCGTCGGCGTGAAGGTCTGGATCTTCCACGGGGAAGTCATTGGCGGTCAGCTCGAGGAGAAGGAAAGCCGTCCGGCGGAGGGGTTCGCCGGGCGTGGCCGGCCCCCGCGCCGGGGTTGATGAGGGGAGGCACTGAGCGATGTTGATGCCGAAGCGGTCGAAGTACCGCAAGCAGATGCGCGGCAACATGCGCGGCAAGGCCACACGCGGCGCAACGCTGGCCTTCGGGGACGTCGGCCTCAAGGCGCTCGAGCCCGCCTGGATCACCAGCGTGCAGATCGAAGCCGCGCGTGTGGCGATCAACCGGCGCGTCAAGCGTGGCGGCAAGATGTGGATCCGCATCTTCCCGGACAAGCCGATCACGAAGAAGCCGGCCGAGACGCGCATGGGCAAGGGCAAGGGCGCGCCCGAGGGCTGGGTGGCCGTGGTCAAGCCCGGCCGCGTGATCTTCGAGCTGGAAGGGATCGACGAGACCCTGGCGCGCGAAGCGCTGGAGCTGGGGGCGGCCAAACTGCCCTGTCGGACCAAGATCGTGCGGCGCGAGGTCTTCGGCTCGCGGATGTAGACTAGACCGGCTGCGGCCGGTGGAGGACCGAGGCAGTGGGTGAGAACGACGCCAAGAAGCTGCGCGAGCTGACGCGCGAAGAGGTCGAGATCCGGCTGAGAGACCTGGAGGAGGAGTACCAGAACCTCCGGTTGCGGGCCTCGCTCAAGCAGGAGACCAACCTCGTCCGGGTGCGCTACCTGCGTCGGGCCGTGGCCCGCGCCAAGACGTTGTTGCACGAGGACGGCCTCGGCATTCGCCACCTGGCCAAGCAGACGGAGAGCAAGAGGTAATGCCGGCCGCTGTGGGGGAGAGGAACCCGTCGATGGGTGAGAGGAATCATCGCAAGGTCCGTGAGGGGAAAGTCGTGAGCACGGCGATGAACAAGACGGCGGTCGTCGTCATGCGGCGGCGTCTGCCCCATCCCGTGTACGGCAAGTACGTCTCCAAGGACAAGAAGTTCTACGTCCATGATGAGGAGAACACGTGCCAGGTGGGCGACGTGGTTCGCATCATGGAGACCCGCCCGCTCAGCAAGCTGAAGCGCTGGCGGCTGGTGGAAGTGATCGAGCGCGCCAAGATCAGTTAGGGCGCGCGACCGGCAGGATGGGAGACGAACCGCCGCGAAGGACGCGAAGGCCTTGGGCGGTTTCGGAGTACCGGTTGCGCCGAACACGAGGGCGCCGGGGGTAGGGCCATGATTCAACAGCAGACGATGTTGGTGATCTCGGACAATTCCGGGGCGCGCAAGGCGATGTGTATCAAAGTCCTCGGCGGGACGCGCCGTCGCTATGCGACGGTCGGCGACATCGTCGTCGTGGCAGTCAAAGACGCCCTGCCCAACGGCACGATCAAGAAGGGCGAGGTCGCCAAGGCGGTCATCGTGCGCACCAAGAAGGAGGTGCGCCGGCCGGATGGTTCCTACATCCGTTTCGACCAGAATGCCGCGGTGATCGTGGACGACAACAAGGAGCCGAAGGGCACGCGCATCTTCGGCCCCGTGGCGCGCGAGCTACGGGAGAAGGAATTCATGAAGATCGTCTCGCTGGCTCCGGAGGTGCTCTAGGGGGGTCCTGGGCGAGCACGGGTCCGGGGGCAGGCGAGCAGGGGATCCTGCGGGAGGTCCACGGTGGATATCGTGAAGGGCGACGAGGTCATCGTCATCAGCGGGGACGAGAAGGGCAAGATCGGCCGCGTCCTGTACGTCTACCCGAAGACGCAGCGGGTTCTCGTCGAGAAGATCAACATGATCAAGCGGCACACGCGGGCCCGGTCCCAGCAACAGCAGCAGGGCGGCATCGTCGAGAAGGAGGCGCCGATCCACATCTCGAACGTGGCCCTCTACGATCCAAAGGCCAAGAAGGGGGTGCGCATTCGCACTCGCATCCACTATGAGAACGACGCCGGCCGTAAGGTGAAGATCCGGGACCGCATCTCGGCGAAGTCCGGCGAGGTTCTGGAGAAGCCGGTGCACAAGAAGTCCTAGCGCCGGCGCACGGCCCGGCGGGCAGGCGGATGCCGGGGCGGGATGCCGCGGCAGCAGGAGCGACTCGGGGGAGGCTTGAGGCAGATGGCCAAGAAGAGCGGCAAGGGGGGCGGCGACAAGAAGGGCGCCGCGTACGGGGTTGGGGCCCACGAACCGGGTCCCGTGCCCCGGATGAAGACCCTCTACGATCAGGAAGTCGTCGAGCAGCTGAAGAAGCGCTTCGGGTACACGAACCCGCACGAGGTGCCCCGGCTCAGGAAGATCGTGCTCAACATGGGCACCGGTGACGCGCTCGGCAACATCCGCTTCCTGGAGGCCGCGAGCGAGGACCTCGCCATGATCACGGGCCAGAAGCCCGTCGTCCGGCGCGCCAAGAAGTCGATCGCCAACTTCAAGCTGCGCGTGGGCAACCCGATCGGGGCGAGCGTTACCCTGAGGGGCACGCGCATGTACGAGTTCATGGATCGGATGATCAGCCTGGCGATTCCGCGCATCCGCGACTTCCGCGGGCTGTCGCCCAAAGGCTTCGACGGTCGCGGCAACTACAACTTCGGCATCAAGGAGCAGATCATCTTCCCGGAGATCCGCTACGACAAGGTGGAGAAGATCCGGGGGCTCAACATCACCCTGGTGACCTCGGCCCGGTCGGACGAGGAGGGGTTCGAGCTGCTGAAGGCGATGCGCATGCCCTTCAGGGAGCGCTAGCAGGAGGACGAGCAGGCGTGGCGAAGAAGTCGATGATCGCCAAGTGGAAGCGCGAACCGAAGTTCAAGGTGCGCAAGTACAACCGCTGCCGCCGCTGCGGGCGGTCGCGAGCTTACCTGCGCAAGTTCGGGATGTGCAGAATCTGCGTGCGGGAGCTGGCGCTGGCCGGCGAGCTCCCGGGCGTGACCAAGGCGAGCTGGTGAGCCGCGGCCCGCGGCACCGGAGATGCTCCGGGGTCGGGCGGGCGTGATCGGGGCCAGCCACGGAACCGGCCCGAGCGGCCGGGATGAGGGGCGGAGGAGAAATCCGAATGAGCGTAAGCGATCCCATTGCGGATTTCCTGACCAGGATCCGGAATGCCACGCGGGTCAAACACCCGCGCGTCGATGCACCTGCTTCCCGCATCTGCGAGGAGATCACCAAGGTGCTCGAGCGCGAGGGCTACATCCGCGAGTACAAGCGGGTAGAGGACGGCAAGCAGGGCGTCCTGCGAATCTACCTGAAATACGATCGCGCCGACGGAAGCCCGGTCATCGAGGGCATCCAGCGGGAGAGCACCCCGGGACGGCGCGTCTACGTCTCCCGGCATGAGCTGCCCCGCGTGCGCGGTGGCCTGGGGACGGCGATCATCACGACCCCCAAGGGGGTGCTGACTGACAAGGAAGCCCGGCAGGCCGGAGTCGGCGGGGAGCTGGTGGCCACCGTCTGGTAGCCAAGCGCGCGGCTGGGCAGTCCGACGCGAGGTGTGGAACATGTCCCGAATCGGCAAGAAGCCCATTGCCATCCCCAAGGGGGTGGAGGTCAAGGTAAGCGGGCAGACCGTTGTGGCCAAGGGCCCCAAGGGGCAGTTGGAGTGGACCGTCAGGCCCGAGCTGCAGGTCAGGATGGAAGAGGGCACCCTGCGGGTGGCCAATCCCAACCCGGCCAAGCACACCAACAGCCTGTGGGGCACGACGCGCACGGTGCTGAACAACCTGGTCACCGGGGTGAACCAGGGGTTCGGCCGGTCGCTCGAGATCGTCGGCACCGGTTACCGGGCGGATTTGCAGGGCAAGACCCTGGTCATGGCGCTCGGCTTCGACCACGAGGTGCACTACACGGTGCCGGAGGACGTCGAGGTCAAGGTCGTGCAGCGCCCGCTGAAGATCGAGGTTCGCGGCATCGACAAGCAGCGCGTGGGCCAAGTGGCGGCCGAGATTCGGGCGCTCAAGAAGCCCGAGCCCTATCACGGCAAGGGCATCCGCTACGAGGGCGAGCAGGTGCGGCACAAGACCGGCAAGTCCGGGGCTTAGTGGAGGTTCGCGGGGATGAGGTCCGAAGCAAGAGTGCGGCTCGAAAGCCGCTTGCGGCGGCACCGCCGGATCCGCCGGCGCCTGTCCGGCTCACCGGATCGGCCGCGGCTGGCGGTGTTCCGCAGTCACATGCACATCTACACGCAGCTCATCGACGATGAGACTGGGGTGACCCTGGCGGGGGCCTCGACCCTGAGCCCCGAACTGCGCGATTCGCTCAAGGGCAAGTCGAAGAGCGAGCGGGGCAAGGAAGTTGGGAAGCTGATCGCGGCTCGCGCTGCCCAGAAGGGCATCACCAAGGTCCGGTTCGATCGGGGCGGCTACCGCTACCACGGTCGCATCAAGGCCGTCGCCGAGGGCGCGCGCGAAGGGGGCCTGGAGTTCTAGTTCCGGCGCTGCCCCCGGCCGGCGGCGATCTGCCGGCCAACGGCCCGGCGGAAGGCTGGCGCGAGCGACGGGGGCAGAGCGCGGGGATTCGCGGGAGAGCCGAAGGAGGTCGAGGTTGAATCGGGACAGGTTTGAACGGCCCGGGCGGCCGGAGCGGGAAGAGCGCGGCACGGAGCCCGAACTGGTCGACCGCCTCATCCACGTCAACCGCGTGGCCAAGGTCGTCAAGGGTGGTCGGCGTTTCAGCTTCAACGCCATTGCGGCGGTGGGCAATCGCAACGGTCTCGTGGGCGTGGGGCTCGGCAAGGCCAACGAGATCTCGGACGCCATCCGCAAGGCGACCGAGTCCGCCCGCAAGCAGGTGTTCACGGTCCCGTTGCGGGGGAGCACGATCCCGCACGAGGTCATGGCCGAGTTTGGGGCCGCCAAGGTGCTCCTGCGGCCGGCCACGCCCGGTACCGGCGTGATCGCCGGCACGGTCGTGCGCGCGGTGCTGGAGCTGGGCGGTGTGCAGGATGTGCTGACCAAGAGCCTGGGATCGAACAACCCGCACAACCTGGTCAAGGCCACCGTGCACGGCCTCAAGAGCCTGAAGAACGCCGGCGAGGTGGCACGCCGTCGCGGCAGGCGGGTCCATGACGTGGTGGGCGCCGCACAGCCCGCAGCGGAGGGGAGCGATGGGCAAGCTCAAGATCACGCAGGTGCGTAGCGCCATCCGGTGCTACGAGAAGCAGAAGCGCACGATCAAGGCCCTGGGCCTCCGGCGCATGAACCACACCGTGGTCCTCGAGGACACGCCGCAGATCCGCGGGATGATCCGCGTGGTCCACCATCTGGTGAAGGTCGAGGAGGCCTAGCGGGCCGCGGCCGGCGAGGCGCGGGTGCCCGCAGGGGGCCCGAGCAGAGCGAGGGATGGACGATGAGACTGAATGAGCTGAGGCCCGAACCGGGAGCGGTGAAGAGGCGCAAGCGCCTGGGCAAGGGCACGGCCACGGGTCAGGGCTGCACCAGCGGGCGCGGCCACAAGGGCCGTGCGGCCCGCGCGGGAAGCGGCAAGCCCGCCTGGTTCGAGGGGGGGCAGATGCCTCTGCAGCGCCGTCTCCCGAAGCGCGGTTTCCAGAACCCGACCCGCCTGGCCTACCAGGTGGTCAACGTCTCCGACCTGACCTGCTTCCAGGCCGGTGCGGTGGTCGGGGTCGAAGAGCTGTGCGCGGCGGGACTGGTCCGCGGGGTCACCGCACCGGTGAAGCTGCTCGGGACGGGCAGCATCGACCGCGCCCTGACGGTCAAGGTCCATGCGGCGTCGAAGTCGGCGCAGGAGAAGGTCAGCCAGGGCGGCGGCAAGGTCGAGATCCTTGCTTAGGGCCTGATCTCTAGGAGAGGCCATGTTCAGTAAGCTGGAGTCGATGTTCCGGATCCCGGAGTTGCGTCGCCGCATCCTGTACACGCTCGGGATGCTGGTGGTCTACCGATTGGGCGGCCACATCACGACGCCGGGGATCGACGGAAAGGCGCTGTCCGACTGGTTCGCACAGTCGCAGGCCGGAGGCCTGTTCGGCCTCTACGACCTGTTCGCCGGCGGCAACTTCAGCCGCGCGACGGTGTTTGCGCTGGGCATCATGCCCTACATCAGCGCGTCGATCATCCTGCAGCTCTTCGGGGCCGTGATTCCCTACTTCGAGCGCCTGCGCAAGGAGGGTGAACAGGGTCGCAAGAAGATCAACCAGATGACGCGTTACGGCACGGTCCTGCTGGCGCTCATCCAGTCCTATGGCATCGGCATTTTCCTCCTGAGCATGGCCAACCAGATCCCGGGTCTGATCTCAATGAGCCCGTTCGGCTTCCAGCTCTTGACCATGCTCACGTTGACGGCTGGAACGATCTTCGTGATGTGGCTCGGTGAACAGATCACCGAGCGAGGCATCGGCAATGGGATCTCGCTCATCATCTTCATCGGCATCATCGCGCGCTTCCCGGTTTACGCCTTCAACACCTGGCGGCAGGTGCGCAGCGGCGACATCAGCCCGCTCTTCCTGATCATCCTGCTGGCCGGCATGTTCGTCGTCACCGCCATCGTCGTGGCGATGACGCAGGCGATGCGCAAGATTCCGGTGCAGTATCCGAAGCGCGTGGTCGGGCGCAAGATGGTGGGAGGGCAGAGCACGCACATCCCGCTGCGGGTCAACACGGCCGGCGTCATCCCGATCATCTTCGCGCAGTCGATCATCGTCTTCCCGGGCACGCTGGCCAGCTTTTTCCCGGACAGCAGGCTCGTGGACGTCGTGAATCAGCTCTTCTCGCCCGGCGCGGCGCTCTACATCATCATCTACGCGCTGATGATCATCTTCTTCTCCTACTTCTACACGGCGATCGTGCTCAATCCGGTCGACCTGGCGGAGAACATGAAGAAGTACGGCGGCTTCGTCCCCGGCATCCGCCAGGGCAAGCCGACGGCGAACTACATCGACCGCATCCTCACGCGGATCACGTTTCCGGGATCGATCTACCTGGCGGCGATTGCGGTGCTCCCGGACCTGCTGATCCGCCGCGGCAATGTGCCCTTCTACTTCGGCGGCACGAGCCTCCTGATCGTGGTCGGCGTGGCCTTGGATACGCTGCAGCAGATCGAGAGCCATCTGCTGGTGCGGCACTATGACGGATTCCTGAAGAAGACCCGCCTGCGCGGCGGGCGCAGGATGTAGCGGGTTGGCGCGGTCGCCGGGGGCGGGCCGCGGGGGGAAGGGACAGAGGGCATGAGGCTGGTTCTGCTGGGGGCGCCGGGTTGCGGCAAGGGCACGCACAGTGCCTGGATGGTGGCCGAGTACGGGATCCCGCAGATCTCGACCGGCGACATCCTGCGCGACGCGGTGGCGAGGGGGACGGAACTGGGCGCCTCGGCCAAGCGCTACATGGACGCTGGCCAGCTCGTGCCCGACGACGTCATCCTCGGGCTCATGCGCGACCGGCTGGGCGAGGCCGACGCGGCCCGGGGGTTCATCCTCGATGGGTTCCCGCGCACCATCGCCCAGGCCGAAGGCTTGGCCCGGATCCTGGCCGAGCGCGGCCAGCGGCTCGACAGGGTCGTCAAGATCGACGTGTCGCGCCGGGAGCTGGTCAACCGGCTGACGAGCCGGCGCGTCTGCCCGGAGTGCAAGGCGGTCTACAACATCCACTTCCGGCCTCCGCGCAGGGAGGGGATCTGCGACGCGTGCGGGGGCAAGATCGTCCAGCGAGCGGACGACACCGAGGAAACGGTCCTCAATCGCTTGACGGTTTACGAGCGGCAGACGGCCCCGCTGGTCAGCTTCTACCAGGGGCAGAAGCTGCTGGTGGTGGTCGACGGCGGGCAGGGTTTCGAGGCGACCAAGGGCGCGATCCAGACCGGATTGGGAGCCTGAGCGGTCATGGTTGCGGTCCGGCGCCGGGAAGAGATCGAGAAGCTGGCGGAGAGCGCCCGCATCGTGGCGGGGGCCCTCAGCATGGTGCAGGAGTTGATCGCCGAGGGCGTGACGACCAGGCAGCTCGATGAGCAGATCGAGGCGTACGTCCGGGACCACGGCGCGACGCCCTCGTTCAAGGGCTACCGGGGGTACCCCGCCAGCACCTGCATCTCGGTCAACGACGTCGTGGTGCACGGCATCCCGTCTGAACGGGTGGTGCTGCGCAAGGGCGACATCGTCAGCGTCGACATCGGTGCGTACAAGGCGGGCTATCACGGCGATGGGGCCTGGACGTTCCCGGTGGGCGAGATCAGCGAGGACGCGGCGCGGCTGCTGGACGTGACTCGCGGGGCCCTTGCGGCCGGGATCGGGCAAGCGCGGGCTGGCCATCGCGTGGGGGACATCTCGCACGCGGTCCAGACCTTCGTGGAGGCCCAGGGCTTCTCGGTGGTGCGGATGCTGGTGGGTCACGGGATCGGCTCGCGTCTCCATGAGGAGCCGCAGGTGCCGAATTTTGGCAGCCCGCAGCAGGGTCCGGTGCTGGTGCCGGGCAATGTGATTTGCATCGAGCCGATGGTCAATGCCGGCGGCTTCGATGTCTATACCAAGGACGACGATTGGACGGTCGTGACGCGGGATCACTCGCTCTCGGCCCACTTCGAGCACGAGGTGGTCATCACCGAGGACGACCCACGCGTTTTGACGGTCCCCGGGCCGGGCGGCCTGAGCGGGATCGGATCGGGAAAAGGGGCGGCGTGATGAAGGTACGAGCTTCGGTAAAGAAGATCTGCGAGGACTGCAAGCTGATCAAGCGCCACGGTCGCATCATGGTGATCTGCAAGCGGAACCCGCGGCACAAGCAGCGCCAGAGGTAGGCGCCAGGTCGCCTCGGCCCGCGGCCGCGCAGGCGGCGGCGGGTGCGGTCGTGCGGGACGGTCCGGCCGCGCAGGCGCGATAAGGAGGAAGGACTTTGGCACGCATTGCTGGAGTCGATCTGCCGAACGAGAAGAAGGTTGAGGCAGCGCTGACCTACATCTTCGGGATCGGGTTCGCGACATCCCGCCGCATCCTGGCGGCAACCGGCGTCTCGCCGGACAAGCGCGTCAAGAGCCTGACAGAGGAAGAAACGGCCAAGCTGCGCAACGAGATCGAGAATCACTACCGGGTCGAGGGTGCCCTGCACACCGAGATCGGCATGAACATCAAGCGGCTGATGGACATCGGCTGCTACCGGGGCATCCGTCATCGCCGCGGTCTGCCGGTGCGCGGCCAGCGCACGCACACGAACGCCCGGACGCGCAAGGGACCGCGCAAGACGTCCGGCTCGCTCAAGAAGAAGGTGTAGCTGGCGGACCGCCCCGCGGCCCGCGGCCGATGGGCCGAGGCGATGGGACCGGGGCGACCACCGCGAGCTGGGCAAGGCTGAGGAGGAGCATTCAGCGTGGCTCGGGAGAAGAAGGCCAGACGCAAGGATCGGAAGGTCGCTCTGAGCGGCGTGGCGCACATCCACGCGACCTTCAACAACACGATCGTGTCCATCACCGACCCGAACGGCGGCGTGATCGCCTGGTCCAGCGCCGGCAAGGTCGGCTTCAAGGGCTCGCGCAAGAGCACGCCCTTCGCCGCCCAGCTGGCAGCCGAGGGGGCGGCCAAGGATGCGATGGGTATGGGCATGAAGAAGGTCGAGGTGTGGGTCAAGGGGCCGGGACCTGGGCGCGAGGCGTCGATTCGCAGCCTGTCCGCGGCGGGTCTGGAGGTCACCGCCATTCGCGACGTGACCCCCATCCCGCACAACGGCTGCCGTCCGCCCAAGAGGCGCCGGGTCTAGGGGCAATCCAGGATCGGAGGATGGCCCGATCGACCCGGCCGGGCGGGGAAACCCGCGGAAGACCGGGGCGAAGCGGGTCAGGGAGCGGAGGAATCGCATGGCAGTCTATCACGGTCCCAAGTGCAAGCTGTGCCGCCGTGAGGGCGTCCGCCTCTACTTGAAGGGCGAACGCTGCTACTCGGACAAGTGCGCGATCGAGCATCGCGCCTATCCGCCGGGCGAGCACGGACAGGGCCGGCGCCCGCGCAAGGAGACCCAGTACGGCGAGCAGCTGCGCGAAAAGCAGAAGGCGCGTCGGATCTATGGCGTTTTCGAGCGCCAGTTCCGCAACTACTTCTACAAAGCGGCGCGCCGGCAGGGCGTGACGGGCGAGATCCTTCTGCAGCTTCTCGAGACACGGTTGGACAACGTGGTCTACCGCGTCGGCATGGCCTCCTCGCGGACGGCGGCGCGCCAACTCATCCGGCACGGTCACTATCAGGTCAACGGCCGGCCGGTCGACGTGCCGTCCTACGCGCTCAAGCAGGGCGATGTGATCGAGGTGCGGGACGCGGCGAAGAAGGTGGCGGCGATCAAGGACACTTTTGAGAACCGCCGACGGACCGAGGACCAGCCGTGGCTCGAGATCGACGAGAAGGCGATGCGGGCGCGAGTCCTGCAGATGCCGGCGCGCGAGCAGATCCCGGTTCCGGTTCAGGAGCAGTTGATCGTCGAGCTCTACTCGAAGTAGTGCCGGGCGACCCAAGGATGGTGGGTGGTCACGCAAGCCTGGGAGGTGTTTGAGGCATGAAATGGAAAGTCCTCCAGATGCCCCAAGGGTACACGATCGATGCGGCGGTCTCGGACGAGAGATTCGGGCGCTTCATCATCGAGCCGCTCGAGCGGGGCTTTGGCTACACTCTCGGGAACACATTGCGTCGGGTGTTGCTCTCGTCGCTGCAGGGAGCGGCCGTCGTTGCCTGCAAGTTCAACAACAGCACCGTGGTGCACGAGTTCTCCCCAGTGCCGGGCGTCCAAGAGGATGCCACCGACATCGTGCTGAACCTGAAGCAGATCCGGTTCAAGCACCTGGGCGAGGGTCCGCGCACCGGGATGTTCCGCGCCATGGGGGCCACCGAGATCAAGGCCGGCGACATGCAGGTCTCCTCGGACATCCAGATCCTGAACCCGGACCAGCCCATCGCCACGGTGAGCAAGGACGGTGAGCTGGAGCTGGAGGTCGAGATCTCCACGGGCCTGGGCTACGTGACCGCCGAGGAGCACGTCAAGGCGGGGCAGCGCCCGCTGGGCACCATCGTGCTCGACTCCAACTTCAGCCCGGTCACGCACGTGAGCTACGCGGTGGAGAGCTCGCGCATCGGCCAGCGCATCGATTTCGACAAGCTGACCATCGAGATCGCGACGGATGGCTCCATCCTGCCGCAGGACGCGCTGGCCATGTCGGCCAAGATCCTGCGCGATCACTTCAACCTCTTCGTCAAGTTCGAGGAGGAGTTCGTGGAAGAGGCGGAGGAGAAGGTCGACGAGGAGTTCGCCCGCATCAAGGCGCTGCTCGAGCGCAGCGTGGACGAGCTGGAGCTGTCGGTCCGCTCGGCGAACTGCCTGCGGTCGGCCCGCCTGCGCATCCTGGGTGACCTGGTCCAGAAGAGCGAGCAAGAGATGCTGCAGTACCGCAACTTCGGCAAGAAGTCGCTCAAGGAAATCCAGGACCTCATCGAGGGCATGGGGCTCTCCTTCGGCATGGACGTCTCGAAGTACCTGGGCGTCAAGGCTGCAATCGAGCCGGAGGAAGAGGGCGAGGAAGAGGTCGCGGTCGATACCGAGATCGAATCGGCCGATGTCGAGGAATAGCGGCGCCAGAGACGGATGGCGCTGGACGGAGATCAGGAAGCGGGCGAGACCTGTGCCCCGAATGGGGCGTGGTCCTATAGGGGGCGTGAGACATGAGACACCAGAGGGAAGGTCGCAAGCTGAGCCGGACGGCGTCGCACCGGCGGGCGCTGCTGGCGAACCTGGCGACGGCGCTCATCGAGCACGAGCGCATCGAGACCACCCTGGCCAAGGCCAAGGAGACCCGCCGGGTGATCGAGCGACTGATCACCCACGCCAAGGCCGGCAAGGCCGACCAGGCGAAGGAGCTCCATGCCCGCCGGCTCGTGGCGCGCACGATCCGCAAGCCCGAGGCGGTGGTCAAGCTGTTCGACACGATCGCCCCCTGGTACAGCGCCCGGCCTGGCGGCTACACGCGCGTCCTGCGGACGCGCGCGCGGCTCGGCGACGGTGGTGAGATGGCCATCCTGGAACTCGTCAAGACCGCCGATCAGAAGGCGCTCGAGCGCAAGGCGCGTGAGGAAGCCGAGAAGGCCAAGGAAGAGGCCAAGGAGAAGGGTGCGGCTCGCGAGAAGGGTGCCGCCAAGGAAAAACCCAAGGCCAAGGCGCCGCTCAAGGAAGCTGCCCCGACGAAGGAGAAGCTCACGACCAAGTCACGGACGAGGATCACCGAACGCTTCCAGAAGCGGAGTCAGCGGCAGGGCAAGGAGGGGTAGCGACCTCGCCCGCGCGCGCTGCTTGCAGGCCCATCGCCGCGGCGGTCGTCTTCACGGCCGCCGCGCTGCGTTGCCGGCGATCCCTCGCAGGTACTCCGGTCCGCCGAGCTGTTCCATCTGCCGCAGGATCCAATTGCGCCGCTCGAGGACATAGGCCGAGGGCCGGTCCGCCCGGAAGCGGATCGGATTCGGAAGCACCGCCGCCAGCAGCGCGGCTTCGGCGGGCTGCAGCCGCGCCGGCGGCTTGTGAAAGACCGCCTCGCTGGTTGCGCCGACCCCGAAGAGGCCGGGACCGAACTCAGCCACGTTGAGATAGACCTCCAGGATCCGCCGCTTCGGCCAGAGCATCTCGATCAACACCGTGAAATAGGCCTCGAATCCCTTGCGCACCCAGGTGCGCCCCGGCCAGAGAAACAGGTTCTTGGCCACCTGCTGGCTGATCGTGCTCGCGCCCCGCAGCCGGCCGCCGCGCTCGTGCTCGCGCCGCGCGTCGTTGATCGCTTCCACATCGAAGCCATGGTGATAGGGGAACTTCTGGTCCTCAGCCGCCACGACGGCGACGCCGGCGTGGGGTGAGATCTCGTCGGCGTCGACCCAGACGTGACGCGGATACTCCTCGCGCTTGGCGCCCCACCACGCGACGACCTGCTTCTGCAGGATGTAGGCGCTGGTCGGCGGATCGAGCCAGCGCAGCGCGACGACGGCCAGGACACTGGACGCGACGACGGCCAGCAGCGCGAGAACGAGCGCCCGCAGGATGGCCGCGGGCCACCCGCGCCGCCGGCGGGTGCGGGATCGACGCGTGCGGCGCTTCATGCGGCGTCTGTCTCCTGCGCGCTCCCCGGGCATGCCGTCTGGCTGCCCCCTGCGCCCCGGGCGTCGCCGCGGTCCGCTCGAGGGGACTGGGCGGCCCGCGGGGAAAAGGAACCGGCGCCCTCGCGGATGCTCGGGCGCCGGTCAGCAACGGGTGGGACTCGGGACTATCCCCGATCTTCCCTGATCCGATGCATTGCGTCCTGCGACACAGATGATCGCCGAAGACCCACCCGGCCTTCGCTCGATCGGCCGCGACCGCGACCGGCCGCGTAGGTGAGGATTCTATTCGTCACAGGGCTAATGTCAAGGGGTCGCCGCCCAGCACGATATCCACAACCAGGGTACGGACATGCGCCAGGCCCAGGCGCGACGCACTCACTCGGGGGCACCGGGGATGCTGGTCGGACACCGCTCGGCGCCCAGCCTGCAGGGGCGTGGTATCATCGTGCGGGGACCTCTCCTTCCGTGATGGTGCGTGCAGGTGTGTTCTCGGTCCCTCGTGTCGTCGGGCAACTCGCCCAAGGAGGCAGCCATGCGAAGGCTCGTCCTGCTCAGGTGATCCTGGGTGGAGCAAGACCTCGTGCCCATGCCGGACCGCCCCCGCGCCAGTGACGCGGCATAGGCTTCACGGACCGTCTCGGGCGAAAGGACAGTGGAATCAGGAGGCTACGGCCATGAAACACTCCATCAAGCTCTACAGTGGGATCATATTGCTGGCGATGATCGCTGTCCTGTCCAGCAAGGCGTTGGCGGCCGTGCCCCAGACGCTGAGCTACCAGGGACTGCTCAAGGATGCGGGCGGAACGGTTATCCCGGACGGCACCTATGATGTGACGTTCAGGATCTACAACGTGCCGGCTGGCGGTGCGGCACTGTGGACGGAGACCCAATCCGTGCAGGTGCGAGACGGCGTCTTCAGCGCGGTGCTGGGGATCGTGAACCCGCTCACGCTGCCCTTCGATGCCTTCTACTGGATCAGCATCCGGGTTGCGCCCGACCCGGAGCTGCCGCGCGTCGTACTGACCTCCGCGCCGTACGCCCTGAGGGCGGCTGTGGCCGACTCGGTCGTTGGCGGTGGCGGCGGCGGAGGCGACATCACCGCGGTGTACGCCGACCAGGGCCTGCTCGGCGGGGCGACGACCGGCGATGCGCACGTGAGGGTAGGGGGCGGAGCGGGGATCAGCGTGACCGCGGACGCGGTGGCGGTGGATGGCGCAGCCGTGGCCGGTGCCGGGCTGACGGCGGAAGGGCCGAGCGCGGTGGCGGTCAACCCGGGCACGGGCCTGGCGGTGGCGGCCGATCAGGTGCAACTCACAGTTCCTTACGCCTCGGGCTCAGCCTACGACGGGCGCTTCGTGAACGAAGCCCAGGGGAATTCGGTCACCGCCGATATGATAGTTCCCGACGTCGTCGGCAGCGTGGATGGCGTGGCCAACGACGCCGGCAACATTGACCTCGTGGCAGGCGAGAACGTCACGATCACGCCCGACAACGTCGGCGACACGATCACGATTGCAGCGACAGGGTCCGGTGTTGCAGTCGCGGCCTACACGAGCGGCTCGTGCGTGAATCCCACCGCGAACGTACAGTTCCTGTCGCCCGCGGTGACGGTCACTATCAGTGCGGTACAGCGGATCTTTGTATCTGCGAATCGGGCGTTCGGCACGACTGTAGTGGGTGGGGCAAACAACCTGGATCTGTACATTGGATACCGCGTAGCGGGCAGTGGGGCCGTTCCCACCACGGTGGGTGGGGGCATGCTCAACATGCGCCTGCCCCAGGACACGCGGGTGCCCATGGGCATCAGCGCGGTCATCAGTGGCCTGGGGGCAGGGTCCTACGAGGTTGGGATGGCGGGCGATGACGACGGCAACGGCAACTGGAACAACAATGAATGGGGCTACACGTCTGCCCTGGTGCTGACCCCCAGTTCGGCCGATGAAACGGACCCCGAGCCGGAAGTGCGCCGCGAATAAACGCGCCCACCGGTCGTGCAGAACACGCCCAGGAGCTAAGCGGAACGGACCACCGCCCGCCCCCACTCGGCCAGCTCGGGCCGGTGGGAGAGCACGACCACTTGGCGCTCGGTCGCGATGCGCGACAAGGTCTGACGGATCGCAGCCAGGCGCTCGGGGTCGTAGCTGAGGAAGGGATCGTCGAAGAAGAGCGGGATGCACAGCTCGCCCGTCAGGAGGTCGGCGACGGCCAACCGCACGGCGAGCGCGAGCTGATCGCGTGCGCCCTGGCTGAGCTGGCGCGTGGCGCAGACCCGCCCGCCGCCCGCCGTGACGCGGATCTCGAACTGGTCGCCCAGTCTCACCGAGCGATCGACGGAGAGGCTGAGCTGCCGGAACAGCTCCGTAGCGCGTTCCTCGAGCCGCTCGCGATGCGTCCGGCTGTACAACTCCACCGCCTCGCGCAGGGTCCGGAAAGCAGCGGCCAGGGCATCGCGTTCCAGCAGCAGCCGGCGCATCTCCTCGCGCAGCCCTTCGGCCTCGCGCTCCAGGGCGGCGATGTTGCCCACGCGGCGGCTCTCGGCTTTGACGTCCGCGGCCACGCTGAGCAGTGAGTCCTGTTGTCCCGACAGCGTCGCCAGGCTCCCCTCGGCTTGCCGGATGCGCCGATCGAGCTCGGCCTGCTGCTGTTGCACGCGCTCGGCATCCGCATCGCTCAGCTCGCGCAGGAGCACGAAGCGGCGTTCCATCTCCTCCACGCGCTCGAAGGCCGACCGGCTCTCGTCGCGCGCCGCCTCGAGCTTGGCCGCGAGGTCGGTCACCTCGCCCGCGTCCAGCGTCTGCAGGACCTTCGCCCGGGTGCGGGCACCGCGCTGCAGCTCTGCCACGAATTCGCGCGCGGCATCGAGGCGCCGGATTGCGGCCGCCGGATCGCTGGCCGCCGGCTTCAGCAGGCCCCGCAAGTTGTCGCGCAGGCCCAGCGCGCGCTGCTCGGCGCCGCGCGCCTCCTCCTCCATCTTGGGCAGCTCAGCGACCAGCTCTTCGAGCAGGGTCTTGTGTCGATCCCGTTCTGCACGAATCCGCGCGTGATCGCGCGCCAGGGCCTCGACCTCCTCGCGCGGCACCTCAAGCGTGAGCGGGGCGCAGCTCTTGGCCAACTGCGCGGCCCGCTCCTCGAGCTGACGACCCCGGTCTGCACCCCCGTCGGGGTCTTCCCCTCCGGTCTGCGCCTGGCGGCGCATGCGCAACGATGCGAGCCGGTTCGCGGCGGCTTCGTAGGCGCTTGCCTCCGCCATCCACGACTGCCAGTGCCCCGTCGTCACCTGCCGGAGGATCTCGGCCACTTCGCGGCCGGTCTCGGGCGGCTGAGGCCCGGCGCCGGGCGCGTTGGACCACCCGTCGGCCTCGGGGGCAATCCGCTCGCGGATCAAACCCGCCAGCAGCGCGGGCGCGTGCCAGGTCTCGGGCAGATCGGCGAATCGGCCCTCCGGCCACTCTCGCGGGCCGATCGCCTCGGCCAGCTCCGCGATGCGCGGGCCAAGCTCGGCCAGACGAGACTCGGTGCGCCGCCACTCGGCCACCAGGCCGGCCGGATCGGCGCCAAAGGGCGCCATCCGCGCCTCGAACTCCTGCAGCTCCCGCTCGGCCTGTGCAGCAGCCGCCGCGGCCGCTTCCCGCTCCTCGTCCGAGGGCGAGAGCGCGCGCAGCCGCTTCCCCTCCGCCGCGCGCACACCGTGAGCGTGGATTTGGGCTGCCAGCCCTTCCAGCCCCTCGCCGTTCAGATCGGCGAGATCCCCGAGGGCACCGTCGGCCGCCGCCAGGGAATCGCGTAGCTCGGCCAGCCGCGCGCGCGAGTCCACCAGATCGGACCGCGTCGCGCCCTTGTTCCGCCAGTAGCCCAGCAATGCGGCCGCGACGCTCCCTGCCAGTCCCGCACCGGCCGCGATCGCGATCCGCCAGGTCGGGTCGGCTTTGGCCGCCAGGCTCAGGGTATAGGCCGCGGCCGCGACGGCGACCAGGGCCACCAGCGCCGGCAGCGCAACCACCCGGAAGAGCCCGGCGTGCAGCACGCGGTCGGCCGCCTCGATCCGGCGCAGCAGATCGGCCTCCTCGTGCAGCCCCTCGAGCTTGCGCTGTATGAGCACGGCCAGCTCGCTCCAGCGGGCCTCATCGCGCGATCGGGTGCCCGCGGCCAGCGTGTCCCGCAGGAGCGCGAGGCCCTGCTCGGCCCGCCCCGCCTCGGCCCGCCGATCCTCGATGTCGCGCAGCTGCCGGGCGGCGTTGTCGGAGTCGCCGCGATAGAGCGCCCGGCGGTCGGTGTAGGCCTCCGCCTCCGCGCGCACCGCCTCGCTCGCCGCGGCCGGCGCCTCGAGCGCTTCGCGCCGGCGTTGCTCCAGCCTGTCGCGCTCGCGGAGGAGACGTTCGTACTCCTCGATCTGCCCCAGCAGGCGCGGGACCTGATCGTGCAATGCGCGCAGGTGCACGGTGGGGCGCGCCGCTTCGGGGCTCGCGGCAGACGGTTCGAGGGCGGCCCAGGGCTGGTAGCGGGCCACGACCTGCGCCTGCTCCGCAATCTGCCCGTCCAGCTCGAGCAGCTCGGCCTGCAGGTGCTCGAGCTCGAGCGCGGCCTCCTGCCAGGCGTCGAAGTCGCGCAGCAGGTGGGGACGCTCGTGGAAGGCCGCGTAGCGCGTGGCGATCTCCTCGTCCCCGGCCGCAACGAGCTGCTCGAGCGATTCCCGGCGGCGCCGCGCATCCTCGAGCTTCTCACGCCTGTCCGCGCGCTCCTGTTCGGCCGCGACCAGCTCCTCGAGCTCGCGGCGCTTGGCGTCGAAGGCGAAGTCGGGACTGCGGTATTCAGCGTACTCGCGGCCCAGGCGAGCTTCGTCCTCGCGAATCGAGCGATCGCCCTCCTCGAGCTCGCGCAGTGTCCGCTCCAGGTCGGCCACGCTGCGGTTCAAGCGCGCGCGCTCCTTGCGGAGGCGGGCCCACTCCTCCATGGCCTGCCGGAGCTGCCGGTCATTCTCGAGCGACTCACGCTGTCCCTGCAGTCCCGAGCGTAGACTTTCCAGTTTCTCCTGCGAGCCCTGCAGGTCCTCGAGGGTCTGCTCAGCCGCGGCGAGGTCCTTTTCCACCATGAGCAGCCGCTCGCGCACCACCTCGAGCCGCCCGGGCGTGCGCTGGTTGGCGGCGCGCGTCTTGCCCGGCCGCACCAGGTCGGCCTCGGCCGTCGCCTGGGTGATCGCGGCGTAGCGGTCGAAGAGGCGAGCCAGGACGCGGTCGACCTGTCCGCCCGCGCCGCTGAGCAGTCCCTGCACGCTCTCGGGCACCTGGCGCGACCGGAAGGTCGCTTCCTCGGGCGAGCGCTCCTCGGGGTCCTGCGTCAGGAGGTAGGTGAGCCGGAAGAGCCCCGCGTCGTCGATGCCGAGCAGCCGGCGCAGATGGGACAGGTAGCGCTGCGCGGGTTCACCCCGCCCGGCGGGGTTGTGCTCCCCGGTGAAGAGCGGAGCCCAGGCACCCTCCTGCGGCCGTTCGATCAGCACGCCCGCGCTGCCGCGCGGCGCACCAGCCGGCACCTCGGCCGGCGCCGTCGCCCAGTGGACACCGTGCGTGGCGAAATCGCGCCGCAGGCGATGCCAGGTGGTGCCGTGCAGCACCACCAGCTCACCGCGGAAGTGGGGCGCGCCGCTCCAGGCCCGGAACCGGGCCGTGCCCCATGGCTCGGGATCGCTGCGCTCGGGCAATCCGAAGAGCACTGCCTGCAGACCGGCCAGGAGCGTGGACTTGCCGCTCTCGTTGGGTGCGACCCACACGTTCAGGCCGTCGCCGAAGGTGAAGACGGCCGGCCGCGCGTAGAGCCCGAAGCCCTCCAGCCGCACTTCCCGAATCGACAGCTGCTCCATGGCCATCACCTAGCGCTCCCGGCGGACGCTCTCGAAGGCCGCCAAACCCTTGAGCAACGCCACCCGCATGCACTCGACGGTCTGAGGATCCTCCTCCGCTTCCGCCATGCGCTCGCGCATCAATCGCACGAACAGCCCCTGGATCGTTCGCTGCTCCGCGAGGCGCTCGATCTCCTCGGGCGGCACGCCGATGCTCTGGTCGTCCAGCTCGACGTGGAAGACGAGGTCCTTCAGACGCCCGAGCAGGTACTCCGCATCGAAGTCGGCCGGGCGCGGGCCGAAGGGCCGCAGGCGCAGGATGAGCTGCGCGTGGGCTTCGCTCTCGAGATCCTGCAGCAGCGCCTCGGTCGAGTTGTAGTGGGTGAGGTCGATTGGGCGCGTCTCGATCGGCCGCACGGGGAACGACACGCGCTCGATGTGCGGCACGCCGCCCGGGAATGCGACCGTGACCAGCTCAGAGACGCCCGGATCGTCGTAGCCCTTCCCGTTGAGCGTGCCGGGGTAGACGGCGATGCCGCCCGGATAGCGCGCTTCGGATGGCGTGTGGATGTGCCCCAGGGCCGCGTAGGCAATGCCCCCCCGGGTAAGGGTGACGCTGTCGATACGGTACGACCGATCGGTCGGGGTGGCGTCCAGCGTCCCGTGCAGCGCCGCGATGCGGATCTCCCCGGCCGTGCCGGGCGCGGGCAGCGCGGGGAGCGCATCGGGGCTCAGGCCGGCGGTATAGGCCATCGCAATCACGGAGCACAGCGTGCCGCCCAGCTCCAGGCGGGCCACGACCTCGGGCAGCGGCGAGGTCACGAGCACGCCAGGCCAGTCCGACGCGTGCGCGCGGTAGACCGATTCGGGGTAGCTGTACTCATCGTGATTGCCCGGCACCGTGACCAGGGTTCGGCCTGTGGCCGTGATCCGGCGCAGGGTAGTGATGGTCCGGCCGACCAGGCGCGTGTCCTGGACGTCGTGGGTCTCGAAAAGGTCCCCCGAGATGAGGACGGCGCCGACCTCGTTGCGGTCGTCGATTGCCCACTCGACGGCCCGCTCGAGAGTCTGCCCCGCCTCCTCGCGGCGTTGCCCAGCCCGGTCCCCGAGGTAGCGGTGCTCGAAGCCCAGGTGCAGATCGGCGAGGTGGAGGATCTTGCGCATGGCGATCCTGTGTTTGCTCCCTGATCCCCGCGCGGCAGGCCCAGCCGCGGTGTGGATTCCCCCCTGAACTGAACGGCACTCCGGCGACCTTTCCCAAGTCCGTCGAGGCCAGCCGGTAAGCCCGGGCCCGCTGCTCTTATAGGGCCTGGAACGGGGCGGGGCAAGGCGGTCCCGGCCGCGGTCGCCGCAGTGGGCCGGGCCGGACCGAGGCGGCCCCCCGATGGAGATCGCCCTAGCCTGGCCGATACCACTCCGGGTGGGTTCGTGAGACCTGGGGGAGGGGATGGCGTGGGGCCGGGGCAGCCGGCGGTCGTTGACACGGGTCCAAGGGGCTGGCACAATAACTGTTTCGTGGCTCCTGCCGGCGGGTCGCGCGGGCACCCCAGGAGACCCCGATTCTTCCTCGGTAGCTCAATCGGTAGAGCAAGCGGCTGTTAACCGCTAGGTTCGAGGTTCGAGTCCTCGCCGGGGAGCAGAAGAAAAGGGAGCGGAAGATCCGCGTCCTTCCGGTTAGCGGAGAGCCCCGAGAGCGAGAGTTCTTGGGGCCTTCGCGTAACTTCTAAGAATCAAAGACATCTACGCCTCGGGCCCCGCGTAGCCGGGATTCTCTGTTTCGAGAGGGTACGTTCGGGGTCCGATCGTTACACCCCACAGTTACGATCGCACCCCGAATGAACCGACCCAAAACTCTCGGAGTCTCTGTTTAACAGCGCTCTCTGGGTTAACAACCCTGTTCCCATCGGCACCCCGATCCGACGTTTCGAACTCGGACGGGGTAGGCGTGAACCAGAGAACATCGGCGCGGTCAGATCCCGCGCTTCTTCGTGTTCCCCATGCTTGGACCAGGTCGCGATCGACCGCCCATGCGGCCGGCGTCGATCGTGGAGAGGGTTCTGCATTCGGCGGGTCAGTGTGTGAACAACGTTTTGATCTGTCCCCATGTCGTGGCAACCGTCGGAGTGGAGCCGCACCCCACGGGCCATGCCCCGATCAGGTCGCACTCAGGATTCGGCGGTGTGAACGGCGCGCAGGGCGAATCTGCGTGCAGGGTGAAGTCTTGGTTCGCTGCGTCGCAGAAGAGTGGATCCTCGCAGATGTTGCCGTTCACGCCGTACTGGCTGGCGATGTAGTCAATCCAATCCCCACCCGCGTTGCCGTAGATGTCGCAGCAGGCCAATGTGACCCCGCCGCTGGCGTGCACCGCGTCACCGGAGACGCTGAAAGCTATGATTGTCCTCTCCAACGTCAGGCGGTCGCCATTGTCTGTAAAAATACCACCACCTATCCCACCCTCGTTCCCATAGAATGTGCACTGGACCAGTGCAACGTACGCGTCTCATATCCCGAGGCCACCGCCCTGGATAGCGTGATTCCCAGCAAATGTGCACTCTCTGAGCATCATCGTTTCACCCTCGCTCGCGCAGGCGCACACTGCGCCTCCGTAGATGCCGGCCACATTGTGGATGAAGCGACAACCGATCACGGACGGGTGCGGCTCGCCCCCGGAGAACAGCGCACCACCATTTCCCTGCCAAGAGGCCGTATTGTTCACGAACACGCAATCCCTGATCACGGGCGACGAACCGCTGCAACGGACTCCGCCGCCATACGTCTGGTACCCGTTCCTGATGGTCACCGCGTCCAGCACCGATTCCGGACCCTCGCCACCGACGAAGGCAAACGCACGGTGGTAGGAGCCTGATGTCCCCCCGCAGTCAATCGTGCAGGCCTCGGGTCCCCCCTGCGAACGTATGGTGATCGCCTTGCCGCGGTAGCTCACATCCCGGTTTCCGGTGCCGGCGAAGATTCCGCTCCCCAGCTCGATCACATCCCCGTCCACCGCGGCATCGACGGCCGCCTGGATGGTGGGGAAGTCACCCGTGCCATCGGGATTGACCACGTAGACTGCTCCCAAGGCCGGTCCTGTCAGGAGCGCACACGTGACCCAAGTCATGAGGGTCCTTCGCATATTCACCTCCCCCGACTGAGCGGGCCTGGCTGGAGAGGGGCCAGCCCACCGTCCCGCATTCGGACTCCATTCGTGCGCGGGCCGTCTGCCGCGCGCCCCGTGCACCTACTTCGCCCGGTAGAGCGCCTTGACCCTGCCCCAGGTCACAGTTTCGACCGGCACCGGAGGCCGACATGGGTTCGGATTGCAGGTGGTCCACTCGGGATGCCACACGCCACCGGCATCCACGCACTCATCCTGCCGGACTACCGAACACAAGTCGCCTACACAGCAGACCGCCGGGCAGGGATTGGGTGGGCCGCAGTCCCCGTATTCCGGGAGCCATACGCCTCCCAGCAGCAGGCAGTACTCTTGTGTGGTGCATCCACAAATGCCGCCGATACAACAGGGCGCGCACTCGGGCGGCAAGCACGGATTGGGCTCGCAATCGGGTTCATCCACTAGCCACCTACCGCCGATGCCCTGACACTCCAGATGCGTCCGCAACTCACAGACCTCGTCGAGACAGCACGCCCGGATGACGTTCGGCTGTGGCTGCGCCCAGATCCCATCGGTGTTGATCCCCAGGCCGCCCAACGATCCCGCCTCCCAGGACTCAGGGGGCAGGACACAGTTGCAGAAACCCGCAAGTCCGGTGGGAGGATCGACCCCCAGAGGAATCACGCCGGGACCATGATAGGAGTAGGCGTAGCCGCAGAACATATACACGGGCGTATAGTTGCCAATCCATGGCACTCCTGCGGTTACGAGCGCAGTCCCTTCATTCGGCCCTGGCCACCCGCCTGTCGGCAGCTCGAGCCCCTGTTCGGGAAAACAGGGACCGCACTCCGCATACTGAAAGAGCCCCGGATCATACGCCCCGAATCCGAATTCGCACCCACACCATTCCTTGTCGGGGGCCAACCAGGCCGCCAAAATGAACCAGACCACCGGCCCGGACCCCTGTACATCCACGCGGTTGTTCTGTTCTTCCCAGGACGAAATGGCATGGGCCCCGTAGGCCGCGCACCAGCCACCTGCGGGCGGACTCGTGGAATAGACCAACTCGGGAACATGGTGGACGATGAGCGCACCGCCCTCCAGAAAACTCGGCGGATCCGCGCGAACAAGGCCGGCCACCGGGCCAGCGAGAAGTAGCAGAAAGCACGCTCGCCAGGTCATGATCAGTTCCCTCCTCTACGAGGACTTGGAAACGCCCTCTGATCGTCGTCATGCCCTCGAATCTCGTCCATAGAGGACTGACCGCCCTCCAGCCGGAATGACGGGGTCTTCCCTATCTGAGGATCACAACAGACCGCTGACCTGAGGCCGCGCCCAGCCGCCAGCGAATGAAGTAGACGCCTGCGCAAACAGGAGCTCCGTTCGCATCCTGAGCGTCCCAGACGACTTCACGGATACCCCCTGGGCCAGGGGGACGCTCGCCCAGGCTGCCGACCAACCGCCCGACCGCATCGTGGACACTCACGCTAGCGAACTCGACTCCGCGGGCAAAGCTGACCGTGATCGAGCCTCGGCTTGGGTTTGGCGAGGCGGAAACGGGCGAACGATCTCCTGTGTCACCACGTGACTCCGCGCTGGCCAGGTAGTCGCCGCAGGCTGCCGGAAACGCACCCATCAGACCGCATTCCGCCAGGGCGCAGGGAGATGCAGCATCGAGCGAGTAGGGCGCCCCCGGATTCTGCTCGCCGCAGAAGAGCGGATCTTCGTTCAGGTTGCCGCTACCGGGGAACTGCCCGGCGATGCAGCCTACCCAGTCGCCCCCGGTGTTTCCGTACACGTCACTGCAAATCAGCGTGGCATTCGCTCCGCTGCAGCAGCCCACAGCTCCACCGCCGGTGCCCCCGGAATTGAGAGCAAGGATAGAGTGCTCGACCCAGCACGAGGAGGCTTCGACCCAGAGCGTGATGGCTCCGCCGGGATTGAGTGGATCGCAGGAGTTCCCGACCATTGTACACCAGGCCAGATCCGCATTGCCCGCCCAAATGTACAATGCTCCCCCAAAGACCGCGGAGTTCTCAAAGAAGAGGCACCCCTCGAAACTCACATCGCAGAATCCGCTAACCGCCACGGCGCCACCCGATTCGGCGCCATTGCCCGCGAACACGCAACCGTAGAAATGAGAGTCGTTGGAGAAGTACCCCCCCGGGCTCTGGCATGTCACCGCCCCGCCTTCGCTTACAGCCACATTGCCCTCGAAGTGGCAATTGAAGAACGATACAGAAGCACTGTGCACGCAGCGCACCGCGCCGCCATCGCAGTAGGGTCACGGTAGTCCCCCGTCGTTGTAGCCATTGCGGAAGGCTATCCCGAATACGTGCGAACCAGCTACTAGGCTACCGTCAAATGTAAGCGCGGTGCTCATTCCCTCGCAGTTGATCCTGCAGGCGTCGGGATCCCCGCTCCGAGAGCGAAAGAACAGGTGGTGGTCGTTAATCCAGATATCGCGGTTGTCGGTGCCCGTGTACTCGCCATCAACCAGCTCTATCGTGTCACCCTTCCGAGAACGTTCCACCGCATCCCGGATGTTCTCGTAGGTACCCTGCCCCTGCCAGGGATCCACCACAATTGTCTGTTGGGACGTGCAAGGATTCGGATCACATATCGGGTATTGGGGCAGGAACAGACCCACGAGGTCGTAGCATTGCTGCTCGGTGAGGAGTGAGCAGCTGGTGCCGAAGCAGCAGGCCGCGATCTCCTCCAAGGGGGGGTCTTCGCCTCCCTGTTGTCCCGTCTGCCCCGGCGCAAGCCCTCCGCCTTGCCCGACAGGGGGGCAGACGTAGGTCCCATCCGCGAATAGCCCCATGCCCCCCAGCGAATCCGCAGCCCACGCCTGCGGCGGGTTCGCGCAGTTGGATGTCCCCGCGAAGTCCGTCGCGGGATCCGCCGCCAGCGGGATCAAGCCCTCCTCGTAGGCGTAGCCCGCAAACCAGTAGACCGGCACGAAGTTGCCCTCCCACGGCGTGCCGGTCGCCACGATCGCCGTCCCTTCGCCCGGACCCGGCCAAGAGGCCGTCGGGATCTCCAGCCCATCCTCGGGCCAGCAGGGACCACGGTCGGTGATGCTGAAGATGGAGGGATCAAACTCCCCGAGGCCGAACTCGGTGCCGCACCATTCCTTCTCTTCGGCCCAGGCGGCCAGGACAAACCAGATGACTTGATCGGTCGTGTCGATCCGGTTGACCTGGTCTTCGCAGTCTTCGATGCGGAAGTGGTCCCAGTACTCCTGGCACCATCCGCCCGCGGGCGGGTCACTCGAGAATTCCATCCCCGTCGGGAAGTGCGCGATGAACGCCCCCCCCTCGAGGTTCGCGGGATCAGCGGCCGCCGAGCCCGCGACGATGCCGGACACGCAGAACAGCACAAACACCTTGCGCATCTCACGGTCTCCCTTCCATGGCGTGAGTTGAGCCACACGCGTAGTGAACTCGCGGGTGAGATCGGGCGAAGCACCCTTGCCGGGGGTGGGACGTCAAGACGTCACCCGGCCGGGCAAGACCTGTCGCGCTTCCCTTCGACGAGGCTTGCGGGCGGAGTCACTTGGTCACTGTCTAGTACAAGGTTAGACCAACCACCTCGGGCGAGTCAATACCTCTGATTCCCCGTCTCGGCGGCGATGCGTCCCGAGGCCTGCGGGAACATGGGAGTGGAAGATGTAACCTTTGGAAAAGTAAACAACTACAAGGCGCCGGACGGGCGAAGGAGGTTGGGCCATCGCCCGGTCTAGCAACCCTGTTCCCATCGGGCCCCCGATCCGACACTTCGAACTCAAACGGGGTATGTTTTAACAGAGAAGCCACCCGCCCGCCCGCCGACGTGCCGGCCCGGGTGGGAAGACAGCCAGACAGCGAGCTGGTCGCAGGGCGAAGGCCGCTGTGGGCGCATCCGACAGGAGGTCCACAGTGTCCTACGTCCCCGATGACCCGCCAATGACTCCCGACCAGCGCCGGCGCGAGATCGCGCGCATCCTCGCCAAGGCCGTCCTGCGCCTGCACGCCCTGGAGCATGCTCAGGCGGTGGCCACGGTACCCGAGGTCCCTGCTGATCCCACTGCTTCGCCCCAGGAAGAAGTTGATGTGTGCGCGACAACCCGCCCTCATGGGTCCGCCGGTTAGCGCGGCCGAGACCCGAGAGAGGAGGGATGCGCATGGCGCTCAACATCAGTAAGGAGCTTGCAGCCCTGGAGCGGATGACGCTGGCGGAGCTGCGGGGCAAGTACGCCGAGGTCTTCGGCGAGGGCACAAGATCGCGTCACAAGCAGTTCCTGATCCGCCGCATCGTCTGGCGCCTGCAGGCCAACGAGGAAGGCGACCTCTCCGAGCGGGCCCGGCAGCGGGCCAAGGAGCTGGCAGCCCACTCCGACGTGCGCTTGACCGCGCCGCAGGGAAAGCCGCTGGCGCCGGGGGCCGAGGCCGAGGCGAAGCTCGCGACGATCCAGCTCTCGCCCGACGATCGCCTGCCCATGCCGGGCGCGATCATCACCCGCCGCTACAAGGGCCGGATGATCGAGGTTCGGGTGCTGCCGCACGGCTTCGAGTACGAGGGTGAGATCTACCGGACCCTGAGCGCGGTGGCCAAGCAGGTCACCGGCACGCACTGGAACGGCTACCATTTCTTCCGACTCCGCAGGAAAGGGCCCATCCATGGCAGCAGGCAAGATGACTGAGGCTCCCACAGTCCGCTGCGCGATCTACACGCGCAAGAGCACCGAGGAGGGGCTCGAGCAGGAGTTCAACAGCCTCGATGCCCAGCGCGAGGCGGGCGAGGCGTTCATCGCCAGCCAGCGGGGCGAGGGCTGGACCTGCCTGCCCGACCGCTACGACGACGGCGGCTACACGGGCGGCAACATGGAGCGCCCGGCCCTGAAGCGCCTGATGGCCGACATCGAGGCCGGGCAGGTCGACTGCGTCGTGGTCTACAAGGTCGATCGGATGTCGCGGAGCCTGCTCGACTTCGCCCGGATCATGGAGACCCTGGAGCGCTGCCGGGTCTCCTTCGTCTCAGTCACGCAGCAGTTCAACACGACGAGCTCGATGGGCCGCCTGACGCTGAACATCCTGCTCTCCTTCGCCCAGTTCGAGCGGGAGATCATCTCGGAGCGCACCCGCGACAAGATCGCCGCCGCGAGGCGCAAGGGCAAGTGGTCCGGGGGCAAGCCCATCCTGGGCTACGACATCGACCCCCAAGGCCGCCGGCTGGTCGTGAACGAAGACGAGGCCGCCCGCGTACGGGCGATCTTCGAGCTCTACCTCGAGCACGAGTCCCTCATCCCGACGGTCCGGGAGCTGAATGCGCGGGCCTGGACGAACAAGGGGTGGATCACGAAGAAGGGCCATGCGGCCGGAGGGTACCCATTCAACAAGCACGGTCTCCACCACCTGCTGACGAACGTGCTCTACATCGGCCGGGTCACCCACAAGGGGGAGGTCCATGACGGCGAGCATCCGGCCATCGTCGACGAGGAGGTCTTCCGGCGAGCGCAGCAGCTCCTCAAGCGCAACCGGGCGACGGGCGGCCAGCTCGTGCGCAACCGGTATGGCGCGCTCCTGAAAGGGTTGCTCCACTGCGTGCCCTGCGACTGCGCGATGGTGCACTCCCACACGGCCAAGAACGGCCGGCGCTACCGGTACTACGTCTGCACGAACGCCCAGAAGCGCGGCTGGCAAGCCTGCCCATCGAAGTCGATCCCGGCCCACGAGATCGAGCGGTTCGTGGTCGACCAGATCCGTGGCATTGGCCGCGACCCGGCGCTCGTGGCCGAGACCCTGGAAGAGACGCGGGTCCAGGCTGAGGCGCGCATCAAGGACCTGGAAGTCGAACGCCGGGGACTTGAGCGGGATCTCCGCCGGCACAACGCGCAGCTGCGGGGTCTGGTCGGGCGCGTGGCCACGAACGGCACGGCGACCGACCGCCTGGCCGATCTGCAGGACCGGATCAGGGCGCTGGAGCAGCGGAGCACGCAGGTGCGCGAGGAGCTGATCGGCCTAAGGAAGGAGCTGGTGGACGAGAAGGACGTGGCCCAGGCCCTGGCGGCGTTCGATCCGCTGTGGGAGACCCTGGCGCCGCGGGAGCAGGCCCGGGCGATCCGGCTGCTGGCCGAGCGGGTGGACTATGACGGGGAGAAGGGGACGGTGTCGGTACGGTTCCATCGGACGGGGATCAAGATGCTGGCCGGCGAGGCGGCGCGGGAGACGGCATGACGACGGGGCTGGTCATCACGAAGCAGGTGCACTTCCGCCGGGGCCCGCGGGGGCGGAAAGCGATCGCGGAAGGCGTGGTCGCGAAGATGCCCGATCTGGGCAGCGTGCCGCGCATCTCACGGCTCATGGCGTTGGCGATCCACATGGAGGACTTGGTGCGCCGGGGCGAGGTCGCCGACTACGCCGAACTGGCGCGGCTGGCGCATGTGACGCGGGCGCGCATGACGCAGATCATGAGCCTCCTGCACCTGGCGCCGGACATCCAGGAGGAGATCCTCGATCTGCCGCGCTGGAAGGGTGATCGGGCCCCGATCCGGGAGAAGATGGTGCGGCCGATCGCGGCGGTGGTCGACTGGCGGAAGCAAAGGACACTGTGGAGCGAGATGATCGTCGAGTCCCAAAACCAACGCGCTTCGAACCGTGGCAGCCCCGCCGAGTGAGATTCTGTGACCGGATTGCCGTGCGAAGGCTGGGCAGACCCATCGCCTGCGCCATTGCCTAGGGGGAAGGGCATTTCCTGACCTTGGACCCAGACACCCGAGGTGGCTGATCTTCCCATCTTGACCCCCTGCAGCTGGCCAGGGGAGATACTGTGAAATGACCTAGGGGCGCTCCCTGTTGACTGCTAGTCTGCTGCTGAGGGGACTGCGAGGGACCCTAGCTCAGAGGCCGGACCGAAGCCGAGGGTGAGGTCGGACATGACCGAGCAGGAGCCAGAGGACGGCGGAATATCGCAGCAGCTTGCCGCGGCGTTAACTGCCGCCCTGGGTCTACAGGATCTGTTTCACATTCGCCAGTACTACCCCGGCGTGCTAGGAGATACAGATGCCAAGGAGCTCTTCGAGGCGTTTGGCGCGCATCTCCGCAAGGCTCTTGAGGATGGCCGCATCGATGTGACTCGAGGGGACCCGCTTCTGGGGATAAGCCTCGACGATCCGTCCACAGCTGGGTATGCCACTGCGCTGGGCACTTTGCTACTCATGAGGTGCCCCAACATCCGGAAGGGTGAAACCGACACAGACGTGTTGCTAGATAGCGTAAAGCAGGCTGTGGCCGACTGCAGAGAGGCAATCCCGTCCTCAATGAAGGGCATCGTCGAGCACCTGCTTGAGATCAAGCTGTATGACTGCAGGATCCCAACGGGCCACCCCATCTTCAAAGATCGCCGTCGTACTCTGCAGCTTCTTCGATCGTACTGGTCGCTGTGTCGCAAGATCGTGCTGCGTGACATGCGTGCTCCTGTACGGCGCTACCCGCATCCGCTTCAGCGCATTGTCCTCAATCTTCGAGCAAGGATGGAAACTTACTTCGGACGACTCAGCGACGTCGAAGGGGCTCGGGATGCGTTTGCAGTTGCGGCAAACCTGGCGGACGCTGTCGTGGGTAGGCCTTTGGAGCTCTCGCACATGCCCCAGGAGTGCGTCCACCGGGAGATTGCGAAAGTTGATGTGTTCTTGGAGAGCGTTCGGCTCAGGAGCGGTTCGAAGATCTTCTCCTTGACGCATGAAGAGGAGACCTTCCTCGAAATGGCGGAACTGGCCATCTCGTATTATCATAAGGGCCTTCAATCGATCGGGCGGCGCGTGCTGGCAGACGCTCAGGCATCACTGGTCGCGAAGGCCATGAATCCGACCCAGCTATCCGAGGCGGTCAGGTGTGCGAGGAAGAAGCCGCCAAGGAAGCGCGCTGAACGTGCTGCCGCGATCGACGCCCTGAAGAAGGCTCTCCGCAATCACCTCCGTAGCGCCCGCGGCCACGCCCAGTCTTGCATAGATATGGGCAAGCCGGCGGAGTTGCTACCTCGCCCCACGCAGAAGCAACTGGCGGAGGAGCTGGGTCTGAGCAGGTCCACCGTCTGCCGTGCCGTTCATGATAAGAACGACAAGGAGCTGCAACTGCTCTGGCAGGGTGCTGATGACCTGGGTTACGTCCGACGCTTCCGCGGGCGCTGATTTCACTTCGAGTGCTTTCCTGCAACTGCAACTGGGATAGGTCAGCCGTAACCTGCAATCGTTCCATCAGCTACGCAATCCCCGAAGTCTTTTCCGCGCTTTGCTGCAATTCCTCCGGAGGGTGACGGGCAGAGCGCGAGGCGCTGCCCACGTAGGTCACCTTCTTGGAGGGTTTGCAGTCATGCAACCAGCAACCAAGTCCTCTCTCTCTCATTCCCGAGCCCGGTTGGTCGAGCAGATGCAACGCCTGGGTTTCGGGACGATCGAAGACCTCACCATCCGCGATGGCGAGCCCATCCTCGAGCCGCCTCCGCGCGTCATCCGTGACGCGAAGCTTGGCGGTGAGAGCGGGCCATGCCCGGGCGGGAAGTCCGGAGACTTCGCCCTCAAGGCGCAGGTCACGGATCTGCTGACGCGCCTCGACGACATCGGCGACGGCACGATCCGGTGCTTGGAAGTCAAGCACGGGCTGCCGTTCCGCATGCAGTGGGAGGAAACCCCGGCCTAGCGAACGGGTGGGCACCCATCAATCCCTAGTTGAGCACGTCACCAGACGTTCAACCGGCCACGAGGTGGAGGTGAACGTGGGTGTCGCCGAAACGGCGAACCCCGTTGGCCTCCACCCGTCCGGCCACCCAACTGCCGCGAGCGACACCCACGCACCTCTCCGCAACCGCGGGAGAGGCTCCGATGGAAGGCTCGCAGCAGCGCGACCTTGACAAGTATGCAGAGCACATCATCCGAGAGAAGGCGAAGCGGCTGATAGGAGCACACGGGTTCAGATCTGATGACTTCGAGGACCTGCAGCAGGAACTCGCGCTGGACCTGCTGGATCGCCTGCCGAAGTTCGACCCGGCCCGATCTTGCTTCAGCACGTTCGTCATTCGCATCGTGGACCACAAGGTTCGAGAGATGATCCGGCACCGCACACAGCAGAAGCGCGATCACCGAAGGTGCGTCTGTTCACTGGACGACCCGTTTGAGCAAGAGAATGGCTCCACGATTCTGCGTGAGGAGACCATCAGCCGGGACGACTGCGACCGGCTGATGGGCAAGCACAGCCGGCCGGAGGTCGAGCGTATGGACCTACGACTTGATGTGTCCGCGGTCGTCTCACGGCTCCCTGCCGATCAGCAGGATCTGGCCGGGCGCCTCATGCACCAGTCGGTCACCGAGGCCGCCCGCGCCCTGGGCGTTGCGCGAAGCACGTTGTACAGCAACGAGATAAAACATCTCCGGAGGATCTTCACGGATGTGGGTCTTCGTGACTACTTGTGAGAAAGACCCGACACATCGGAAGCGAACGGCGTACTTAAGTACTAGGGGCGCAAAAGCAGGCGCCCATGAGGAGGTCGCGATGATGACCCGAGATGTCCGGCGGTACTCGTTCCGGCCCGCAGTGCCGGCCGAAGAGATCGAGAGCACGCTGCTCTTGGCCGTGCTGGCCGCTGAGGGTCTCCATGGCCTGTCGCGTGTGAGGCTCGAGGCGTCCTATTCGCTCGATCCGGAGAAGAACGCGTGCGTGATCGATTCCAGCACCGACGTCGGTCGCGACATCTGCCGGATCTTCACGGGCTTCGCCGCCCGAGAGTTCGGCGACGAGTCGTTCAGCGTGTCGCGTGTGGACGCGGCGCCGAGGGTCGAGGCAGAGAGCGTGCGCGCGTAGCGCAGGAGGAACACCATGGCCGATCTTAGCCGTTACCACGGAAGGCAGGCCACGAACGGTACGCGGTACGAAGCCCTTCCACCGGGCGAGTACCCGGCAGTGATCACCAGCTCGCAGCTGAAGCCAACCCGCCGCGGGGACGGGCACTACCTTGAGCTGACCTTCCGCGTGATTGAGGGCCCGCACAAGGGACGCCTGCTTTGGTCAAGGCTGAACCTCGACAACCCGAGCCCGCAGGCGGTCGAGATCGCCCAGGGAGAGCTCTCCGCCATCTGCCGGGCGGTGGGCGTGATGCGACCGCGGGACTCGATCGAACTCCACGACATCCCCCTCTCGGTGACGGTTGCGTGCAAGCGTCGCGAAGACACGGGGGAGCTGACGAACGAGATCCGCGGCTACGGCAAGTGGGAAGCGGCCGCAGCCGTCACGCGACAGCACTTGCCAAGCGGGTCGCCGCTCGCCTCGATCCTGCGCGAGCCCGGGATGGACCCAGGGAGCGGCGAGGATCCTGGAGTCCCGGCCGACACGGAGGATCTGCCGTTTTGAACGCGATGCTGAAGGCAGCACTCCGCTATGCGGAGCTGGGCTACCAGGTGTTCCCGTGCGTGGCGGGGGACAAGAGGCCTCTCACGGAGCATGGGTTCCATGATTCCACGGCTGACATGACCCAGATCAAAGCTTGGTGGGCGAAGCACCCGGACGCCAATGTCGCCATACCGACAGAGGGGCTCGCGGTCATCGACGTCGACGGTCCGGGCAACCCCTGGCCTGGCAATGGGGACCGGGCTGTCGATCTCTCCCGTGGCCCGATGTCGCTCACGCCACGTGGCGGGAGGCACCACATCTTCCGGCAGCCGACCGGGAAGGCGTGGAGAAACACGGCCGGCACGCTTGCGCCCAGGGTCGACACCCGTGCCGACGGTGGCTACATCGTCGTGCCGCCGTCGGTGGTGGCAGGCAAGCCCTATTCGTGGGCGCAGGCGCGCGAGCTTGCGACTGGCCCGGAGCAGCTGGCTGAGCCGCCCGAGTGGCTGACGGGTCTGTTGGACGGCCTGAACGGCAACGGCGGCCGGCCTGACGCGCACAGGGCGCCCGACGGCGTGGATCTGCCGGCCACTGGGAACCTGATCCGGGGAGGCCAACGCAACGCCACCCTCGCGCGCCTGGCGGGCAACATGCGCCGGGTGGGGATGACGCAGGCAGAGATTCTCGCGGCGCTCGAACGGACGAACCAGGATCGGTGCCGGCCTCCGCTGGACTCGGGAGAGGTTGAGCGCATCGCGACCAGCATTGCCCGCTACGCACCCGATCAGGTCGCCGTCGCGGTCGCTGAGAACCACTGGGCGCAGAATGCGGCGGCCAATGGCAATGACCCTGCTGATTACCACCTGTCCGATTCGGGCAACGCTGGTCTCTTCGCCGAACTGCACGGTCAGAACGTCCGCTTCGACTTTCGTCGGGCGCAGTGGCTGGTCTGGACCGGGCACCACTGGGGCCGCGACGACGATGGTAAGCTGATCCGGCTGGCCCAGGACGTGGCCCGCAGGCGCTATCAGGATGCGCCAAGCATCCCGGACCGGGAGGAGGCCAAGAGGGCAGCCAAGTTCGCGCTGGACAGCGAGAACAAGACCCGCGTCATGGCCATGCTGGACCTGGCCCGCTCGCGGGTACCGATTGCCGACAGCGGGGAGGATTGGGATCCCAACCCCATGCTCTTGGGGGCTCCGAACGGGGTCGTGGATCTGCGCACCGGAGACCTGCGTGCCGGCCGCCGTGATGACCGCGTCAGCCTAGTGGCGGGCGTGCCCTATGACCCCGGAGCGGTCTGCAGCCGGTGGCTCCAGTTCCTCTTCGAGATCTTCGACGGGAAGGAGGACCTGATCGAGTTCGTGCAGCGAGCCGTCGGGTATTCGCTCACCGGCGACGTGAGTGAGCAGTGCCTGTTTGTGCTCCACGGCACCGGCGCCAACGGCAAGTCCACGTTCCTGAACGCGGTCCGGCACGTGGCGGGCGACTACGGCTACAACATGCCCTTCAGCACCATGGAGCTGGACCAGCGCTCCTCGGTCCCCAATGACCTAGCCGCCCTGGTGGGCCGCAGGCTAGTCACCTCGAGCGAGACGAACGAGGCCATGCGCCTCAACGAAGGGCGCGTCAAGGCGCTGACCGGCGGTGATCCGATCACGGCGAGGTTCCTGCATCGCGAGTACTTCACCTTCCGGCCCGTCGCGACCTTTTGGCTGGCGGTCAACCACAAGCCCCGCGTTACGGACGACAGCCATGGCTTCTGGCGTCGGGTCCGGCTGGTGCCCTTCACGCAGCAGTTCCCCGGAGACAAACACCTAGAGGCGCAGCTCAATGCGGAGGCCCCAGGGATCCTGACCTGGGCTGTCCAAGGCTGCCTCGCGTGGCAACAGCGAGGGCTTGATGCTCCCGACTGCGTCCGCAACGCAACCGAGGAGTACCGCCGGGAGTCCGATCTTCTGGAAGAGTTCATCGCCGAGCACATCGAGGAGTCGGGCAGCGAGGTCGTGTTGCCCATCCGGGACATCGTCGCGGCCTACGAGAGATGGGCGGACAGCGAGGGATTGAGGGGGCGCGAGAGGCTCGGGAGCCGATCGTTGCGGTCGCGGCTGAAGTCCCGCTGGCCAAAGCGCCACCGCCCCGCGGTTCGGAGCACGCCCGCACGGTACGTGGGCCTTCATCTACGCGGGAGTGACGTATGACGTGCAATCAGGGGTCGATTTCCATATTTCTCTATTACACTCCACTCCTATATAGAAAAACATGGAAAGAGAGGGTCAGTAGTACGTCACACGTCGGTTCGAGTGTCGAGACTGAATGCGACTGCGTGAAGGGGGAGGGTGCCCTCAGCGACGATCCAGCCTCCGTGACACCCACGGCTCAGGTCGCCCCGAACGAACGCTATGCAACGCACGAGAACGCTAACGGCGGCCATCTGGTTCGGTGCCCGGAGTGCGGCACGGAGTGCATCTGTCACGGGCGCCGTTCGAAGCGGATCTACTGTTCCGACGCCTGCCGCGCCCGAGCCTGGAGGCGCCGGTTGCACGTGGAGGAGATGCCTGGCGGGAGCGCCGACAACCCCTCGGGATCCCGAGAGGTCATCGGAGGCGGGTCGTGAACGTGGCCCTAGGCCTGCAGCGACTCCATCGCCGCCTTGATGGCCGCCTCGTCGCGCTGGGCCGCTGCCACGAGGAGCGTGCGCGCGAGCTGCGAGGCCCTGGCCGATCCGGCCGCCTGATGGATCAGGTCGCGCTCGGCCCGGGTCAACCGGAACGCGAACACCACGAGCTGCTGCGAGTCGCCGGCTTGCACCGGGGCTTCGGTCTTGGCCGTCGCTTCGGTCATTGCCGCCGCCCGCGCCTTCTTGCTGCTGCCGCTCTTCTTCGTCGCCATGTTCCCTTCTCCTTCCCCTCGCGGGAGCATGCCCCGCGTCCTAGGTCCTTCTGCCTCCCGGGCGCCCTGCCCGGTGCCCTGCAAGGAGTCCGCTGCTGCGCTGCGGTATCAAGCGCAATGGTTGCCAAAGGAGCCGAAATCCGATGAGGCGCACCCGATCCCGCAAGCTCGCGTTTTGGTCGGCTTTGCCGCCCTACCTGGGCGGAAAGAGGCGCCTGTGCCCGCTCATCTTCCGCGAGGTGGACCGGATCTTGCCCAGGCGCCACTGGCCCGGGCTGACCCTCCTGGACGGGTTTCTGGGCGGCGGGTCGGTCGCGCTCTACGCCAAGGCTCAAGGCTTCAGCGTCGTGGCCTGCGACATCGCCGAGCGCGCGATCGTGGTGGGCCAGGCCCTGGTGGAGAACAGCCGGGTCCGGCTCACCCGCGAGGATGTCCTGCGCCTGACCGCGCCAGCTGAAGGTCCCGCGGGCAGGATCGAGCAGGCGTACGCCCCGCGCGTCTTCACGCCCGCCCAGGCGCGTCTCCTCGACCGGGCCCTGGCGCAGGCCGAGGACGCCCGGGATCCGGCCAAGAGCGCCCTCCTGCGCTTGCTCGCCATCCGCGTGGCGCTGCTCGCCCATCCCATGAGCCAGGTGCGGGCCGGAACGATCTACCGCCTGGACACCGGCGAGTACGAGTCGATCACCGAAAGCTGTCTCTACCACTACGTCGACGGGCTGCGCCTGACACGCCCCGAGAAGCTCCTGGAACTGGCCCGCCAGATCAATGCCGGCGTCTTCGAGGGCCAGGCGCGCGTCCTCAAGCGTGACGTGCTGGAGGCGCTGCCCGAGATTGAAGCTGACGTTGCCTACTTCGACCCTCCTTACCCGGGCGTCATGAGCTACGAGAAGGAGTACCGGGTGATCGACGAGATCCTGGAAGGGCAGTCGCGACCAACGAGCCCCTTCACCGCCCGGGATGGCGCTGAGCTCCTCGATACGCTCTTCACCCGGGCGCAGCACATCCCCGTCTGGCTGCTCAGTCTGGGCAACGCCGTCGTGGGGATCGAAGAGCTGGAGGCCAAGATGACGCGCCTCGGCCGGGCGACGCGTGCGCTTGCTCTGCGCTACCAGCACCTGCCGGCCGTGGCGACCGAGGAGAAGAAGGCTTCGAACCGCGAGTTCCTCGTCGTCGGCTGGGATCCGGATGCCCCGCTGCTGCGGGGCCTGCCGCGACGGGGTGACTTGAACAGGACCCAGGAGGTAACAGCTTCATGAGCACCAAGACCCCATCGACGGAGGTCGCAGAGGCTGCCGGGGCGGGGAGCCGGATCGGCGTGTGCATGGTGCCGCTGACCGACCTCGTCCCGCACCCGTGGAACGCCAATGTCATGAGCGCGGAGCTGCAGGCTAAGCTCAGGGCCCACATCAAGCGCACGGGCCGCTACCCGCACCTGATCGTGCGGCCGCATCCCGAGGAGCCCGGGAAGTACCAGGTCCTCGACGGCCACCATCGCCTCGCCATCCTGCGCGAGTTGGGTCACTCCGAGGCCCGCTGCGACGTCTGGAGGGTCGATGACCGGGAAGCCAAGCTACTCTTGGCCACGCTCAACCGGCTCGAGGGCCAGGATGTGCCAGCGCGCCGCGCAGCGCTCATCCACGAGCTGCTGGGGGAGCTGAGCCTCGATGACCTGGCCGGTCTGTTGCCCGAGACCGACCGCCAGATCGAGGACCTCCACGCGCTGCTAGAATTCCCGGCCGAGGAGATCGCCGCGCTCCTAGACCTTGAGGCTGAGGAGGAGGAGAAGGTGCTGCCGCGGGTGATCTCGTTCGTCGTCACCGCGGACCAAGAGCAGGTGATCGAACAGGCCGTGGAGCTGGCCAGCGACGGCACGCCCGGGCGGGATCGCAAGGCGCGTGGCCTGACCAACCTGGCCAGAAGCTTCATGGAAGCGAGGGGCAATGAAGCGCAGCCGCGCGAGGACTCGTGAAGAGGCCCGCCGGCTCTTCCTCACCGGGGCGGTCTCGACCAACGCGGAGATCGCCGCTCGCTTGGGCGTCAAGCCGCACACGGTCGGACGCTGGAACCGAGAGGAGGACTGGGCGGGCCTGCGCACCAAGATCGACATCCGAGCCGCGGAGATGTTCATCGAGAAGATCGCCACCGACCGGGTGACCTTGAACCTGCGCCACTACCGGCTGTGGGAGCTGCTCCTCGCCCGGCTGGCCGAGGATCTCAAGGGCCGACAAGGGGGCGACGCCCGGGAGCTCGAGCGCATCGCCGGCATCCTGGAAAAGGCCCAGAAGGGTCAGCGGCTGGCCAAGGGGCTCTCGGCCACGGGGGAGACGGAGGAAGCCATCCGCGCCCAAGGCGAGGCGGAGATGCGCCGGATCATCGACGCGTTCATCGACGCCGTGAAGGAGAACGTCCATGACGAGGAGTCCCGGGACCGGATCCGCCAAGCGATCATCGGCGCCCTACCTGAAGAGGAGGGTGCGGGAGCTGACGAGCCCGAGCCGGCGGTCCGTCACTGACCCGCTGGCGCTGTGGGCGCTCTCGCGGATCCGCCTGGACGGCCGGCCCTTCTCGTTCGTGGGGCACGAGTACCTGCGGGCCATCTACGACGACACCGCGCCCCACGTCGTCCTCTCCAAGGCTGCCCAGATCGGAGGGACGACCTGGGCCATCCTGCGCAGCCTGCACGCCTGCCTGCAGGGCCTGAACGTCATCTACTTCTTCCCCACCCGCACCGATGTCCTCGAGTTCTCCAAGTCCCGCGTCTCGCCACTGCTCCTGGAGAACCCGTTCCTGTCCCGGCTCATGACCGACACCGATACGGCCGGCTTGAAAAGGATCGGCGAGGCGCACCTCTACCTGCGCGGCATGCAATCGACGGTGGGGATGAAGTCGGTGCCCGCCGACATGGTGGTCTTCGATGAGCTGGACGAGACCTCCCCGGCCGCCAAGGCCATGGCGCGCGAACGCCTGGCCCACTCTGACTACAAGCGCGTGATCGAGCTCTCGAACCCCTCGCTGCCCGACTACGGCATCGACGAGCAGTTTCAGAAGTCGGACCAACGCCACTGGACGCTGAAATGCCCGGGTTGCGGGCGGTGGACGGCGCCGGTCAAGGAGTTCCCGACCAAGCTGGGGGGCGAGGTCAAGATCATCCGGCCGCGTGCGGATGGCTCGCACCATCTGGCCTGCCCGGGCTGCGGGGCCGAGCTCGATCTTGCAGTAGGCGAGTGGGTGGCGGACTTCCCGGACCGCCCGATCCACGGCTACCGCATCAGTCAGCTCTTCTCGACCAAGGTCGATCCGGGCGAGATCCTGGAGGAGTACCGAACGACCCGGTTCCCCGACCGGTTCTTCAACCTGAAGATCGGGGTGCCCTGGGCCGACCTGGAACGTCGGCTCGACGAGATGTCGGTGCTCGGTCTGTGCGGCGATGAGCTCATGCTGGAAAATGCGCGGTTCGGCTCCTATGCCATGGGGGTCGACACCGGCAAGCTCTTGCACGTGGTCATTCTCAAGAACGCCCGCTCTGATGAGAACCGCCATCTGGTTCACCTGGCGATCTGCAGGGACTTCGAGGATCTGGACGGCCTGATGAAGGCATTCCGCGTCTCGCGCTGCGTGGTCGACGGCCTGCCCGAGACCCACGCTGCCCGGGCGTTCGCCCAGCGGCATCGCACGCGGGTGTTCCTCAACTTCTTCAACGAGAACCAACGGGGTGCGCCCAAGTGGGACGAGGAGGGTCAGATCGTGCAGGTCAACCGCACCGAGGCGCTGGACGCTTCGCGGACCGCGGTGCGTGAGAAGAAGCTGGTCCTGCCCCGTCGCTCGTCCCTGATCGAGACGTTCGCCCGCCACATGGCCGCCGACGCCAAGGTGCTGGAGGAGGACGAGTCGACGGGGATCCAGAAGTACCGCTACATCAGGACGGGAGAGAATCACTTCTCCCTGGCCTTCACCTACGCCTGCCTGGCGGCCAAGGATCTGCCCCGTCCGTTCAGCGCCGATGGCGGCGTGATCGTGACCCCCCATGCCAGCTGGCTCGACGATCCGGTGCTGTGGGTCAGTCTCAGAGACAGGGATCAGCATGAAAGCTGGCGCAACCTGTCCCTCAACTCCTGGTCCGACGGATGGGTATAAATGACCGTCGTAAGGGGGCTGGCGTGCCGAGCGAAGCGCTGGGCGAGGAAGAGGTCGCGGGAGGCGCGATAGACGTTGCTCACGGCGGTGTGGCGGATCGCGTGAAATGGGTAGAGGCGATCGAAACCGGCGCGGACCTGCCAGGCGCGGAACAGCACCTGGACCCGGCGCGGGGAGATGCGCCGGCGCGACAGCGCACAGAAGAGGGGCGCAGCGGGATCCAGGCGCTCGCCGTGCTCGATCTTGTAGCGCCAGAACCGCCGGAGCTTCGGGAACAGCGCATCGGGCAGGAACACGTCGCCCGCCCGCCCGCGCTTGGCGATCTCGGGCCGGATGCGGACCCGCACGCGCGGCTCGCCGGTGGGGAAGAAGAGGTCGGCGACGTCCAGGCCGACGAGCTCGGAGAGCCTCAAGGCTGTGCCGAGGGCAAGGGAGAAGATGAGGTGATCGCGCGGATGACCGCGGCTGGCGGCGAGCAGCGCATGCATCTCATCGTGGGTGAGTGTCTGCGGGCTCAAGCAAGGCATCGTGGCACCTCCGTGGTTGACGTCTCAAGGGTGGCGCCGCGGGCCTGAAGATCAAGCGGAGTTCACGCGCCCCGTGGGGGCCTGTAATGGGCATCGCCCTTCTCGCAAGTGCCGTTTAATGGGCATGGCCCTTTCCGGAAGGGGCGTTTAATGGGCATCGGCCTTCCGGAAAGTGCCCTTTAATGGGCATCGAAAACGCCCAAAGGCAGCCAATGGGCAGGGGTTCGTGGAGAGGCGGTATTCCGTAAGTCTTTGTGGGTCAAAGGGATGTGCGGAATCGCATGCCTCCGCAGGGGTCGAAAACGCGAATTCTAGAGCCCAAACATGCCCCTCCGCTGCCCATTAGCGTTCCCCGGGGGCCCGAAACTGCCCCCGGAATGCCCCCTGGGGGGCCGGGACTGCCCCCTGGATGCCCCCCGGGGGGCCGGCAGGAACGTCGCCTTTGGCTCAAGAGGCGCCGTGCTTGTACAGATGCCTTGTACAGCGTGCCTGTACAGGACAGGGAAAGCGCTGGCGGCTGTCGTTGCTCCGCTTTCACAGTCGGCGGTCGACGTACTGCCTGCTCGACGTTCTGCTGCATCATCGTGAACCGCCCGGCGCAGGTCCGCAGGCAGGGTGGTGTGGGGGCCGGGGGTTAGACGCTCCCGGCTACCCGACTAGACGGCACCTTCGGATGAAGACGCAAACGTAGCCTGCTCATCAACACCAGATCTTCATGGCCCCAACGTTGCACAGGACGACGTACTGCTTGCCTGTCTCGACGAGATGGAAGCCCCGCTTCTTCACCTCGGCTACGAGTTCCTTTTCGGAGGCATACTTCTTCACGTCCGCAACTTTCCGTCGAACAAGTCCGTCCTTTTTGACAATTGCTGCATCGAAGAGCTGGTCGATCCAAGCGCTCATCCCGCACCTCCTGTGTCTGTCTAACGATTAGGATTGTATCTGGACTGCTCAAAGCAGGGCGCGGGATCTCGGCTTGGCGTCCGTCCTCAGCGGTCCAGATACAATCGGTTGAACTAAGCCGCCTCAGCCCCGCAGTGGGGATTGTCTCCTGTCCCGAAGTGGTTTGCCAAGGGCTGGGTGTCGTGTACACGCCGGGGAGTGCGGGGCGGACATGGGTGGCGGGATGTTCCCGTGGGCACAGGATGCGCGGATGGACGCAGAGCGGGAGGCTCGGGACTCTCGCGGCCACGGTTGCGCCGCGGGTCGGAAGTTGGACGGGACCAAGGATGGCACACGGTGGCGGCTGGGCTGAGAGCAACGCGTCGGCCGCGGCTGGCGTCAGCGCACGATGCCGGGCGTTCTGCCGCATCATCGCGAACCGCCCTGCACGGACCCGCATGCAGAATAGTGGGGGCCCGGCGTTAGACGCCCCCGGCTACCCGATTGGCGCGTATCTATACCCCCTATCCGATATCCTCGGATTGTGAAATGGGCCATTCCCCACTTTGAACCGGAGCGTTGTCGGCGTAGACCTCCCAAGTAATGGGCAGGCGAGCCAATTCGGCCTGGCTCAATACCTGTTTGAGAGGAAAGGACTTCAAGCGAGCTCGGAGCCCGGGCAACAGAGGATCAAACCATGTCGGTCCATAGCGATGGTAAGTATAGGGGTGACTTCCGCCCACGCCAATGACATCCCTTCGTGTGTTGCGTTCGTGACAAGAAACGAACTCCTCTCCGTCGCGTTCAATAGTCTCCAACTTCTCCTCAGCACCCAGTGCCAGAATACGAACGGGAACTTGAAAGAAGCAGACGTAGAACTGAGCAAGCCGAGTTCCGACATTCGAAGCATCGAGGACGAGATGGGGCAGCGACACTCCTCCGAACTCCCTGTCCTCGACAGCGCCGACGACCTCGATTAGGGGATGTGCTCCTCTGGCCATGACATCGCGGATCTCGTAATCCTCCATCGAAACCGCGCTGAAGTCGTGACGCTTGTAGTACTTGTGGTCCCGCGCTTGGTGGGCCGTCGTGGCCTTGGGGATGTCGATGACGTAGACCACATCTCTCGTGCTGCCATTCACGGCGACCGGATGGATGCTTAGATCTCTGATCCGTGGTTGAATCGTGCCGATCACCTGTTCCAACCATTCACGAGAGAACGTGGTGCGGTCGACGGGATCTAGTCGTTCAGGCAAGTGTCGACGTTCGGCATCCTGGAACTCCTTGATTCCATAAATCAGTCGTCCCCCATCGGAATTTGCCATTGCGCTGACGTCTTTGGTGATCTCCCGCTTCCTGCTATCCGTTCGATCGATTGACTCGGCCCCCTTGTACTCAAGTCGCAGATTCTCCTCTACTCCATCTGCGATCAGTCGCTCGAGATCGGCTTGATCCATTGCTCCATCTCCTGAGTGGCCGACGCTCCAACGCATGAATGAGCGGCGGGGCCACCGAAGCCTTCCCGGCGCGCGACGTGCGCAAGCACGGCGCGTGCCAGCCGGGGACGTCAGTCCCCGGCCGCTCCATCAGCTGGTTAGATTCCCAGCCACTGCCGTCCGACCCTATTCCGAGTCTCCTGTGTCCAGACTCCGCTCAATCCTGGCCACGGCCCAGCGTGCCGCCACCACGAGCTTGCCCTCTGTATCTCCAAGGCTGAGGTTGCCCAAGACCGGAAGCGCCAGCTGAGCGCGTGCCTCCAGGAGGCCGAGTTGAAGGACCGCAAGTGTAGTGGGCTCAGGCACTCGAGCGTCGAGGGACTGGATGAGCTCCTGAATGTATCCGGTCAGCCACGGCTCTGGCAGGTCGGCACATATGCGCGCGGGAAAGCGCGTATTCATGCGGTCCAGGACCTGGTTGAAACACTGCAGAATAACGGTTTCGTACTCCAGCCCAGCGGGAGGCTCCTTGGGCCAGCGTTTCAAGGGCTCCTGGGCGAATACTGAACGATTCCACCGGAGCAGCACGCCGTGGAGCGCTGCAGCCTCGGGCCCGGTCTCCAGGAATCGTCGCGCGTTGGGGTCATTCCGCGCTTTCCCAACGTCGACATGTGAAGGCAGCTGCGCCTCTTCCCGCATCACGTACAGTGCACCATCCTCGGTGTACCCGGCGCTAGGTCTACGATTGTGCCAGCATATTGTCAGGGAATCACCCGTTGTCTGAATGAAGTGCAAACATGTTGGGGATCCGGGCCCACGGAAGCAATCTCCGTGGAGAAGCTCCAGGGGCTCGATGATCCCAAGGGCGTCCGGGGGGAGGTTCGCGTGGAGTTCACAGACCGCGGCCTGGAGGTCTTCTGACGAGGGAAACGACATGGTGCTGGTGGGTGCAGGCGGGGATGTAGCAGGGGAAAGGCTGAGTGCGGAAGGCCCCGGTGCTCCGACACCGAACAAGATGGCGCTTAGAACACCCAACGCGACCAGTCGGGCCCGCAGTCGCATGGAACAACTCCAGCACAATCATCGACCGCAAAGCAGGTCATTCTGCCGCCGCGTTCCCAATCTCAGTATACACCGCGGTCCCCGGCTTTGCTGCAAGTGACCACGGGTGTCACCATGGGAATCCAACCATTCACTCTCTCTCCATCCCCAGACCCCGGCCAACCAGGCGCCCAGGCGATGCTGGGCGTCGTTCCATCCGGCTCATCCACCCGGCGACTCAGGCACCTGAACTGCTGCCGGGTATGGCGTATGGCCCGGAGGATGCAAGGCCTCCTGCGCCTGGCCAGCCCCCCGGCGTGCCTCCGCATACTCCGGCGAGGCGCACGTATCAGGGCGGTCGCTGTTGGCTCACGGCGGCGGCTGGGCCGAGAGCGACGCGTCGGCCGCGGCTGGTGTCACCGCACGATCCTGCCGGGTGTTCTGCCGCGCGCGTAGCGCATCGCTTCCTCCTCCTCGCAGCCTTTTGATCAGCTTCGCCCCATCCTTTCGGCTGTCGACCGGGGCCAGCATCCCCTTGCCGCCGACGTACCAGCCGTCGCGGCGATGAACGACGCGCAGCTTGCCGCAGGAACCGACCTCCATCCCATCCCTGAAGCGCTGCTTCATGCGTGCCCGACGGGGGAATCAGCCTCCCTGGCGCGGTGCCGGGTCCGAAGTCCAGCGTGGGGTCGTTTGTATAATGTATACAATCCGAAGCAAGTGCGCATGCTCGGCGTTGCACGACCTGCCGGTCCCATTCGCGGGCTAGGAGCCGGCGCAGGGCATTGACTCCCCCGGGCCGGTGGGTGCATACTCAAGTGCGAAAGTGACCAAGTGACTCCGCGCGCAAGTCCCGTCGTAGGGAAGCCGACTGGTCTTGCCCGTCCGGGTGAGGTCTTGACATCCCACCCCCGGCAAGGGTGTTTCGCCCGATCTCACCCGCGAGTTCACTACACGTATGCCTCAACTCACGCCAGGGAAGGGAGATCGTGAGATGCGCAAGGCGCTCGTGCTGTTCTGCGTGTCCGGCATCGTCGCGGGCTCGGCGGCCGCTGATCCCGCGAACCTCGCGGGAGGTGCGTTCATCGCGCACCACCCGACGGGGATGCAATTCTCGAGTGAGCCGCCTGCGGGGGGCTGGTGTCAGGAGTTCCTCGAATACCATTCACTAGACTCCTGCGCTGAGCAGGTGAACCGCATTGACGCGACGCAGGAGACAATCTGGTTCGTGCTAGCTGCTTGGGAAGAATCCAAGGAATGGCGAGGCGTGGAGTTCGGTCTTGGCCCCTACTCACCCGGTGACTACGTAATCACCCATCATGGGCCCTGCTTTCCAGCGAGCGGACTAGCGTATCCAACGGAGAACTGGCCTGGGCCGGATGAAGGAATTGCACTAGTTGTGACAGATTCCTCGTGGAACGGGAATCTCGTCCCTGTGTACTACTTTGCAGGGTATGCGTACGGACCAGCAACCATAGCCTTGGCTGAGAACCCTGCGACGGGATTCGGGGGTACCGCTGATTGCGGGAATCCTTCGGAGGACTGGGCTGCTGGGTCATTCGGCGCGATGGGATTCTTCGAGGACGGACGCAGCGCGTGCCCCCCTAGTTCTGGCGGAACGGACGAGCGTTACGAGGATGATTTGATCGAGGTCATGTTCGTTCCCGAATCCCGGGTCCGGATAAGACAAGGAGTTCTCGTTGACCTCCAAACAAATGCACTTGAGGGAGTAGATTCGGTTCTCTCGGTGCTCACGTGGCATGAGTGGTACCGATTCTGGGAGCCAACGGAAGAGGAGGTAGATGCGCTGTATGAAAATGGGGCTGCGCGAACGGGCAGGGAGCTCTATGACCTGAACAACGCATATCGTCTACGCATTCCAGCTGGTTCGGACATCTGGGAGACATGCAGAGCTCTGGAGAACTTACCAGGGGTGCTGTCGGCAACCCCCAACCCACGGGCGGCGGAGCTGCCAACCCCGGGTAGCTTTGTAGACTGGCAGGTATACCTCTTGCCCACAACAGGGTCTCCGTTTGGTGTGGATGCCCTGTACGCCTGGACCCGATGCGGCGGCGACGGAGAGGGGGTAGCTGTCTGCGACATCGAGAAGGGTTGGAACTATGATCATCAAGACATAAGCAAGGCCGCTGGCTCACAGATCCGCGCATTGTGCTATCCAGATCCAGATTGGGGGGATCACGGGACTGCGGTTCTCGGCATTCTTGCATCCGACGACAATGGCTGGGGAACCACTGGGATCTGCCACGGGGCCGATCTGATGACGTGCTGCGAGATGTGGATTGATCCCTCCGGAGCAGCGCACTATGACCCCGCGGGTGCCATCGTGGCCGCTGCGAATGATCTCTCACCTGGCGATGTCATCCTGCTCGAGATGCAGTGGTCTTACTGGGGTGGCGAAGACAGATATGCACCCATCGAATGGTGTCCCCGAACCGACCCTCAGAGCCAAGGATTGACGCTCATTTACGCGGCCATTGAAAATGCTATCGCCAATGGAATTGCGGTTGTTGAGGCAGCCGGAAACGGTAGGCCGGGTTCCAACCTCGACCTTCTGCAATGGCATGGAGACTCAGGTGCCATCATTGTCGGGTCAGCGAATAGCGATGGTACATACAGACTGACGTCCAGCAACTTCGGGGCACGTGTGAACGTCCAAGCCCCGGGTGTCGATGTCTTCACGACTGGCTACGGGGACTTCTATGATTCAGAGGGCGAAAACCTCTACTATACCCATACCTTCGGCGGGACTTCGTCTGCATCAGCCATTGTCGCCGGTGCAGTCACCTGCTGCCTCGGGTACTCCGTGGCGAGTGGTCGCACGAGTCCTCTCCCTGTCTTGGCGTTGCGCGACGTGCTTGTGGCAAGCGGCAGGCCGCAGCAAATTGACCCTACAGGATCGCCGGAGCCAATCGGTCCCCTTCCTGACTTGCGAGCAGCGTTCGCCCTGTTAGGAGACTTCGACATCTTTGTCACCCCGAACGGAGAGCGTGATTACCCGACGATACAATCGGCGGTGGACCACGCCCAAGATGGGGATGTCATCGGACTCACGAGTGGAACCTACACCGGGGATGGCAATCGTGACATTGACTTCCACGGCAGGCCCCTCACCGTGTGCTCTGTCCTGGGGAATCCAGCGAAATGCATCATCGACTGCCAGGGCTCCCCTTCGAACCCCAGATGTGGTTTTGTGTTCGTTTCTGGGGAGGACCACGCCACACAAGTCAGGGATGTCACGGTTCGGGGAGGCTATGCAGTAAATGGCGGAGCGATCCTGATCGATGACAGCTCCCCAGCGATTGTGGGGTGCGTCTTTGAAGGCAACACCGCGTGCCTTGGAGCGGGCATCTACTGCGGTGCCGAGAGTGCGCCGTTGCTTTTTGAATGCACTTTCAGCAACAACGAACTGCGCGTGTGTACCGGAGGAGGTGGCATGGGTCTCTGTTGTGAGGACGCATCGCCCGTCGTCCAACGATGTACGTTCACGGAACTCGGCGCTGGAGGTTATGGCTCCGCGATCCTGTGCATTCACTCTACTGCCGTTCTTGAACACTGCGGGATCTACCTCAATGCCGGCTCGCACGGCGTGATCGCCTGCAGAGGATCCTCTGCAAGTACCCTGGCCCATTGCACTGTGGCTGGCAACATTGGGACCGGAGTCGGCGGGGGACCTTACTCAATCCTGTATTTGGAGGATTCGAATCTGACGCTCACGAATACGTTGATCTACTCCAACGTGAATCCCAGTGCGTATCTTTTCGAGTGCGTTGGCTCCGCGGTCCCTGTTCTCGAATGCTGTGATGTGTACGGCAACGAGCAAGGGGATTGGGTGGGTTGCATTGCCGGCCAGGCAGGGATGGCGGGCAACATGTATGCGGATCCTTTGGTGTGTGATCTCTCTCATTACCCGGGTGGGTGGCCGCTCCCCCCACTGTACTCCGTGCATGTATCATCACCCTGCCTGCCAGGAAACAACCCCGCGTGCGGGGGAATCGGAGCCTACGGAGTCGGGTGCCCCGCCTCCGACGTCGAGCCCGTTCTTGAACTACCAGCGGCGCAGAGGATCTTGGTAGTATTCCCGAATCCCTTTAGCCAGGGAACATGGGTGCGGTACGATGCAGCAGGTGGACAGGCCGGAGGCAGGGTCACACTCGAGATCCTTGATGTGACTGGCCGCCTCGTGCGGACTCTGACCAGCAGCGCGGCTACGCCGGATCGGGGTATCGTCTACTGGGACGGCACTGACTTGGGGAATCGTGCAGTCCAAGGGGGAATATACTTGGTACGCGTGGTCGAGGACAGTCGATCCACCTGCGGTCGCATGCTGCTGATCCGATGACGCGTATCGCGGCGTCTGGACAGCTGCTACGGAGCGGTGCCGTCCGACGTCGGCGGGTCAACCTGCGGTGCGCCAGGGTCAGAGGATGGGCAGCCAAGGGGGGACTCGAAGACGGGTAAAATCGCTTCGGAAGGGGTCAATTGCCACGCACTTGTGGACGCAGCAGCTCTGAGGGGGCGACATGCCTGGACGATCTGAACTACGGCACGCGGGATGGGCAGGAAGAGCAACTATGCTGATATTCCTGCTGGCTGCTGGTGCCGGCACACCGGTGGCTGAGCAGTATCTCCCGCTGACTGTGGGTTGGGAGTGGTTCTATGAGAGCGACATGGGGGAGACTGACCATATGTCGATGTTGGGTGAGAGGGTTGTGCTGGGTGTTCTCACCACCGTTCGTCGCGAAGAGTATAGTACGCAGAGTGTTGAGAACTTCTGGTCAGTGGGCGAGGACGGAGACCTGTACTTGCATGCTGCGGTCAACTATACGTTTCAAATCGAATTCGCGTATGCTCCGCCGATCCTGGTACTGGACGCGCCTCTGGAAATCGGGAAGTCGTGGAGCACTGAGAACATTCAGGTACTCGATCTTTCAGGGAATCCACTCGGCATGAGTGTCTCATATCACGGTCAGGTCGTTGGCCACGGTCCAATAGAGGTGCCGGCGGGGTGCTATTCCGCCTGGTCAGTTCTGGGCGAGACTCTGCCGGGGCAAGTGATCGGCGGCTCCCTGGCTGTTCTGGCGAACGGAAGGGCCTTTCAGGGCAACGGGAAAGAGGCAACCTGCGAGGCCGTCGTCACTTGGTATGTTGACGGAGTGGGTGTTGTCAGATTCCGAGTGCAGGGCACACAAGACGGGACTTTCGATCTGCAGTGGTGGAATCCGGCGGTTCCAGTCAGATCCGGAAGCTGGGGAGAGATCAAGGGGCTGTTTCGATAGCGCATGTGCTCGAAACCTGCCCAACTAGGACCGGAACCTTCACAAGGGGGCGACGATGCAGGGTGACACAGCAGACCACTGCCGAGAGGCCTCCCTAACTCAGGCAGATCGACCTGCAGCAGACGTGCGGGCATGCAGGTCAAGAGCGCGCAGTGCCGAAGTCCGCGATCTCGTCCCCGCAGTAGCGAGCCGTCCCGCACGGCTGGGTTTGCATCCACGGCGTCTGTCGCTCCGCGCGCGGTCTGCCAGGCGCATTTCGGTCGTGCCGTGAGCTCTTCCAGACCAGGGAGTCGCGTCATGAGACTCAATGTGAAAGGCTGGATCCTAAGCGACCCGGGGCCGCGGCAGAGCCGAAGTGCTCGGGTGCGCCGCCCGATCCCGTACCTGACATGTCTCGCATTGGCGATGTGTCTTCTTTCTCACTGCGGTAACGACTGCCCCACTCAGGGATGCACCCCAAGCTGGGAAGCGGGGCTCTGGGTGCGGGTGCTCGATGCCGAGACCGGGATCGCGGCGGCCTGTGGCGCAATCGCCTGGGCGAGCGAGGGCGCGTACACAGACACTCTGAGGACATCGGGATGCGACTTACCGGACTCGATCCAAACTGGCATCATGACGGGGCTCTACGAAAGACCCGGGATCTATGATGTCCATGTGGAGAAGGCTGGCTATCATTCGTGGCACCGTGCAGACGTGAAAGTGATCAAGAAGAAATGCGATTGCCATGTGCGAAGGACCACGCTGGAAGCGCGATTGGAGCCACTTTGATGCCTGTCCCTCCCACAAGTGTGCCACGAAGGCACTGAAAGGAGGTCGTACTGACCGACTGACAGAAGCCATGCTGTATGGAAGCTGTGGTAGGGATGTCAGCTTCGGCGTTTCCGGCCGGTGGTTCGCGCCTTCGCAGGATCTCGAATCGGCGGCGGGAGGGAACCTCGTCCGGTGAGGGCAGCAGGTCGTCGCTCACTCCCGGCCTGTCGCTCGAACGCCTGGAGTTGCGCGCTCGCGCAGTCCAGCTGAGCGACGGATCGCAGCGCCCGCTCGGTGACGGCTGGGCGGCGAACCGTATCGGGCAAGGAGAGGATGCCCTCCCGGATCTCGGGTGTGAGGCGGAGCAGGCCCAAGACCTGGGTCACCCGGGCACGGGTGATGCCTTCCCGGCGAGCGATGGCCGCGCGGTTGCGGACCGCGCCGGATTCGAGGAGGGCCTGCCACTCAAGGGCCTTGCGGAGGAGCTCGACCACCCGTGGCGTCCGGGGTTCCCGGGGCGGCCTCGGCGGACCCCGACGGGGCGGGGCCGCGGTCACGACCTGATGGGCGGCCATGCAACACGTGAGGGCGCCGACAGTGGCGGCCTCGAACGCATCGTTACGCCCCACGGCGATCGTGACCGTCTGCTCGCGGAACTCGTTTCCAGGACGGCCATTGCGGCCTTCCGCGACGTGCAGGATCCGGACGAAGACCTGAGGCGATATTTCCCGGGTGGTTCGAATACTGTTACATTCGGGGAGCAGGAGAAAAAGGAGCGGAAGATCCGCGCCCTTCCGGTTAGCGGAGAGCCCCGAGAGCGAGAGTTCTTGGGGCCTTCGCGTAACTTCTAGGTAAGTGCTCGCCGAACCCCGTCGCGTGTTTCGAGGCCCGAGAGCGGTTGGCGCG
>CAZDKK010000028.1:0-55169 GCA_964506245.1 uncultured bacterium | reverse complement strand
GGCGTGGACGAGCAGGTCGCAGCCCGCGAGGGCGGCGGCGAGCGAGGCCGGATCGCGCAGGTCGCCGGGGCGCGTCTGCACGTCCAGGCCGGCGAGGTTGCGCCTGTCGCTGCCCGGTCGGACCAGGGCGCGCACCGCGATGCCGGCCCGCAGACAGGCCCGCGCGGCGTGCGCGCCGATCATCCCGGTCGCCCCGAGGACGAGCGCGCGCTCGAAACCCAGCTCCCCGGCCCCCGTCATGTGCATCTCCCGCGCATCCGGCCGATCCTGCCGCGTGCCTGCGAGCGCTGGGTATCGTACGGCCCGATGCGCGCACCCGCAACGCCGGCCGCGTGTTTCGCCGCCGGTTGCTCAGATGCTAAGATCATGCCATCGGCCGATGGGGTCGGGGTACGCGATCCCGTCGCCGCAGGCAACGACTCGAGACAGGGAGGGATTCGGCATGCGGGTCTCGATCGAGTACTGCCAGCAGTGAGACTACCTGCCGCGCGCCGCCAGTATGGCGGCCACGATCAAGGAAACGATCGGTGTCGAAGCCAAGCTCATCGCGAGCAGCGGTGGTGTCTTCGAGGTCATGGCCGATGAGCGGCTCATCTTCTCGAAGAAGAAGCTGGGGCGTTTTCCCGAGGAGAAGGAGATCCTCTCCGCCCTGCGCAAGATGAAGTGAGGCCCCGGGCCATCGGGACGCGGCCGGCGCCCGTGAAGACCCTCCGAGTGCGCAGAATCCTTCATCCCCTGGCGGGGCGGATCTTGTTTCCGCTCCGAAGAGGGGACTACAATCTCTGCGAGTGCGAGCTGAGCGATACCTGGCGAACGTGCTCACGATGAACATGGCGTCGGCCACGCCACCGGGGTGCCGGGGCGTGGCGCAGGGCTCTGGCAGCGAAGGAGGGTCAGCCATGAAGAACGGGAATGCCACGGCCTCATCCACAGCAACACGTGCCAAGATCCTGCTCCTGTCAACGGCCGTGCTGCTGTGCTTCGGCCTCGGGCACGTCTGGGCTCTGGACGTTGCGGCGGGTTCGCCCCCGAGCCTGGATGCCACCTCGTCCTCGATGGTCGCACACGCGGCGGCGTCTGGGGGCCAGGTTGCGCCGGCATGGGAAGACGGGAGTTGCGTTCTCGACGAATCCTCGACGCCGGCAGGCGCAACCCCAGAAGATCGCTTCGGACCCGCCTGGACTTTCCAGGCCACGGCCGTCACGATGTCCTCCCCCCGGTTCGCGGACGTGGACGGCGACGGTGCTCAGGAGATCATCCAGGCGACCATGGGTGTGCTCAGCAGTCCGTATGGAGAGGGGCGCGTCTACATCTTTCGCCGCGACGGCACGAATCTCCCCGGGTGGCCGGTCATCGTGGCCTCGCCCTTCACCGCGGGCTGCCCGGCCGTAGCCGACCTGGACGGCGATGGGGACATGGAGATCGTCGCCCAGAGCTGGGCCAACACCTACGTCTGGAACTCGGACGGCAGCAACGCCCCGGGCTGGCCCAAGTACCACGGAACGAGCTCGAGCGTTTCTGCTGCCCTGGCCGATCTGGACGGGGACGAAGATCTGGAGATCGTCTGCCCGACCGGGACGAGGCTGAACGCCTGGCATCACGACGGGAGCGCGGTTACCGGTTGGCCCTTCACCGCGCCCAAGCTCGTTTCCCCGCCCGCCGTGGCCGACATCGACGGCGACGGTCAACCCGAAATCGCCGCGGGCTGCTGGGAAGGTCCTTACCCGGGGTCGGGCCCCTATCCCTTCTACGTCTTCGAGGCCAACGGGGCCATGGCCGCGGGCTTTCCCATCGCCGATCCGGGCGGACAGACCCGCGGCCCCATCTCCTTGGGGGATCTGGACGGCAACGGCTCGATCGAGATCGTGGCGCGGATCAATGACTGCATTCGCGTCTGGAACGCCCAAGGTCAGATGCAGGCCGGTTGGCCCGTTTGCCCCGATGCGATCCGCAACTCGGCGACCGGCATCGGGGACATGGACGGCGATGGCGACTTCGAGATCGTGATCGGCGGGTTCCAGGCCCAGGCCTTCCACCACAATGGCAGCAGCGTGGCCGGCTGGCCGGTGGCGGTTCCCCCGGGTGGGTCCAACATCAACTCCGGCCTCGTCATCGCCGACATGGACGGGGATCCCGCGCAGCGCGAGGTCGTGGTTCACTCGGCCAACACCTTCACCGCACTCCATGCGAACGGCTCCTACGTGAGCGGCTTCCCGTTCAACCTGTCGGACGACGGCCAGTCGGGGACCTTCTCGGCCGCGCCGGCCGTTGGGGACCTGAATGACGATGGTCTGGTGGAGTACGTCTTCGTCTCGGCTTCGGGGCGGATCGCCTATTTCAACGAGGGGCTGGCCTACGCGGGCGATGCCCACTCCTGGCCGGTCATGCAGCACGACGCCTGGAACACCGGGTTCCTCGGCCGGGGCGATCCCACGGGCGTGGTCGCGATCCCTCAACCGGCCGGCTGCCTGCAGCTCTCCTTCCGGAACCCCGCGCGTCCGGGCTGCTCCTTCCGCGTGGATGCACCGATCTCCGGGCCGGCGCGGATCGGGATCTATGGCCTCGACGGCCGGCGGGTCTGCCTGTTGTTCTCCGGACCGCTCGGCGCGGAGGTGCGCGAGCTGGTCTGGAACGGTTGCGGAGAGAACGGACAGCGCGTGGGTGCTGGCGTCTACTTCCTGTCAGCTCAGGTGGGAGACCTGGTCGAGCGCCGGGCGATCGTGCTCGTGCCGTGACGCGCGCTTGAGGAGCGGGGGCGGACGGACCGCAGCGCCATGCAGGCGCCTAACAAGCACTACAAGTCCGTCAAGCGGATGATCCACCGCGAGAAGCGGCCCGGTCCCTTCGCGGGCAAGTATCGCTTTTCACCCTACATGGCCTGCGGGCACGGCTGCCGCTATTGCGACGGCCGCGCCGAAGGGTATTACGTCGAGGGTGACTTCGAGCGCGACATCGTCATCCGCGCCAACGCCCCGGAGCTGCTCGCGCAAGAGCTGCCCAAGCTGCGCGAGCAGGGACCGATCTGCCTCACCTCGGGTGTGAGCGACGCCTACCAGCCGGTGGAGCGAGAGGAACAACTCACGCGGCGTTGCGCCGAGGTCCTGGCGCGCAGCCGATTCCCGGTCACGGTCCAGACGAAGTCGGACCTGGTGCTGCGGGACATCGACCTGTGGGAGCAGGTCCACCGGCAGGCGGGATTCAACCTCTTCGTTTCGCTCACGTGGTCGGACGACGGCCTGCGCCGGCTGTTCGAGCCGCACGCCGCGCCGATCGAGGCCCGGCTGCACGCGCTCACCGAGTTCCGGCGGCGGGGGATGAACACCGGCGTGCTGGCCATGCCGTTCGTGCCCTATGCGGGGGATTCCGAGGAGCAAATCGCGACGCTGCTCGACCGGGTGCGCGAGGCGGGGGTTGCGTTCGCCATGCCCGCGCTGATGACCCTCAAGCGCGGCCGGCAGTGGACCACCTTCATGGAGACGATCGACGGCGCGCTACCCGGGCTGCGCGCCGATTTCGAGCGCCTGTACGCGAACAGCGAGCCGTACGGGGAACCGGATGGCGCGTACGCCCGCCGCTTCTCCACCACGGTCCATCGGCTGCTCGATGCGCGCGGCCTGCCCGGTCTGATTCCGCACACTCTGTACCGCGGCCAGTTCGCCGCGTACGACGAGGTGCAGATCCTGCTGGAGCACATGAGCCAGCTCTACCGCTGGCGCGGCATCGACATCCGCCGCCTCGACCAGGCGCGGCGCCGGTACGAGCGCTGGCTCGACGAGCGGCGGGCCCACTACAACCGGCGCCGGAGCCTCAGCTACCGGGAGCTGGACCACGAGCTGGTCCATCTTGCCCGCGCCGGCAGGCTGGAGCATCTGCTGGGCAATGCGAAGCTCGCCGAGTTCGTCATGGAGGTCGTGCTGGAGCGGCGCATTTTCGACTACCAGACCATGGGATGGAGCGACTGACGCTGCGCGCGGCCGCCTGCTCCCCTAGAAGCAGTGGCTCCTGATGCGATAGGTCTTCTGCCCCGGATTCGAGGCCGCGAGCCAGGTCATCAGCAGCTCGGTTCCCTCGATCTGGTGGGCCAGGCGTTCATCGTGCGCCTTGACCCAGGTGCGGTTCGAATGGATCTGACCGTTCTGCTGGCCGAGGACCTCCGCGGGGTACGAGGGGCCGGACGGCTGCCCGGTGCACAGATCCCACGGCGTGATCATCAGGTCACCCTGGTAGTAGCCGTCGAAGACGAAGTGGCCGCTCGCCGTGACCTCGCAGCTCTTGTGAAACGTCACGGGACCGGTGATCAGCACGAACTCCGTTCCGCTCGGGTTGCAGATGGGCTTCGGGATGACCATCTCGTAAGTCAGGACGAAGTCCTGCGTCGTGGTCCCTGCCAGCACGGGCTGGGCCTGCGCCACGTTGAGGATCGTGGCGCGGCCATCCGTCAGGATGGGCACCGGAACGCTCACCGGCTGGGGCGGACCGCCGATGTAGTCGATGAGCCCCTGTGGCAGCTCGTTGTAGATCACGGCGGGGATCTCGCGGAACGACGGCTGGGCGTTGAGAATCTCCGTCTGCGCATAGGGCAGGGCCGGATCGAGCAGGCCGGTACGCAGCATATCGAGCATCACCATCTGCTCCGCGACCTCCCAGCTCAGGACTTGGTGGTCGGCGGTGCCGGGAATCATCAGCTCGAAGTGCGCCGCCCCCACCGTCCAGACCCCGGACCCGAACGCGTCTCCGGTCTGGAAGAGGCGCAGGTGCCACCGGACCGGCTCGTAGGATCCGAGCTGGAGCTGGACGGCGCTGCCGGTCCAGCCGTTGGCGCCGGCATAGGTGACCTGGACGTCCCCATGCGCATCGGACCACGTGGCGTTGAACGGGTACGTGTTGGGGAACCCGAAGGCGCTCCGATCTCCGTCGAGCGCGAGCAGAGCTGCCCGGATGCGCAGTGGGTCCGCCTGGCCAACGAAGATCAGGTCGCCCGGATCCATGGGGTCACCGCTGAAGTCCATGCCGGTGTAGGGCCACCAGGCGAGCTCGTGGCCATCGAAGGGGACGGTGACGACCCCGGCCGGCGGTGGCGGGGATGTGATCGCCTTGGTGGCCGCATCCGGTTCTTCACCGGTGCGGGGGCTTCCCGCAAGGCTGGAGAGCGGATCCTCGTCGGAACACCCCACGAGGATCGCTGTCAGGAACAGGGTGAGCAGGACCGCTTCGTGACCGTGTCTGAGCACCATTCGCACATTCATGGTGTACCTCCCTGTGGGTTCGAACAGCCCGTGAGCCGCATGTCCCTGCCGCGTGTGGGTGCAGCTCCGATCCGCGCGCCCCGGGCCCGGCGCGGCACGTGGCGCACCCGGGGCCACCTGCAGGCGAGCAGATGGCGTGCCGCGCGGGGCGCGCCAGCACCCTCAAGCCCCCAATCCCATCGGGTGGCTGCAGATCGGGTCCTTGCACTGCTCGCGGGCCGCGGGCCTTCCGGCGACCCGGGGGACAGCGCCCGTTCACGGGCGTGGACTGCCCCGTATGAGGGTGCAGACAGGAAGCGGGGAGGAGAGACCGGTTGCGGCGGCGGCCTTGGTCGGTCGCCGCCGCCAGCCTCAAACGGTTTCTTTCCCGATGGCGCGGTACACGAGCGCCCCGAGGGCCGCACCGATGATTGGCGCGATCCAGAAGAGCCACAACTGGCCGAGCGCCCAGCCGCCGGCGAAGACCGCCACCCCGGTGCTCCGCGCCGGGTTCACCGACGTGTTCGTGACCGGGATGCTGATCAGGTGGATCAAGGTCAGGCACAGGCCGATGGCGATGGGCGCCAGCCCCTGGGGGGCGCGCCGGTCGGTCGCACCCAGAATGACGATCAAGAACATCATGGTCATGACGATTTCCGTCACGAGCGCCGAGAGGAGCGAGTACCCCCCCGGTGAATGCTCGCCGTAGCCATTCGACGCGAACCCGGCAGACACATCGAAGCCCGCCCTGCCGCTGGCGATCAGGTAGAGGATGGCGCCGGCGGCAATGCCCCCGAGCACCTGTGCGATGATGTAGGGCACGAGCTTGTTGCCTGGGAAGCGGCCGCCGGCCCACAGCCCGATCGAGACAGCCGGGTTGAGGTGGCACCCGGAGATGTGCCCGATCGCGAAGGCCATGGTGAGCACGGTCAGGCCGAACGCGAGCGCGACGCCCACGAATCCGATCCCGAGATGAGGAAAGGCCGCGGCGAGCACGGCGCTCCCGCAACCGCCCAGCACCAACCAGAAGGTCCCGAAGAACTCCGCGCCATACTGTCTCATCTTCCTCTCCTTTCGCTTGCCGTGAGCCGGTGACCGGCCTCGCCAACCTCCAGGGTGCCTGGCTTAACGCCCGTTCCCTCGTCCGCAGGGCCGAAGCTCCTCAATTGTACGCTCGCCTGATGCTGCGTGATCGTGGGTCGGTGGGGGGGGGCTGTCAACCCCGCACTCCTTGCGACGTTGGATTGCCATGCGGATGTGCGAGTGCCAGGATCGCCAGGACACAGAGAGCATCCACGACCACCACCACGCCGGCCAAGAGGTTGGCGAGATCGAGAGAGGAAGCGCGCAAGTAGGACGCCACGATGCGCGCCTGCCCAGTCCACAGGCCCTTGAAGCGGCCGTGGGCCGACCGGAACAGGTCTCCCCAGGTGACCTGCAAGTCGGCCGCGGCCGCCTCATCGGCGGCGGCGCTCAAAGCATCGACGTAGGCATTGGACGCGAACTCCCGCACGATGGACAGGCGGCTCATCAGCCCGCGGGCCTTCGCCGCCACGGGGGCGACCTTGCGCAGGACGGGCGCGAGTCGGCGGAGATCCACGACCGTCGTGCTGTCGGTGATGGAGAGCTTCTCCTGGAGCACGCTGGTTCCGGTGCGCATGCCCCAGTCGAGCACCCGAGGAGAAGCGGACTCGATCATGTTCGCCGCGCCGCGCTCCAGCGAGAAGCCCGTCGCGAGGATCAGGGTGACGGCCGGCAGGAGGATTCCCTGCGTGCCGATGAGCAGTGCGCCCGCGGTCCAGACGCGCGCTCGCGATGCCGGCGCCCCGCTGGCCCGCGCCAGGTGCCGGAACCTGGACCGGCAGAGCGCGAGGAGGGCCACGCCCAGGAGGAGGACCCATCCGAGGAGGATCGGGACCCAGGTGAGCAAGGACCGCACGATCTGCGCTGAGCAGAGCGAGAGAAACTCGGACATGGCGCTTCCCCCGGCGCGGCGTGGTTGGCCCCCCAGCCCAGAGGTGAGGCAACCGGTGGAGCAGGTCGCTAGATCGAGTCGGGCATCATCGCTTCGCGAGGCGGTACAGAATCAGCAACAGGATCGCGCCCACGGTTGCCAGCAGGATGCTTCCGATGTTCAAGCCCGTGATGGCCCCCAACCCCAGAAGGGAGCCAATGAGGCCACCCACGAAGGCGCCGGCGATGCCCAGGAGGATGGTGAGGATGAATCCACCGGGGTCCTTGCCCGGCATGATGAACTTCGCCAGCAGGCCCACGATCAGTCCCATCACGATCCAAGACAGGAATCCCATCGGCGACCTCCTTGATTCGGATCCGTTTCGGGACGCAGCGCCTCGGCCAGCCGCGCACCGGCATCGGACGGGCGGAATCGGGCGGCGCACACCCTGGCGATGGCCCGAGGTGTCGGCGGATCAACCCCGATTCATCTGCCACAACGCGAAGGTCAGGCACGATGCGAAGGCCACCCAGGCCAGATACGGCAGCATCAACAGCCCGGCGGCCCGCGCCTCGCGCCAGAACAGCACCGCGACGATCAGAATCAGACCCCACAGGACGACGACCTCGAAGAAGGCCAGATCGATGCGATGGACTCCGAAGAACAGGTACGACCAGAGCGCGTTCAGCACGAGCTGCGCGATGAAGAGCCACAGCGCCCACCCGGCGCCCGCGAAGCCGGCACGGCGCCACACGAGCCACGCGGCCACGCCCATGAGCGCGTAGAGCAGGGTCCACACAGGTGCGAACACGGTCCCGGGAGGTGTCCAGCTGGGCTTGGCCAGCGCTTCGTACCAGGCTCCCGGCATGAAGCGCGAGCCGATCCAGCCGGCTGCGAACGAAGCCACGAGCCAGCCCACGAGACCGAGGATGTTGCGCGCCGCTGTCACTGCGCCCCCCCTCCTGGCCTGCCTCCGCCGCATGGGGTGGTCCGGGGATCCCGCTCCGAGCAGAGGATGGTCCATCCCGGGGCGGGGGACAAGGGCCAGGTGACCCGGCGCGTGAGACCGCTAGCCGAGGATCTCTGCGATCCAGCCCCGGAGCTCATCGGCCGAGCGAGCGATCCGGTCGGGCCCGAGCGGCCGGAGATCGGCCTCGGTCTCGATGCCCCACGCGACCGCGCAGCACGGAATCCCGGCCGCCTGTGCGGCGAGAATGTCGAGCCGGCTGTCGCCGACCATGACGCAGCGGCCGATCTCCACGCGCATCTCTCGGGCGGCGTGCCGGAGCGGCTCGGGGTCGGGCTTCATCGCCGGCAGCGAGTCGCCGGCGACCACGACCGTGAAAGGGTCGACGAGCCCGTGGCCCGCCATGATCCGGCGCGTGAAGCGCCCGGGCTTGTTGCTGACCACCGCCAGGCTGAATCCCTCGCGCGCGAGTTGCCAGCAGAGCTCGTGCATCCCGGGATAGACGCGACAACCCTCGACGAGGTCCTTGGCGTACTCCTCGCGGAACAGCGCGATGCCGCGCTCCACCTCGGCCGGGTCGATGGGCAGCGGGGTGCCGTCGGGCGGGACGCGCCCGGGGCGCATGGGATCGAGTCGCGGGTGGCACTGCCCGATCAGGTTGTGGACGCCCCAACCGATGTGCGGGCGAACCTCTGCGTCGCGCAGGGGCGCCGCTCCGAGCCGGCCGCGCATGCGCTGCACGGCGGCGATGATCCCGTCGAAGGTGTCGACGAGCGTGCCGTCGAAGTCGAACAGGACGCCACGGTGCACGCCGGCCCGGTCCTCCTGCGCTCAGCGCTACGGTCTGCTCTCCGGCAACCGCCGTTCGGTGGAGACGACCTCGGCGGTGACACTGCCGCTACCCAGCGGCAGCGACACCTGATCGCCCACCTTGTGGCCCAGCAGCGGTTTCGCGGCCGGCGCGGCGCACGAAACGACCTCGGGCCCGTAGTGCGAGTCCCCCTCACCCAGCAGCCAGAAGGTGAGCGTCTCGCCCGGCTGCACCCCATCACCCATGACCGTGCGCAGCTGGACCCAGCAGCCAGGACCCACCTCGCCATCGGGCACATAGGTGTTCTCGATGAGCGTGCTGTTGCCGAGCATCTCGCCGATCTGCCGGATGCGCCCCATGTAGTTGACCTGTTTCTCTCGGGCGGCGTGGTACTCGGCGTTCTCGCTCAAGTCCCCGTGCTCCCGCGCCGTCTGAATCGCCTTGGCCACGGTCGTCTTGAGCTCGTTCGTCAGGAAGTTGCGCTCCTGCTCGAGGCGCTCGAAGGAGGCGCGCGTGAGGTAGAAGCCGTCGTACGTCGCTGCCCCACCCTGGTGGGCCAGCAGGTGGTTGGTCGCCTCCTGACGGGCACCGAGGACGGTGGTCACGACCTCGGCGGCGCCGTGCTCCTCGAGGAAGTCCAGGATCGGGAAGAGGTAATCCTCCGACTGCCGCCAGCGGCGCAGCAGCTCCGCCAGGGCGAAGGCCACGTCATCCGGCAGGGGCGTGGCTCGCAGCGCGGCGGCCAGCGGGCCATTCTTGTTGAAGAGCCGCAGGACCTGATCGCGGAAACCGTCCCGGCCGGTGCGCTCGACGAGCCGGCACAGAGATGCCGCCGCACGCCATGGCGACGGCAGGATGGGGTCCCGATCGCCTTGTTGGCCGATCACGGCGGTGATGACCGAGAGCGCGGTGTTCTGGCGCTCCTCGGGCCGCGCCAGGAGATCCTCGAGGAAGCGCTTGCCCTCCTCGGGGTCCTTGGCCAGCTCATCGAGGGCGATCTTGCGGATCTCCGAATAGCGCGAGCCCAGGGTGAAGAAGATCGCTTCGCGGCGCAGGCCCTTGAGCCCCAACCCGTGCGTCGCCAGCAGGCGCTGTGCATCGATGTCGGCGAAGGTCGCCGCCTCGATGCCCGACGCCAGCAGGTCCCGCAGGCTGCGATCGAGGTCCTTCGGTTCCAGGATGTGCCAGCGGTCGAGCGTCAGGCAGATGGCGACCGCCGCCTCGGGGTTGGTGTGCTCGTCGCGCAGCCAGCGCAGGAGGATCGGCGAGTAGACCTTGATGGCCCGCTCGGTGTGCTGCGGATGCTGCTCGAGGAAGCGGCGGAGCAGGTTGAGGTTCGCGCGCACACCGCGGCGTCGGTCGAGACGGGGCAGCACCTCGTCCTCTTCCCCGTGGGCGGCGGGGCTGCGGATGGCATAGATCTGACGGTAGCTCTCCGTGAAATCGAAGCGCTCGTCGGTCTCCATCTCGGCGCGCGCTTCTTTCCACCAGGTGCTCCAGGTCGAGGTGGGAATGACGTCGGGCGCCAACCGGCGGCGCAGGTCGTGGCTCGACGCCTTGCCGCCCAGCTCGCGGATGGCGAGGTAGGCCAGCTCGGCCCGGCCCGTCCGGGCCATCGCCTTCACGCGCGCGGGGTCCTCCAGCGCCAGCACGCGCAGGTCATCGGGCGGGATCACTTTCAGCGACTTGCGCGCGATGGCGAGCGACATGCGGTGGCGGGGCTTCTCCGCGAAGTCGATGATCAGGGCATCGACCTCGTTGGCGCGGATGCGGCCCGGTCCCCAGTTCTGATGCAGCACGCGGTACCCGGGCGCGAACTCGAGCAGCTCGTGGAGCTTCTTGATCGCACTCTCCACCTTGGTGGCCGGGTCGAGCAGGCCGCTGCGGCCGAGCAGGTCGAGCACGCCATCGACGCCCGGCAGCGCCTCGGGCGCGATCTCCATGATGAAGCGGCGGAGCGACGAGGTCGCCGGGGCCTTGGGCAGGATCCTCAGGAACTGGTTCCAGGCCTCGGGCGCCAGCCCGGCCGCCTTGATGCGGGGCAGGAGCGCCTCGAGGTGGGCTTCCGCCTCGTTCCAGTACTTGTGCACGGTCATGCGCACGCAGGCGTGCAGCATCGTCAGCGTCGTGGCCGGGTCGCGCTGATCCTCGAGCCGCAGGAAGACCTCTTCCACGCGCTGGAGGTTCTTCGCCTCGACCAGCGCGGGGAGGCATCCCGTGAAGAGGGCCAGGGCGCGCTCCGCATCGCCCTGTCGCTCGGCGGCCTCTGCCGCGAGCCAGCAGATGCGGTTCTCGTCGGGGAAGAGCTCGATCGCCCGCGCCAGACTCCCTGGCGGGGCCACCTGCTCACCGCCCTGCTCCATCGCCTTTGCCAGGAAGCGCGCCGCCTCCACGCTGGCCACCGCGCCCTGGATCTCGTCGGCCACCTGGGCGAGCACCGGCCAGAGCTGCGCCTGCTCGATCTTCTCGCACAGTGGGAGCAGCGCCTGGAGCGCCTCGTCGGTGTGTCCGAGTTCGAGCAGCGTGATCCCGCGAATGTAGGCCGGTCTGGGGAGCAAGCCCTTGGTCGGGTCGCGGAAGGGATGGTCCTGAACGAGCGCATGCAGTAAGGCCTCCGTTTCGTGCGAACCGGAGGCCTCGGTGAGGGCGGACCTGAGCAGGGCTCGCGCCTCGGCATCCAACGGGGATGCCGAGGCTCCACCCGGCTCGAGAATCTTATCGAGCAGGTCCTTCCATTGCGACATGGTGTCCTCCGCCCAAGGCTGAGAAAGCCCATGGCTTCGAGAATAAGCTGCAAGTCTATCGCGGCGGGGGCTAGCTGACAAGCGCCGAGTACCTCGCCTGGCCGGGGGGGCCGCCGGCTGAGCGCCCCCCGGCCAGGTCCGGGGCGGGATCGGGCGGGCCGGGAAGGTGCTAAGCTTGGGGGGGGGCCGAGAGGGGCCTGGCGGGCAAGTCCCAAGGAGGGCGGGCATGGGGACGAGGTCGAACCTCGCAGCGGGGCTGATCTTGGCGGGTCTGGCCACTGCCTCTCCCGCGGGCGGCTCCGAGCTGCTCGTGCTGCCCGACGGCACCGGCCAATTCCCCACGATCGAGGCCGCGATCTCTGCCGCGCGGGATGGCGATGTGATCCTCCTGGGTGACGGCGTCTTCCGGGGGGCTGCCAATCACAACCTCAGCTACCTGGGCAAGGCGATCGCGATCCGCTCGCGGAGCGGGAACGCGGACGCGTGCCGCATCGACTGCCTCTCCAACGACCCGGGACCGCAGCGCGCCTTCACCTTCGAGCGCGGCGAGGGACCCAAGTCGCGCCTCGAGAACGTGAGCCTGTGGAACGGCCGGGCTGACCTCGTGGGCGAACCTGGTGGGGCGATCCTGATCCGGCAGGGGTCGTCGCCGCTGATCGCGGACTGCATCTTCTACGGCAATCTTGCCGTCCATGGCGGGGCCATCCACATCGAGGGCGAGTCCGCGCCGAGCATCGAGGGCTGCCGATTCCTCTACAATGGCGCGGAGGAGTTCGGCGGGGCCATCCAGGTGAACGGGCAGGGCTACGTGACGGTCGCCGACTGCATCTTCTGGCGCAACCACGCGTCCTGGGGCGGTGCCCTCGGCTGCGACTACTCGATCGTCCTGGACCGGGGCAATACATACGCCGAGAACAGGAGCTTCGATACGGGGGTCATCGGGTCCTACGGCGGTTCGGTAGTCATGGAAGGCACCATCGTGGCCTTCTCCGAGGACGGGCCGGCGATCGAACACGAGAGCGGGACGGTCTGGCTCTTCTGCTGCGACCTGTACGGCAACGAGGGCGGGGACTGGATCGGATGGCTTGCCCAACAGCTCGGCGTCGAGGGCAACATCTGCGCCGACCCGCGCTTCTGCGACCTACCCGCGGGAAATGTCGACCTGCACGCCGGCTCGCCGTGCATCGCGCCGCTGAACGAGACAACGACCGAGGGCTGCGGCTGGATCGGCGCCGGGCGGGTGGGATGCGGGCCTTTGGACGGCGGCGAGGGAACGGCGGCGATCGCGACGCCCTCGTCTGGCCCTGGTGGACTCGCCCTGCGCGGTCCCAATCCCCTGCGGCCCGGCGATCGCCTGGCATGGTCGCTCCCCGGGGCGCCGGGCCAGAGCGCGGGGATGCTGGCCGTCTACGATGCCGCCGGGCGGCGGGTGCGCAGCCTCGAGCTGGGTGATGGCAGCGTGATCTGGGACGGACGGGGCCAGGACGGGCAACCGCTGGCGCGCGGGGTCTACTTCTTCGGCCTGCCCTGCGACGGACGGCACAGTGCGGTCCGCGCGTTTCTCCTACCGTGAATGAGGGGGAGGCCCGCTTGCACACGGGGCTGAGGTAGCGAGCCGTCCGCGCGAGCTTGAGCCTGGCGGCCGCGACGGAGTTTGGCTGCGGAGATCCTGGAGCGAGGCCGGGAACACGTGCATACGGCCAGGGTTTAGAGAGTGGAAGAGGCTCGACTGGAGGAATGCTCGTTGTCGCGAGTCTGCCGCCTGCGACGGTTGCTGTTGACATCGCTCTGCGCCGCGATCGGGGGCGTGGGCGTCTTCTCGTCGCTCGACTGCACCGAATCGGATGGGCCCTCGCCCAGCCCGATTCCGGTGCGCAGCTTCAACCTGGCCGACTCGGTCTACACGATCGTCGAGGCGGACACGAGCGTGTACGTGCGCGTCGAGCGCTCCTGTGGCTGCGACTCGGCCTGGGTGTGGGTGGCCTGTTCCACGGGCACTGCTTCTGCAGGCGAGGACTACATTGCCACAACCGCCAAGCTCGGCTTCGACCCTGGGAGCGTGGCGGAGAGTCTGGCTGTTCCCATCCTGTCCGATACGCTGAGCGAGCCGTCCGAGATCGTGCTGGTCACGCTGGGCCCGGCGAGCGGCACCTACGCGATCGAGGACCCTGACACGGGCCGGCTCACGATCGAGGACGACGATTCCACGACCGCGGCGGTGCAGCGCGTGGCCTTCGATCAGACTGTCTGGATGGTGTCCGAGTCGGCGGGTCAGGTCGAGCTGCTCGTGCGGCGCACGGCGACCGGTGACACGGCGTCGGTCGGTCTGCGGACCGTCGGGGCGGGCGCCGCGGCCCTCCAGGACTACGTGCCGCTCGCGTTGACGCTGCATTTCGCTTCGGGCGACAGCGCGCTGCGCCCATCGCTCGAGATCCTGCAGGACAGCTTGTCCGAGGGCCCGGAGACGTTGCGAGTCGTCTTGGAGAACCCATCCGCCAACTGCGAGCTCGGGGCGCCGGACACGGCACGGGTCGTCATCCTGGATGACGAATCGCGGCGCCCCGTGTTCGCCTTCACGCAGGCGCACTACTTCGCCTTCGAGGGACAGCCGGCACGGGTCACCATCACGTGCACGGATCTCGGGAATCCGACGAACATCGTGCACGTGGTGTGCAGCACAAGGGACGGGACCGCGCACGCGGGGACGGACTACATCACGCAGGCGCGCTCCCTCCTCTTCGGCGGCGGGTTCAGCTATACGCAGATGGAGTTCGAGGTGGACCTGATCGATAACCATGCGATCGGCTTCTCGAAGGAGTTCACCGTCCAGCTCTCCAAGCCGTCGGATGGGTGCCTGGTGGCGCCGCCCGGCACTGCAATCGTGGAGATCCTGGACGAGGATACCCCCATGGAGCCCCCGACCCTCGCCTTCCCCCTGGAGGCGGGCAACCAGTGGATCTTCGACGCGGTCACGACTCGGCAATCCGGAGACCAAGACCCGATCGTCCTCTACGAGACGCTCACCGGCAGCCTGGGCGAGCAGGTTCGCTACCGAGGCCGCGACTACGTGTCGCTCAGCCTCGTCCCGTCCGCCGGCTCGTCATCGGAGCGGATTCTGCTGCGGCAGAGCGGGGATTCCCTGCACTTCATCTGTCCGACCGACACCCTCCCCGCGGAGCCGGGCACGTGGGGAGCGCAGCTCCAGGAGACGCTGCCATGGGTTCTCGTGGATCTGAGCACGGTCACCGACACCACCGTGACGCTCTTCTCCCGAGGCAGCGATCACTGGACCGGCTTCGACCGCCGCACCCTGCACGTCTTCGGGCGTGAGAACACGGTCGTTCCCGCCGGGCAATTCCGCGAGACCCTGCATGTGAAGTACGAGCGGGCGAGCGCCCCGGGTCAGGTTGGGACTGGCTCCACGTCGTTCCTGGAATTCACCCTGGCCGACAGCGTGGGGTTCGTCCGGGTGGGCTATGGGAGCTTCCGGTACGGTCAGACAGATCCCGAGGAGTTCGTCTGCCGGGCCGAGCTCGTGTCCTGCTCCTTCGGGGAATAGGCCGCCGCGCCCCCCATGCAGGGCATCATCTGAGAGCGTTCTTGATCCTGCCCCAGCTCGCGTGTTGGACAGGGCTGATCGGCTCGCACGGGTTCGGATCGCAGCTCCGCCACTCGACGTGGAACGTCCCCCCGAGATCGAGGCAGCTCGCACCGGTTGTGAGCTGGCATGCATGCCCAATGCAGCAAACAGCGACCGGGGGAGCGCACGTCAGCCCGTCCATGTTGATGCCGAGCGCGCCGAAGCAGGTGGCCTGGAAGAGGTCCGCCGGCGAGGAGCAGTTGGCCCAGCCCCCAAAGTGCGTGGGAGGATCAACCGCCAGGGGGATGCGCCCCTGTCCCGGGCTGGCGTAGCCCCCGAACCAGTAGATGGGCACGAAATTGCCGCGCCACGGATCCCCGATGGTCACCAGCGCCGTGCCGCTCGATGGGTGAGGCCAGAACAGGGTGGGCTCGACTCCGCCCGTAGGCGGGAAGCAGGGGTCCCAACGCACGAAATCAAACAGCGCGGGATCGAATTCGCCCAGACCGAACTCCACCCCGCACCACTCCTTCTCCTCCGGCCAGGCGCACAGGACGTACCAGATCGCCGGCGTGGAATCCGCCGGGGCGTCGATCCGCGGATGCTGCTCCTCGGCGCTGTGGATGGCGTACGGTTCGTAGAGCTCGCATCCATCCGCGCTCGCGGTGAAGCCCAGCTCAGGGATGTGGTGGACGATGAAGACTCCGTCGGATAGGTCGGTCGGGTCGGCCCCGGGGGCGGGTACCCAGAGGGCCAGCAGGCACAGGATCGACAGCCAGCGTTGCATGGCGGCATTCCTCCTTGCAGTCATGGCCAGGACGGCAACGGCTCACATTCTCTCGCCGGCACAGGGCCCGCGACGATGCACCCCTCGTCTGCCTCAAGTATCGCGGATGCGGAGCCACTCTGACAAGGCCGGTTGCGCGCGGTCGCGTGCGGTTCGCCACCGCAGTGCTATACTCTCCACGCGTGACAGCCTGCCGCGAACCCTAGCCGACGTCCGACGCAGTCCTCGTTCGAAAGGGGGGCGTGAATGCCAACGCGAGCGACCCGCCCGAGGAACCGTATCCACAGAGACCTCCCCCCGGTGGCCCTGCTCCTGGTCCTGGCAACCCTCGGGGGGAGCGCCGCGGCCGAGGTGCTTTTTTGGCCAGCGCGCCTCGATGTGTTCACGGGCTGGTGAGGCACGCACGTCGAGATCGGCGATCTCGACGGGGACAGGGTCCCGGACCTTGCGCTGACCCGTGTCGGCTGCGACAGCATCTCCGTGGTGCTGGGTCTGGGTGACGGCACCTTCGGCCCCCCATGCTTCTACGACTGCCCGAACGGGCCCACCTTCCTGGCGATGGGCGACCTCAACGGCGATCAGCTTCCCGACATCGTCACCGCCAACGAGGCCTCCGACGACGTTGCCGTCTTCCTGGGCGTGGGCCTGGGAGCGTTCTCGGCCGCGACCCACATTGGCGTAGGAGACCATCCCATGTCCGTGGCCATCGCGGACTTCAACGGCGACCAGGTCCCCGACCTGATCAGTGCCCTCCGGGACGCGGACAGCATGGCCCTGCTCCTGGGCCGCGGGAATGGCTCCTTCGGCGCGCCCAGCTACTTCGCTGTGGGTGACGGACCCATTGCGCTGGCGGTCAACGATTACAACGGGGACCGGCTCCTCGACGTGGCTCTGGCGAACACGGGCTCCCGCGACGTAGCCGTGCTGCTGGGCAACGCAGACGGCTCCTTCGACCCCGCATGCTTCTACGGGGTCGGCAGCAGCCTGTCGTCCATGGCAAGCGGCGACTTCAACGGAGACGAAGCCCAGGACGTGGTCCTGGCGACCGGGGGGGCAGCCAGGATCCTCCTGGGCGCGGGAGACGGAACGTTTGGTCCCGCAAGCTCCACGGCTGCCACGGGCCGGTTCTTGGACACCGGGGATCTGAATGGCGACGGGACTCTCGACCTGGGACTCATGGGCGAGAGCATCTGCATCGCCCTGGGGCGCGGGGACGGGACCTTCGAGGCCCCCGTCTACTATGCTGCCGGCACCGATCCGTTCTGTCTGGCGGTGGGCGACCTGAACGGGGACGAGAATGCGGACGTCGTCGGCGCGAACATGCACGAGGTGCATGCGTCGGTGCTGCTCGGCAACGGGGACGGCACCCTGGCTCAGGCCCCCACATTCGGACCCGGCCACTGGATCACATCCCTTGTGGCCGGCGATCTCAATGTCGATCGAATCCCGGACCTGGCCCTGGCGAACGAGTCAACGGACAACGTCACGGTCTTCCTGGGCCAGGGGGGCGGTCTGTTTGGGCCGGCCGCCAACTTCCACGCGGGCGACCGGCCCGCGTGCATCGCCACGAGCGACCTCGACGGAGACGGTGTGCCCGATCTGGCCGTGGCCAACGAAGGCTCGGACGACGTCGCCGTGCTGCTCGGCCTGGGCGACGGCACATTCGCCGCCGCGAGCGTCAGTGACGTCGGGGACGCCCCCGTCTCGCTGGCCTGCGCCGACTTCAACGGAGACCTGGTCCCCGACCTTGCCGTGGCGAATTCCGGCTCGGACAACGTCGCGGTGCTCCTGGGCCGGGGTGATGGCACGCTGATGCCCGCTGACTTCTACTACGCAGGTGATCTGCCGATCGGCGTCGCGGCTGGCGATCTCAACGACGATGCAGCACCGGACCTCGTGCTGGCGAATCGCTCATCGCGGGATCTCGCCATCCTGCTCGGCACCGGCGACGGCTCCTTCTCAGGTGCGAGCTTTCTTCGTCTCCTTCCCGACTGGCCGCTCACGGTGACCATCGGCAACCTCAACGCCGACTTCAACGGCGACCGGGTCCCCGACCTGGCCGCACTGGTCTACCTCACACACCCGTCGCACTACGGTGCGGTCGCCATCTTCCTCGGGACGGGAGACGGCACCTTCGACGCGCCCGCATACTACACCGTCGGCGTGATCGAGATGACGCCCACTTCGGTGATCACCAGCGACTTCAACGGGGACCAAGTGCCCGATCTGGCGGTTGCCAGCCCCTACTCGGGCAACGTCAGTGTCCTGCTGGGACAGGGCGACGGCAGCTTCACCCACGCAGGTGGATACGGCGCGTGCTTCTATGCGCACGCGCTGGCGACCGATGACCTCAACGCGGATGGTGCGCCCGATCTCGTCGCGGGAGGGCTCTCTTCCGTCGCCGTGCTCCTGGGTGTGAACGCAACCGCCGGCGTGGAATGGTCCAGCCGGGATCGGATGCCCGGAGAGGATCTCCTCGTCATGCCCAGCCCGGTCGGGTCGCGGGCCACGGTGCGTTTCACCTTGCCCCGGCCGTCGCACGCGCATCTGGGCATCTACGACGTGACCGGGAGGCTGATCGAGTCCCTGTACGATCGTCCGGCCTCCGGTGGCCCGCACAGCCTCTCGTGGCATGTGCCGGGCGAGGGCGCCGCGCGCCGGGCCTCGGGCGTCTACTTCATCACCCTGAGCGCAAACGGGCGCACGACGACGCGCCGGGTGTCCGTGCTGCGGTGAGCGCGCCGCGTCTCCATGGCGCGCTCACCGGCGGGACAGGCGGCGGCGAAGGAGCTAGCCCGACACTCCCGCCGGCATCCGCCCCGTCTTCAAGTACGCGTCGATCGCCCGCGCCGCAGCCTTGCCGGCGCCCATCGCGAGGATCACCGTGGCCGCGCCGGTGACGATATCGCCGCCCGCGAAGACGCCCGGCTTCGACGTCGCGCCGGTCGTTTCGTCGGCGACGATGTTGCCCCACTTGTTGGTCTCGAGGCCGGGCGTCGTCTGGGTGAGCAGGGGATTGGGTCCCTGGCCGATCGCGATGATCACCATGTCGACGTCCAGCACGTGTTCGGAACCAGCCTTGGGCACGGGACGGCGGCGGCCCGAGGCGTCGGGTTCGCCCAGCTCCATCTGGATCACTTCCATGCCCTTCACCCAGCCCTTGTCGTTGCCGAGAATGCGAATCGGGTTGGTCAGCAGCATGGGGATCACGCCCTCCTCGAAGGCGTTGACGATCTCCTCCTCACGGGCGGGCATCTGCTCGCGCGCGCGGCGGTAGACGAGGTAGACCTTCTCGGCGCCCAGGCGCAGCGAGCTGCGCGCCGCGTCCATCGCGACGTTGCCGCCGCCCACGACGGCGATGCGCCGGCCGAGGTGGATGGGCGTGTCGTACTGCGGGAAGAGGTAGGCCTTCATCAGGTTCACGCGCGTCAGGAACTCGTTGGCCGAGTAGACGCCGTTGAGGTTTTCGCCCGGGATGTTGAGGAAGTAGGGCAGGCCCGCCCCCGTGCCGACGAAGACCGCGTGGTAGCCATCGTGCATCAGCTCGTCGACCGTCTTCGACTTGCCGACGACGAAGCTCGTGCGGATCTCGACCCCGAGCTTGCCGATGTAGTCGCACTCCTGCTGCACGATGCGTTTGGGCAGGCGGAATTCGGGGATGCCGTAGACCAGCACGCCGCCCGACTTGTGCAGCGCCTCGAAGACCGTGACCTTGTGCCCCAGCTTGGCCAGCTCGCCCGCCACGGTCAGCCCGGCGGGACCGGCGCCGATGACGGCGACCTTCTTGCCGCTCGGCTGCGGGAGCGCCGGCGCCCGGATCTCGCCCATCTTGGCCTCGAAGTCGGCGGCGAATCGCTCGAGCCGCCCGATGGCGATCGGCTGCCCCTTCTTGGCGAGCACGCACTGCATCTCGCACTGCTCTTCCTGCGGGCAGACGCGACCGCACACGGCGGGCAGGCTGTTCTTCTCCTTGATCTTGGCGATCGCACCCATGAAGTCCCGTTCGCGGATCCGGGCGATGAAGGCCGGGATGTCGATTTCGACCGGGCAGCCGCTGATGCAGGGCGCCTTCTTGCACTGCAGGCACCGGGTGGCCTCGCTGAGCGCATCCTGGTCGGCGTAGCCCAGCGCCACCTCGTCGAAGTTCTTGGCGCGCAGTCGCGGATGCTGCTTGGGCATCGGCACGCGGTCCTTGCGGCGCTTCAAGGCCTGCTCGGCCGCCGATAGCCGGCACTCGTGGTCCCAAGTCGCCCGTCGCTCTTCACGCATGTAGATGCCCGTGCGGGCGAGCAGCTCGCCGAAGTCGACCTTGTGGCCGTCGAACTCGGGGCCGTCAACGCAGACAAACTTGATCTCGTCGCCCACCGTGATCCGGCAGCCGCCGCACATGCCGGTGCCATCGACCATCAGCGTGTTCAAGCTCACAACGGTCTTGATGCCAGGCTCGCGGGTGACGTTCGCCACGGCGCGCATCATGACCGCCGGCCCGATGGCGATCACCTCGTCGATCTTCACGCCCTCGGCGATCAGGCGCTTCAGCTCGTCGGTGACGAAGCCGTGCCGGCCGTAGGTGCCGTCGTCGGTGGTGATCAGGAGCTCATCGCTGCACGCCCGCATCCGGTCCTCGAGAATGAGGAGCTCCTTCGTGCGCGCTCCGATGATCGAGATCACCTTGTTCCCGGCCTGCTTGAAGGCTTTGGCGACCGGATAGGCGATCGCCACGCCCACGCCGCCCCCGATGCAGACAACCGTGCCGACCTTGCGCACCTCGGTCGGCCTGCCCAGCGGCCCGAGCACGTCGGCGATCCGGTCGCCCGGCTCGAGGCGGCCCAGCTTGCGCGTCGAGACCCCGACCTCCTGGAAGATGACGGCGATCGAGCCGTCCTGGGCATCGGCCTCGGCCACGGTGAGCGGCAGGCGTTCGGCCGTCTCGTTCGCGCGGATGACCACGAATTGCCCGGCCTGGACCTTCTCGGCGATCTCGGGCGCGTGAATGCGAAACAGCGTGACCGCTTCGTGCAGGTGCTCCTTGTGGAGGATCTCGTTGAGCTGTGGCATCCCGGCGCGTTCCCTTCTCTCGTGCCGATCGGCGCCCGCAGAGGCGCCGCCGGGCTCGTGTCTCAGGGCTCGATGTGGTCGAGGAGCTCCTCGATCTTGCGGCTCAATGCCTCGGGCTCGACCGGCTTCTCGACGTAGCCGTCGGCCTTCATCCAGTAACCATCCTCCTCGCTGGAAAAGCGGTAGCCGGTCTTCATCGCGACGGAGGAGACGAGCAGCACCTGGATTCGGCGGAAGAGCGGGTCGTTCTTGATGTCAGCCGCCACGCGGAAGCCGGTGTCGTGCTCCTCGAGCATCACGTCCAGCGCCACCAGGTCCGGCATCTCGGCGCGCACCGTGTCGAGCCCCTCGCTGCCCGTGGGCGCGGTCAGCACCTCATAGCCGTGTCCCGCGAGTACTGCCTGGTAAGCGGCCAGGAGCTCGGGATCGGTGTCGATGAGCAGGATCTTGCGTTTGGGCTTCACGGCGGCGTCCCCCGCTGGGATTCCATCTGCTTATGCCGGAGATCAGCATATGCCCCGGCACGGGAAGGCACTATGCTACCTGCCGCGGGGGAGACTCCGCAATCCCGCCGACGAGCCCGGGATGAGGCTGGGGAAACCCGAGTGTCGGCCCGGCGCCCCGTCCATCCACCGATGTCGGCCGGAGGGCCACAGCATGGACTCCCGCTTCCGGTTCGCGGCGCCCCGCCATCGCCTGGCCGATGCCATCGGGCCACGTGTGCGCGCGGTGGGGCTGCTCGGCTTGGCGCTCATCGCGCCGCCGCCGGGTGGCAGCCGGGCGGCAGGCGAGGTCGAGATGCTGCCGGGGCCCGATCGCGCCGGCGGCAAGCCGTTCGAAACACTGATCCAGAGCCGGCGATCGCTGCGCGAGTTTTCCCCGGATGCGCTCGATCGGGCCACCCTGGGGCAGCTCCTCTGGGCGGCCGGGGGCACGACGGGGGAGGACCGGTTCATGCACCGGACGACTCCTTCGGCCGGAGCCCTCTATCCCCTGGAATTCTATCTGATTACCGCCGAAGGGATGGCCCGTTACGACCCCTCCTCCCACGCCTTGGCCTGGATCGCGCGAACCGACGCGCGCGCCGACCTGTCCGCCGCCGCGCTGGGGCAGGCCTGGGTCGCGCGGGCGCCGGGCTGCATTGTCCTTGCGGCCGAGCCGCGGCGAACCAAGGTCAAGTACGGGGAGCGCGGCGACCGCTACATCCTCATGGAGTCCGGGTGCGCCTGCCAGAACCTACTCCTGCAGGCGGAGTCGCTGGGGTTGGGGGCTGTTCCAGTCGGGGCCTTCGACGACGATCAGGTGGCCCGCGTGCTCGGGCTGCCCGCCAGCCAACGAGCGCTCCTGATCGTGGCGGTGGGATACCCCCGAGACGGGCGGTGAGGCGTGCCGTGCCCGCGAACCAGGCTCAGCCCCGCCGCCGGCACCGGGCAAGAGGTCCGCAAGTCCCCCGTGACTGGCCCCGCGATTTCGACTAGCGTAGCGGTAGCCAGGCAGGCTGGACGGCCGACACGGGCCGTGACCGACCGAGGCGATGCGGGTTGGGTGACCCCATCCGCGACAGGACAGGGAGGATCGGGGAATGAAGCGCGCTTGTTGCGTCATGGTGCTGGCGTTCGTGGCGGGATGGGCCATCGGCACAGCCCGGGCCGGCGACATGGGACTGAAGGGGATCGAGCTTCGCGCCGGATACGTGAGTATCGACGAAGATGACGCCGGGGGCACGTTCATCCTGAGCGGCGGGCTCGATCTGGGCAAGTTCACCCCCGAAATGAGCCTCGAGATCGGTGTCGACTACTGGAGCAAGAGCTTCGACGTGGGCCAGTGGGAATGGAGCTGGTCCAACCTCGGCTTCCTGGGCAATGTCCGGTACGACTTCCTCGAGGATGCGAGCTTCCGGCCCTTCCTCTTCGGGGGCATCGCCTTCTGCTACCAGTCCTGGGAGGTGGACAAGTGCCAGACAGCGCTCTTCGGCGGCATCTGCGACGACTCGGAGGTCGAACTTGGGGCGGACGTGGGCCTCGGGGCCGATCTCTCCTCGGGTGACGGGATCATCCCGACGGCCCGCGCGGGTTACAATACGAACGGCGGGGCGGACTACTGGTTCATCCAGGGAGGCGTGAAGTTCCCCTTGGACTAGCGTCCAGGGTGCACAAGCGTCGGTTCAGCCTCGAATCCCTCCCTGCCGGTTCCCGACTCGGAGGGATTCTCATTTCGACGGGTACGAAGGGCAGGCGCAACGGGGAGGATCTGGAAATGATCGTCAAGCACTACACGGACATTCCAGCCAAGCCGGTCGCGATGGAAGGGACCTTGAACGTCACCGTGCGCGAAGTGATCACGCCGCGGGCCGGGGCGCGTCACTTCAGCATGCGCATCTTCGAGGTTGCGCCCGGCGGGCATACCTCGCTCCACGAGCACGGCTACGAACACGAGATTCTCATCCTCGAGGGCCGGGGCGAGGTGACCGAAGGCGTGCGCATCCACGAGCTCCATCCGGGCAGCACGGTCTTCATCCAGCCGGGGACTCCGCACCAGTTTCGCAATCCCGGCGACGCGACGCTGCGTTTCGTCTGTCTGATTCCGAACCCGGAAAACGCTTGCCTATGAGCACCGCCGGGCCGGGCCAGCTCGGCGAGGGCGGGGACGCACCAGCTCCCCAAGATGCCCCCTCCCCGGCGCCGCGTGACCCGATCGGCGGTGGCGACAGCGGGCAGCCGCCCTCGATGCCCCCCAGCCCCGCGCCCGCGTTGCCGCAGCCGGGGTTCGGGGAGGCGATCCTGCTCCTCGTGGTCATGTTCGCCGCCTCCGCGCTGGCCCTGGTGGTGATGCTGCTGGGTGGGCGTGGGGCGGAGCTGGACATCGCCCTCCTGGGCATCGTGGAGATCCTGAGTCTGACCCTCGGGCTGACGGTGGGCCTGCGCATCGCCCGGGTCTCCTGGCGCGAGGCATTTCTGCCGCGGCCGGTGGCCGCCTGGATCGTGCTGCTCACCATCCCCCTGACCTGCGCGGCTGCCCTCCTGGCCAATGCCCTCGACTCCGCGATTGGCCTCCTCGTGCCGGTGCCCGACGACATCGCCGTCGAGATGGCCCGTCTGTTCTACGCCGATGGCACGGCCGGCTGGGTGCGGGTCGTGCTCACCGCGGCGGTGCTGATCCCGGTGGGCGAGGAGCTCTTCTTCCGGGGGCTGCTGCTGCGCGGATTCCTCCTGCGCTACGGCCGGCGCAGCGCGCTGCTGCTGACCGCGATCCTCTTCGCGGTCGTGCACTTCAATCCCTGGAGCCTGCTGAGCATCTTCCTCGTCGGGCTGCTGCTGGGCTGGCTCGTGCTGCGCACGGGCAGCCTCTGCTGCGCCTGCCTCGCCCACGGGGTCTACAACCTGGTGGCGGTGGTGGCGCTGAACACGTCTCTCGACGGCCCGCCCAGCCCCGAGACGCTGGTGGCTGCGACCGGCGGCCCGCTCGATTCGCCCGGCTGGATCGCCCCCGCCGCGGCGGTGCTGCTCCTGGGGCTCTGGTTGTTGCATCGCTGCGGGCCGCGCGCCGAGCCGTGGCTGCCCGCTCCCGCTGGGTGGACAACCCCCGCCCGGGAGCCCTAGGATTCGCCGCGACGGACGGCAGGCTGCAGGCGCAGGCCGCGCCGTCCCGCGCACACGCCTATTCATCAGGGAGGAGGAGATCCATGCACTCGACGCAGCCGGGACAAACGTACAACGACGCCTCACCCGTGCTTTCCCTCACGGTGGGAGAGTTCCGGGAGCTGCTGGCTGGCACCCTCCAGCCGCAGGATACGACCGAGGTGGAGATGTCGGGCAAGTGGGAGCGCGGCCAGCTCATCCTGCGGCCCGGTCGGCCCGACCTCCAAGAGAAGACCGTGCCGATCGAGAGCTTCTTTCACAAGATCGTCATGCTGCGCGACCGCTTGCGCGTCCTGGAACAGAAGGTGAACAGCCATCCCAAGCTGACAGACGAGGACAAGCTGGAGATGCAGCGGTACATCACGCGCATCTACGGGTCGCTGACCACCTTCAACGTGCTCTTCCAGCACCGCGATGACCAATTCTACGGAGAGGGGCGGGAGCGGTAGCACGGCACCAGGCGTTCGCGGGGGGCCGGCGCAAGGCGAAGGGGGCTGGACACTCCGCGAGGGGGGGCGCTAAGCTGATCACAAGCCTGTGACTGCACCGACACCACCCCCACGAGAGGAGGCGAGCGATGAAAGCGTGTCGCTTCTTGGTGCCCCTGACTCTGGTAGTCGCGGTGTTCCCTGCCCTGGCGAGCGACATCCCGGATCCGGAGCACTGCACCGTCGTCCCGTGTGATGCGATGATGGGGATCCTCACCTCACCGCATTCGGGCACCGGGCCCGAGGTCACGAGGTTCGTCGTCACCGTCATGGTCGACCCCACGACGCCCGTGCCCAACGCGTACGTCGAGATCGTCGTTGGGCAGCCATTCGGTCACTACGTTTGCCCGGGTGCCCAGGGGGCGGGAATCACGAACGAGCAGGGCCAGGTTGCCTTCAACCTGGCCATGGGCGGCTGCCGGCTCGGCCATGACGTCGTCAGGATCCTGGCCAACGGCGTAGTCATCCGCATCTACGATCGCCTGCTCAGCCCCGACTTCGACGGCGAGGCCGACGGCGCCGTGACGCTCGCGGATTTTGCATTCTTCGGTCACGCCCACATGACCGGCGCCGCGGGCTGCACCGACTACTACAACGACGGCACGACCGGGATCGACGACTTCACCGGCTTCGCGGCCTGCTGGGGTCGGAGCTGCGAGCAGTAGCCGAACGAGCCCGCGGGGTGTTCCCGCAGGCTCGGGTCGAGGTCCGGCAGAACCGGTGGGCTACGCCAGCCGGCCCAGGTTCTCCGCAAACTGCTTGGCGTAGTCGGAGCTGGGGAAGACCGAGACCAACACGCGCGCGGCCAGCTCCGCCGCCTCGGCCGCCGGCAGGCAGTAGCGCATCTGAGCGAACTTCTGCCGGTAGGCGGTCACCTCGTCCTTGACATTCTTGTCGCGGATCACGCAGTCGGCGAAGAGCTGCGCCAGCGGGCCGAAGTCGGCCTCCTCCATCCCGAAGCGGGTCATCTCGGAGACGCCCGTACGCAGGCCGCTGGAGACCAGGAACGTCTCGTCGTCCGGCAGCGCCTGGTAGTTGCAGACGATGTTGTTCTCCTCTAGCCGCCGCGCAATCTGATCGCCCGGGCCGTGCTGCGAGACGCGGATCAGGACCTGGTGGGTCTGGGTGAAGCCGTCGGCCGGGTCGCCCTGCACATCGAGGCCGGCGGCCTTGAGGGCCTTGGCGAAAGCCTTGGCGTTCTTGAGCACCTGTGTCTGGTACTCCTGCTTGAACGCATTCATCTCGTAGGTCGCCATCAGCAGGGCCAGCAGCGTGCCCAGGTGGTGGTTGCTGGTCGAGCCGGGGAAGACGCGGCTCTTGACGTCCAACCACAGCTTGGCGAAGGGCGATTCCTTGTCCATGGTCGACGCGATGATGCCGCGCTGGGGCCCGAAGTAGGTCTTGTGGGTCGACCCGGTGACGACATCGGCGCCCTCCTTGAACGGCTCCTGGAAAGCCCCGTAGAGCCCGAGGACATGGGCCATGTCGTACATGATCACCGGTCGTGGATTCCAGTCCTTGACCACGTTGTAGGTGAACGCCACCGGTTCGGGATAGATGAACATGCTCTTGCCGAAGATGATCAGCTCGGGGCGGGCATCGAGCAGCAAGTTCCCGAGCACGTCCGTGTCGATCTTGTAGAGATTGTCCCGACGGATCGGGAAGTTCGTGACGTTCTCCTTGCCGTCCGCGCGGTGCTCGACATAATTGAAGAGGGCCCCCATTGGCTGTGAGGAGAGGTGCCCGCCCTTGGTCAGGTCGTTGTTCATGACCGAACGGATGCGCCGCCAGGGCTGGCCCTCGGCTCGGTCGCGATTGGCGAAGGCCGTCACGGCCTTGAAGACCACCTCGTTCGCCATCTGGCCGCTGATGGCCCGCATCTCTGCCCGCGGGCACTCGAAATACCTGCACATCTCCTCGCGGGCCATCTCCTCGATGTCCCGGATGAAGTCGATGCCCTGGTAGAAGTAGATCTCCTTGCCCTTCATCGTGCGGTGCTCGGCGTAGCGTCCGGAGGGGTCGGAGATCTCCATCGCCTTGACCAGCAGGCTGGGGGTGTTCTCCGATGGGATGAGGTTGAAACAGCGCCGCTGCCGCCAGTCGTTGTTGGCGACCACCCTGTCCACCAATTGGTGGGCCTGCTCGCTCAGACTCATGACCACCTCCCGCGTTGGTGCCCGCTGCCGGGCCGGATCCCCATGGATACCGGAACAAAGGAGGCTACCACACCCCCCGGCGGCGGCCAAGCCCTGCAGCGCCGCGGGGCCGCGCGAAGGCCGGGCAGCCGAGTTGCGCGGTTCCGGCTCGCGGTCCGCCGCGTCGCCGGCAGAACGCCCGCCCCGGATCTGCTCGGAGGCGCGGCCGCCCGGGGCAGGCTGCATCACCGCGTGCAGGATGCAGCGCGGCTCAGAACCCACGGCCGGCGCATCTCAGCCACACCAGGCCGGCGCGACGCCGGCGGGCTGGCTCCAAGTCCCGCGCCCGTACATGGCTGGCCGGCTTGAGCAGGATCAACCAGCGCTGCCCGCAGCCCCCGGCCCGCGCCTTGCAAACACGGGCCCGAGACCATGCGTCCGGTTTCGAAGATCCCTGGCCTCGGGAGGCGAAATGGCGTCCGCGAACAAGCCCACGAACCGCCCCGCGCAGGGGCCGCATCGAGGGTGGCTCCTCCAGATCTTCCCACCGAAGCTGATGCTGCTGCAGATGACCGCACTGCTCGTACTGGCCGTGGCGACGGTGGGCCTGTTGCAGCGAGGCGACCGCCTCAAGCAGGACGCGGAGCGCGACGGGCGCGACCGCGCGCTGGTCGAGCTGGTCAGCCTGGCGGTGGGTTCCGATGTCACCTTCAGCGATGGGGCTCGCTTCCTGCGGATCCTCGAGCGCACCGCGCGTGACGGTCGCGTGGCGGCCGGCGCCGTGCTCGGCCGGCAGGGCGAGATCGTGGCCCACACGGACGTCGCCCGCATCGGCGTCCGCCCCGAGCTGCCGCTCGGGCCCGACGGGGCCCTGCCCGAGGACCCCGCGCTGCTCCAGGCGGCCCTGTTCGGCAACCAAGACGGACGCGTGGTCCTGCACCCGCTCCTGGGCACGAGCGGGCGCGTCGGCACGGTGGCCCTCCTGCTGCCCAATGAGCGGCCCGCCTTCCTCAACGCCGACAGCATCAAGTTCATCCTGCCGGCAGCGCTGTTGCTGCTGGCCTTCGTGGCGCTCATGACCGCCACCATTCGCCAGGCCATCCAGCCCACGTCGGCCTTCCTCGAGCGGCTGAGCGGCGTGCTGCCTGCCGCGGCCGACGGGGCGGGCCTAACCCCCGGCGGGTCGCAGAGCGGCGCGTTGATGGAACAGGCGATGACGCGCATCCACGAGCTGCAGGAGGCCCGCGAGATGCTCACCATCGAGAACCGCGTGCTCGACTACGAGCGCCGGCGCAAGGGGCTCATCCTCGACCACCTGGCCGACGGGCTCATCATGACCGACACGGGGGACAAGATCGTCTACGTGAATCGCGCCGCTGCATTCCTGCTGGGCCACACGGTCGAGGAGCTGGACGGCCGGGAGCTGAAGGCGCTGCCGCCCGAGATGGCGCGCGTCCTGGGCGAGACGCTCACCGTGGGCCAGGCGGTCCACACCACCCGGCGCGAGGGGCAGGAGCGCCAGATCATGCTGACCCGCATCCCGCTGAACGCGTCCCACAACGGCAAGACCGGCACGCTCTACACGTTGCGGGACGTGACGGCCCAGCAGGCCGCGCAGCGGGCGCAGGCCGAGTTCCTATCGCAGATCTCGCACGAGTTCAAGGCGCCCCTGAACACCATCCTGACCTATGTAGAGGCGCTGGCCGAAGAGGGGCTGCTCAGCAGCGACGAGCGCAAGGAGTACGCCAACACGTTGCGTGAGGAGGCTCAGCGCATGGCGCGCTTGATCGCCAATCTGCTGCAGCTCTCGCGCATCGAGATGGGCAATCTGTCCGCACGTTTCGGCTTCGTGAAATCGAGCGGCCTGATCACGTCTCTGGCGGAATCGCTGCGGCCTCAGCTCCAGGGGCGCAACCAGACCCTCGCGCTCGAGGTGCCCGAGAACCTGCCGGCCCTCTACGGCGACAAGGACCTGATCGGCGTCGCGCTGACCAACCTGCTCACCAATGCGATCAAGTACACGCCCGAGGGCGGCCGCATCACCGTGCGTGCATCGGCGGCGGAGAGCGAGTTGACCATCGAGGTGGAGGACACCGGCATCGGCATCGCCGACGACGAGAAGGGCCTGATCTTCGAGCGCTTCCAGCGCTCCTCCCGCGAGGAGGTCCAGCGCGTCTCGGGATCCGGGCTCGGGTTGTCGCTGGTGAAGGACATTGTCGAGGTCCACGGCGGGGTGATCACGGTCGACAGCGCGCCAGGGCGGGGAAGCTGCTTCCGGCTGCAATTGCCGGTGCGTGAGGTTGGTCAGCGGCTGGACGTGGCGGCCTAGGGGCGCCATGAAGCGGGGGATGAGGATGGACTCCAGACGGGTTCTGATCGTCGACGATGACTCGGCCGTGCAGCGGATCCTGGCGCGCGTCTTCCAGCGCGCAGGCTACCAAGTGAACACGGCCTCCAACGGCCGGCAGGCCCTCTCGAAGCTGGCGGAAGAGCGCTTCGACGCCATGGTGAGCGACATCCAGATGCCCAAGATGACCGGGCGGGAGCTGGTGACTCATCTGGCGTCCGAGGGACCCTATCTGCCCGGCTGCGTCTTCATCGTCACCTCCCGCTCGGAGAACGAGGAGCGCGACTGGGTCAACCAGTTCCCGGGCGTCTCGCTGCTCGAGAAGCCCGTCAGCCCGAAGGAGATCCTGCGACTGGTGCAGCAGCGCTTGGACGGCCTGACGGCCGAGGGCTCGGGCAACGGAATGCAGAGGGCAGCATGACCGAAGAAACCCTCCGTCGCAGCTTCGCGGCGTTCGTGCGCTCCGCCTGCGGGCAGCTCCTCCGCGACCTGGCCGACCTGGCCGGCACGCGCCTGCAGGTTCTCGATCACGCCGGCGGCGTGATTCTCTCCGCGGGCGAGTCGCCCGCGCAGACCGCGGCCCACGCCGAGAGCGAGGCTGTTCCGATCGACGCCGCGGGCGAGCACCTGGGAACGCTGACCGCCGACGCCGTCGAGTCCAAGCTGCGGGCCGCGCTCATCTCGCTGGGCACCCACCTGGGCGAGCGCTTTGCGGCCGAGCAGGACCTCGACCACATGACCGGTCAGCTCTCGCAGTCCTATGACGAGATCAACCTGCTCTACCGCTTCAGTCACGTCCTGCGTCCCGACGAGAGCTTTGCCAAGGCCGCGCATCGGATGCTCGAGGAAACCGCCGACTTGCTCGAGCAGCGGCTCCTGATCTTCTGCCAGCCCGATCAGGACCACATCGAGTGGAGCGCGGGTTCAAGCTCCACCTTCCCGGACGTCCTCCACTGGCTCACGGGCAACTGGGACGTGCTCGAAGCGATCCAGAACGAGTTCACCCTCCGTCTGCGCGGCCGCGAGGCCCGGGGCTCCACACGCCACGCCTCATCGGTCGAGGGACCCGAGGGCCCGGTCCACTACGTGATCTGCCCCGTGCGCGTGCGCACCGAAATGACCGGCTACGTGGGCGTGTTTCGGGTCGAGGGGGAGCCGCCGATCGAGACCGGCGAGCTGCGGCTGTTGGAGGCCCTGGCCGAGGAGCTGTCCAACGTCGCGACGACCCGCGAACTCTATCACGAGCTGCGCGAGATGCTCTTCAACACGGTGCGCAGCCTGGTCGCAGCGATCGACGCCAAGGACGTCTACACGCGCGGCCACAGCGAGCGGGTCTATCGGTACTCGATGAAGATCGGGGAGCGGCTGGGGTTGTCGGCTGACGACCTGCAGACCCTGAGCTGGGCCTCGGTGCTGCACGACGTCGGCAAGATCGGGATCTCGGGCGAGATCCTCAACAAGCCGGCCAAGCTCACCGAGGCCGAGTTCGCCGAGATCAAGACCCATCCGGCCAAGGGCTGCAGCGTGCTGGCTCCCATCCCCCAACTCGCGGCGACCATCCCGGCCATCCGCCATCACCACGAGCGCTACGACGGCCGCGGGTACCCCGATGGCCTGGCGGGGGAGGCGATTCCCCTGATCGCCCGCGTCATCGCCGTGGCCGACACGTTCGATGCGATCTACTCCTCCCGCGCCTACCGAGCGGCGCGGTCGCTGGACTGGGCCGTGGAAGAGATCCGGCGCTGCTCGGGTACCCAGTTCGATCCCCGGGTGGCGGCCGCATTCCTGGAGCTGTTGGAGGAGGGTGCGCTGGACGACGTTAAGGGGGACGCGCCAGCGGAACCAGCGGCCTGAGCGATTGGGCGCCGTATCACCGAGTGATCCTGAGCGAGGCCCGAGATGAAGATCAAGTCGACCAAGCTGGGGGTGGCGTCCTACCTGGCCCCCGACGGCGCGCTGGTCGAGGAGAGCCTGCCGTCGCTGGCGGAGGCCGTGCGCCTGGAACGGGAGAACGGCACGACCGACCTGGTCATCGACCTGCGGCGGGTGGCCTTCCTGGACAGCGCCGCCCTCGAGTTCATGCTCGATCTGGCCACCGCACTGCGGGGGGCGGGCGGGTCGCTGCGGCTGGCTGGTCCAAGCCAGGTGGCGCGCGACGTTCTGGCGATCACCCGGATCGACCAGAGCATCTCGGTCTACGACGACCTCGAGAGCGCCGGGAGGAGCTTCCTGTGATCAGCCGAGGGGTCTCGAAACGCGCCCCGCTGGGCGACATCCTCGTCGAACAGGGGATGATCACGCCCGAGCAGAAGGAGAAGGCGCTCGAGGAGCACAAGCGCAGCGGCAAGCGCATCGGCGAAGTCCTGGTCGGCATGGGCCTGGTCAGCGAGGAAGACATCGGCGTCGTCCTCGCCGCCCGCGACGGCATCCCCTTCGTCCGCCTGCGCAAGGGTCTGGTCGATCCGCGGGTCGTCCACCTCCTGCCGCGCGACAAGGCCGAGGCCTACGAGGTTCTGCCGCTCTTCCGGGTCCGCGACACGCTGACCCTGGCCGTCACCGACCCGCACAAGATCCACATCCTCGACATGGTCCGCAAGATGACGGGCTGCGAGATCCAGCCCGTGGTCACGCTCCGCCAGGACATCGAGCGCCTGATCACCGAGACCTACGAAGAGGGCGACAGCGTCCTGTCCGACTTCGCGGCGGGCATGGACGAGGCGGATCTGGAGCTGGTCTCGGCCGAAACCACCGGTCGCTTCGAAGACATCGCCGAGATGGCGGGCGAGAGCCCGATCATCAACCTCGTCAACCAGATCATCCTCAAGGCCATCAAGGAGCGGGCCAGCGACATCCACATCGAGCCCGAGCGCAAGTTCTTCCGCATCCGGTTCCGCATCGACGGCGTGCTCTACGAGGTCATGCGCCAGCACATCGAGCTGCACGCACCGGTGGTCTCGCGTCTGAAGATCATGGCCAGCCTGGACATCGCGGAGCGCCGTCTGCCCCAGGACGGGCGCATCCAGGTGCTGGCCCTGGGCCGCACGGTCGACCTGCGCTTCTCATCCCTGCCCGGCGTGCAGGGCGAGAAGATCGTGCTGCGCGTGCTCGACAAGGAGGCGGGGCTGCTCAGTCTGGAGGAACTGGGGTTTTCCTCGGAGACCCTCAAGACCTACCGCCAGCTCCTCCACAGCCCCTACGGGCTGGTGCTCGTGACCGGGCCGACCGGCAGCGGCAAGACGACCACGCTCTACGCGGGGATCCGCGAGCTGAACTCGCTCGAGAAGAACATCGTCACGATCGAGGATCCCGTCGAGTACCAGTTCGAGATCGTCAATCAGAACCAGGTCCGCGACGACATCGGCCTCTCCTTCGCGCGCATCCTCAAGCACGTCCTGCGCCAGGATCCGGACATCGTGATGGTCGGCGAGATCCGCGATGCCGAGACGGCCGCGATCGCCGTGCAGGCCGCGCTCACCGGCCATCTGGTGCTCTCGACCATGCACACCAACGATGCGCCCAGCTCGGTGACCCGCCTGCTCGAGATGGACATCGAGCCCTACCTGCTCTCCTCGGCGCTCATCGGCGTCATGGGTCAGCGCCTGGCGCGCAGCATCTGTCCCGGCTGCGCCCTCTCCTACCGGCCCTCCCAGGCCGAGCTGCAGCGCCTGGGGGTCGCGGACCAGCCCAACCTCCAGCTTCGCCGCGGCAAGGGCTGCAGCGCCTGTTTCGACTCGGGCTACCGCGGGCGGACGGGGATCTACGAGCTGCTGGCGATCGACCAGGAACTCCAGAACCTGCTGCTGAAGGACCCCTCGGCGACCCAGATCCGCGAATACCAGCACCGCCACCACCTTCCCACCCTGCGATCGGAGGCGATCAAGCGCGTGCTTGAGGGCAAGACCACGCTCGAAGAAGCCACGCGCGCCGTCTTCGTCGACTAGCCCTTCAAGGCCCCCCCTCGCAGTGCCGATAGATCCAGAGGGCGGATGAGCGACCGCCCATCACCCTGGCACGTGCCTGGCACGGCTCCGGAGGGGGACCCGCCGTGGCGCTCGATCTGACAGCGACGGCCAAGGCTCGGCGGCCAGAGGCCGAAGAAGCGCCCGCGCCGGTCTCTGCGCCCCCCGCGGCCATCCAGCCGCTGCGGCGCATCCTGAATGTGCAGCTCGGCCGGCAGGGCAGGGGCACCGTCGAGGAGCTCGTCTTTGCCACGCGCCAGCTCGCGCTGCTTCTCGAGACCGGCAATGGCCTGGTCCCCTCGATCGAAGCAATCGCCAAGCCCCTGAGGCCCTCCGATCTGAAGACGGCCCTGAACCAGGTCCATGACCGCCTGGTCGAGGGGGCGGTGCTGTCGATGTGCCTGGAGCAACACCCCCGGATCTTCGATGACTTCTACGTGAGCATTGTCCGCGCGGGGGAGTCGACCGGTACCCTGCACCAGAGCCTCGAGCGGCTGGTGCAGGTGCTGGAGATCCGCCGTCAGCTCCGCAATCGGTTCCGCGAAGCCATGACCTATCCGATCGTGCTCACCGTCATCATGCTGGCGGTGATCATCTTCATGCTGACCTACATGTTCCCCAAGTTCGAGGACCTCTTCGCGGACCTGGGGGACCAGGTTCCCGCCATGACGCGGGTGCTGCTGGCCTCCGGCGATATTCTCCGCTCAAGATGGATGTTTATAGTACCGATCACAGCTCTGGTGGCTGTGGCCGCCTGTAAGCTTCTGCGGCGGCCCGCGGTGAAGCGGGCCTGGGACGGGGTCAAGGTGGGGTTGCCGGGGGTGGGGGAGGTCTTCCGCAAGGCCTACCTGTTCCAGGTCTTCTCGAGCCTCGGGATGCTGCTGGGGAGCCGGGTGCCGCACCTGGAGGCGATCCAGATCACGCGCCGGTCCGTACGCAACGTCCGGTACGAGCGCTTCTTCGCCAAGTTGGCGGAGCATGTCGAGGACGGGCACGGCGTGGCGATGGCCTTCCAGGAGTCGGCGATCTTCCCGCAGACCGTGAAGCTCATGGTCTCGACGGGGGAGGCGTCCGGGGCCCTGGACCGGGTCATGACGCGCTTGAGCGAGCACTACCGGGAGGAGCTGGAGAGCGACATCCGGCGCCTCAGCTCGATGATCGAGCCGATCATGCTGGTGATCATGGGGATCTTGGTGGGGTCCGTGGCGGTGTCGTTCATCGTCCCCCTGATCAAGCTGTCGCGCGGAGTGCATTAGCCAGGCCTGCGAGCCTCACCACGAGAAGGTGAGCGGGGCGCTGGGGGCAGAGTAAGCAGGAGGTGTGCCAATCATGAGCCGTCGTTCCAGCGGTCGGTCGGGGTTCACCCTCGTCGAACTCCTGATTGTGGTGATCATCCTTGGGGTGCTCGCGGCCATTGCGATTCCGCAGTTCAGCACGAGCTCTGAAGACGCGAAGCTCTCGGCGCTCGACACGGATCTGTCCCATCTGCGCAACGCCATCGAGCTCTACTACCATCAGCACAAAGCCGTCTACCCCGGAGCCAAGCGGGAGACCGATGGGTCTGACGTGGGCAACGCCACGCAGGCTGCGGCAGCCTTCGTCGCGCAGCTCACCCTCTACAGCGCGGTCGACGGCGTGACCGCGGCAGAGAAGGACTCGACCTACAAGTACGGCCCCTATCTCCGCAAGGGCATCCCGGTCAACCCGTTCAACAGCCTGAGCACCGTCGTCTGCGACATCGCCGAGACAGATATCTCGGTTGCCGCCTCGGGTGGCACGGGTGGCTGGAAGTTCTACACCAAGACCGGGCGGCTGATCGCCGACGACGGCGATCACGACGCGAACTAGGCGAGGCCTGGCCTGGGCCGCGCCGGCAGCGGGGTGGCCTGGGGCCGGTCGGGCCATGACGGCGCCGCGCGGAAAGCTGGCTCGCGCGCGTGGGGATTCGCCCGGCTTGCGCCGGATCGCGTGGAGCCCGCTCGGCGGCGGCAGCCGCGGGCTGACGCTGGTCGAACTCCTGCTTGTCCTGATCGTGATCGCGGTGCTCGCCAGCGCCGCGATCTCGCTTTTGTCCTCCGGGCAGAAGCAGCTCGCCGTGGAGGAAGCGGCGCAGCGGCTGGTGACCGACCTGAGCTACGCGCAGGCCGAGGCCACTGCCCATCGGTCCGAACGCCGCGTGGTGTTCGATGAGAACGCAGAGAGCTACAGTGTCTACGCGGGCGCGACATTGCTTTGGCACCCGGTGTCCAAGCGTCCCTTCACCGTCGATCTGGATTCGTACTTCCCCGGAGCCGGCCTCGATCTGGACACGGCCGACTTCGGCGGATCCGATACGCTGCGCTTCGACGCGCACGGCGTGCCTGTCGCCGGCGGGCAGATCGTGCTCACGGGCCCGGGGGCTCGGTGGACGGTTCGGGTGGCCGCGGAGACCGGGTGTGTCACGGCGGCGGGCGACTAGGATGCCGCTGCCGCCGGCAGCCGGGCGTGGCCATGCGCGGCCAGCCGTTTCGGCGCGCGGGCAGGCCGGCGTCACGCTGGTCGAGCTGCTGATCGCCTCCACCATCGCGGCCATGCTGGCCGTGGCGATGGCCAACATCTTCTCGAGCGTTCTGGAGGTCGCGCGCACCGCGCAGGCGGGGCGCACGGTCGAGCGCCAGGCCCAGATGGCCATCGGCCGGCTGCGCGAGGACGTCTCGAGCGCGCGACGCGTCGTGGCCATCACCGCCACCAGCCTCGATCTGCAGGCAACCGGCGGAAGCCTCGTGAGCTATGCGCTGGTGGGAGCGGACTCCCTGCAGCGCAGTGTCGACGGCGGCCCCTGGCGGCTCGTGACCACCGGCGTCGACAGCCTCGCGCTCGGCCTCCAGACCGTCGCGCGATCCTTCACGCGCGAGGAAATGCTGCCCGACACCGTCGAAGCCCTCATGCGCAGCTTCCAGCCGGGGGACCTCGACGCCTGGGTGGCCTCCACCCACTGCGACTACGAGCCGAACGGGAAGCAGAGTATGCATGACAACGACTGGGCCGCGGTCCAGTTCTGGAGCCAGCCGGCCGGGTTCTTCGCCTTCTCGCGGGTCGAAGTGCGTTTGGCTGCCCTGGAACACAACCCGCCCGAGATGGACGTCAGGGCGCGTATCTACCAGTCCAATGTTAGCGGCTGGCCCGGCATCTTGGTTGCCGAGGGGACGGCGAGCCGCCTGCTGGTGCCCGCGAGCTTCGGCTGGGTGTCGATCTCGCTGACCCCGATCGTCTACGGGACGATCAGCCCGACCGGGGACTACTGGCTCATCCTGGCCTCGACCGGGGTGGGCCACAGCTCCTACGCGGGCCACTTCGAATACGGGGGCGTCGACAACTGCTGGGTCGGGGAGTGGCCCGTGAACGACGCCTGCTACCGGGAGACCGCCGACGGCGGCGGCCACTGGACCTCCAGCGACTACGAGTACGACGGCTTCCACCGCATCTACGGCCTGACCTCGAGCCTGCGTCTGGCCGAAGTTACAGAGACGCTGACCGATACATTGGGTGTGACCTACGCGCTGGTTCTGCGGCAGGGCGAGGAGGCCGAGCAGCGTGCCGGATTCATCGCGCTCTACAGCCCATAGGCCCGTGACGGCGGCGGGGACCCGCCCGCGCCCCCGCGAGCGGGGGGGCATCCTGCTGGCCGCGCTCGTCGTGACGATGCTCGCGGCCACGTTGCTCATCGGCGCGGCCTACGACGCCGGCATGCGCCTGCGTTTGGGCGATCAACTCCAGGACGGGGCCATGGCCCTGGTCTGCGCCCAGGCCGGGCTCGAGAACGCCCAGCGCATGGCCTCCACGGACACCACACTCACCATGACCGACTGCGCACCCCTGTGGATCAACAACAAGACGGTCGGGCTCGGATGGGTGTCGGTCACGGCCCTCGACCCCGGCGATGGGAAGGTGCCGCCGGAGGGCGCGACGGGCTCCTCCTCCGCCGACACGGTGCAGCTCTCCGCCACAGGCCAGGTGGGCACCATCACCCGCACGCTGGCGGCGGAGTATGTGCGCTGGCCGCACGAGGCCATGAAGCAGGCCGTCTACTCCCGTACGACGATCGACCTCTCGGGCGTCACCGTGGAGGGGCGCCTGCGGGCCAATGGCGCCGTGACGTTGAGCACGACGTCCGACATCTACGGCGACATCACCACGCTGCTCGGGAAGTCCGTGACCGCGGGTCTGGACGACGACAACACGGACATCTACTTCGTGGCCGACACGCTGGGCCTGCCCGCCGTCGACTTCGACTGGTTCCACGATGCCGGCGAGGCCATCACCCTGCCCGTCACGCGGCTCCTTTCGAACAAGGTCTACGGTCCCGGTGTGAACCCGAGCGGCACCGCCTCTCCGGATGGCATCTACTACATCGATGCCTCCGGCGGCAACGTCTACCTGCAGAACGTGGCCGTGATCGGCACGCTGGCCGTGCTCAACGCCAACACGGTCTTCATCGGCAGCTCCCTGGGGGTGCCCACCAACTACTACCACGTGCCCCACGATCCCGCGCGCATGCCGGCCCTGGTGGTCCAGGGCGACCTCTCGATGTATGTCGAAGGCAACACCTACGCATTCTCCTTGGGGGCCACGCCCTACATCGTGACCTGCGGCGTGACCGGTGCCATCTACTGCACCGGCACCTTCCTCGGACCCCAGGTCAACGCCACGCTCCCCGGGGCCTTCGAGGGCGCGATCATGGCGCACCAGGTCAGCCTGTACGGCGCCGGAACCCTCATCCGGCACGAGGAGGCCTACAACCTGGATCCGATCGCGGGGCTCACCCTGAGCGGCCTGCGGCTGGTCCCCGGCACGCGGAGGGAGATGTGATGGGAGAACTGCGCCGCCTGCTCGCCCCGCCCGCGCGGGCTCGCGCCGGGGGCGGGTTCACCCTGGTGGAGGCGCTGATCACGATCGCGATCGTGAGCACGCTGGCGCTGGCCACCGGCGGTACGGCCCGCGTGATCTTCGCCGCCCGCGACGAGTGCGACCAGTCGAGCGTGGCCGATGAGCTGGGGATCTCGCTGCTCGAGGAGATTGCCACGCTGCCCTTCAACGACCCGCAGAGCGGCGGCACCGCGCTGGGACCGGAGACCGGGGAATGGGTGGCGCTCGGGAACCGAGCGCTCTTCGACGACGTCGACGACTACACGGTCTGGACCGGGGGCCTGCCCCTGCAGCAGAAGGACGGTTCGCTGATTGCACAGCCTGGCTACACGCGGACCGTGACGATCGCCTACACGAACCCGACCAACTTCACGCTGGCGTCCTTCACACCGACCGACTGCAAGATGATCACGGTGACCGTGCTGTATAAGGGTTCGGTCGTGGGGACCTACTCCACCGTCAGGATCGAGGGGGGACGCAATGTCGACAACGACGGCTAGCGCGCCGGCGATGTTCAAGGCCCTCCGCTCGCGAACGCGGCGGCGGAGCCTCGTGGGGATCGAGGCGGCGGAATCCTACGTGCGCCTGGCCCAGGGGCAGGCCGCGGGTGATGGGCGGCGATGGCGGGTGGCGGAGGTCCGGCTGCCCGACGGAATCACCGCGGGCGGGGCCGCGCGGCAGATCCGCTCCGGGGCGCGAGCCGCGGGCATCGGGGGCGCCCCCGCGGTCTGCGCGGTCTGTACGCCCAAGGTGGATGCCTTTCCCCTGACCCTGCGAGCCGTGGCGACCGAATCGCTGGACAGCCAGGTCGCCAGCCAGGCCATCGACCGGCTCAACTGCTCGCCCGCGGAGGTGGTGATCGACTACGCGCGGCTGCCGGTCGAGATGACCCGCGGGGGTGAGCATGGGGTGGCGGTGATGGTCTTCGCCGTGCCCCGCGAGCTGGCGGAAGGACTGCTGCGGACGCTCGATCACGCGGGGCTCGAAATCGAGCGGCTGATCACGCCCGCCTGCGCGCTGGCGGCGGCCATGGCCCGCGCCGAGTGGACCGAGCGCCACCTGGTCGTGTTCCCCTCCGAGGAAGCCACCTCGGTGTCGGTGGTGCAGGGCGGCCACGTCCTGCTCGAACGCTTCCTGCCCTGGAGCGTGCGCGGCCTCGTGGCGCACATGCGCGGCGAGCTGGATCTCGAGGAAGAGCAGTGCCGCCGGTTGCTGTCGCAGGAACCCGAGATCGAGACCGGCGGGCGCGACGCGGGCGCGGCTGGATCGCTCGACTCGCTCGCCAGCGCCCTGCGCGAGATCCTGGGGCCCTTCTTCCAGGATCTGGCCCGCGAGGTTGCCAGCTGCGTGGGCTACTCGGACTCGTTCCTGTTGCGGACCAAAATCGCGGGCATCGTGCTCGCCGGTCCGATGGCGGGCAATGCGCTCCTGCGCGAGTTCGTGACCAAGGCGAGCGAGCTGCCGCTGGTCGAGCTGGAGGGCCGGGGTGATCTGCCGCGCCGCGGCGCGTGCCCGCCGGATTCGACCTATCTGCCGGCGGCGAGCTGTGCCCTCTGGCCGCAGGAGGTGGGATCATGACAAGCATCAATCTCATCCCCCCGGCGGTCGTCCTGCGCCGCACGAATCGCAAGCTGTTGCGCCGGTGGGCGACGCGCCTGGCGGGCTGCGCCCTGGCCCTGGCCGTCGCCTACGGGGTCATCGTGAGGGTCGCGGCAGGACCAAGCGCGGAAGTGCGGAGACTGAGCGAGCGCGTCGACGAGCTGCAAGTCCGGTTCCGGGGGGCCGAGAGCATCATCAGCGAACGCGACCGGCTGGCCACGCGCCACGCTGCCATCGCCTCGATCAGCACCGCGCCGCGGGCCGGCTGGTACCTGGAGCAGATCGGCGCGGCGCTCACGCCGGCCTGCTACCTCAACTACGTGGGGCTGGAGCACTGCCTGGTTCCTGACGAGCAGTCCAAGCGCAGCCGGAAGGACGAATGCAGCTCCAACCTCGAGCTGCGCGGGTACGCCCCGGGACACGGCGATGTGGGCGAGGTGCTGCGGTCCCTGAAGACCTGCGGCGCCTTCAGCGACGTGAACCTGGCCGCGGTCACGGAGCTGCCGGGAGAGAGTGGACAGCGCGACGTGCGCTTTCATCTGAAGTGCCGCCTGGCCGAGCGCTAGCGAGGGGAGGAGCGCCATGGTGTTGGATCCGAAGAAGATCGACCTGGCAGGGCAGGTCGCCCTGGCGGCCATGGTGGTCGCCTTCGTGGCGATCGTCTCCCACCAGGTGCTCCACCCGTTCCTCGAGGCGCGCCGGCATCTCGGTGATTTCCGCGAGGCGGTGGAGCTGATGTCGCAGGGTGAAGAGGGCATCGACCGCCTGGATCGGCAGGTGCGCGAGGTGCGCCAGCAGATCGCCGAGAGCGAGGCGCAACTGCCCGGCGCCCCGAACCTGGAGGTGTTCCTCGGACAGGTGGCCGACATGGCGCGGCGCACCCACGTCAACCTCGAGGATCTCAAGCCCCAGGGCGTGCAGGAGCACAAGCTCTTCCGTGAGCTGGCGATTGACGTGCGGGTGTCCGGCTCGTTCCCCGCTGTCTACGCGTTCGTCAACCAGGTCGAGGAGGCCGAGCAGCTCTCGCGCGTCCAGCAGCTGCGTCTGGTCGGCGATACCGTCGGTGCGCCGATCGCGGCCGAGATTCGACTGTCGCTCTTCTTCGCGCCGGCCGATAGGGGATAGCCATGGATGGGGAAGCCAAGACCAGCGCGCGGGGCGGGCTGCGGATGCCACGCCCCTCGACGATCATCTTGGGGGCGTCGGGCCTGGCCATCTTGGCGGTCGTGGCGCTCCCGCTGTTCAAACAACGCGAGCAGCCGATGACGGCCGCGGCCGACGCCCGGACGGCCTACCTGACCCTCATGGAGCAGATGGGGCAGGCGACGCAGCAGGGCGAGGGGTTGGGAGCCGTCTCTGCGGTGGACTCCTCCGCTGCGGCGCTCTCCCCAACCGGGCGCCTGGAGCGCGACCTGTTCGCGCCCTGGAGCCACCGGAGCGTCGCGGCGACGGCGAGCGAATCGCTGGGACAGCGGGCCACACCCGCGACGCCCAGCAGGCGGCGAGCGCCTGCGCTGAACGGGATCCTCATCGACGGCCAACGCGCGCGCGCGGTCATCGGTGACCAGGTCGTCTCGGTGGGCGACCGGGTCGGTGACTACCGGGTGGTCGAGATCCAGGCGAACTGGGTGCTCCTGAAGCGGGGGGACCAGATCGAGAAGCTGGAACTGGGAGGTGGGCGATGACGGAACGGGCCAAACGCGCCTGGCTCAACCAGGTGGGGCTCCCGGTGCTGGGCGGGCTGCTGCTGGTGGTCGGGCTGCTGCTGGTGATCCTGCTGCTGTTCCTGGCGGGCGTGGTGTCCGCTGCGGCCGCCGGTGAAGAGGCGGCGGGCACATCCGCGGGCGAGGAAACGGTGGGCACGCCTGCCGGTGAGCCGCCCGCGGGCGGCGAGCCGTCGCCGGTGACGCTCTCGGTCGAGAACGTGGAGATCACCGAGGTGCTCTCCCTGCTGGCCGGGTCTCGCGGGCTCAACATCGTTTGCGAGGGCGACGTCTCCGGCAAGGTATCTCTCGATCTGCACGCCGTGCCCTTCGCTGAGGCGCTGCACGCCGCCGTGGGCATGGCCGGGTACGAGGCCATCCGGCGTGGCAACATCTACTTCGTGCGCCGGGCCGACGGGGACAAGGACGGCCGGGTCTTTTCGGAGTCCCGCACCTATCGACTCGATTACGCCGATCCTGAACAGGTCAAGAAGGTCCTCGACGAGATGCTCACCTCCGCGGGCAAGGCCGTGGCCTACGCCCCTCTGCGCGCACTGGTCGTGCAGGACCGGTCGGACGTGCTCGACAAGATCGGGGAGGTGATCGGGACGATCGACCGGGCACCGCGGCAGGTGCTCATCGAGGCCGAGATCATCGAGGTCCACCTCACCGACGACACCCAGTTCGGGGTCGATTGGTCGGTGATCCATGACGGCACCGCCTATGGCCAGATCGACCTGCAAGGCTTCGCCCAGCCCGCCGCGGGCGGAGGACAGGGCTTCTTCGGTCGCTGGGAGAAGGACGAGGTGATCTCCTTCCTCGAGACGATGGAGGGCGTCGAGGACTTGAGCACGCTGGCCGCCCCGAAGGTCCTGGCGGTAGACGGTGCCGACGCGGAGATCATCATCGGCGGTCAGCTCGGGTTTTCCTTGGTGACGACGGTCGAGAACACGGTCATCCAGTCGGTGGAGTTCCTCGACACGGGAGCCCAGCTGCGCATCACGCCGACCATCACCAGCGACAGCCAGGTGCTCATGGAGATCCACCCGGAGCTGTCGGACGGCGTCATCCAGAACGGCCTGCCCTCGAAGAGCACCACCCAGGTGAGCAGCCACGTGCTCGTTCCCGACGGCCAGACGCTCTTCATCGGTGGGCTGATCCGCGAGCGCGACGAGCTGGTGCGCAAGGGGGTCCCGATCCTGGTGCGCGTCCCGATCCTCGGCGCGCTTTTCGGACGCACCTCGCACGCCACCAAGAAGAGCGAGATCGTCGTGCTGATCACGCCGCACGTCGTGCCGCCGGGCGCCTACGTGCCCTACACCGGGATAGGGCTGATCGAGCCGGAACGGTTGCGATAGCGCGACCGGCCTAGGGAGCTTTGAGGAGAGCGAAAGCCTCCAGCGCCCGCTCGCGCGCGGCGGCGTGGTCCACGATCGGGCGCGGGTAGTCCCGGCCCAGTCGCACCGCGGCTCGGTCCAGCTCCTGCACCGGCGCCTCCCACGGGGCATGGATCCAGCGCGGCGGCACGCCCCGCAGCTCGGGCACGTAGCGGCGCACGTACTCCCCCTCGGGGTCGAACTTCCGGCCCTGGATCACCGGGTTGAAGACGCGGAAGAAGGGCGCCGCGTCCGCACCGCACCCCGCTGCCCACTGCCACCCGAAGGTGTTGTTGGCGAGATCAGCATCGACCAGGGTGTCCCAGAACCAGCGCGCCCCCGCCTGCCAGGGCAGCAGGAGATCCTTGACCAGAAACGAGGCCACGATCATGCGCGCGCGGTTGTGCATCCAGCCCGTTTCCCAGAGCTGGCGCATCGCCGCGTCCACGATCGGGTAGCCGGTCTCGCCGCGCTGCCACGCCCGCAGGTCGCGGCGCGAGCGGCGCCACGGCATCCGGGCGAACTCGGGCCGCAGCGGCTTCTCCGGTGTCTGTGGGAAGTGGTGCAGCAGATGGTGGGCGAACTCGCGCCAGATGATCTGCCGCAAGAGGGCATCGGCGCTGTCGAACGCGCGGGAATCGCTCGCGTCGCTTCGTCGGGCACGTGCGGCCCCGCGCATCGAAGCCGGGCGAGCGACCGCGTGCCAGACCTGCCCTGGGGTGATCTCGCCGAAGTGCAGGTGCGCGCTCAGGCGCGAGGTCCCGTCCCAGTCCATGCGCTCGCGCGCGATCTCGTAGCGTACCACCCCGCCCGTGGCGAAGGCCTGCAAGCGCTCGCGCGCGGTCCGCTCGCCGATGGCCGGCTGCGATTCGCGCGCACTGCGCCGGCCGCGGTCCCAGAATCGGCGGATGCCGCCCGCCCAGTCGACCGTGGGCTCGAGTCCGAGCTCGCCCAGCCGCAGGCTGCCCGGCCAGCGCGCGGGCGCGCTCAGGCGGCGCGGCGCCGGGAGCGGCGCCTGAGGCCGGAAGCGGGCGAGGCAGGCCCGGTAGTAAGGCGTGAAGACCCGGTAGGGCCCGCCGGTCGAAGTGCGCAGCGCAGCGGGGTCGAAGAGGAGCGCCGAGAGAAGGCTCTCGGCCTCGAGCCCCGCCGCGCGCAGCGCCGCCTGCGCCCGCGCGTCGATGGCCACACCGGCCGGCTCGTGCCTCCGGTTCCAGAAGATCGCGCCGGCGCCGACCTCGCGGGCCAGCGCGACCAGCGCCCCCACCTCCGGGCCGCGGCGCAGCGTCAAGCGCGAGCCCACGCGGCGCAGCTCCGCATCGAGGGCGCCCAGCGAGAGGTGGAGCCAGAGACGCGAGGCGGCCCCCGGCGCCCACGCGCTGCCGGTCCTTGTTTCCCCGATGAAGACCGGTACGACCGGGCCGCCCCGGCGGGCTGCAGCCGCGAGCGCCGGGTTGTCTTGCAGTCGCAGGTCCTGGCGGAACCAGACGAGGCTGGCTGACCCTTTCAAGATCGCTGCCCTCACTCGATCCAGAAGTCGCGCGGGTAGAGACGCACCAGCCGCGCGCCCGGCTCCAGGCTCCCCAGATAGGCCTCGTAAGCATCGACCTGCTCGGTGGGGCCGATCATCAGGTTGACCGATCCCCACGCCTCACCGGCGGCCAGGCCGTATCCCGGGATCAGCGGCCCCACGACCTCCGGCAGCCGGGAACGGATCTCGGCCAACAGGTCCGCGTGCGCCGCGGTGGGATCCCCGCCCGCCGGCGAGCCTGCGCGCACGTCGGCGGGCCCGGGCGCGTTCTGCCACTCGCCCCGCAGGCCCAGCAACCCCTCCTTGAAGCGGCGCACCTGGTCAGGGGTGATGCCGTCGGCGAGATCGGTCGCCATGGCGCGGCCGCGCCGGACATAGGTATCGCTGCCGCGGTACTCCCCGAAGCAACCCGCGAGGGCGTAGTCGAGATAGTAGGGTCCGTCAATTGTCTCCGCGGCGGCGCGCAGTACGCCGGCGGAAAACCGCAGCGTGGCAACCCCGTCCGTGCAGCGTTCGGCGTAGTAGTGCGCGAAACCCCGATGCAGATCGGTTCCGATGCCATTCGAGTAGGCCAGGCCCGCGCCCCAGGTGCGCATGAAGAGGCTATGCGCCCCGGCGCCGGCGTAGAGCCTGGCCGCCAGGCAGTCGAGGAACTTGCCCCGCCGGGGCGGTGCGTAGTTCGCGAGCCGCACGCTGTGGGTGAAGAGCGCGTTGCGGGACGACCCGATGACCAGCGCCGCGTAGGGCGGCCGGCTGACGACCCCCGGCTTGATCCAGGGATAGCGGCCGCGCAGGTTCTCGGTGATCGCGCCGGCACCCAGCGGACTGCGGCCCGGACGCCGGTCGCTGGCCAACGCGCCGGGACTGCCCGAGCCCGGGGAGCCCGCGGCGAGCCGCGCGAGGGCGACATCGAGCTCGGGCCGCAACACCGCCACGTTCTCGGCGCTCCCGCTCAGGTGCGCGCGGCTCGGGCCCTGGCGCAGCAGCCCGCTCACGATCCGGCTCAGATCGGCCAGCACGGTCTCGGGACCCAGCCTGAGGTCGTCCAGGGCCTGCCCGTAGAGGGCCGTCGCATCCTCGCGCAGCGTCTCGTCGGGCAGCGACTCGAGCTCCGTGCGCAGGTACGCCGTCAGCTCCCGCGCGATCTCGGGCAGGGGCGGACTCCCTGCGTCCATGCGATCGAGCTCGGCGCGCAGCCCCTGGCGTGCGCCATCCCATCGCCCCAGGAAGTCGCTCCAGTGATGGGCCAGCGCGTCGATGCCCGCATCCCCGGGCGAGGCGCGCAGCCGCCAGCCGATGCGCTCCAGGTGGTGGCAGGCGGTGAAGATCGAGCGCGCGGAGAGGAAGATCGCATCGCGCTGGTAGCGGTAGGCTTCGGCGGGATTCTCCGCCCACGTCTCCTCGCTGCGCAGGGGTGCCTGGCGCAGCGAGGAGATCTCGCGCCGAACCACGTCCCGCAGTCGCGGCAAGCCGGCCGCGTCCAGATGCGCCGCACCCGAGAGCAGCCGCACCGTCCAGGCAAGCGCCGCGCGCCCCTCGTCGAGGCCCAGCCCGGTCGCGTAGGCGGCCAGCTCCACACGGCTGCCGCCCTCGCAGGGCGTGGCGGAGTAGGCGGCGCGCACGTCGCTCACCTCGCGCTGCAGGCGCCGCTGCAGCTCGTCGTACGCGAGCCAGGCGCCGCCCTCATCGTGGCAGCCCAGCTCCGTCAGGAGCTGCGGAAGGATCGCGAGGTAGAGCAAGTCCTCGCGCGCCGTCCCCGTCACGTCGAAGTAGAGGCCCAGATCGACCGTCTGCATGCGGCCAAAGCGGTTCTCGCACACCGGAACCTCGCTGGATCCGGCCACGGGGTCGTTGAGCACGAGCGGCGCCAGCCGCGTATCGATCGCATCGTCCAGCGTCAGCGGCGGGTCCACCAGGAAGCCGGGCTGCCCGATCGCCGTCTCCTGGGTCTCGATCTGCGCCGTGGCGGCGTCGAACTCGGCGCGGTAGCGGCGCAGCGCCTCCTGCGCGTCGGCGGTGGCGTGATGGCGCTCGAGCGCGGCCAGCGCCTGCGCCACGCGCTCGGCCTTGGCCGACGCTTGAGCCGCCGGCAGGCTCGTGTCGGGGTAGACAGCCACGACCAGCGGCGGGATCCCGAGACCCATCCGCTGGACCAGCCTGGGCCAGAAGGAGGGATCGTCCAGCTCCACCTCGATCTGGCGGCGCAGCCCCTCGCGCAGCACGTCCTTGCGGAACCCCGGCTCCTGGGAGAGGTCGAAGAGCAGGTCGTACCAGAAGCTCCCCGTGTGGCGGACCCCGAAGAGGGGCGGTGTTTCTGTCCGGGTGATGCAATCGCGCCGGGCCGCGATCAGATAAGCGTGCGCGCGCTGGTTGAGCGCCGCAATCTCGGGCGAATCGGCCGGCAGCGACGCCAGCCAGGTGAGCCGCTCGGCGACCACGGCGCGGATGCGCCCGAGCGCCTCCTCGCTCTGGGCCGCCGGATCGAGGCCGCTCAGCCACACCATGGGCGGATGGCCCGGGTCCGCGTGCACCCAGCCGCTTACCGCCGCGACGCCGCCCGCGATCTTGCGCGTGGAGCCATCGACGAGATCCCTGTGCAGGTAGGAGGTTTCGTCGCCGGCGATCAGGTACCAGAGCAGCTCGAGCCGCATGCGGTCGCCCGCCGTGAGCGAGTCGCGGGGTGCCCAGGCGATGACCGCGGCGCCCTGCTCAGCAGGGTTGGTGCTGGGAAGGCCGAAGCGCGCGATGAGGGGCTCGGCCGGCGGTCTGAAGGGCGGCAGGTGGAAGAGCGCATCGTCCCCGCTTCCCGCGCGCGTGTCGCTGTTGGCCAGGGCCCCGTTGCATGCCTTGCGCAGAACCCCATCCAGATCCCCGAGGAAGGGCTCGATCTCGTACTGCCGCGGAAGCCCGAGGATGAGCCCGAACCCGGTGCCCGGCCGGTAGCAGCGCTCGAGGAACGCGCGGATGTGGGCCGGCTCCATCGTGCGAATCGCCTCCGGTTTGCCCCCCGACTCGAGCCCGAGCGGATGGCCGTGGCCGTAGAGCAGCCGGCGCACCTCGCTCCAGAGGATCGTGCCCGGCTCCTCGAACGAGCTGAGCATCTCCAGGTAGACGCTGCCCTTCTCCTCGAGCGCCAGCGCGCCGGTGGAGGCGTCGTCATCCACGCCCCAATGCGCAACCTCGCGGCGAATCTCCTCATCCGTGAAATCGGGGCGGAGGAAGGCATCGAGGTGACGGAAGAGCAAATCGAGGAAGGTCTGCCGCCCGCCCGCGGTGTGAAAGTGGTAGACGGTCTGGCAGCGTGCGGTGTGCGCCGAGTTCGATCCAAGCGCCATGTCGAGGGCCAGACCCAGCGAGCGCCCCTTGCGTCCCTTGCCCAGCACCAGGTGTTCGACCGTGTGCGCTTCACCGCGATCCGAATCGGGCAGGGTGCGCACCCAGATCATGGCCTGGGGCACCGAGTCGAACAGCAGGATGTCGACCGGCATGCCGCTGGGCACGTGGGTGAAGCGCGCGCCCAGGGGCCCGTCCTCGCCGGCCAGATAGAGCGCGCCAGCCTCGAAGGAGCCGATGCGCGCGCCGGCCGTGAGCGCGGCCAACCAGCTCTGGTTGGCGTCGGATTCGCCAGGCCGAGCCCCGGCGGTCGCGGCCGGCAGCACGAGGGCGGCCAGCCAGAGCAGCGAAGGCCACCAGGCCCCGTTCACCCGGCCGGGGTGGTTGCGATGGAATCCTGCGGACATGCCTGCGGACATCGAAGACCCTTCTCCCTTGGGCGGACGCCGAACCACGTGCGCCCGCTTGCCCCATTGGACCGCAGGCGAACCCACGCTGCAACAGCAATGATGGCAAGGAACTGCGGTCTTGGACCGGATAGCTGCTTGACGTCGCGGCGGCGGAGCGCTACAAGACACCGAATCCTTTAACCGGAGCCCGCGAGCCCGGAAGGAGCAGGATGAGCAACCCGCGCGCAATCGGCGCTTCGCCCCACCGCCCGACCCGGGCGCGTGGGGTTTTTTTCTGTTCGCCGACTGGAGCTGCGGCGGCCTGCTCTCGCCCGGCCACGGATCGGCCCAGCATTCGCTGATTGGCGCTGCGCGAGCGCCAGGTGGGGTACTGCGATGGAGCAAGTCGTCCAATCCGCCCCCGCGAGCCTTGGCGGAGCACGGCCCGCCGGGGTCACCCGTTCGTGGCCCGCCCGCCATCCCCTGCCGCTTGCACAGCGCATCCGCGTCCAGGATGCCGTGGTGCGGCGCGTTCGCGCCTTCCTGGAGGCCGAGGCCTACGAGCGGGTCCCGGCGCTGGAGGCGGCGCATGGCGCGGGCTCGAGCGAGGTCATCGACGCGGTGCTCCACCAGGACTACGCCGGATCGTTGGCCTTTCCGCGCCAAGCGGGCCCGCTCTACCTCGCAGGGGTCGTGGCGGGCGGCGCGCAAGGCGTCTATTGCGAGGGCGAAGGGCTGCGCGGGCAGGGGAAGACCGGGGTTCACCACCTGACCGAGAGCATGCTCATCCACATGGGGGCGCGCGACCTCTCGTTGGACGAGCTGTGCGACTTCCAGGAGCGCCTGCTCAAGAGCGTTGCGGTTGGCCTGGATGCGGAGATCGTCGGCGGGCCCAACGCCACGCGCATCGATCGGATGGCGCGCAGCACGCACCCGCGCATCACTTATCGCGAGGCCCTCGCCATCCTCAACCGGCGGGGCTTCACGCTGGCCTTCGGGGATGCGCTCGACCGCGCGGCCGAGGCGGCCTTGGTGCACCACTGCGGCAACCTGCCGCTGCAGATCACGCGCTACCCGGAGGGTCTCGGATTCTTCCACATGAAGATCGACCGGCGCGATCCCGCCGTGGTCGAATGCGTCGATTCCATCCTGCCCTTCGCCGGTGAGACCCTGGCCGGCTCGGTGCGCGAGTCGGACATCGAGATCCTCGGGCGGCGCCTGCGCGGCGGCACGATGCACGCGCACCTCATGCGACGCGCCCGGGAGCTCGCGTGCCGGCGCAGCAGCGAGCAGCCCGCCGAGGATCGTGACGAGATCTGCGGGGCTTTCACACGGATGTACGTGGCCGGGATCGAGCGGGCATTCGCCGGATACCTCGGGCTCTTCGCCGAGCGGAGCTTCGAGCGGGCGGGCTGCACGCTCGCTGTGGCGCGGCTGATCCAGTACGTGCTGGGGCTCGACTCGATCCAGGACGCCGTGCCCTCCCCGCCAGGTCGCACGCGCCGGGAGGCGTTGGGCCAGACGTTCGAGGTCGACGCGCTGTCCTGAGGTGCGTCTCCTCGGCGCGTCTCCTCAGGGGCCTGCATCGGGCTGCCCGGCGCGCAACCCCTCGAGCTCGGCGATCGTCGCCGCGCTCGTGCTCGGGTCGGCGAGCGCGGCGACGATGACTTCTCGCGCTTCCTGATCCCATCCCCCCGCCAGGAGCGCGCGCGCCAGCGCGACCGTGATCGGCTCGTGATCGGGGAAAGTCTCGTGTGCGCGCCGCAGGAGCGCGATCGCCTCCGCCAGGTGACCGGCGCGCTCGCGAGCGCAGGCCAGCCCCAGGTGGGCGTCGGCGAAGCTCTCATCCGCGGCGATCGCCTCGCCGAAGAGCTCGGACGCGCGATCGAAGTCGCCGGCCCGGTAGGCAGCCCCGCCGGCCTTGGTGTAGGAGCGGGCCGCGAGGCGGTCGTTGTAGGCCAGCAGGCCGGGCCGCGGGTCGGGCAGCCCGAGGACGCGGCCGCGCTGATCCGGCGGGAAACCCCAAACGGCGAGCGAGTCGCTGCCTGCTGAGGGCGCGGCGACAGGCCCGGAGACATAGCCCAGACTCATGAGATGCTCCCGCTCGGCATCGGTGAGCTCGGCAGCGCCGGCGGGGTGGGCCCCCCGCGCGAAACTCGCGAAGGCCGTCTCATCCAGCATTCTCAGCAACGAGTCGCGCACCGCCGGGTGCGCGGCCGCGGCATCGTGACGCTCGTGCGGATCGCCGCGCAGATCGTAGAGCTCGACCTCCGGCCCCTCGATCAGCTTCCACGCGTCGGTGCGCAGCGCGCGCAGCTCGCACCAGTCGTGGGCCAAGCGCGGGCGCAGCGTCTCGAGATAGGCCACCGCGGCGGCGCCGCGGCGTTCGCCTGCCGCGCGGCGATCCGTGCGCAGGCCGGGCAGCGTCGTCCCGGGGCTCTCGGCGGGCGCGTCCAGGCCCGCCAGCGCGCACAGCGTCGGGGTGACATCCACGGTGCGCACGACCGCCGCCACCCGCTGCCCCCGAGGCACCCTCGGGCCGCTGACGATGAGGGGGACGCGCACGGTCTCCTCGAACAACAGCACGCCGTGCAGCTCTTCCTCGTGATCGCGGAGCCCCTCGCCATGATCACCCACCGCGACCGTGAGGATCTGCTCGGGACGCCAATGGTGCGCCGCGCCCGCCAGCAGGCGGCCGATCTCGCGGTCGGTGAACGCGATTTCACCGTCGTACGGGTGGCCGGGGTAGTCGGCATCGAAGGGCGGGGGAGGATCTCGGGGCACGTGCGGGTCGAAGAGGTGCACGCAGAGGAACGCATCGCGGCCGGCCACGCCGGCCAGCCAGGCGAGCGCGCGATCCACCGTCTGATCGGCCCGCCGCTCGACTCCCTGGCGGACCTGCTCCAGGCGCTGCAGCTTCGGGTCGTAGAACTTCATGGGCGCGGAGAGATCGTCGTCGTAGACCTCGAAGCCCTGCCCCAGGTTGCGGGCCGAGGCAAGAACCTCGGAGGAGACGAACGCGCCCGTCGCGAATCCCGCCGCCCGCAGCCGCTCCGCCAGCGTCTCCCAGGCGTCGTTCAGGCGGTAGCCGCCGTTGTCGCGCAGCCCGTGCTGCAGCGGGTAGGTGCCCGTCAGGAGGCTCGCCACCGCCGGCAGCGTGATCGGCGCCACGGTGAGAGCGTTCTCGTACAGCGTGCCGGCCGTGGCCAGGCTGTCGAGGTGGGGGGTGTGGATGCGGCCGTAGCCGTAGCAGCCCAGGTGATCGGCGCGCAGGGTGTCGATCACGATCAGCACGACGAGTCGCGGCCGGCCGGCCGGGCTGCAGGCAAGCAACGCCAGGGCGCCGCAGCCCGCCAGAAACGCTGTCCAGCGCTTCAGTCCGTGCATCGCCGTACCTGTTGCCCCTCCCCGTTCACCGAGGCCGGCGCGGTGTTGGTTGCCCGCCCGACCTGCGAGAGAAGCCCCGAGTATAGCCCAAGTCCCGCGCGTGCAGGGTGCGGCCCGCCTGGCGCGCCGAACGCGGTGGCCGCTCTCCAGGGCAGGGACGGCCCCTCAACGTCGCGGCTCCTCCGGCCGATGGAAAAGCTGGAGGATGGGATGTATCTCACAGGACTGGTCCACCGCGACCGGCTCTTCGACGTTGCCACCCGCTGGTTCCGGGACCGGGTCGAGCCCGAGGACGGGCGATTCATCACCCAGGTCTTCATTTACGAGAGCCTCATCACCGGGCTCCCCACGCGCCGGTTTCTGACGGACATCCTGCGCGCGATCCATCCCGAGCCGTTCCGCATGACGCGGATGCACCTGAAGGAAGAGGTCCGCCAGGCGATTCTCGAGGGCTGCCCCCATCCCACGCCGCGCATGCAGTTGCTCTTCGATCAATACCGTGAGGTGCCCGAGGAGTTCTTCCCGCGCACACCGGTCGACCTGATGCTGGCGAGCGACGCCAGCGGCCGGTTGCTCGGCATGACCCGCATCAAGCGCGTGCGCAGGGTGGCCGAGAAGGCCTCGCGCCGGGTCGCCGATCGCCTCGCCGGGGCCATCCAGGAGAGCGCGCGCACCCTGGCCGCGCAGCGCGCTTGCGAAGCGGGCCTGCCGCTCGATCGCCTCATCACCCCGCCCGAGGTGATGGAGCAGGAGTTCGAGACGGCCGAGCGCACCGTCTCGCAGGCCTTCCGCGCCAACGAGCTCGTCTTCCGCCCGGATGACCTGCGCATCGACGACTTCATCGGCCTGAAGTTCGTCGGCTCGACCGAGGTGCAGGCCCAGGTCGAGCGGGCGATTGCCCAGCACCCCCAGGCCAAGATCGTGGAGCGCGAGGTCCACGCGGGCGAGTACAACGCTATCAACCTCCTGGTCGACATCACCCTGCCCCCCGTCGGGGCCATCGTCAGCCGCATGGTTGGCCAGGACTGGCGGTTCGCGGGCGGGCGCGGTCTGGCGCCGGCCGAGCTGGCCGAGGGCTTCGCCAATTACGTGGCAAGCGGGGCCCGAACCTTCCGGGCCGAGGTCATCCTCACCTCCTACGAGGAGCTGGTCGAATCGGAGTTCGGCCGCTGCATGCACGAAGTGCGCGTCATCGACCAGCGAGAGAAGACGGCCTACAAGGGCCGCATCGCCATGAACGCCTCCTACATCATCGAGTACATGCTCATGCTCGCCCTGTCGCCCACCGTCGTCCACGGGCCCCTGCCGGTGAAGATGTGGGGCCGCTACCTGCCCGACACCTTCTCGACCGCCGTCTGGCAGCTCTTCGGGATCATCCCCGGCGCGGCGCTCTGGGAGGCCCTCATGCCCAGCCCGCGCGAGCTGCTGCGCATGGTCGAGGCGGGACAGAGCCCGGAGCTGCCGGAGGCGGGGGCACGCCGGCGCATCGAGGGGGCGGGTTGAGCGCCACTGCGCGCCGTGGGACGTCCCGCCGGATGAGACAGAGACACTCCCCATGAGACAGCCGATGCGCCCTGGACACGCCGGCCTTCCTCTCGGTACTACCCCGTAACAATTTGTAGATCAACGAATTGCACCGCTCCATCTCCGGTCGGCCCCGGAAATCGCGCTCCTGGCCCGCGTCCTGCACAGGGGGACCCAACCGGATGCAAGGAGGATCCACCCCCCCCTGGGTGGCGTAGGAGTCGCACGAAGAGAGGAGCCAAGGCAATGAACACCTCGCAGGAGAACCACGTCGCCGTCATAGCTTTCGTGCCCGAGTCGCGCGCCGCCATGCTCGAGAAGATGGCGGGCGAGATCTCGGTCAAGTACGAACGCACCGTCACCGAGTCGTCGCTCGTGCGCGAGCTGGTCGAGCTGGCCTGGGAGCTGTTCATCACCCGCTCGATCGCAGACCAGCGGGCCTGCAACGGCCCGGAATTCCTGGCCACCCTGCGTACCATGCGCGAGCAATTGCAATAAATCTGCATAACAAGCCTGCCTGATCCCCTGGGAAGGCGGCGGGGCCCCGGGATACCTGCGGTGTACGCTTGATCCCCTTCCTCCAACCCCGCCGCCTGGCCCGCCGCCTCGCACCCCACCGCCGTCCAGCACCCCGCCGCCTCGCACCACGACAAAAGGGGTTGACAACCCCGAGAGCACGGACCTAGGTTTCCACCGAGAAGGGAAACCACCGCCCGGCCCACCCGGGCGCGCTGGTCGCCTTCCCAAGGACAGGGAAGGCGTAGTGCCAGGAGGCATGAAATGAAAGGCTGCCATCAACCATTCTGGGTGGTGGCTCTTGCGCTCTCCCTCTCCCTCGGCCTGCTGACCGTGACTGCAGAAGCGAAGGAAAAGTGCCGAGTGATCCAGGGGGGATCCAGCGCAGATGCACTCGGGGAGGAATTTCCCGAAGTCGTCGCGGCCAATGCAGATGCCGAGATCGACGGGCTCGGGGAAGAGTTTCCTGAGCGGATCATTCTCCTGCCGTTCCTGTGCGGGCTCGGGGAGGAGTTCCCCGAGAGGATCGTCTTCACGATCGTACGTCAGGCGCTCGGCGAGGAGTTTCCCGAGTAGTCCCATTCCCCTCGTCTGAGATCTGCGCGATCCAACCAGAAAGAGACGTTTCCGATCCCCGCGCGCTCGCATGAAAGAGCGCCGCCGGGGATCGGTCTATCCATGCCGGTCGGTTCATCCGGCACGGGGGGCGGGTCAGCGTGGACGAGTCGCGGAGCCCAGAGCGCGCGGCGGTGGGTGCGCAGCCGCACATCGAGAGCGACTGGGATGCGCTCTGCGCGCAGGCGCGTGTCTACTTGGCAGCCGGGGCGTGGCAATCGGCCCACGAGCTGCTGTGGCCGCGCTTTGCCCCCCTGCGCGACGCCCCGCGGGTGCCTTTTGCGGCCGTGCAGTGTCTCTGCCTGTTGATGGCCGCCTGGTTCAAGCTCAAGCGCGCCGGCGATCTCGGGCGCGGATGTAGCTGGCTGCAGGCGGCCGAGCCGCGCTTTGCCGAGCTGGACGACGAGACGCGCGCGCTCGGCGAGCACGCCCTGGCCCTGCTCGAAGTGCGCGCCAGCCGGCACGGGCAGGCCCAGGCGCGCCTGGCCCGGCTGACGCCGGCGACGCTCGAGCGCGTCACGCCCTGGGTGCGAGCGCGCGTTGCGCTCCTGCAGGGGCGCATCGCGGCCGAGGCCGGCAGCCAGGCCGACGCCGAGCGCCA
>CAZDKK010000027.1:0-56342 GCA_964506245.1 uncultured bacterium | reverse complement strand
TTCAATACCTTTCACTCACGAGACCGCTCTCAGATTCGCCGGATCAGGGCTAGTTCGCTCGAGCTCATGCCGCCGGCGAACATCCGCCACAGGGTGCGCAGTCCGCCCTCGAGCAGACTGCCGGTGTCCGAGCCTTCGTCGAGCACCTTGCGCACGAGCGGTGCCAGCGCGGTGTTCGGCGAGTAGGTGTTCCGCCACAGGCTCGTTGCGGCGAAGCTGAAGGCGCGCGCCGGATCGGCGGACGACTCGAGCTTGAAGACGAACAGCAGGCGATAGACGAGCACCAGTCCCTCGCGCCAGAGAGCGCGCGCCAGCTCGCCCGAGTCGGTGTACTCCGCCCGGGCTGCCGTGTTCTGCGGGTGGTCGAGGGTCTCCTGCAAGAAGCCCTCGATGGCCCGGCGCGCTTGGAGACGCAGCTTCTTGGTGACGGTGCTCTGTGCAAGCCGCGCGGCCTCGGTGAGATCGGGAAGGACGGCCACCCCGTCGCGCGATGCCAGGGCCACGAGCAGCCGGTAGGAATCCGGGACATCGCGCGCGGCGCGCCAGCCACCCGAGCGGTCGAGGCGGAAGGCGATGTGGCTGTCGGGACGGGCCGGATCACAGATCAAGAGCCGCAGCTCTTCGCCGTCGGTCAGAAGAGCCGCGCGCTCGCCCTTGGCCAGCAGCACCCGCTGCGCGATGCGGCTAGGGCTGAAGCGGTAGGCTCGGCCGCGGCGACTCGGGGCGTCCAGATCGGTCCCGAGGGCCACCGCCCAGGCCCTCAATGCCCGGCCGTCTCCGTCCGCCAGCAGCCAGCCCCCGTCTTCGGGGCCTTCGCGGGTGATAACCTCGGGTTGCCGCTCGAGGTGGTGGTAGCCAAGCCGCTCGGTGAGCGGCTCCAAGACGTGGTTCGCCACGCGGCGGTCGCCACCCTGCTCACCGAGGTCGCGCAGCTTGCGCCGGTAGACCTCCCAGCGCTTCTGAAGCGCGTGGCCCTCGTCACCCGTTGCCTTGGGCAGCAGCTTGCGCTTCAGCAGCTCGCCCTCGAGCTGGAACTTCACGAAGGGCTCGGGCAGGGCCGGGCCGAAGAAGGTGCAGTCGCGGAGGTTGAGGCTCATCAGTGCGCTCCCCCTCCGGTCCCCACCAGCATCAATAACCCCAGCGGTATCGGTTCGAGCACGCGCGCTTCCCCGCGCGCATCCAGCTCCCGCGCGCGCTCCCGGAACAGCCGCAATACGCCGTCGGCTTCCCGACGCTGTACCGGAGGATTGCCGCCGTCGGTGGCGAAGGATGCCAGCCGTTCGTCCGGCTTCAGCGGAGTCTTCCAGCTGGGCACCTCTTCGCTCTCGAAGAGACCAGGCTGGGGCGGTTGCGCGGCGCCACACAGCGCCTCGACGCGCGACTGGAGCAATGCGTCCAGATCCTGGCGCTCGGTGGCGATCTGCGACCGATGCTGGTCGAGTTGGGGGACCGCGATCTGCGCGAATGCGGCGCGGGCCGCGCTGAGCGCCGCGGCGCGGGCATCGCCGGTCCATGGGGCGAAGCGGCGTTCCCAGAGGCCGCAGGTCGAAACCGGGCGACCCTGGTCGAGGATCGCCAGCCACGCCTCGGGATTCACGAGCGCTTCTACACTGCCCCGATCGTCGACGCGCACGGCGAGGACCCGCTCGTACTCGTGGCCGCGAGCGCTCTCAACCACGCCCAGGAAGGTGCACAGAAGACTGTCGCGCCCGATGTCCACCTCGAGCGCGCTCACGCGGCGATCGAGCGAGGCGCCGCCCTCCCCGAAGCGGAGACTGCGCACGCGGTCCAGGGCGCGGCGGACCACTGGGTGGGCCCGGCCGAGGTAGCCCAGGCGCCGCCCGTTCTCGTCGCGCGCGCGGCGGCGGTCGGTGGTGAGGCGCAGCGTGCGCGTGTCGCTGTCGAAGCCGGGGATGTCGCGCAGTCCGTGGGTCCAGGCCGGAGGGAGCTGAAGCTCGAGGATGTCCCCGGCAGTTCCCGGTCCGTGGGGCGCTGGCGCGGCGTTGGTCTCCGCCTCCAGGGCCCGGCAGACGAAGTCCACCAGCTCCACGGATGCGAGACGCCCGCCCTCGGCCCGCGCGCGATTGGCCTCCGCGATGAGGTGGCCATCCGCCTGTAGACCGGTCTCCAGGAGCCAGGCGCTGGTCTTGGCCGCCCTCTCGAATCCGGTCATCGCCCGCTCGACTTCCGCCAGCAACTCGCGATAGGCGGGCGCCGCCACGTCGTCATCGGAGTCGGATTCGATCTGGCGAATCTCGCGCGACGGGCGCGCGAAGAGCCGGCCGTCCTCCTCGGCGAGGCCCTCGAGCAGGCGGACGGTCTGCGCGTCGTCGGTCGTGACCCCGCCCAGGGTGTTCGGGACGAAGGTCAACCGGGCGCGCTGGCGTTCGTATTTGGCGATGAGCCGCAGCAGCAGTCGCTCTTCGAACGTGCCGGCGAGGTACAGGTAGCGCACCTGCGGGATCTCGCGCTGGCCATAGCGGTCGATGCGCCCGTTGCGCTGCTCGAGGCGGTTGGGATTGTACGGCAGTTCCAGGTGGATCAGGTGATGGCAACGCTCGTGCAGGTTCAGTCCCTCGGCCGTGGCGTCGGTGCTCACCAGGACGAGCCCATCCTCGGCCGCGAAGCGATCGGTGACCACCCCGCGCTCGTGGGCGTGTTCGGGGCGGCCGCTGATGGCCAGCACCTCGCCTTGCAGCTCGCCACGCTTCGCGGCCCCTCGGAGGTAGTCGACCAGCGCATCCTGGCTGTCGGTGTACTCGGTGTAGACGAGGACGTTGGCGCGGGGCTCTCGTGTCCGAATGGCCTGCAGTCCAGCCAGCGCCGCCTCCAGTTTGGGGTCGGCGCCCTTGGCCTCCTCGGCCATCTCGACCAGGAGTTCGAGTGCATCGCCCGTTGTTGCCACGCGCTTCTCGATCTCCCTCTCCCGGCGATGCGCGCGCTGGAGCTCCTCGAGTCGTCCGACGACGTCCTCCAGACCCGTCACCATGAAGTCAGCCGCCATGTCTTCCGCCTCGAGGGCGGTGCGATCCTGCTCCTCCTCGTAGGAGAGGCTCCCGTAGCGCTCCAGGCGCCGCCGATACTCGCGCAGTGTGCTGAGCCTTTGCCGGCGGGTCTCGTCCTCGATCTTGCCCGCCGCGACCATTTCTCGGTAGCGATCGCGGATCACACCCAGAGTGCTCCAGCACGCCGCCACGGTGGAGACGGACCGCTTGAGCAAGGCGATGAAGGCCAGCACTTCATCGTAGCGTCGCCGGCTCACCGCCTGTCGCAAACGCGGCGCGACGGCGGCGAGCAGGGCCTGCTGGAGAACCGCGAAGGCGGGATGCGACTCCGGGCCGAAGACGATGGAGCACGGGATGACTTGCCGTGTCTTGAACAGGGGCTCCCCGGTCTCAAGGTCCTTGATGTGCTGCTTCAGGCGCCGGACGACGTACTGGCGGTAGCGCTCTTGGCGCAGACCGCCGCGGCCATCGACGAGACTCGGATCCAGCAGCTCGATGAGCGAGGCGAAGTGGGCATCGAAGCCATCGTGGGGGGTGGCCGTGAGGAGCAGCAATCCGTCCGCCTGCCGGGCCAGAATCTCTGCGAGTCGCCGCCGGCGCGAGTCCTCCCAATCCCCCGCCGCTCCCAGTCGCACGCAGTGGTGGGCTTCATCGATGATGACCAGATCCCACGCCGCTCGCTCCAGTTCCTGGAGCACCTTCTCCTGCTTGGCGAAGTCGACAGAAGTGATGCAGTAGGAGTGATGATCGAACGGGTTGGCGCCCAGCACCAGAGAGCGACGGATCTCCTGCAACTCGCCTGCGCTGCGGATCGGCTCGAAGCGCAGCCCGAAGCGCTCGCGCATCTCGCGGCGCCACTGCTCGAGCAACGGTCCGGCAGGCGACACGATCAAGATGCGATGGGCCCTCCGGCGCGCGATCAATTCTGCCATGACCAGCCCTGCCTCGACCGTCTTGCCGAGACCGACGCCATCGGCCAGCAGAAGACGGGGACGGCTCATGCGCAGCGCGCGCATGACTGGCACGAGCTGATAGGGTGCGATGTCGAGACGCCCGGGTTGCACAGCCATGAGGGCCGAGGGGCCCAGGGCCTGTTCCAGGAGAAAGGCATCGTGGTACAGGCGCCACTGCCGGATCCGGCCCGCCCGAACGGGGTCGAAGTCGGTCGTGATCGGGCGGATGGACTCGAAGGGGTGGAGTAGATCGATCTCCATCCCCTGGAGCTCACCCTGGAGGCAACGCAAGCGGAAGCGCTGCTGTTCCCCGGCGGGCTCCGCGTGGACGACCTCCCACGGCAGGCCACGGGCCTCGACCTGGACCCCCGGCAGTAGCGTACTCATCGTCCGCGCTCCCGGCTGCGGCGGGTCTTGAGCGGCCCATTCTGCTCTGTTCCACCGGCGTGAACCCACTCGTCGACCTCGGTCAGGCGGAGCTTCCAGAGCCGGCCGACCCGGTGTGCGGGCAACCCTTTGGCCTCGATCCAGCGATAGACCGAGTCCTTCGCCACGCCGAGGTGGGTCGCGACTTCTTCCACGGAAACCCAGGGTTCTGGCATCGTCCGCTCCTGCGAGAATGTCGCCTTTCCCCGCCAGCGCACAGGATGAGCACAAGTGTATGCTAGACTACCACCCTCAATGAGACTGGACAAGACTCGGCACGAAGGGGTCAGAGTCGACGAGAGTACCCCCTATGGGCGGTGCCGCGCTGCGCGTACAGTCGGGTCGTCCAAGCAACAACCGGTATCGCGGACACCCTCGAGGGAGCAAGACAATGCCGACTGCACCCGCCTTCCCCGGCTTCCCCCGCGCCTGCCCGACCTTCCTCCGGCAGCTTCAGCGCAACAACAACCGGGCCTGGTTCGAGGAGCACCGGGATGAGTACGAGCGCGTGGTGCTGGATCCTGCGCGCGCCTTCGTCGTCGCGATGGGAATGCGCCTGGCGCGCATCGCGCCCGGCGCGCAGGCCGATCCCCGCGTGGACCGTTCGATCTTCCGGATCTTCCGCGACACGCGCTTCAGCCCCGACAAGACGCCGTACAAGACGAACCTCGGCATCTGGTTCTGGGATGGGGATGGACCGCGCAGCGGTTGCTCGGGGTTCTACTTCCACATCGAGCCCGGCAACTTCTTCCTGGGCGTGGGAATCTACGTCATTCCGCCGACCCTGATCGACGCCTACCGCGAGGCCGTCGTCGATCCGCGCCACGGCAAGGCGCTCCAGCGGGCCATTCGGGACTGCTTGCGGGTCCCGGGCTGCTCGATCGGCGGACGGCACTACAAGCGTGTTCCGCGCGGCTACGATGCGGAGCACCCCAGCGCCGAGCTGTTGCTGCATACGGGGCTCTACGCGGGAACATCCACCGGCCTGCCGCGGGAGCTGTACACGCCCCGCATCCTCGACCTGTGCGAGGAGAGATTCGCGGCGTGCCTCCCACTCCACCGGTGGCTGGTGGCGCTCGCGAAGCGGGCGCGGGCAGCGCGCAGGTCTTGACGGGGCGTGCCCGCCGATGTGCCTGCTGCTGCCCGTTGTCGCAGCGGCCACAACCCGGATCGTGGATCCGGGGTGGAACGCTGAGTCCGGAGGTTGCCTTCTCGACGGGAATCGGTCCAACTACCGGGGCGGTGGTATGACGGGCCTTCGGCCGTGCAACACACCTCGTGGGGTGGATGGAGACTTGCTCTTCCTCGAACCGTGAGCCCCGGGCACTGCCCTACGGCGCCGTCAGGACGGTCACCTTGTGCGTGGTTTCCCTGTCGCCCGCGCGCATCTTGCAGTAGCAGACCCCCGCCGACGCGGACGGCAGAGCCTCCGTCGTCCGCACGTTCGCCCGATGATCCCCTGCCTGTTGGGATTCGTCCACCAGGACCGTCATCAGCCGGCCCTGTGCATCGAAGATCCCGATCCAGACCGGTGCGGGCACGGGCAGCCGATAGGTCAGCGTGGTCGCGCCCCGGCAGGGATTCGGGCACGCCTGCAGCGCCAGCAGATCCTCGCCGCGGGCATCCGGCAGGAGCCCGTGGGGCTCGGGGGCGGCGCTGGTCTGGGCGTCGGACTGCCACAGGTCCCACCCGCCGAGTCCCCCGGCGCGCCCCGATCCGAAGAAGATCGTGCCGCCCACCGTCCCCTGGCTGCCGTGAAACCACGCGCCCCACTCGTGAGCCGCGGTGTTGAGGGGATCGCCCATGTTGATCGGCGCCGACCATTGGCCCGCAGTCTCGGTCGAGATCCACATGTCGGCCAGCCCGTGCCCGTCCGTGCGGGTCGAGCAGATGAGCAGCACGCGTCCATCATCCGAGATCCAGCGGGGGCAATCGGTCTGGGGCGTGTTGACCTGGCTGCCCAGGTTGACCGCGCCGCCCCACGCCCCTCCCACGCGCTGAAAGGCCCAGACGTCCATTTGGCCGTAGCCGCCCGCGCGATCGGAGCAGATGAAGAAGCTGTTGCCGTCGCGGGAGATCAGCGGGCAGCAGTCGAGCGACGGCCCGTTGATCGGCGGCCCCACGTTCTCCCGGGGCCCCGGCACTCCGCTCGCGAGGGAGCAGCGATAGACGTCCCCGCCTCCCAGGCCGCCGGGCATCAGGGACATGAAGTAGAGCACCGAATCGCCAGCGGCCAGAAACGGCGCCGATTCCCCGTAGGCCGTGTTCACCTGCGGGCCGAGGTTCTGCGGGGACTGCCATGCGCCCCCCTCCGAATGTGTGATGTAGATGTCGGAGGATCCGTGTCCCCCGGGACGATCCGAGACGAAGATCATGAAGGAGCCATCGCGGGCCAGGACTGGATACCAGTCGTTGTAGGGCGTGTTGAGCGTGCTGCCCAGGTTCACCGGGGTCTGCCAGACGGGGTCGGCCCCCGCGGGGCCCCAGCCAAGCAGACCCATGCATGCGACCAGCCACGCAGTGCGAGCCATGACCCAACCTCCTCGCGCGACAGACGGACGGGGCCCCCGTCGCCGGAGGCCCCGTCACGACCCGGGAGAGGGCTGCGCCAGGCGTCAGCGCACCCCCCGATGACTACCGCCCGCGACGAAGACCGTTCGGCCTCCGTGCAAGCCCTCTCCCGTCACACTCCTGCGCGACCCGGCCTTACCCCCCCGAGCGGTCGTGTCGCGCATCGAGTGCAGCGCGGCTCAGTCGGCGCGACTGGCCAACGCTGCAATAGCACCCTTGCTGTAGTGGAATCGGTCTCCCTTGATCGCTGCAGCCTCCATACGCGTCTTCGGGAACCGTCCCCGGCATTCCTGGACGAATGTCTGGTACCGAGTGTTCATGTCCCCGCTGTGCATTGGGAAGAAGACGCGCGGCTCCAGGGTCTCCAGGGCGTAGTAGACCCCCATCTTGACCGCCTCCTGGTCGCCGAAGCCGCACCCCGAGATCGGGAAGAAGGCGATGTCCGGGCGCGCGTTCTTCGCCGCCAGCCAGTCGATCTCCTCCTTGAACGGCGTCGACCAGTCCCGCGAGCGGTTGGCGTGGTCCCCCGCGTGGAAGATCGTCAGGCCGTCGACCTGGACCCAGAAGCCCACGCCCGTGTCGTTCGACTCGATGGTGGTGATCGTCACCCCGTCGATCGTGCGCGTCTGGCGCGGGCCGACAAACTCGTGCGGCGGGGTCGCGACCTGGGGCTGGCCCGGCCGGGCCGGGGTCGGTTCGAAGCCGAGGACGTAGGTCGCCTCGGGGAGCTGCTCGCGCCAGGTCCAGATCACCGGGCTGTAGTGATCCCCGTGCTCGTGCGAGGCGAAGACCATGACGTTCTCGCCGGCAAGCTCGGCGGGGTTGATCGTGCCGTTGCACAGACCCGCGTGGACGGGTGCCGGGCGGCTTTCGTAGTAGTCGAAGACGAGCAGGTGATTGCTGGTCTTGACCGCCCAGCCGCTGTGCTCGAGGAACCAGACGACGGCCTCCTTCTCCGCCAGATCGGCGAACGCCGCCAGGCCCTGGTCTGTGCCGGGCAGACGGCCTGCGGCCCCGCGCGCGAGCAGCAGCTCGGCCACGTCGCGCTGGCCGTAGCAGGCGGCGAGGTCGAAGGCCGTCTCCCCGCGCGCGTTCTTGGCCCCCACCTGCGCGCCGCGATCGAGCAGGAGCCGCGCGATCTCGGGATAGCCGCGCAGCGCGGCGATGTGCAGCGGCAGGCAGCCGAACTGATCCTCGGGTACCTCCGTCTGCGCGCCGCTCTCCAGCAGTGCCGCCACGACGTCGGTCAGCCCGTTGCCGGCGGCCATGTTGATCGCATAGTCGCCGCCGGTGTGGTCATTGGGATCGGCCCCGTGGGCCAGGAGCAGCCGGGCGAACTCCGCCTGGTGCTGCAACTGCGGACGCCCGGGCCCGGTCGCGAAGCAGGTGTAGTGCAGCGGCCTCGGGTCCCAGCCCCTTCCCGTGCCCTGGTTGGGGTTCGCGCCCCAGGCCAGGAGCAGGCGACCCATCTCCAGATTGCCGCGTGCCGCGGCGCTGTGAAGGGGCGTCTCGCCGTGCTCGTTGCCCAGGCCAGGCCGCGCGCCATGCGCCAGGAGCTTCTCGGCCATGTCGAGCTGGTCGCGAACCACGGCCCACACGAGGGGCGTCTCGCCTTGCGCCGTGCGGGCGTTCACGTCCTCGCCGTGCGCGAGCAGGGTGTCGGCCAGCGCCGTCAGGTTCCTCAGCGCGGCGAAGTGCAGCAAGGAGACGCCGGTCGGGCTGCGATGGAATAGGTCGGCACCCGCCTCCAGGACCATCCGCACGACGGCCGTGTCGCCCCCGGCGGCCGCGAAGCTGAGCGCGTAGGCGCCGTTGCGATCGCGGCGGGTGACGCTGGCGCCGCGCTCGAGCAGGAACGCCACCATCTCGGCGTGGCGCGTCACGCAGGCGTTGTGCAGCGGCGTGCTGGCGTCGGTGTCCTCGGCATCGAGCACCGCTCCCGCATCGAGCAGCATGCGCGCGATCTCCACCTGCCCTGCCGAGGCGGCGGTGTGCATCGGGAAGTCCTGAAACGGGTTCGTGTCGCGCTCGTGGATGACCTGGGGATTGGCGCGGATCAGCTCGGCCACGCGCGCCGCGTCCCCGGCCTCGATCGCCCGGTGGATCTCCCCCGCGCCGACCGGCAGGGCGGCCAGGGGGATCGCGAGAACACCCAGAAGACATGCGATTCGACGCAGCATCACTCCCTCCCCGGGTTAGCGCTTGGAATCGGCGGCGGCCTGCGCGCACCCCGTCTTCGCAGCCGCGCACGCGGCCGCCTGCGCGCATGCGCCCTTCGCCACGGCACAGGCGGCGGTCGCCATCTTTCCATCCTGATAGTGGAAGGCATCGCCCCCGGTCTCGGGGGCATACATGGACACCTGCGGGAACTTGTCCCGGCAGTCGGCGATGAAGTCGTGATAGACGTACTCGGACCGCCCGGCATGCATGGGGATGAACGTCCTCGGCGCGAGCGTCTCGAGCGCGTAGTGCACGCCCATCTTCACCGCCTCGCGGTCGCCGAAGCCGCACCCCGAGACGGGCAAGAAGGCGATGTCGGGCCGGGCGTTCTTCTCCGCCAGCCAGTCGATCTCCGCCTTGAAGGGCTTCGACCAGTCGCGGGCACGGTTCGCGTGATCGCCGGCGTGGAAGATCGTCACGCCATCCGCCTCGACCCAGAAGCCGACGCCGCTGTCATTCGACTCGATGGTCGTGACTTTCACACCGTCGATCGTGCGCGTCTGCCGAGGGCCCATCGATTCGTGGGCGGGGATCGCCGGTTGCCCAGCCGCCGGCTGCTCCGGCTCGAAGCCAAGCACGTAGGTCACGTGGGGGACACCCTCGCGCCAACCCCAGATCACCGGGCAGTAGTGGTCCCCGTGGGCGTGCGAGGAGAAGACGATCACGTCTTCCCCGGCGATCTCCTCCGGGGCAATCACGCCGCTCGCCAGCCCAGGTTGATCGGGCAGCGGCGGGCGCTCGTAGTAGTCGAACACGAGCAGGTGCTGGCTCGTCTTGACCGCCCAGCCGCTGTGGTCCATGTACCAGCACCGTGCCTCCCCCCGGCCCACGCGACCCGCGGTGGCCAGGGTCTGCGGGCCTCGCAGGTCGCTCGGCCGCGAGCCGCGCTCGGCCAGCAGGGTCGCGATCCGCGCCTGTCCTTGGGCGACCGCCAGGTCGATCGGCCGGCGGCCGGCCCGATCCTGCGCGTCGAGCGGGGCGCCGGCGTCCAGCAGCGCCCGCACGAGGTCGGCCTTGCCCGCGAGCACCGCAACATGCAGCGGCGTGCGTCCGAAGTGCTGCTCCGCCGCTCGCAGGTCCGCCTTGGCCGCGAGGAGCGCGCCCACCGCCTCCGCGTGTCCGCCCTGCAGGGCGATCATGAGTGGGGTGTCCCCGTCACGGTCCGCCTTGTTCACGTCGCCCCCCTTGGAGACGAGGAAGCGCAGCAGCTCGGCGTGTCCCCCCCAGGCGGCTGCCAGCATGGCCGTCGTGCCCCCGTCGTCGGCGTAGTTGACATCGACGCCCTGCGAGAGCACGTACCCTGCGAGCTCGGTGTCGCCGGTGTGGCCCACGCGCGGCAGGAGGTCCGCGAGCCCGTTGGCCCCGATCACCTTCGGATCCGCCCCGCGCTCGAGCAGCAGGCGCACGACGGCGCCCTGCCTGCCTGATATCGCGAAGCTGAGCGGAGTGCTCTTGTTGTTGTCCGCCTTGTTGATGTCGGCGCCGCGGTCGAGGAGGAACTTGACCATTTCGACGCTGCCGCGCATCGCGGCGACGTCGAGCGGGCGGCTGTTGTCGGAGTCGCCGCCCTCGAGCGCGGCACCCGCGGCGAGGAGCAGATTGGCGATCTCGACGCGGTCGTGCATCGCGGCGAAGTGCAGCGGCAGACTGCGGAATCGATCGGTCTCATCGGGTTGGTTGGCGAGCTGAGGATCGGCGCGGAGCAGCTCGGCCACGCGCGCCTGGTCGCCCGCCTCGATCGCGCGGTGGATGTCGCCCGCCCCGGCCAGCGATGCGCCGAGGATCAGGATCGCGGTCGCGGCGATCAACGTGCGGATTCCCATCGTTTGCCCCCCGCCCCGGGCCCTGGCCCGGGATCCCTTCTACGGATTGAAGGCCAAGGAGTTGGATCGGCCCGTCCAACGCTCTCCCGCTCTCCGCGCCGAAGCGCTTGCCGCCGGGAGCCGCACGGCGCTACGTGGAATAGAAGGAGCCGGGTTGCCGCTTGCCAGCCCGTATTCGGTGGACCTGCCGGGGACTGCGACGAAATTGCCTCGGAGGGCGACGACCTGGGCGGCGCTCGCCGGGGTGGCCGGGGCTCGGCCCCGCGAGCTAGAGGCAAAACGCGAGGTCGAGGGCTACCATGATTCGGCGATCCTGAACGTAGGTGCTGGGAATCGCATCGTAGCTCTCCACGTCATAGACCCGATCGTAGTAGAAGTCGTTCACCTTGGCCCGGACCCCCGTGAACCGCACCTGGGCGCCGAGGAGGAAGGGGATCCTCCCGGTGCTCATGACCCGGTGGACAGCGACCAGCGCGTAGTATCCCCAACCGAACGTCCAGCGGGGCGAGTACCCATCGATGTTGTCCATGCCCGATTCCTTCTGGCCGTAGTAGTGTCCGCCTCCGCCGACACTCACCCGGAAGCGCGAGCCCGGAATCTGGTAGTAGTACCGTGGTCCGAAGCTCACGCCATAGAGCCCTCCCCCGCTGCTCTCGCGGGTTCGATGGCGCTCCGACGCCGGCTGCGCCGCCGCTAGCGTCCACGAGCGGTTGCGGTAGGCCCCGAGGCCGCATCGGGGCCTGCCCACAGGCGTGCTGGTGGTATACTGCTTTTGAGGCCCCTCTCTGACCGTGAAGAACCACCCGCAGAGGAGATCCAAGCCATGCGGCGCGCCCCTGTGATCCTGAGCCTGACGCTGGCCCTCGCGGCCGCGGCATTCGCGGATTACACGGATCAGGTGATCGTCGTTCCCGCGGGGAGCTTCATCATGGGCGATGGAACGGCCTGGTGCGGGACGGACGAGCGCGAGGTCACGCTGACGCGGCCCTTCTTTCTGGGCCGGCACGAGGTGACCAACCGGGAGTACCTCGAGGCCGTGCAGTGGGCGTTCGAGCACGGGCTGGTGACCGCGACGGTCGCCTCGGTACGAGACAACCTCGACGGGAGCACCGAGGAGCTGCTGGACATTGACAGCAACAGCACCGAGATTCGATTCGATGGCGCCGGGATCTTCTACCTCCAGGAAGCCTCCAGTGCTCACGCCGCCTACCCGGGCGGCTACGATCCTGCAGACCATCCGGTCAAGGAGGTGACCTGGTTCGGCGCGGTCCGTTTCTGCGACTGGCTGAGCCTGCGGGCCGGCCTGCCGCGCGCGTACGAGCACGGCGGCGACTGGTCGTGCAATGGGGGAGATCCGTACGGAGCCGTGGGGTACCGTTTGCCCACGGACGCGGAGTGGGAGTACGCGGCCCAGTTCGATGATGAGCGCATCTATCCCTGGGGCAGTGGGCTGCCGAATTGCAGCCTCACGAACTACAATCGCGAACCCTCCCCCTGCGTGGGCTGGACCACGCCGGTGGGCAGCTATCCCGACGCCCCGGAGGTGCTGGGCCTGTCGGACATGGCCGGCAACGTCTTCGAGTGGTGCAACGACTGGCACGTTTGTGACCTGGGAACCACTCCCGAGATCCCGCGGGAATCGGTGGGCACCCGACTTCGCCGCACCCCAGGCTCCTCCTGGTGGTCAATCGGCCCAACCCATTCGTGCATCAGACACGGATTGCCTACTCGGTCCCCGATGCGGCCCGGGGTGCCGGCGTGCTCCTGGCCGTCTACGACGCCGCCGGACGCTTGGTCCGCACGCTGGCGGTGGGCGAAACACCCCCCGGGTACCGCGTCGCTGCGTGGAACGGGGAGAACGAATCGGGCGAAGCGGTGCCGGCCGGCGCGTACTTCTGCCGGCTGACAATAGGGGGAGAGAGCGTCACCCGGAGCCTGCTGCTGGTGCGTTAGTGCCGGGCCGCATCACTCCGCCGCCACGATCCGTCGATAGATGCCGCCGGCGCGCCTCATCAAGCGGTAGCCGATCAGCTCGCGGCGCAGGGTAGCGACGTCGTCGTGGAATTCGACCAACGTCTGATTGATCTCGCGCTCGGCGTAATCCCGATCCGGCTGAAACTCCTCGACCAGGCGCTCGAGCACGATCTGACGCTTCTTGCGCTGGGCCGGGATACGCACCAGCCGCCCGCGGCGGAAGAAGGTTTGCAGGACCTTGTTGCGGTAAGCGTCCTGGGCGACGTGCGCCGCGAGCCCCGGCTGCGGCAGGCGGACGAAGTCGCCGATGCGGGACTCCAACCATTCCCGGCGCAACGAGTAGACCTGATAGTACTGGTCCTTGCGCGCCACGAGCAGGCCGGCGGCCGTCAGCCTGGCCAGGTGGTGCGAGACGGTCGCGGGGTTCAGCCCCAGGATCGCCGCGAGTTCCTCGCCGTGGCGCGGCTTCTGGTCGATCAGGCTCAGGATCAGCAGCCGCGCCGGGTGCCCGAGCGCCTTGAAGAACTCAGCCCGCGCTTCGAGATTCGCCTCGGCTTCACGCGGGCTCATCCCAGCCTCGCTTTCCGGTCACGCGTTGATGGCAGCCCTGAAGGATCCCCCGCGCCGCCTTCATCGTCTCCCGCTTGATCTGCTGCTTGACCACCTCGTTCGCATCGCCCATCGCGCGCGCCAGCTCGATCTCGCGCTCGGCGTGGGTGAGGACGATCCGGGTGATCGCCTCGAACGCCCGCGCCACCTTGGTCGCCTCCGGCAGGTCCGCGGCGAGGATCTCCTCGATCCGAGCTTGCCGCTCCTCTGGGGTGGGATTCCCCGGCATGTCGAATCCTCCGGTTCAGTTGCGCCTCTGCTTGTGCCGCACTGGCATAATCAATTCGATGCTTCTCAAATCATATTAGCCTGGGATGCGACCCGTCTTCAAGCAGAATCCGCGGCGACCGTCAGCGGGGCCGCACAACGGGGTGGCCGGGGAGGCCCCGGGGCCTTAGCGTCAGGTCCGCCCAGGTCACCGGTGGCCTGGGGTACCCGTCGACCCTGGCAGATCGGGGGTGTGTCCATGGATAGCCGCCTGCCCTCCCACCACGGCGTCGAGCAACCCATGCCGGATGGCCGCGCATACCCGAACGAGACCCTCAGACTGCTGATCGAGCGCGCGAGCTGCCGCAGCTTCGATGAGCGCGAGATCCCAGAGGAGACGTTGCAGCTCATCCTGGAAGCGGGGACGCGCGGCGCGACCGGCGGGAACCTCCAGCCCTACTCGATCATCCTCATCCGGGATCCCGCCGCCCGCCGGCGGCTCGCCGAGCTGTCCCATCAGGCCTTTGTCGGGCAGGCGCCGGCGTTGCTCCTCTTCTGCATCGACTGGCATCGCCTCGGTCGCTGGGCCGAGCTCGAGGTCGCGCCCTTCACGGCCCCCGATTCCTTCCAACACTTCTGGATCTCCTTCCAGGACACGATCATCTGCGCGCAGAGCATCTGCACCGCCGCCGATGCGCTGGGCCTGGGCTCTGTCTACATCGGCACGGTCCTGTGCTTCTTCCGCGAGCTGCGGGAGATGTTCGCGCTTCCCCCACGGGTTCAGCCGGTCGTCTTGCTCTGTCTCGGCTACCCGCAGGCGCGGCCGGCGCCACGCCGGAAGCTCGGCGCGCAGACAGTCGTCCACCACGAGCGCTACCGTGATCTGGCGGACGCGGACCTGCTGCGCGCCTTCGAGGAGAAGTACCCGGACCGGCGCGTGGATATCACGCCCGAGCGGCTCGCCGCGATCCGCGAGGTCTGCCTGGCCGTGCATGGTGAGGCGTTCGCCGAACGCTGCCTGCACACGATCCAGGCCAACGGCTGTATTCGGGCCGTGCAGCATTACTTCGGCTTGCACTACCGCGCCGATGTCATGCCGGAGGACAACGAGGAGCTCGTGGCCCAGACGGAGGAGTTCGGCTTCGGCTGGTTCCGCAAGTTCGAGCCGCCCCGGTAGGATCCGCGGGTGCTCGGACTGCACCTTGTCCGAGGGTCTCCTTCTGGACCCTTTCCTCACCCAATCTTGACCTGCACGTGAGGTCGGGCCCCAACCGGCGCGCCTACACTCGCGACGCTCACACGCACGCCCCCACGGACCGCATCCCCCCTGGAGGAAACTGCCATGGCTCGCGGCTCGCTCCTCGTCTGCCTGTTGCTGTTCGTCGGATCTGCCTGGGCACTGGAGACTTCCCAGACCGATTGGTCGGGTGGCGGGGGCATGGGCGGCCCGGTATCGGCCTGGACGGACCGCTTCGATGCGTCCAGCGGCATCTCCTATCGATCCTGTCCCGGGCAGCTCGCCCTGGGCTCCACCCCGCTCATCCCGGCCGTGCGGCACGTGGTGACCACCAGCTTTCCGGCCACATCGCTCCTGGGGGCCGACGTGGATGGGGATGGAGACCCGGACATCGTGGGCGCATGCCTGCAGGGCGGAAGCCGGGTGGCCTGGTGGCGCAACGATGACGGCGCCGCCACCGCCTGGACGTACGGTCTCATCGACGGAGCCTTCGAGGGGGCGCGCGGGATCCAGGTGGGCGACATCGACGGCGACGGTCACCTGGACGTGGCCGGCACGGGTTTCGGCTCCCAGGTGGCATGGTGGCGCAACGACGGCGGTGGCCCGATGGGTTGGGAGAAGCAGGTGGTCGCCGGCGACTTCCAGGGAGGAAACCGCCTCGCCGTCATCGACATCGACAGCGATGGAGATCTCGACATCGCCGGCGCCGCGTACCTGTGCCACGACGTGCGTCTGTGGCTCAACGACGGCGCAAGCCCGCCGACCTGGACCGAGGTCCTGATCGATGGCTCCTTCCTCGGCGCCGTGGACCTCCACGCTGCGGATGTGGATGCCGATGGCAAGCCTGACGTGGTGGCCGTCGCCTACGACGGCGACGCGGTCAAGTGGTGGCGCAACCTGGGCGGCTCTCCCCCTGCCTGGCAAGGACAGACCCTTGCGACCGGATTCAACGGGGCGCATTGCGCACGCATCGCCGACGTCGACAACGACGGGGACGGCGACGTCGTCGCGGTGGCCTACTTCGCACACGATGTCCTCTGGTGGCGCAACGACGGTGGGGACCCGGTCGTCTGGACCCAGCGGACGATCGATCTCAACTACTCCTGGGCCAGCGACGTGGACACGGGCGACATCGATGGCGACGGCGACATCGACGTGCTCGCGACCGGCTACGACTCGGGCCGGCTGACGTGGTGGGAGAACAGCGAGGGCACGGGCGAGACGTGGGTGACGCACTCCATCGCCCTCGGCTACTCGGGCTCCTGGCCGATCGATCTGAAGGACATGGACCTCGATGGGGATCTGGACGTGGTGAGCTGCGCCTCGTGGGCGGTCTCCATGGATTGGTGGGAGGTCACGCGCTTCGTCGCCGAGGGGCGGCTCACCAGCTCGATTCTCGACCTGGGCGATGTCCCCGCGCGGGCAGGAATCGATTGGAGCGCGGTGGCGCCTTCCTCCACCCATCTGGGCTTGCGCACCCGCTGCGGGAACGATCCACAGCTCCTGGGGCCCTGGTCGGAGGAGCTGACCGTGCCCGGCAATCTCCCCGGGCCACTGGGGCGCTACGTCCAGTACGAGGTTGTCTGCGAGAGCGCGGATCCGCTCCATTCGCCCCTGGTCCGCGAGCTGACCCTGAGCTGGGATCTGGCCGCGGACATCCGAGACGATGCGCCGCGGTCATCCCCCGGCATGCTCGTGCGGCCGATCAACCCGGGCCGGAACGCCGCCTGCGTCGAGCTGGTGCTCCCGCGGGCCGCAAGGGTGCGGGTGGAGTTCTTCGACGCTTCCGGTCGCAGGGTGGGCACTGCTTTCGATCGCTGGTTCACCTCCGGCGAACACCGCCTGCCCCCGGTCGAGCTCCCGACCGGTGTCTTCCTCTGCCGTGCGCGATCGGGGACCGATCGCTCCGGCTGCGCGCTCGCCATCATCCGGTAGGCTTGCGCCTGTCGTGGCGCGGCGGTTCTACAGGACGACCTCGGGGACTTCCATCTCCCCTCGCCGGAAGGCGCTGAGGAAGGCCTGCACCACGCTGGGGTCGAATTCGGTGCCGGAGCCCTTCGCGATGATCTCCTTCGCATCGAAGGGTGACATGGCTTTTCGATAAGGCCGGTCGCTGGTCAGCGAATCAAACACATCGGCGACGGTGATGACGCGCGCCTCAAGGGGGATGTCCTCCCCGCTCGCCGGATGATAGCCCGACCCATCGTACTTGTCATGATGAGCGAGGATGATCGGCAGGATCCTGCGCAGGGAACCTCCCACGGGCTCCAGCAGGCGAACCCCACCGTCGGCGTGTTTTCTGATCTCGACCATCTCATCCGTGCTGAGACGCGCTGCCTTGTACAGGAGCTGGCGACTGGTCTCCAGTTTGCCGATGTCATGGAGCAATGAGGCGGCGCGCACGTCATCGATCTGATCGGCGCTCAAGCGCAAATAGGAGGCAATCTTGGCGGCATACACGGAAACGCGGTAACAGTGATTCTCCGTGTACTTGTCCTTGGAGACGAACTGACGCAGGATGAGGAGCACACCGTGATAGGTCTCACGCAGCTCCCTCTGCTTGGATTCGTGGCGCTCGTACAGGGTCCCCATGGCGTAGGCGGTCACCAGCAGAATGCCCGCCCAGGCCAGCGTGTCGTACCAGTGCCGCGCCACGAGCGGCGTGTTCTCGACCTCGACGAAGATGCCCGGGTTGAAATGGGACAGGAGCCCAACCAGGAAGATGCTGGCGAACGAGGTCAGGACCGCGTGGCGCCGGCCGTAGAAGTAGGCCGAGAACAGGGTGGGCACCGTGTAGAGGCCGAGGAGCATGTGCCTGCCGGTCATCACGTAGTTCATGACGGCAGCGATCGCCATCATGGACAGAATCAGCCATAGCTCTTTGTTTACTTCCGCAAACCTGTCGGCCAGGGAAGGCCTCGGCGTGGTGATCGTGGATTCGGGAGGTGATTCGCGGGGAAGACACTCGGACAGCCCAGCGCGCTCGCCGCGACTGATCGAGGGATGTAGCTCAGGAGAATGTGCTTGCACGCCTTCTGGGGCGTCCGAGCTCTGCGGTTCTCCATACGCGTCGGCATCGTCGGGAATCGGGCGCTGACTTGCCAGACCCATCGCTGTGCTCCCTTGCACGCCCGTCCGGGACTGACCGCGATGCCAGCCATCGTCTCGCGGGCGCGCGCAACTTCCACATTCGCCGTCTTGAACGTGCAATCCATCCATCGGCACACCCTGATAGCATCTGAAGACCGGGGGGGTCCTGTGCCGCTGCTTGGCCCCCCGCATTGACCCGCTGCGAGAGGGCATGGTAGGCTAAGTCCTGCGAAGCACCGACTGTATACATCCTGCCACGCAGAAAGGAGATGCCCATGCAACGCATGCGATGGATCTTCGGCATTCCGGTTCTGGCGGGAGTCCTGGGGTTGGCCGCCGCGGGAGCGCAGCCCCCCGCACTTCTCTGGAGCCAGACCTACGGCGGAGCACTCCTGGAGAAGGGCTACGCGGTCAAGGAGCTGCCCGACGGAGGCTTCATCTTCTCCGGCGAGACGCAGTCCTTCGGAGCCGGGAGCTACGATTTCTACCTCGTGCGGACCAACGCCCAGGGCGATACCCTCTGGACGGGAGCCTACGGCGGCACCGGCTTTGAATTCGGATACGGGGTCACCACGGCTCCCGACGGCGGCTTCCTGGTCGTCGGGGTGACCACGTCCTTCGGCGCCGGGGGTCGGGACGGTTTCGCGGTCCGCGTGGATGCTGACGGCAACCTGGTCTGGCAATCGCCCTACGGGGGTGCCAGTCAGGACGCCATCATGGATGTCTGCCGTACCTTCGCGGACACCTACGTGCTCATCGGAACCAGCTATTCGCTAGGCCCGGGAACATCCGGCCTATGGTTCCTGGAGATCGATGACGACGGCAACGTGGTCCGAGAGTCGTCTCACGGGGGTGCCGGCGCGGACACGGGCTGGCGCGTGCTGCAGACCTCCGAAGGCGGGTTCATCGTCGGGGGATTCACGACCTCCTTCGGCGCGGGGGACAAGGACCTCTGGCTCGTCAAGCTGGACGCCGTCGGCGGCCTCGAGTGGGCCAACACGTACGGCGGCGTGGGGGATGATCGCGGCTACGGCCTCGCGATCGTGCCCGAGGTCGGCTACCTGCTGAGCGGCTATACCAGCTCGTTCGGCGCCGGCGGGACCGACATGTACCTCGTGCTGACCGACGACGCCGGCGCGCCCACCTGGACGCGCACCTACGGCGGTCCCGGCAACGAAATCGGATACGCGGTTGTGCCGCCGTGCGGGGGAGGGATTCTGCTCGCGGGTTCCACGACCTCGATTGCCCCGGGGGATCTGAACACGTACGTCGTTCACACCGATATGAACGGCGACACGCTGTGGACGACAACCTACGCGGTCAGCGGCGACGACTGGGCCGAGGCGCTCCAGCAGACGCAGGATGGCGGCTTTGTCCTGGGCGGATCCGCGGATCCCGGCGCGACCGGGAATCGGCAGCTCTACCTGGTGCGCTTGGAGGGCTCCGGCCCCACACCCGTGCTGCCCCCCATCGAGGATCCCCTGCCCGCCGAGGCGTGGACGGGGACGCGCCTGCTGGGTGTACAACCCAGTCTCGTGCAGGATCAGGCCGATATCCGCTTCTCCCTCGCGCGAGCCTCCGCGATCCGTCTGACCATTCTCGACGCGGGCGGCCGGGTGGTTCGCCGCCTGGGCGGCGACGTTCTCGGTGCCGGCGCCCACTCGATCCTCTGGGATCGGCGGAGCGACTCCGGCCTACCCGTGCCGAGCGGCCCCTATCTGTACGAGCTGAGGGTCGGTCCGATCCGGAGTGCGGGCAGGCTGATTGTGATCGATTAGCGTCGGACCCGGATTGCGTCCCGCGGCATCGCCCCGCCGGCGGGCGGCGCAGACTTCGCCGCTCGCCGGCGCGGGGTCTACAACCGATCCCCCAGCCGCGCTTCCAGCTTTTCGCGGTAGTTGCGCGTGAGTTTGATCTCCGCACCGGTGAGCAGCCTGACCCGGAATTCCCCCCGGGCGACGGGCACGAGATCGCGCACCTGGTCGAGGTTGACGATGGCGGAGCGGCTGACGCGCACGAAGAGGCGCGGATCGAGGCGCGCCTCCATCTCGTTCATCGTGCGGCGCAGCAGATAGGAGCGCTCGGCGCTGTGCAGGCGGGCGTAGTCCCCGTTGGCCTCCACCCACTCGATCGCGCTCGTCTTGACAAAGAAGACGCGCCCCCGCGCCTTGATCACCATTCGGTCGGGCTGCGCGGCGGCCGGACGGGCAGGGCCGGGCGCGACTCCTGTGAGCTGATACACTGCCTCGCCGGCCCGCTGGGCGCGGCGCCCTTGCTCCACCCGAGCCCGGCAGGCGTCCAGCGCCTCCGCGAATCGTTCGTCGTCGAACGGCTTGAGCAGATAGTCCAGCGCGTGGATGCGGAAGGCCTCGAGCGCGTAGTGATCGTAGGCGGTGACGAAGACGACCACGGGCAGCATCTCGGGGGGCGTGCGCTCGACCACCTCGAAACCGTTCATATCCGGCATCTGGATGTCGAGGAACACCACGTCCGGCCGGTGCTGATCGATCGCCCGCAGGGCCTCGCCCCCGTTGGCGCATTCGCCGGCGAGCTCGAAGTCAGAAACCGCGCGCAGCCGAATGCGCAGATTCTCGCGTGCCAGCGGTTCGTCGTCGACGATGAGCGCGCGGATCATTCCCGCTCCCCCTCCTCACTCGGACCGTCGGCCATCGTTCCACGGTGCGGGATCACGATCGTCGCCACGGTTCCGCCCTGCGCGCCCCGTTCGAGGGTGAATCGGTGCGCGCCGGGGTAGAGCTGCTCGAGGCGGGCACGGATGTTGCTCAGTCCGATGCCCTCTGCCACCGCCCCTTCCGCCTGCAGCCCGGGACCGTTGTCGGCGACCTGGAGCCGGACCTCGCCATCGGCCCGCTGCGCCCGCACCGTGATGATCCCCTGTCCCGGATCGGCCCCGATCCCATGGCGGATCGAGTTCTCGACCAGCGGCTGCAGGATCAGGTTCGGGACCACCGCATCGCGGGCGTCTTCGGCGACCTCAACCGTCACCTGCAGCCGGTCGCCGAAGCGCACCCGCTGGATGCGCAAGTACGCGTCAAGGAATTCCAGCTCGACCGGCAGCGGCACGACCGGTGCATCGCCGCTGTCGAGCGTCATGCGCAGGAAGCTGCTCAAGTGCAGCAGCATCTGGTTGGCCGCCTTGGCGTCGCCCCGCAGGATGAGGGTCGAGATGGCGTGCATCGCATTGAACAGGAAGTGCGGCTGAAGCTGCATCTTGAGTGCGCCCAGCCTGGCCTCCGACAGCGAGGCCTGGAGACGCGCCTGTTCCAGCTCGAGAGCCGCAGCCGCGCGCTCCTTCTCCTTGAAGCGCCGATAGTAGTCGTAGGCACTCACCGCGCCCACGATCAGCGCGTAGAAGACGATCTCCTTGTCGAGCGTGGAGGCGAGCTCACCCCGCACCGCCATCCAGAGCTTGGCCTCGACCCCCTCCCACCCCTTCGCGGTCATGAGGCCATAGAATCGGAACAGCCCGATGTGCAAGTAGCCAAAGGGCAGGATGCAGAGCGCGTGGATTCCAATCGCACGCAGATTGTGCCCGCTGCCGAAGCCGAACCGCCGCGTCAGCCAGATGACCGGGACACTGAGCACTGCCGCCGCGATCCAGTAGGGCAGATTGAACTTGAAGATCTCCGACCAAGGCACGCTCTCCTTGGCCGGTTCAGGGCTCTTGCTCAAGGCCGTGAAGTAGTACCAGGTGGAATCGATGATCCCGATCACCAGCCAGGCGGCGAGGCTGACCGCGAGCACGAGGAGCACGGTGCGCCATGCCCTGCTCTGGTCGAGTTTCTCGTTCACGCCATCCCCCTTTGCCGGTGCCGGCGGCCGTGGTGCCGCTCCTCGATTCTAGCGAGCTGCCCCGCTGCTGACAATGCAGCGCGGGCCCTGCGCGAGCCTGGTCTTGGCGTGGTGGCTGCCCGCGACAGACGCGTTGCGATCCTACTACGATGCCATCGGGCGAAACGGGTTCGCGGTGCAGGTCAATTCCACGCTCCGGCGATCATGTCTATCGCGTCCCGCGGTCGGTTCATCGCAAAGCGCGTTGGGGTGGCGCCTCGCGATGAGGGCCGGGACTCGCGATGAGGCTGGCACCTGCAGTCGCCCCGCCGTTATGATGCCGGGTGGACGCGGGCAAAGCGCCGGCCGAGGACCGAAGGAGGAGTCATGCGCATTGTGCGATCTACCCTGGCCTTGGCCGTGCTGGCCGCCGGCAGTCTGCCGACGGCGCCCGCCCCCGCGGCTGCAGCCAAGGGCACGCCTGGTGGGGCTCCTCCGGAAGCGCCGCAGCCCATCGCCCACATTGCCCAGGCGCGGATCGCGGAGTGCAGTGGGATCGCCTATCTGGACGGCGCCTGGTTCGTCCACAACGACAGTGGCGATGGGCCGGTGCTCTATCGCAGCGCCGCGCTGGACTTCGTCCAGACGGAGGTTCTGCCCCTGGCAGGTGCGCAAGCGGTCGATTGGGAAGACATCGCCGTGCTCGACGGTGACCTGCTGGTCGGTGACATCGGCGACAACGATCGCCGCCGTGATCACCTGGTGCTCTACCGCGCGCGCTACCGAGAGCCCGTGGAGGGATACTCCGGCGCGCTGGAGTTGGTCGCCACCTACCCGTTCCGCTATCCCGACGGCAGGCACAACGCCGAGGCCCTCGTCGTCATCGACGGGAATGTCCATGTGATCAGCAAGGCGCGCGGCAAGGAGGCCACTGCCGTTTATCGCTTCGACCGCCTGCTGGATGCGACGCACCTTGCACCTGGAGAAGTGAACGTCCCCCAGCTCCTGGCGACACTCGAGCTCGACCGCCGGGAACGGGTCACCGCGGCCGACTATGACAGCGCGAGCGGGAGGGTGATGCTCTTGACGTCGCGCTCCCTCTGCTGCTACCCGCGGGGGCACTTGGCGGGAGAACCGGCGTGGCGTCTGCCGATCTCGGCCGGCAAGTGCGAGGCCCTCTGCTTCGCGGGCGATCGGCTGATCATCGGCAATGAGGGGCGGGAGGTCTTTGCCCTCGAGAAACTCCCGGACGTTGTGCGCTGATCGAATTCCACGGGCGCATCGGCTCGGGGGCCGGACGGCTGTGGGCCTCGACAGGACTTCTTGGCTCTGGCACATCGCGGGGTCGCCTGGAGCTTGCAGATGGCCCCCACAATACACAAAAGTAGCAGCGGGTCCGCGATCCCGGCGCGAGCTGCGCGGCGATCTTCGAGCGAATGCGCGTGTGAAAGGGGGATGCCATGAACGCCGTCCGCTGTGGCTCCACCGTTTCGGTCGTGCGAACTGCCTTCTTCGTTGCCCTGGCGGTGCTCGCGGTCGCGACCCCTCGGGACGCATGGGCGAACCCGGTCCCCATGGGCGGGCTGTTCTTCCACGTCCACCCGGTTGACCCACAGTTCTGCGATCAGTGCCCCATCTCCGAGTGCGAGCAGATCGTGCAACACACCACCGCGACGGGGACACTCGAGTTCGATCTCTTTGTGACGCACTACTACTTCTGACCCGGGTCCACGATCTACGCCCTCGACTGCGAGGTTTCCTGGTACCCGGATTGGCCGCTGCTCGAATCCGAGATCTGCAACGGGGGCGTGGGGCAGCTGACGATGGTGGAGCCACGCCACGCGCAGCTCCATATCACGTGGCCTGAGTGCCCGGTCGTCGAGAATCGCCTGTGGCCCGCCGCGCGATTCGTCTTCGATACGACGGGCTATGGTTGGGTCTCGCCCTGGGGAGGCCCCCACTCATCGGTGACCATCGGTTGTCCCCCGAGTGCGCAGGACGATGAGGTCCCGCCGGTGCCCCCGGGCCAGGAGGTCGAGACCACTTGGGGTCGGCTCAAAGGGCTATACCGGTAGTCCCCAAGGGTCCGCGTGCCGCGGGACCCCGACCGAGGGGCCTGCCCCACCAGGGCAGGCCCCCTTGCTGTGCTGCCCGGAGAAGCCCGAGCGCCAAGGGAGGTGGCTCCCTCGAGCGCAGGAGGGAAAGGCGCTCGCAGCCTGAACTCCTCGCCGCCACTCCCTGAGCCCTGTGCTAACGTCTCCCTGAAACTGGTGTCTGTAGGGGCAGAAGCCGCCCGGTGGGGCGAACCGAGCTGGTCCTCGGGCAGGGGAACCATGGAGCAGTTCACCGACCAGGATCTGGTGACCGAGACGCTGGCCGGCGCGCGCGTGGCCTTCGACGAGCTCATGCGCCGCCACGAGCGGACCGTCTACCGGATCAGCTTCTCCTACACGCGTCAGGCGCAGGACGCGATGGACGTCACCCAGGACGTGTTTCTGAAGGTCTACGACCGGCTGGACACGTATCGCGGCTCCGGGAGCTTTCGCGGCTGGCTGCTCCGCATCGCCCACCGGGAGAATCTCAACCGGCTGCGCGCGCGCTCCCGGCGCGGGAGCAGCGAACCGCTGGGGGAGGAGACCCCAGCAGGGGTCCCCGCCACGCAGGAGCGCGACCTGCTCGGCAGCGAGCGGAGCAGCCGGTTGGCGGCAGCGATGATGGAACTGAAGCCCAAGCAGCGCCTGGCGGTCTCGCTGCGCTACTACGAGGAGCTGCCGATCCGCGAGATTGCTGTGGTGCTGAGATCCAGCGAGGGCACGACCCGCAACCTGTTGTGCCGCAGCCTGCAGAAGCTGCGCCGGCAGCTCGCGGCCCCGCTGGGGGAGGATCGGGCATGACGAGATGCCCCGAGTGCGACCGGCTGACCCGGATGCTCGTGAGCGGGCAGCTGGCGGCTGGCGAATGGGAGACCCTCCGCCGCCATGCGGAGACGTGCGAGGAGTGCCGCCACGTCCTGGACGTGCATCAGGCGTTGGGCGACGCGGGACAGGATGTGGTGGAGCCGTCCGAGGCGGAGTTCCGACAGATGCGGCGGCGCGTGTTCGCCACGCTCGACTCCCGGGCCCGCGACCAGGCTCACGGCTCGTCGCTCGACCAGGCTCACGGCTTGTCGCTCGAGCGGGGTCACGGCCTGCCCTTCGGTGCGGCCCACCGCCGGTCAGCCAGCGGCTGGCTCACGAGCTTCGCGGCCGCGGCCGGGCGCCTCCTGCGCGTCCATCCCGTCCCCGCGGCCCTCGCGCTGCTGATCGTCGCAGCGGGGTCGGCCCTGATCGGGCGATGGACCGCCACGCCCGCCCGGGTCGACGACGCGCTGCTCCTGCGCACGCTCCGTCACCAGACCGCCTCCACGGCGGGGCTGGACGCGTATTGGGACGAGCCCTTCGCCTGCACCAACGTTCTGGCCCGGCCGTTGCCGGGCGGCCGGCTCGCTCTGAGCTTCGATGTCTCCCGGCATGTCGAACTGGTCGCGGCCAGGGAGTCGGATCTCGCCAGGGGCGTGCTTGTGCACGCGATCCTCGAGCCCGCACCGACCGGCGCGCGGCTGAAGGCCCTGGGCCTCGCGGCGGAGATCGAGGACCCACGCCTGCGCGAGGCGGTCATCTTCACCCTCGCGCGCGACCCGACCCCGGCTGTCCGGCTCAAGGCCTTCGAGGTACTCACGCGCTATCCGTTCGATCCCTCGATCCGGGACGCCTTGCTGGCGACACTGCAACAGGACCCGTCTGTGCAAGTGCGCCTGCAGGCCCTGGAGTATCTGGCCCAGCAGCAGATCGGGCCGGAGATCCTGCGCCGCAGCATCGACGGGGGCGCCGCAACCGACGATCCCGTGATCGTGCAGCGGGCGATCGAACTCGGGCGGAAGCTGTAGCCATACCGCGCCGCGGCGCAGGGGAGGTGCATGTCATGACACGAACCACGATCACACGCGACATCTGCGTCCTGGCGGCCCTGGCGTTCTCGGCCTGGGGCGCGGCGTGGGCCACGGACGGGGACGAGGACGCATTCGAGGGCGAGGCCGCGCTCGAGCTTGCCTTCATGCCGGGCGGCTTGCTCGAGATCGATCTCGAGAACGGGGGTTCCGCCATCATCACCGGCTCGGACCAAGAGGGCGCGCGGGTCACGTACTTCGACACCGTGCGCGACGTGGAGGACCACCACGTGAAAGTCGTCCCGCGGAACGGGGGCCTGAGGATCACCACGGAGAGGATCCGCGGGCGGAATGTGTCCAGCGCGCTGACCTTCGAGATCCGCGTCCCCCGGCGGATCGAGCTCGAGTTCCACTCGGGGGGTGGCAACCTGGAGCTCACGGACCTCGAGGGCACCTTCACGGGCAAGACGCTCGGCGGTTCCCTCGTTCTGCAAGGGCTCCGCGGCCGGGCGCACCTGCAGAGCGCGGGCGGACCGATCGAGGTCAACGACTGCACCCTGGATGGGAGGCTGTCGACCGGGGGCGGCCCCGTGATGCTCGCGAACGTGGTGGGGGATCTGGAGGCGACGTCGGGCGGCGGGGAGGTGCAGTACAAGAATGTCCGTGACCGCGTGGGCCAGCTGCGCGCTCCGGGGGATCTCCCATCCGAGGACATGACCGAGGAGACGGTCGTGATCGCGACGGCCGGCGGCCCCATACGCGTGCGCAGAGTGCCCGCGGGAGCGCACCTGAGGACGGGTGGCGGCGACATCTCGGTCAGCGACGCAGCGCGCTTCGTCACCGCGGAGACGGGCGGCGGGGACATCGACGTGGAGATCGAGAACGGCTGGGTCGAGGCCTCGACCGGCGCGGGCGACATCGAGGTAGAGGTGTCGGGGGGCCTGGGCGATGGTCACGAGGGCCTCGAGCTGCGGAGCGGCATGGGCGAGATCACCGTCACCCTGCCGGCCGGACTCTCCGCCGAACTGGACCTGGAGATCGGCTACACGCGCAACAGCCGCCGGGATTACGAGATCGACTCGGATCTGACGATCGACATCGAGCGCTCCGAGGAGTGGGACTACGACCACGGCACGCCGCGCAAGTTCATCTGGGGCACGGCCATGCTCGGGGATGGGCAGCACCGGATCAAGATCACCACGGTGAACGGGGACATCAGAATCCGGACGGAGCAGTAGGGAGCAGGTCCGCCGCGTCGACCCCGCCTTGCGCGATGGTGTAGGATGGGTCCTCGACATGCAACCCGGAGGAGGAAGCCCATGAACGAGACGTTGAAGACCATCGCCAGCCGCCGCAGCATCCGCCAGTTCAAGGTGGAGCAAATCGACGACGCCACCCTGCAAGCCATCGTGACCGCCGGCCTGCAGGCCCCCACCGGCCACAACGACCAGTCCTGGTACTTGGTGGTGGTCCAGAACCGCGAGCTGATCGACGAGATGAGCACGGGCAGCAAGCGTGCGATGCAGACGATGCCCGTCGACTGGATCGCGGAGCTCGGCCGCAACGCGGCGTATCACATCTACTACAATGCGCCGACCGTGGTCCTGGTGGCCGCCCGCAAGGACGCTGTCTCCCCGGTGCCCGACGCGTGCGCGGCCATCCAGAATGTGCTTCTGGCTGCCGAGAGCCTCGGTGTCGGCTCCTGCTGGATCGGGTTCGCTCGCTTCTACTTCAATTCGGAGGAGGCACGCCGGCGCATCGGCCTGCCCGAGGGATACGAAGTGCACTACGCGGTGTCCCTGGGCTACAAGGCGGACGGAGCGCAGCCGCAGCCGCCGCAGAGGAAATACGCGACCTACACCCACACGATCCGGTGATTCGACGCCGTCGACCGTCCAAGAAGCGATGCCGGGGGACTCGACACAACCTGCACCCCCGGCGACCTCGGGCCGAGAAGCGGGAAGAAGCGTGCGGGCGAAGCGTCCGGCCAGCCTCTCACCCGGGTGACCAGGGAGCTCGGAGCGGTAGGCCATGAGCGGCGACATTGTGCTGACCCTCGCGATCGTCGCGGGCGCGCTGGGCCTCTTCATCTGGAACCGATTCCGCGCGGACGTGGTCGGCCTCATCATCATGGCGACCCTGATCGTGACGCGGCTCCTGACCCCGCGTGAAGGGGTGAGCGGCTTCGCCAACGAAGCGCTGCTCACGGTCGCGGCGATGTTCGTCCTGTCGGCCGGGCTCGTGCGCACGGGCGCAATCGACTTCCTGGGCCGCTGGGTCGCGCGCATCGCCGGCAAGAGCGAGCTGCGGCTCCTGCTGCTGAGCTTGGCCCTCGTGATTCCACTCAGCGCCTTCATCAACAACACGCCGGTCGTGGTGGTGATGGTTCCCCTCGTGCTCGGGATTGCCCGCAAGGTCAAAGCCCGCCCGTCCAAGCTGCTCATGCCCATTTCGTTCGCGAGCCAGTTGGGCGGCACGCTGACCTTGATCGGCACCAGCACGAATCTGCTCGTCGCGGGCCTCGTGGTAGAACTGGGCTACGGTCGCATCGGGCTGTTCGACATCACGCCGCCGGCGCTTCTGCTGATGGCGGCGGGCGTGGTCTATCTGCTCACGGCGGGCCGCTGGCTGACCCCGGTACGTGTCCCGGCCGAAGACCCCCTCGACCCGTACGAGCTGCGCGAATACCTGACGCTGCTCGAGGTCGATCCCGAATCGCCGTTGGTGGGGCGCAGCCTGGGAGAGTCGCGCTTCGGCTCCGAGTACGACCTCGAGGTGATCGCGGTGGATCGGGAGGGCAGGCGCATTCGCGACGTGCGCGCGAGCACGGTGATCCGCGCGGCCGATACCCTGCTGGTGCGCGGGAAGGTCCCCAGCATCGCCCGCATCCAGGAGGTGGCGCATCTGCGGCTTCTCTCGCCGAAGCCGAAGGTGACCGTTGCGGACCGCGACGGACAAGTCGATGAAGCGCGACTTGCCGAGCTGATGGTCCCGCCGCGATCCCCGGTGGTGGGCCGGTCTCTGGCGCAGCTCGACTTCCGCCACCAGTACGGCGTCCCGGTGATGGGCGTTCAGCGACAGGGGTCGTCGCTGCTCAAGCGGATGCGGGACGTGGTCCTGACCCCGGGCGATCTGCTGCTGGTTCAGGGCACCAGCGAGGAATTGCTGCGGATCCATGAGGGCCGCCATCTGACGCTGCTGGGGGCGGTGGATCTGCCGGCCAAGCGCACCCGGAAGCTCGGACTGGCCGTGCTGATTCTCGCCGCGGTGGTGCTGCTCGCCGCCTTCCACGTGATGCCGATCGTGCTCGCAGCCCTGCTCGGCGTGATCGCGATGTTCCTCACCGGGTGTGTCACCCCTGAAGAGGCCTACGAGGACGTCGACTGGATGGTGCTGGTGCTCATCGGCTCCGTCCTCCCGCTCGGTCTGGCCCTGCAGAAGACGGGGACCGCCGACCTGATCGCGGCGCAGCTCCTGCGTCTCACCACGTCGCTGGGCCCCGTGGGAACCCTGGCCGCGATCTACCTCCTCACGTCGCTCATGACCGAGATCATCAGCAACAATGCGGCCGCGGTGGTGCTGACACCGGTCGCCATCGCGATCGGCGTGGAGCTGGACGTCTCTCCGCTGCCCTTCGTGATCGCCGTCATGCTGGCGGCGTCCAACAGCTTCATGACGCCCATCGGGTATCAGACGAACACGTTCGTCTTCGGGCCGGGCGGCTACCGGTTCGGTGACTTCCTGCGGGTGGGCGGGCCGCTCAACCTGCTGTTGGTGATCCTGGCAGCGCTCGCGATCCCTTGGTTCTTCCCCTTCTGAGCCGATCGCCGCACCGGGGCAATCGGCGCTGGCGGGATGTCGCGCGCGCGGATCTGTGCTGGCGGAACGCCGTGCGCGCCCACCTGCGCGGTCCGGGATCAGCGGATCACGAAGACGCGTGCACGATGGCTCGCTGCCGCGCTCGTGATCTCGAGCAAGTACGCCCCCGTGGGCACCGGCCGACCCGCGGCGTCCCGACCATCCCAGGACAGCGCGCCGGCTGACGCCTCGGTCGCGGCCAGCGCCCGCGACCCGATCAGCCGACCGGTCGCGTCGAACACCCGCACGGCCCCTCCGGGGGCTGCCGTCGGCGCATCCCACCAGACGCGGGTCATGCTCCCACCGGCCACGACGGACGGGACGACGCGCACGCCGCCGCCGTGGCTCGGCTCGGCAACCCCGGCCGGTTCCGTGGCCGCGCGCAAAGTCGCCAGGCCGTCGAAGCGTCCGGCGCCGAGCTTCCCGATGTACAAGTGGTTTTCCGGAATGCTGTAGATGTCCACCACCCCGCGCACCGCCAGCTGGTACAGCCCGTCCCAGGAGATGCCCGGCACGAGCGCCTTGAGGAGCGCGCATTGACCCGTGATGAACGCCGTCGCGAAGGATGTCCCCGCCCCGATGGCGTAGCCGCCGTCGTAGTATGGACCGAGAACGCCGACGCCGGGCGCCGATATTGCCACGCGGGGGTGATAGCTCGAGAACTCCGCCTTCACGTCGCTCGAATCGAGCGCGGCCACCATGAGCACCCGGGTGTCGCTGGCCGGGTAGTAGAGCAGGCTATCGGTGTTGAGATTGCCGGCCGCGCTGACCATCGCCGCCGAGCGCAGTCGCGCCTGGGCGAGCTCGTGCGCGATGATGCCCGAGTGGTCGGTCAGGCCCAGGCTCATGTTGATCACATCGGCGCCGAGCTCGGTCGCATAGCGAATGCCCTTGGCGAGCGTGAAGGTCGTGCCCCGGCCCTCGTCGTCCAGAACCCGGATCGGCAGGATCTGCGCGCTGGGCGCGACGAGGTGGATGATGCCCGCGGCCAGCGTGCCGTGCCCTGCACCCTCGTCGATGGTCCCATCGTCATCGTCGTCGATCCCGTTGGCCGTGTCGCTCGGATCGTTGTCACCCTCGACAAAATCGTACCCGCCTGGGGCGATCACGCCGGCCAGCGCCTCGTGCGTGGCGAGCACGCCGGTGTCGAGGACGGCGACGAGGACGCCCTCACCCTGCGAATACGGGTGGATGTCGCGCAGGTGGATGCGTTCCACCAGGTTCTGGTCGAGGTAGTCGCCGATCGTGCCCCCAACGGCGATGACGATCATCTGGCGGACACCCTCGGGCGTCTCATCCCGGAAGGAGTGCTCGACGCAGACGAACGTCCCGGGGGCAGCCTGCATCTGCGCAATGAGCGTCTCCTCGTCGACGCCGGGGGGGACATGCAGCAGATAGTGAGGCGGCAGGGAGTCCGCCGTCGTGGTGCCGTAGGTGGCGTTGACCTCGGCGATGGAGGCCCCCGGCGCGAGTTGGACCTGGATGTAGCCCGGCACGTAGTCGGCCGCCGCGAGAGGCGCGAGCAGGCTGGACAGGAGCCAGAGCGCGGCGAGCCCCGCGCAGAACAGATGCCGGCGCGGGCAATGAGGTCTTGGGTTCCCGGACGCTGGTTGGTCGAACATGGCTGCATCGGCGGCCACGAAACGGCCGCCGCCTCCTAGCTGATTGTACCAATTCCCGCCGGAGTTCACCAGCGAGGTCGGCCAGACATGGCCTCCTACCCTCCCAGGACGGCGAAGGCCGCCCAGTGCCACGGGTGAGGTCGCGACACCCGCAGGGCGATCATCGCGCGCCGCAGCGCCTCCTCGGGGGCCAGGTTCCCCGCCACCCCCGTGTAAAAGCCCTCGATCAACTCCGTTGTCGCCTCGTCCTCGATCGGCCACAGGCTGGCGACGACCTGCGCCGCACCGGCCTGCAGAAACCCCCGCGCCAGACCGATCCACTCGTCGCCGGCGGGTGCCGCTCCGCGACCCGAGGAACAGGCCGTGAGCACGACGATCGAGCCTGGGAGGCGCAACGTCGCCAAGTCGTGCACGAAGAGGGGGCCGTCCGCGAGGTGGATGCTCGAGAAGGCCGGGTTGTCCGTGCGCAGCTCCCCGTGGGCAGCGATGTGGACGATGCCCGCTTCCGCCGTCTCCTGCTCGAGCGCAGCACGCGTGGGCGCGAGATCGACGCGCACTTCCCAGCCTGGTAGCTGCATGCGCACGCGCTCTACCTCGCGCGCCACCGCGGGCAGCTCCGGTGTGGGCAGCGCGGCCAGGTAGGCCCGCCGTGGACGGGGACGGCGCCGGCACACGACCTCGTGACGGATGCGGGCACTGGGCACGAGCTTGATGGGCGTATGCTCGGCCAGATACCCGCGCGGTCCGCGCAGGGCGTGCAGTGGGATGCGATGCAGAGCCCCGTGGGGCGAGATGATCCAGCCCAGGCCATCGGCAAGGCCCTGCGCTTCCAGCGGCCGCCACAGGAGGTTGTACAGCTGCTCGAGGATCTCATCTGTCGCGGTGCGCAGCAGGGCATCCGGTGCGCTCCCCCTGGAGGTGATCGGCGCATTCGCCGGTGATGCCGACGGCAGTGCCTCGCGTACAGCCTGCGCGTGGCGAACACTGGCGAGCGCCGCCGCGGACCATTGGAAATCGAGTCGGCCGGCCAGACGCGCAAGTTGTCCCGAGAGATCCGGTGCGAGACGGCACCAGAACGGTCCGGCCGCCGTCGCACCCGCGGCCAGAGCAAAGTCGGAACCCACGTGATAGCTCAGGAACCCCCATCCTCGCGGGAGCGTCCGCGCGACTGCCTCAAGCCCGGCGGCGCCGGCATCGATCAGGGCAGTCCCGCGGCGTGCGATCGCGCCCGCGGGCGCGCGCATCCGTGCCTCTTCCCGGCGGCGCAGGCTGCGCTCGAACTCCTGCTCGGCGCGCAGCAGCTTGCCGCGCAGGTCGCGCGCACGCGTGCGCTCCTCGGTCGTCCCGAGCTCGAGACGCGAGATGCGCGCGTGGAGCCAGGAGAGCCTGCGGCGTTCTGCTTCGGCGGTCCCTAGCCTTGCGGCTCTCGCACTCCCGTGCACCGGCTCGCGGAGGCGATCCCAAAGACTCTGGGCACGCGCGCGCTCCATCCAGTCGAAGAGACGCGCCGGCCGCGGGCGCGGGCGGGCGAGCTCGATGCGCAGGAGCCGGTCGTAGAGATGCGCCTTGTCGCGCAAGAAGGCGATCTTGGAATCCTCGGTGGGCACGCGCGCGCGCAGGGACTCCAGGCCCAGCACGGCTTGCGCATAGCTGCGCGCCGCGCGCTGCGGTGACCCCGCCTGTTCCTCGACCTCTCCCAGCAGCTCGTGCAGCGCGAGGGCCTGCAGCGGGTAGAGGCGCCCGGGCACTTTGTTCATGAGGTCGCGCAGCAACGCCCGCCGCCGCGCCGGGCTCTCGCGGTCCCCCAGCCGCAGGAGGAGCGCGCCGGCAGCGGCCTCCCAGCGGACGAGCCCGAGCTGGCCGAAGGCTTCGTACGCCCTCAGCGCCCGCCGGCGCGCCCGGGCCTTGTGGCCCTGGCGGGCGAGCGCCTCGGCGCCGAGGTAGGTCATGAGGGCGACCCGCGCGGGGTTGTGCTCCCTGCGGAAGAGCGCGGAGGCCTCGCGTGCCGGCTCCAGAGCCGGTGCGGAATTCCCCATGGCGAGGAACGTCAGAGCGGTCTGGGCGAGCGCGAGCCCGCGGTCGTAGGGCAGGCCCGCGGTCTGAAACAGCCCGGCTGCCTCGGCACACAGCTCCAGGGCCTCGCCGTGGAGGTTGAGCTGCTGGTAGATCTCCGCGCGATTGACCAGACAGCTGCCCATGAAGGCCGGGTGGTCCGTGCTCCGGAAGTAGGCGGTCGCCTGGCCGAGCTGCTGCAGCGCCAGGTCGAAGTCCCCGCGCAGCGCATGCACGTAGCCCGCGTTCATCCGCACCTGCGCGAGGAGCAGCTCGAATCCGCGGTGGGCGCAGTCGCGCTCCAGCCGCGCGAAGAGCGCGAGCGCCTCGTCGGCCCGGTCGAGCTGCGTGAGGGCAACGGCCCGGTTCACATCGAGGCCGACCACCGTCTCGTCCCGCACGCGCAGCGCCCGGAACAGGTCGTGCGCCCGCTCGTAGGCGGCGAGCGCCTCGGCGTGCTGGTCACGCTGGAAGTGGATGCTCCCCAGGTTCATCGCGAGCTTGGCCAGGTAGACGCGATCGCCGGCAGCCTCGAGCAACGCGGCCGCCTCGCTGGCGGTAGGGGTGACTTCCTCCATCCGCCCGAGCAGCCCGAGGACCGTTGTGCGCGCGGCGAGGAGCTGCCCGCGCAGCGCATCGGCCCGGGCCTCGAGCCAGGCTCGGTCGGCCGCGACATACGCCGCATCCGCCTGCGCGATGCGGCCCGAAAAGAGCAGCGCCTCCGCCATCGTGCGCTGGGCCCAACCGAGCGCGAGGGGGTCACGCAGGGCGCGCGCGACGGCCAGTGCGCGCTCCGCGATCCGGCGCGCCGCGGCGGCGTCCGTGTGGTAGTGGCGGCTGGCCTCCTGGCGCAGAGCCCCGAGCAGCGCCCCGGGCTCGGCCTCGAAGCCCTCCGCCAAGCGCAGCTCGAGACGCGCGTCGCTCAGCGACGCCAGTTCCCGCGCGATCGCTGCAGGATCGCGCGGTGACCTCGAGCTGGTGTCAATCATGTGCGTCTAGGAGCCGCTTGCGCCGACCGGATCGATCACGATCCGCCGACCTCCCCATTCGATCTGCAGGTGGACCTCGCCCGCAGCTTCATCGTCGAAGTGAAACTCCCCAGCGTTTGACAGCCGACACACCCCGGCGCCGGGATCGGTTCCGAGCACCGCCCGGCCGCTCGCGGGGCTGGGATCCGCGCTCGCTGGCAGGAACTGGCCCTGGATCGCGATGCGGCCGGCGGGCAACGGTTCGATCTGGAGGTGAAGATTCCCGGCGGGGGATTCGTAGAGCAGGCTCCGTCCGTGCCCGTCCGCCGCACCCCGTATTCCAGCCAGGGCGGCGCCCGGCGCGGTGTCGAGGACGAGCACGGCGCGGACTTCTTCAAGAGCCTGCATCAGCCGCCGCCTGGCTCTCCGAACCACCGCGCCGGCCGGCGCCCCAGCCGCGGCAGTCTGCGAGGCGAGCCATGCTGCGGCCTTCGCCACCGCCGCCGCCGGCGCATCCGCGAGCGCGGGCGCCCTCAACGCGGCGATCACGGCCGAAAGCTCTTCCAGCCGCTTGCGGCAGCGCTCGCACCCTGCGTCGAGGTGGGCGCGGGTGCTCGCGGTCACGGTCTCATCGGCGCCCGCCATCGCGGCGCGAACGATCTCGGCATCCGAGGGGTGCTTGCGCATGGGGATCTCCTGGGGCCTCTGGGCCCTTCCTCTGCAACCGGCGCTCGCTCCTTACGTTCAGAGGTCGCGACCGGCCCCGCTTCTGATACCTGGGTTGTGGTGCGAAGATTGGTGAACCCTCCGGCCATCCTGGGAAGCCATCCGGCCCTCAGCCGGTCCACCCGCGCTCCTCGAAGAACCGCCGCAGGCGCTCGAGGCACCGCGCCCGGGTCGGTCCAAGGCTGCCGATGGGCAATCCCTCGCGGCGGGCGATTTCCGCGTAGTCGGGCGCCGGGTCCTCGTAGAAGAGGTAGCCCAGCAGGCGCCGGCAGCGCTCCGGCAGCGATGCCAGGGCCTCCTGGGCCTGCTGGGCGCGTTCGAGCTCGAGCCGCGCGTCGGGCGCCAAGGGGTCGCCGGAGGGGTACTCGGGCGTCCCCCCCTCGGGCGTGCCCGGGGAGGCCACGGTGCGAGGCCCGCGGCCGAGGCGGCGGACGAGGTTGACCGCCTGGCGCCAGGCGATGGCGATGATCCAGGGGAGCAGGCGATCGCGGTCGCGCAGCCGCGGCAGGCCGCGATAGATGGCCTCGACCGCGTTTTGGAAGGCCTCATCCTGATCGTCCGGCGAGAGACCCGCCTTCTGGATCGTGGAGTAGATCAGCCGTGCGTGTCGTCGCAGGAATTCCTGCCAGGCGGCGTTCTCGGAGGCGAGGCAACGCTCGATCAGATCATCCGTCGTCCACCGCTCGGCGGGGGATGGTGTGTGTCTGCGCATGGCGATCCCGACCGTCCTGGCTCACGGTGCTGCGGCTGGGTCAGGCGGGAGTGTAGCCGATTCGCGGCGATGGACATACCGGCGGATGGCTGGGTTGCGTTGATGCGCCGGCGGCCAGCCTCGCAGGAGGACGCTCTCGAGCTGGTGCTGCCGGGTGGCGGAATCCGGGCGAGAAAGCCCGGGGCCGGCCGCCGCACGGTGGCGACGGCCGGCCCGGTAGAGAGCGGAGTTGGGATGGCTCTCTGCTACTCCTGTCCGCCGTAACGATTCTGCTGCTGGTGCTGGTACTTGGGGCCGTGCGGGCCGGAAGGACCCTGCGGGCCGGTGCCACCGAGCACGAGATCGACCGTAACGGTCGCGCCCTCGTCGACCACGACGTCCTCGACCGTGGCGGTACCCACGCGGGGCTTGCCAGCCTTCACATCGTAGGTGCCGGCAGCGACCTCCGTGAACTCATAGAAGCCGTCGGCGTTGGTGAACACATGCGCCACACACTGACCCTCCAGGTGCAGCGATACGCGAGCATTCTCGACAACCGCTCCCTGATCGTCGGTCACCGTGCCGTTGACAATGGCTGTCTGCGCAGACGCAGCGCCCGCCGCCAGCAGACAGATCGTGAGCAGACCAAGCATCTTCTTCATCGTGGCCCCCTTTCCTGGGTGTGGGAGTCCTCTCCTCGTGCGGTGGCCTGGCCGTTCCTGGCTGCCACCATCCGTCTTCGGACAGGAGTCGCCGGACGCGGGAGTGTGATACATGTCCAAGCGCGAATTCTCTCCTGGCGCCACCCCGGGAGCTCCGACTGGACCGGACCTGCCTGTTCCCCTAGGATCGATCCGACAGGACCAAGTCTCCAACCTGGAGGAAACGCATGAAATCCCTCATCTGGCTCGGCCTCGCACTCGCGCTCGCCGCCGCGCCCTCGTTTGCTCAGGAGCTGAAGGATATCCCCCTGCCCGCCCCGCGCACCGAGGGTGGCAAGCCCCTGATGCAGGCTCTCCGAGCCCGCCAGTCGTCCCGGGCCTTCAGCCCCCAGGCGCTGCCACCCCAGGTGCTGTCGGACCTGCTCTGGGCCGCGGCCGGCATCAACCGGGCCGACGCGGGCAAGCGGACCGCACCCTCGGCCAGGAACTGGCAGGAGATCGAGGTCTACGTGGTCATGGAGGCGGGCACCTACTTGTACGATGCCCCCCACAATGTGCTCAAGGCGGTGGTCGCCGGAGACCTGCGAGCATCGACGGGGATGCAGGACTTCGTGGCCGTGGCTCCGGTCAATCTCGTCTACGTGGCCGACGTCGCGAAGCTCAGGGAAGCGTCTGCCGAGGATCAGATGTTGTACAGCGGGGCGGACACGGGCTTCATCAGCGAGAACGTCTACCTGTTCTGCGCGTCGGAGGGGCTGGCTACGGTGGTGCGCGGCAGCGTGGACCGCGCCGCCCTGGCGGCGGCCATGAAGCTTCCCGAGCAGAAGCGCGTCATGCTCGCCCAAACGGTGGGATACCCCGGCGCTGCGCAGTAGCGGCCGCTTCGCGGGACCCGCTGGCCGGCTGGAGCCCGTGGGGGCCGGGATCACGCCGCCCGGGGGCTTTGCCGCCCGTCCGCGCCATCCGGCCGCCGCCGAGCACCCTCGCCGATCGCCGCCAGCACGGCCTCCAGCAGCTCGGATCGGCGCACCGGCTTGGTGAGGTAGGCGGCGATCTTCAGCGTGCGGGCCTCCGGGAACTCGCCGCGCGAGCCGACCGAGGACATCATCACGACGGCGGCTTGGGCCAGCTCGGGCGCCGTTTGGATGCGTTCCACCAGCGTGAATCCGTCCATCTCAGGCATCTGGACATCGATCAGCGCGAGCCGGAAGGGATCGCCGCCGGTCGCGGCTTGCCGCATCCGCCGCAGGGCCGCCTCACCGCCCTCGGCCACCTCGGCCGTCATGCCCAGGCTGCGGATGATCCGGTCGAGAACCTGCCGATTCGTGGCACTGTCGTCGACGATCAGCGTCCGCAGGCCATTCAGCGCCTCGTGCAGCACGGGCGCATCCCCGCGCTCGCTCGCCAGATCGAACCGGACCGTGAAGTGGAACTGCGATCCCAGCCCGACCTGGCTCTCGACCCAGATCCTGCCGCCCATCATCTGCACGAGCTGCGCGGAGATCGTGAGGCCCAGCCCCGTGCCCCCGTACTTGCGGGCGACGGAGGGATCCGCCTGGCTGAACGCCTCGAAGATCGCCTCCTGCCGTTCTGGAGGAATGCCGATGCCGGTGTCCCGAATGGTCACGTGCAGGCGGCAGTCGCTCGCACTCTGCGTCTCGACGGCAACATGTACGCTCACCTCGCCCTTCTCCGTGAAGCGGATGGCGTTGCCCACCAGGTTGATGATGATCTGCCGCAGGCGATGGGGATCGCCCTTCAGCCGGTCCGGCACCTCGGGTTCCATGTGGGAGATGAGGTCGATTTGCTTCTGATGCGCCCGGACCGCCAGGACACGCAGGGCGTCCCCCACGCAGGCTTCGAGGCTGAAGTCGACGGCGTCGAGGTCCAGCTTGCCCGCCTCGATCTTGGAGAAGTCGAGGATGTCATTGATCACCGTCAGCAGCGCCTCGGCGGAATCCCTGACCATCGAGAGATACTCGCGCTGTTGCGCCGTCAGCTCCGTGTCCATGGCCAGCTCCGTCATCCCCAGGATGGCGTTCATCGGCGTGCGGATCTCGTGGCTCATGTTCGCCAGGAACTGAGACCGCGCGTGCAGCGCCGCGTGGGTCTGCGCGAGCTCGCGGTACGATGCCCTCACCTCGCCCAGGAGTTCCTTCTCCAGGGTGGCGTCGTGCACGAGCGCCAGGATGGCTGTGCAACCGGCAGCGGTATCGGCCAGCCGGACCCAGCGGATGAGCAGGCTGCGCTCTTCGGCGGGGATTTCCAGCTGCTGAACGGCGATCGTCCCGAAGTCCGGCGGGCGGATTCCCAGCCGGGCGACGATCGCCTCGTCGGGCAGGTCCCGGTCAGGCAACAGCCGCCTGAGCGCCGGACTCATTTCCAGCAGCGCGCCGTCTTGTCCGAAGAGCGCGTAGGTGTCCCCGCTGTCCAGCAGCGAGGCAAAGAGCTTCTTGCGCCTGCGCAGACGGGGATCGATTTCATCTTGTACAATCGCGAGCAATTCGACAGCGGTGACCTCTTCCGGCGTGGTCCCGAGGCGGCGCAGGGCAGCGGCGGCAAGCTGTTTGGCGAAGAACGGCTCGACCGTCGCCAGCTTGGCTACCAGGCTGTTGAAGAGCGCCTGCCGTGATCTCATCTAGGCTACCTTCTGATTGCACGCGCCGGGGTTCACTGGCTGCCACCGCTCCTGGCAAGGTGCTCGGCGACCCGACGGTCGAGGTGCGGCCGGGGAGCCATGACGAAGCGGCAGACCGAATCGCCGCGGGCCCGACACAGGATCTCCCTGGCCGCCAGATCGAGCCCAAAGCTCTCGGAGCACCATCCCGACGAGTAGCCCGCGTTCATGTGGCACGTGCAGAAGGTCGTGGGCCGGCCGCGCGCCAGCCACGAATCGGCTTCAAACGACTGGGGATGGTCGTAGACGAGGCAGTAGTCCTCCGTGGGAACGGCGTTGCTCTCGGGAAAGATGTCGACGAAAGCCCATCCGGCGTAGGCAAAGTGGATCGGGCCCGAGGAGAGCTTCTCGATGGGATCGCTGACCCCGAGCCGTTCGCAGAAGGTGCGGGCATCGCTGCGGCCTATCGCAAAGGCCATGTCGAACAGCGCGGAGCTGGCCCCCTCGATGGCCTCGCCCTCGGTCAGGGCGGGATACAGCTCCTTCATGAACTCGAAGAAGTGCACCGACAGGGACATGGCGCGCACCAGCACGTAGCGTTCACCCCCGATGGTGATGATCCCCTTCGTCGGCTCCTGTTTCATGGACCCGAAGTACCCGGCCACGATCTTCTCGGCCGAGAGGAAGGGTGCCTGGAAGGGCACCGGGACTTTGGCCGTGCGAAGTGCCATGGCTCACTCTCCTTTGCGATGCGAGCTCATCGGATGGATCGGCACGGCCGGCGGGCATCTGAAGCCGCTCGCGACCTGGGGCCCGGGCAGGGATGCGCAGGTCGGGCCGGGCGACACGCGGTCGCCCGGCCCGAGGATGGCTAGCGGAAGAGCCTCTTGATCTGGCCCCAACTCGTGTTACGCGCGGGCACGTACATGTCACACGGATTCGGCTCGCAGCTGAGCCACTCCGGGTACCAATCGCCGCCGGTATTCAGGCAGTCGGCCTGCCGCATGAGCGTGCATTCGATGCCGTGGCAGCAGACCGCGTAGCCGCACGGATTCGGGGTGCAGCTCTGCCCGAGATCCGGCCGCCACTCGCCGCCGGCCAGGGCGCACTCGACCTCGGTGAGAACCTCGCAGGCGCCGCCCGGCAGGCAGCAGACGTAGGCTTCCTGCGGGCACGGATTGGGATCGCACGACTCCCACATCGGGTAGTAGATGCCGCCCGGGTGGGCATAGCACTCCTCGGGGCTGTGGACGATGAAGCACTCTCCGTAGACGCAGCAGATGCTGGGATGCGGACAGGGGTTGGGATCACAGCTCCGGCCAAGGTCCGGCCGCCACTGCCCACCGGCCTGCGCGCAGTCGTCTTCGGTCAGCAGCTCGCAGGACCCGTCCTCCAAGCAGCAGACATACGGTTCTGCCGGGCAGGGATTGGGATCGCAGCTCGCCCACTCGGGGTGCCAGATGCCGCCGAGCATGTCGCACTCGTAGAGCGTCCTGATCAAGCAGTCCCGGTCCGGCAGGCAGCAGACCTTCTGATTCGCCGGCCCACTCGCCGGATAGCCGTCGGTGTTGATGCCCAGCACGCCGCGCTGCGCGGGCGCGACGTCATACTGGGTGGGCGGCATCAGGCAGTTGCTGAAGCCGATGAACCCGGTGGCCGGATCGAGATCGATCGGGATCTGGCCTGGTGCCGCGGCCGCGTAGGCATAGCCGCCGAAGAAGTAGACCGGCACCCAGTTGCCTTCCCACGGCGTCCCGGTGGTCACGATGGCCGTGCCTTGCCCTGGTCCCGGCCAGCCGCCGGTGGGAAGCTCGAGACCGCCGCCGACCGGATAGCACGGCTGGACCTCCGCGAAGGCGAAGAGCGCGGGATCATAGGCCCCCAGCCCGAACTCCGCACCGCACCAGGTCTTGTTCTCCCCTTCCCAGGCAGCCAGAACGAACCAAGTCGCGGCCGCCTGCCCCTGCACGTCGATGCGGGTGTTCAAGTCTCCAACACCCTGGATGGGATAGGCCTGGTACGCTTCGCACCAACCGCCGGCGGGCGGCTCGGTCGTGTAGGGCAACTCGGGCACGTAGTGGGCAAAGAGCGCGCCGCCCGCGAGGTTGTGAGGACCCGACGGTCCGGTGGAACATGGGTTCGGTTCGCAGCTCTCCCCGAGATCGGGACGCCACTGGCCGCCCGCCTGCAAGCACTCGGCCGGGGTCAGCAGCTCGCAAACGCCGCCCTCCAGGCAGCAGACCATGGGCTCCTGTTCGCACGGGTTCGGCAGGCAGCTGCTTCCCAGCTCCGGGTGCCACGCGCCCCCGGCCTGGAGGCATTCCGGCTCGAGGAGCACCAGACAGGCGCCACCCTCCAGGCAGCAGACATAGTGGCGCTGCGGGCAGGGGTTCGGATCGCAGCTCGTCCATTCGGGGTAGTACACCCCTCCCGGATGCGCCAGGCATTGCGCGTGCGACATCACGAGCATGCACTCGTTGTACACGCAGCACACGTGGGCCGCCGGGCAGGGATTGGGATCGCAGCTCTGGCCGAGGTCCGGGCGCCACGAACCCCCCGTCTGCAGGCAAGCGCTCTGCACGAGCAACTGGCAGGAGCCATCGTTGAAGCAACAGACGTACGCCTCCTGTGGACAGGGGTTCGGATCGCAGCTCCTCCACTCCGGATGGTAGACACCCCCCGGATGGTAACCGCACTGAGTCGCCGAGTGGACGATGTAGCAGGTCCCGTACACGCAGCAGACTGCCGGCTGCGGGCAGGGATTGGGTTCACAGGACGGATGGGTCGGATCCCAGGTACCCCCCATGGCCAGGCACTGGATGTGCGTCAGCATCTGGCACGAGCCATCCGGGAAGCAGCAGACCCACAGCTGAATGCACGGGTTCGGATCGCAGGAATTCCACTCGGGGTGGTACACACCGCCGAGCACGTCGCACTCCTGAGCGGAGTAGACAATGTAGCAGAGCTCATAGACGCAGCAGGCGGCTGGCCCCGGGCAGGGATTGGGATCGCAGCTATGCCCCAAGTCGGGGCGCCAGGTGCCTCCTTGGTCCTGACAGTCGTCCATGTTCGCGAGCTGACAAGATCCGTCCGCGAAGCAGCAGACCACGGGGCACGGGTTGGGAATGCACTCGGTCCACTCGGGGTGATAGGTGCCGCCCAGATCCCCGCACGCCTGCGCGCCGCCGTAGACGATGATGCACTCCCCTTCGACGCAGCAGACCGCCGGCTGCGGGCAGGGATTGGGATCGCACGAATTCCACTCGGGATGCCAGACGCCGCCCAGCGCGGTACACGCCTCTTCGCCCTCGAGCAGCCCGCAGCCGCCGTCGGCGAAGCAGCAGACATGCGGCTCGCCGGGACAGGGATTGGGATCGCACGACGCGATCCACCACATCCACGTCCCCGAGGCGGCGAGACAGTCGGCCTCGGTGAGGATCTCGCATGCGCCCGAGGGCAGGCAGCAGACCGCCTCGAGCGGCGGCGGGAAGCTCGGCACCGTGCCGGGCGTGTTGATCCCCAACGCCCCCCGTTGGGCCTCAGCGAAGAAGAACTGCGTGGGGGGGTTCTGGCAGTTGACGGCCCCGGCCCACTGCGTCGCCGGATCCAAGCCGACGGGGATCGATGCCTGCACGCCCGCAGCGGACCCGGCGTAGCCGGCGAAGTAGTACACCGGCTGCCAGTTGCCCGACCAGGGCGTCCCGCTGGTCACGATGGCCGTGCCCGCCAGGGGTCCCGGCCATGCGCCCGTGGGAATCTCCAGCCCGGTCGTGGGATAGCAGGGACCCCACTGGGTGAATTCGAAGCCGGCCGGATCGTAGGCCCCGAAGCCGAACTCGGTGCCGCACCAGGTCTTCTCGCCGGTCTCCCAGGCGGCAATCACGTACCAGACCGCCGGTTGGTTCTGGCCGTAGATCGCGGGCGTCGCCTCACCCAGGTCGCCGATGGCGTACGGCTCGTAGGCCGCGCACCATCCTTCCGATGGGGGATCGGAGCTGTAGGTCAGCTCGGCAACATAGTGGGCGACGAAGGCACCGCCGCCGAGCTCATCGGGGTCGGCGCCGGCGACGCCGCAGAGTGCACACAGCACGCAGAGCACAGAGAGCATATGTAGTCGGGAGAATCGGCTCGGCGGGATCATAGCGCGCAGGAAGTGGCGAGACATGGGGGCACCACCTTTCGTCATCCCCGGACCCGCAGCGCTGCGGGCGATCCTGGGGAGTCTCGCGTCACAGGTCCCCGAAACGGCAGCTGACAAGAGGGTTGCACGGTGCCGGCGGTGGCCGCGTGTAACTAATTGTATGATAGCCGAATAGGGGGTGATTGTCAATTGCGCGGGGCCTTCTGGGCTGTTGCCCCGGGGCAAGAATCCCCGTAAAATGCTTTGTAGGCGCGCACTATCGGCGTTGATATAAAGTTGCGTTGCTCGGTCCGGTACAGTCGGGCGCACGGTCGCGTCGGCAGCCCATGCGGCCGGCGGCGTGTACGGCGGCGGCGTGAAAGACCGGCGCGTGCAAGACCGGTGGCGTGCAAGACCGGTGGCGTCCAGGGGGGTTCGTCATGTTCATCAACCGCGCCTTACTCGCGACGAGTCCCCCGCCCCTTACGCCCCTGATGGCCCGCGCGGAGGCGCTGCGCGCAGCCGGCCGGGATGTGCTCGTCCTGGCGCAGGCGATGGTCGATTATGCCCCCCCGCCGGCTTTCACGCGGGCGCTCGCGGAGGCCCTCGAACGCGGCGATCCCGCGCTGCACCACTACGCGCCCGATCCTGGGCTGCCCGAGCTGCGCGCGCGCCTGGCGCGCTACCTGACCGAGTCCTTCGGCATCGCGGCCGACCCCGAGCGCGAGATCCTCGTGACCCCGGGCGCCAATCACGCCGCCTACATGGCGCTCGCGGCCCTGCTCGAGCCGGGGGACGAAGCGCTCCTGCCGTCGCCCTGGTACTTCAACCACGAGATGGCCGTGCGCATGTTGGGCGCGCGCGCCATCGCGATCCCCACGTCCGGGCGCGAGGGATACGTGCCGTCCGTCGAGCACATCCTCGGCGCCTGGACCCCCCGCACGCGCCTGCTCGCGCTCGTCAGCCCGAACAACCCCACCGGCGCCTGCTATGACAGCGCCTGGATCCGCGCCCTGGCCGCGGCGTTGACGCGCGACCCGCGCTGGCAGGATGTGTGGCTGCTCGCGGATCAGACGTACCAGGAGATCTACTTCACGCCCCAGCGCCCGCTCTCCTGCGCAGCCCTCCCCGAGCTGCGCGCACGCACCGTCACGGTGGGATCGTTCTCAAAATGCTTTGGCCTGGCAGGCTGGCGGCTCGGCTTCCTCGTGGCGCCGACCGCGCTCGTCGACGAGGTGCTGAAGATCCAGGACAGCTCGGTGATCTGCGCGCCCTACGCCTCGCAATGGGCACTGGCCCGCACCCTGATCGATCCGTCGGTCCCGGGCTACCTCGCCGAGAAACGCGACCTGCTGCGCCGCCGCCGTGACGCGCTCCTGGCGCCGCTGCGCGATCACGCGGGGCGCGGCGGCCTGCTCGAGATCGCCGAACCGGGCGGGGCGTGCTTCGCGTTCGCCACGTTGCCTGCGGGCCTGGATGGCGATCGCTTCGCGGCGGAGTTGCTCGAGACGAGCGGCATCGCGGCCGTCGCGGGCCGCCCGTTCGGGCCCGAGTGGACCCATCACCTGCGGTTGAGCTTCGGCCGGGGGACGGAGCGGGAGCTGACCCAGGGCGCCGAGCGGATCATCGCGTTCCTGCGACGGCATGCGTGAAGCACGCCGCTCTAGTGCCCGACGAGCTCCCGGACCTTCGCCTTGAGCTGCTCGCCGCGCGCGCCCGGGCCGGCGGCCGCGACCTTCCCCTGCGCATCCAGCAGCACGGGGAAGGGAATGGCCGGGATGCCGTAGAGCCGCGCGACGATGCTGTCCCAGCCGGAACCCTCGTAGATCTGGGGCCACGTCATCCCGTTCTCGGCCAGCCACTGCCGGAAGCGGTCGATGGGCATGCGCTCGAAGGTGTCGAGCGAGACGCCGAGGATGGTGAATTCCTCGGGCCTGTAGGTCTTGCTCAACTCGACCAGCCCCGGGATCTCCTGCCGGCACGGCCCGCACCAGGTCGCCCAGAAGTCGAGCAGTGCGACCTTGCCCCGCAGGTTGTCCAGCGTCCAGACGCGGTTGTCGATGTCCGTGGCGGTGAACGGGCGCGACCCACCCACCAGGAGCATGATCTCGTTCACCTCGTAGGCGCGCTCCTGGCCGCGCAGATCCCCCTGCTTGCCCGCCAGCAAGCGATCCACCAGCGGCCGGATCTGCACGAGGTCCCGCGAGGTTGCCTGATCCTGGTACCAGATGGCCTCCGCCACCGCTTCGCTCTCCCACGGCGTGCCGCGGTGCGCGTCAGCCACCTCGATCAGCTTCGAGACCGCCTGGGCCGCATCGCCAGCGGAGATCTTGCCGCGCTCGTCGTGCAATCCGCCGATCTGTGCCTTAGCGGACCAGAGGGCCGCCTCGGCCGCACCGCTGCTGTCCGGATACGCCTCCTGGATCTGCGCGGCGATGCGAATCGCCTGGTCACGGCCCACGATCCACGGCTCGGCCATTCGCGCGATCCAGGTGATTGCGCGCAGGGATGTCATGTCGGCCTCGTACTGCAAGGGCGGATCGGGGTGATCGCGCTTGAAGCGCTCGAGCGCGGAGATCTCGCGGCCCGCGATCTTGCCCAGGTGTGCGAGCCCGACCGTGGCGGGGAAGAGCTCGGCGGGCCCGAAGGTGGCGCGGGCCTCCTGCTGGAAGTGCGCGCGCAGCGTGTCGAGGCTGGCGAACGACGGGGCCTGGGCGGGGTCGGGGATGGCCAGCGGGACGTCGAGCGCAGCGGCCTGCTGGCGGAGGTTCTCGTCCAGGGCGGAGAGCAGGCCGGCCCAGTCCGGATGGGTGGCCAGGCCCTTCAGATCCGGGTCCATCTCCACCTGCTCGCGCGAGGCCAGTCCCTTTTGCGCTGCCCTCTGCAGCGCCTGGACTGCCTCGTCGATCTTGCCATTGCGGCCATAGGCGCAGGCCTCGTGGTAGTCGCCATAGGGGCTCGCGGGAACCATTTCCTGCAGCCGGCGGAACTGGCTGAGCGCCTCGTCGAGCTTGCCCCCCTCGAGCAGGCTGTATCCCTGCTCGACGGTCTGGGAGAAGGCCTCCGCCGTCGGGGGATCGGGCAGCGCCACGCCCAGGATGTCGCGCGAGGCCGGCGCGGGCGTCTCGCCAGCGCAGCCCATCAGGAAGGCCAGTGCCAGGGACGCGCAGGCCATCCCCACCGTCCGCCAACACCCCGCCAGCGCCTCGCTCCTGCCCTGTCTCCGGTCCATTGCTTCCTCCCCTTTGTGCGCGAGCTCTCCCCGTGCCGCCCTTGCTTCACCTGGCCGCATGCCGGCCAGTATAAACAGCCGCGCTGCTGCGATGCGAGCCCGCGTCTCGGGCCATCGCCGCGGGGTCTTGACCCTGGCGGGGGCGACCGGCGACCATGGTCCCCGGCGCACGGTCTCGAGCGGGAGGTTGCGATCATGGATGCCCTCGATGCGATCCACACGCGGCAGAGCATTCGCAAGTACCAGGACCGTCCCGTCGACGGGTCGCTGGTGCGCCAGTGCCTGGCCGCGGCCATGTGCGCCCCGTCGGCCGGCAATGCGCAGCCCTGGCAGTTCGTGATCCTCACGGAGAGGAAGATCCTGGACCGGATCCCCGAGCTGCACCCGCATGCGCTCATGGCGCGGCAAGCTCCCGCGGGCGTGCTGATCTGCGGGGATCTGACGCGCGAGAAGTACCCGGGCTACTGGCCGATCGACTGCGCCGCCGCGACGCAGAACCTGCTCCTCGCGGCACACGCCCTCGGTCTCGGGGCGGTCTGGTGCGGGGTCCATCCCCGGCAAGAGCGCATCGCCGCGCTGAAGGAGCTGCTGGCTGTCCCCGAGGGCATCGTGCCCTTCGCCCTCGTCTTGATGGGTTGGCCCGCCGAGGAAGCGGGCCGGCGCGATCGCTTCGACGCCGCGCGCATCCACGAGAACGGATGGAGCTGAGCCGCACGAGGGCGCGGCCGGGCTGCCTGACCCGGGACGCCGCGGGCTACTCCGACAGCTCCGAGCGCGCGTAGGGTTCGACCGGCCGCACGAGGGCATCCCACGCGTCGAGCGACCAGCACGCGGTTCGGTCTTCCACGCGATCGGCGTTGGTGTCCACGATGCGTCCGGGCATCATGACCCGCAGCTCGATGCTGGTGGCACCGGCGAGATAGGCGCCTGGCAGCTTCTCGTGGAGGAAGGCCTCGAGATCCTTGTCGGCCCCGGTGAGCGCGTCCTTCGCGATCTGGCCCACGTCCGTGCAGGCGGCTCCAGGGTCGTGCCGCCGGATGACGTCCTTCACGTGGGCTTCCACCGCGTGTCCAAGCGCTTCGGCCACCCCCTCGGGCTCCTTCGAGGACGCCTCCAGCTCCACCGTCGCCAGCATGGCCCCGGCCAGAAGACCGGTCAGCTCCAGGCGGTCCTCCCCGCTGAGGAACGGATAGCTGCTGTGCAGGCGATTGAAGAAACCCTCGGCCTGGCGGGCGATGATGATCTCCCGCAGGCCGGTCCAGGTGAACTGCTCGCGGTACGTGTAGGTGCGCAGGTTCGCGCCCGCGCCGGCCTCGATCGAGATGACGTTGGTGAAGGCCACGGCCTCGTTCGGTCCGGGTTCGAGCGTGCCCTGGATGCGCACGTCCCCGCTCAGGTGACGCCAGTCGCCCAGGCTGGCCGGTTGGCTGCGGCGGGTGAAGATCAGAATCTCCTGCTGGGCGCCCGGCTCCCGCTGGCGCTCCATGGTCCACCCGGCCTCGGTGCTCAGGTTGAAGAGCCGGATGAAGTCGGCCGTGTCGGCCGATTCCTCCTGCAGATCGTCCGGATTCGCCTGCAGGCGGAGGGTGCGCGATCCGGAGCCGTCGGGGTAGATCGTGACCCCGATCTCGTACTGCCAGCATCCCGCCAGCAGCGGCATCGCGAGGGCCGCGCCCCATGCGGCCAATCCCCGCGCCCTGCGCAGAGGTTCTCCTGCAGCCTTCATCGCCCTCTCCTCCCTGATTCGCGCCTCCGTTTCGTCCGCGGTGCCCGGCCTCACTCGGATCTCCGCGACCGCCTCAGTCGGAATCCCCTGCCGGCAACCCGGCCCTGACGCTCTGCGCCGCACGATTGCCCGCGTAATCGGTGGCGATGATCTCGACCTCACCCGGCCGGGGCAGGGTCGCCCGCCAGATCTCGACGCGGGCCTCCCCGGCGATCCGTCGCTCGGCCCGCTCGCTCTTCTGCTGGATGCCCATGTGGCGCGTGGCGTGGATCTCGATCACCCCGGCATCGACAGTCGGCTCCGGCTCCCCCGGCCCCGGTGTCTCGGGCGGCCCCGCGGGACGGATGGGCTGGATGGTCGCACCCCCCTGGTGGCCCGGATCGGGCGGCTCCGGTCGCTGCACTCGCCGGAAGAACAGCGCCGCGGGGATCGCGACCCGCGCTTCCGGCCCCGGCGGGGAGGCCGGCGGCGGGGGGGGTGAAGCGGCCTCGAGCCCAGCAAGGGGGAGCTGTCCGGCCGGTGGACGCGCGGCCAGTCTGACCCGCACCGAGCGCACCGCGATCCGCTCGGAGACCTCGATGACGAGCTCCCCGCCGCTCGGGCCGACGGCCGAGGTATCGATCCGCTCGATCACGGGATCGCTCAGGTAATCCTGGAGCGCGACGTGATACGGCGAGTGGGCGCGCAGCACGCGCGAGAGGCTGCGGTAGGAATGGCGGTGTCGCGCCTCGCGGGCAAAGAGAACGGCCTGCTGGAATCGGGTGAGGGCTCGCTCCCTCCGGGGGCTGCGCACGTCCTCCCTGCGCCCGCTCGGGCGGCGGGAGACGACCGTCTGGCCGCCCACCTCCCGGAAGACGAGATCGCCCACCCGGCCTCTCAGGCCTTCGAGCATCGACCCTCGCTTGACGATCGCCATCGACTCCTCCCTCACGCCCGGGGTGAAACCGTGGGATAAGGAACCACACAATCAGTTTCTCGTCAAAGAATTCCGATGCAAACGATTGGACAACGTGTGCAGGGTGGTTTCATATCTATCCCGGCCGGAGGACCGGTGGATTTGCCGACGGCGGGCCTGGCGTGAGCGGCCGGCCGCCGGGGATCTTTCTCCGCCTGCGCCGATGCCCTACGCTGGACCCGTGGCCGCGCGGGGCGAGGCAGCCGCCCGGTCCGTGTGCGGCCCCTGGAGGACCGTAGGTGAAGCCGTTCATTCGGTGCGATCCCGACCCCGGGGCGCGGCCACGCTGGGCCTGGCGGGTCGGATGCGTGGCGGGGATCCCGATCCATATCCACTTCACGCTGCTGCTCCTCGTGCTGTGGATCCTGTGGCTCAACTACAAGTCGGGCGGTCCGCTGCTCAGCCAGGCCCTGCTCCTCGTGGGGCTCTTCGCCTCGGTGCTGCTCCATGAGCTCGGCCACGCGCTGGTTGCCCGCCGGCTCGGGATCCGCTCGACGGAGATCGTGCTCTACCCGTTCGGCGGGGTCGCGCGGATGGTCCACGTCGGGGCACCAGGTCACGAGTTCTGGATCTCGCTCGCCGGACCGGCGACGAATGCCCTGGTGGGTCTGACCATGCTGGGGGCCCTCGGCTTCCACGGGGCCTGGGCGACGTTCCGAGAGGTCCTGCCGGGGACCGACACCCTGCGCTGGCTGATGATGGCGAACTTCACCCTGGCCTGCTTCAATCTCCTACCCGCCTTCCCCATGGACGGCGGCCGCATCGTGCGGGCCTACCTCGCGGGACGGCTCGGCATGGTGCGCGGCACCGAGATCGCCGCGCTGATCGGACAGGGATTCGCGATCCTGATGGGGCTGGCAGCGATCTTCCTGGGTCATTTCATCCTGATGTTCATCGCCTTCTTCATCTTCATCAGCGCCGCTCAAGAGGTCGCAGTGCAACGATCGCTGGCCGTGCTCCGCGGGCAGCGGGTGGCCGACGCCATGATGACGCGCTTTGCGGTCCTCGCCCAGGATGCCACCCTCTCGCAGGCCGCCGACCTGCTGATGGCCACCCGGCAGCAGGACTTCCCGGTGATGGCTGGCGATGAGATCAAGGGTGTGCTGACCCGGTCGGATCTGGTGCAGGGCCTCGCCAATCGCGGGCCGCAGGCCAGCGTCGCGGAATGCGCCCACACGCCGCCTCTGCAGCTGTCCCCCACAGAAGGGCTCGAGGAGGCCGTCGAGAAGATGAAGGAGGCCTCCACGCAGGTTGCCCTGGTTGTGGGCGACGCGGCGTACGGCCAGCGACTCGTGGGGATTCTGACCGAGGAGACCATCGGCGAGCTGCTCGCCTTGCGGGAGGCTGCGCAGCGCCCCGCGTCTTCGAGCTGACGAACCGCCGAGGACCGCGTTGCCCAGATCGCCTGACAGCCCTGAGAGCCGCCGCGCGCCTGCCCGCGAAGCCCGCGGTTGGTGCCTCTACGATTGGGCCAGTTCCGCCTTCGTGACCTCGGTCGCGGCCGCGCTCTTCCCCCCCTTCTTCCGGAGCCTGGCCACGGGCGCGGGGATCTCGAGCGCGACGGCGACGGCCTACTGGGGCTACACGACCGCGATCGCGCTCTTCCTCGTGGCTATCGCCGCCCCCCTGTTGGGCGCCCTCGCCGACTACGCCGGCGGTCTGAAGCGCTTCGTCGCGGCCTTCGCCGTGCCGGGCATGCTGGCCACGGCAGCCATGACCCTGCTCGGGCCCGGGAGTTGGCGGGCGGCCGCCGCGCTCTTTGTGGTCGCCAGCGTCGGCTTCGAGGGCGCCAATGTCTTCTACGATGCCCTCCTGCCCCACGTCGCCCGCGGGGACAGCATGGATCGCCTCTCGACCCGGGGTTACGCGCTCGGCTACTTGGGCGGCGGCTGCCTGCTCGCGCTGAACGCCTTGTGGGTGATGAAGCCGAGGCTCTTCGGCCTCGCCGGGGCCGATGCGGCGGTGCGCCTGTCCTTCGCCAGCACGGCGGTCTGGTGGGCCGTCTTCTCCGTGCCCTTCTTCCGCGACGTCTCTCAGCCGGCCGGCGCGCGACACCACGGCGGGGGGCTGGCGCCGGGGACTGCATCCCGGGCGTGCCTGCGAGCGGCATGCGCCCGCCTGGCCGAGACGCTGCGCGATCTGCCTCGCTACCGGCAGCTCCTGCTCTTCCTGGCGGCCTTCTGGATCTACAACGACGGCATCGGCACCATCATCAAGATGGCGACCGCCTACGGCGACGAGATCGGAATCGGCCTGGCCCACATGGTCGCGGCCCTGGTCCTGACCCAGTTCGTGGGCATCCCCTGCGCGCTGCTCTTCGGGCGGCTGGCGGGCCGCATCGGCGCCAAGCGCGCGATCCTGCTCGCTCTGGCGGTCTACTTCCTCGTCTGCGTGGGTGGCTACTTCGTCCGGACGGCTACGCACTTCTACCTGCTGGCGTTCGCGGTGGGCACGGTGCAGGGAGGTGCCCAGGGCTTGAGTCGCTCGCTCTTTGGTGCGATGGTGCCGCGACACAAGATCGCCGAGTTCTTCGGCTTTTACACGACGAGCGCGCGCGTCGCGGGCATCGCCGGGCCGCTGGTCTTCGGGCTGGTCAGTGGGGTGACCGGTGCGAGTCGGCTGAGCATCGCGGCGCTGATGGTCTTTTTCCTCGCGGGTGGCTTGCTGCTCGCGCGGGTCGACGTTGAGGCCGGACGGCGCGCCGCCCGTGAGGCGGAGCGGGCCGCCGGAATCGAGGTGATCGATGATGGAGAAGCACTCCCGCAACGCGGGTCCTGAAGGCTCGCGCCAGGCCGAGACACCTGCCGCAACCGATCGGCGCACCCCGCTTCGCCTGTCTCCCTTCTCTCCTGGGCAGTTCATCGCCAAGCGCCGGGAGTGGGCCGAACACACCCGCCGGGCGCTTCCCGGCCTCGCGGCCAGCTACTCAGCCATCGCCCTGGGGTGCCTGGTGATGGCGGCCGGCTACAGCTTCTTCATGATCCCCAAGAAGATCGCGCCGGGCGGCGTCTACGGCCTGGCGACGGTGGTGCACTATGCCAGCAGCGCGGCAATCGGCTGGGCGGCCCCGGTCGGCATGGTTGGCCTGCTGATGAACATCCCCCTGTTTCTGTGGGGACTGCGCGCGCTGGGCGTGCGCTTCGCGGCGCGGACGGTCTTCGGGATGGTCTGTGCCTCGGTCTTCATGGACGCCCTTACCTACGCGATCCCGCACGTGGCCGGGCTGGCGGAGCAGGTCGCCGCCGTTGACCCGATGCTCGCGAGCGGCTTCGGCGGCCTGGCGATCGGCGCCGGCCTGGGCATCATCTTCCGCCACATGGGTTCGACGGGGGGCACGGACATCGTCGGGCAGATCCTGGGCCAGAAGACCAACGTCACCGTCGGCGTCTGGATGATGGTGATCGACGCCATCGTGGTGGCCCTGGCCGCGTTCTACTTCAAGGACATCAACCTGTCACTCTACGCGGTGGTGGTGATCTTCGTCACCGGGCGCGTGATCGACACGGTGCTCGAGGGGGAGAGCTCCTCGCGCGCCGTGACCATCATCAGCGAGAGGCTCGACCCGGTCCGCGAGGCGATCCTCTTCGGCATCGGGCGCACGGGCACGCTCTGCGAGGGCACCGGGCTCTACCGGGGCCGGCAGAAGAATGTGATCCTCTGCGTGGTCAACCGCCGGAACCTGATCCAGCTCGAACGGCTGGTCGCGCAGGCCGACCCCGAGGCCTTCCTGGTCGTGGCCAAGGCGCACGAGGTGCTGGGCGAGGGGTTCAAACCGCTCCGGGATCGGCTGCGGGACCAAACCGGGGGGATCTGACCCCCGGGGTTGGGGCACAAAGATCGGTGAATCCCGGTCTCACGCACATCCGGACTGAAGACCCATCAACTCAGGCACCCATCCTCGTTTTACAGCCCGAGCCGTCGGGAAACCCGAGGCGGGCGTCGACCGTTTAGATAGACTACAATGAGAGAGATAGGGAGGTGCCCATGCGCAGGCTAGTGATTCTAGGTGCCCTGGCCGCCGCAGCACACTTCCCCCCCGGTGCTTGGCCGACAGGCTCGAGTTGCCTCGCGGACCCCGCCGTCGAGCTGTGCGTCAACGGCGGCTTCGAGGAACCCCTGACCGTTGGATGGCAGGCCACGCTGCCCGATTCAGCTTCATCGGCGACGCGAGACGCGGGCTGCGAACCGGATCCGGACTACGAGGTCCGCCTCCTCAAGGACCACCTGACCGGGTGCGCCAGCCTCGACCAGCTCCTGCCGTTCCCCGGCCTCGATACCCATTTGTCGATTCGGGGGCGGCTCTGGAGCGAATCGGGCTCCGTCTCCTGGTCCGCCGCGGCCATCGTCATCGCCTTCATCGACGAGGGTGGATTGACCCTTGGCGAGACGGCCTTCTACACGGCTAGCCGGTGGTGCCCCTGGGAGAGCGGGCCCGCTTTCCACGCCATCGAGGTCCCGGCCGGCGTGTGGGACACCTACACGCTGGACGTGGCCGCGGAGCTGGCCACGCACCTCCCGGGCGTTGACGCGGATGCCGTGCACGGCCTGCGGCTGTCGCTCCGGGCAGTCTTGGACGACTGCTGAGGGGGTAATCTGCGGGCGGAGGTCTCCGCCGACGATTGCTCCCTGAGCTGTCACAGCCCCGAGCCCTTCGTCAGCTACCTGGACCATTCCTTGGCGGTTGCACCCCTGGGAGATGCCCGGCGCTTTGATCCCGGCGAAACTGCCGCGCTCATCCTGCGCTTGAGGAACTACGGCGCCAGCACGAGCACGGCCCGGGTGGAGCTGACGACCACGGATCCCTACGTGGCCATCCTCGCCGGGACCGCTGACTACGGCCCCGTCCCCGCGGGCGGTGTTGTGTCCAACCTGGAAGATATCCTCTTGCTCCGGGTGTCTCCCGACGCACCGGAAGGCTGGCAGGCTGAGCTGACCGCCACGGTCGCACACGACGGCGGCACGACGGTCTCGCGCTTCTCGCAGTGCGTTGGACGGCGCCACTTTCTCGTGTGGGACCCGACATTCGACGCCTCGAGCGGCGAGACTATCTACCGGACCCTGCGCGGGCTCCGCTTCTCGGGTCGCTATGCTACAGCCCTGAACCCTGCCGAGCTCGCCGACTGCCAGTCGGTGTGGATCTCCCTGGGCGTCCGTCCGTACAACTGGACTGTACAACTGGGCAGTGGAGAGGCGCAGGCCATCGGCGCCTTCGTCGCCGGGGGAGGCTGTGCTTACCTCGAGGGCGCGGACATCTGGTACGCCGATCCGGCCAGCGGGGCGCACGATTTCGGGCCGCTCTTCAAGATCACGGCGTATCACGACGGCAGCGGGGACCTGTACCAGGTGGTAGGAGACCCGGGCACCTTCGCCGCGGGCATCCTGATGAGCTACCTGGGGGAGAACAACAGCATCGATCGGCTCTCGCCCATACTTCCAGCCTTCAGGCTGTGCCGCAACAATGCACCAACCTACGGGTGCGTGATCGCCCAGGACAACGGCACCAGCCGCACCGTGGGGGCCTCGATCGAGTTCGCCGGGCTGCGCGACGGCCAGTACCCGAACACGAAGAGCGAGCTGGCGCTGCGGATCATGCGCTTCTTCATTCCCAACAACCCGCAGGGCATGGACCCGACCTTCACGCCCGGCCCTCGCTCGCTGAGCCTCGACTTGACGCCCAATCCCTGGACGCGGGGCACGGCGCTTCACTGCCGGGCGCGCGGCGGGGGATTGGAGCGCTTGGACCTCTACGACGCTGCGGGGCGTCGCCTGGGGACGCTGCACGAGGGGCCTCTCTCGCCGGGGATGCACACGCTGCAGCCGGAGGCGGGCAGCCTGGCGCCAGGATGCTATTTCGTCGGGCCGCCGGACGCGGGCAAGCGCGGGGCGGTCAAGCTGGTGGTCCTGCGCTGATATGGAGCGGCTGTTGTCAACCCCGCAGTGACCCTTTCGGTCTCGTAGGGCGCAGGGGTCCTCGGCCCCCGACCGATCACTCACCCGAGGGTAGGCGGCCGAACCAGCCCAGGACTGTCCGCAGGCAGCGGTGCATGGGATCCGCCCCTTGGCAGAACATCATGGGACACGCACCGGCGATCACGCGGATGCCGTGCTGGCGGCAGAAGGCGACGGCTTCGGCAGAGACCGAGCGGCCCCCGAGCGTCCCGTGGATCCAGACGCGCCGAATCCCCAGCTCCTGGCATTGGTGAACCACGTCCAGGGCCTCGGCCTGCGGGGCCACGATGAGGGTCGCCTGGACCCCGCCCGGGATGGATCGCAGATCGCGGTAGCAGGGATCGCCTTCGACTTCATCCGCCCGTCGGTTGACCGGGACGACCCGCGCTCCGGTGCTGCGCAGCTTGCGATAGATCCCGTTGGCCGCATTGCGACTGTCCCGCGAGACCCCCACGATCGCGATCTTGTCGCTCGCGAGGAATTCCGCGGCGGCCTCCCTCAACGTGCCCATGGATCAACTGCTCCGTAGGGTTCGGATCCCTGACCATGCCGAAACGGCGGCAACCCGGCGCCCGGTTCACTCCGCCCCGACGACCAGCATCGTGTCGAGCACGCAGCGCGTCTGGCCGAAGTAGCTCACGTTCGTGAAAGTCAGAGCCACCTCCCCAGGCTCGCGCCACAAGAACAGGAAGTCGTTTCGATAGGAGCAGACACAGTCGCATTCGGGCAGCGTGTCCCGCACCGCGATGTGGATGCTCATGCCCTCGATCAAGACGTCCTCAACGAATTCCACGCAGCAATCGGCCTTGAAGGCGATCGCAATCGAGAGCGTGTCGCCCTGCCAGCCGTGGTCGGCAACATGGCAGTAGTAGTAGACAGGCGGAGGATCGTGCTCGTCGACGGCCTGGCACCCATGATCGATCTGCCGCAGGAAGCAGTCTTCGGGTGCAGGGCGCGGGCCGCCCGAGCGGTCGGTATCGCACCCCCACAGGCCCGCACCGGCCAAGAGGATGGGCGCGAGGAAGAGCGGGACAGTCCGCACGACTCACCTCGGCACGCTTGTGACATGCGCGCGATCACAGCTACCTGTAAGCGTAGCACGGGAGTGCGCCAACGTCCAGCGCGGTGCGCTCTGATCAAGAACAGGATCGTGCCGAGCGCTCGGTGTCAGCCCGCCCGCTTCGCCGCCGGCCGGCGGGTCGAGCCGCCGGCACGCCGGCCGGACGCAGCCGTGCGCTTGGACGATCTCGCGGCCGGCTTGCGCGCCGCCGACTTGCGGCCGGCGGGGGTGCCGCTCGATGATGCCAGGTGGCCGTCCTTTACTGCGCATAG
>CAZDKK010000026.1:0-56671 GCA_964506245.1 uncultured bacterium | reverse complement strand
TTTACGGGCACCAGGCGAACGTGCTGGGCAAGCATCCGACGCGGGAGTACGCGATCTACTCAGGTTCGCCGGGCACGATCTGGTCGAGCAACGCGAACACGAGCATCGTGGTGAATTACTTCGGGCCGAGTGGGCTGGGGTACATTCCGGCGACGCCGCAGCATCTGACGGACTGGGGCGGGAACGCGACGCGGATCAACAACGACATCAATGCCGGGGCGTACATGGTGATGCACCGCGACCACGGAGGCGAGACGGGTTGGGGTGAGCCGGCCTACAACAACGGCAATTTGAGCGGTTTGACGAACGACAAGTATCCGTTCGTCTTCACGATCAACTGTCTGACGGGCAAGTACAATTGGTCGAGCGAGTGTTTCACGGAGCGGTTCCATCGGATGGCGCATGGGGCGCTGGGGCTGACGGCGGCGTCGGAGACCTCCTACTCGTTCGTGAACGACGCGTTCGTGTGGGGGATGTTCGACAGCATGTGGCACGGGTTCATGCCGGACTACGGCCCGCAGCCGGTGGACACGGACTTTCGCTTCCCGAGCTTCGCGATGTGTTCGGGCAAGCATTTTCTGCAGGCGAGTAGCTGGCCGTACAATCCGGGCGACAAGGACGTGACGCACCACCTCTTCCACCATCACGGGGACGCGTTCCTGACGATGTACACGGCCGTGCCGCAAGACCTGACGGTGATCCATGACGGCGTCTGCTTCCTCGGTGTCGACTTCTTCACGATCCAGGCCAACGCCGGGTCGCTGATCTCCCTGACGGTGGATGGCGAGATCATCGGTGTGGCGACGGCCACCGGCCAGCCGCAGGACATCCCGATCATCCCGCAGGCGGACCCGGGTGATCTGCGGATCACGGTCACCAAGCCGGACTACTTCCGCCACGACGAGGTGGTCCCGATCATCCCGCCGGCCGGACCGTATGTCTCGGTGGGCACGAAGGTCGTGGACGATGATCTCGCGGGCGGCAGCGCCGGCAACGGTGACGGCGACTTAGACGCCGGCGAGACCGTCGAGTTCCTCGTCGGCCTCCGGAATGTCGGCACGGAGACGGCGACCAACGTGCGGGCGACGCTGGCCAGCGCGGATACGTACGTGACGATCACCGACAACTTCGAGACCTATGGCAACATCCTGCCGGGCGAGGAGAACGCGCCGGCCGAGGACTTCGATCTGGAGGTGGCTCCGGGCTGCCCCAGTGGTCACATGGTCGATTTCACGCTCACGGTTGAGTCGGACAACCGGCTCACCTGGGAGAAGCACTTCTCGATGCCGGTCGAAGCGCCCGTGATCGGGCTGTCCCAGTGGGCGGTCAACGACGCGGCCGGCAACGGCAACGGTCGCATCGAGCCGGGTGAAACCGTGACGGTGACCGTCACGCTGGCCAACACCGGCAGCGAGGACGCCACCAACCTGGACGTGACGCTCACCGTCAGCAGCAGCTACGTGACGATCGGCCAGGGGACCGGGACGCTAGAGCTGCTGGCGGCCGGCAGCACCGGTGTGCTGGCTCCGCCCTTCGAAATCACGGTGGGCTCCAACTGCCCCGATCCCGACCTGTTGATGTCGCACCTGGCAGTCAACGCGGACTGGGGTCAGGGTGGACAGCTCGACTTCGGTCTGCCGGTGGGCGGCTTCTGGGACGACATGGAGGCCGGCCAGGGTAGCTGGACAAGCTACGTCGTCACGACGGGCTTCAACAACGAGTGGCACCTCTCGGCGCTGCGCTCGTACAGCCCGACCCATAGCTGGAAGTTCGGCGCCACGACGTCGGGCGGCCTCTACGCCAGCCTGGCCGACGGAGCGCTCGAGTCGGAGGCGTGCACGCTGCGCTCGACCTCCTGGCTCAAGTTCCGCCACTGGATGGCCGCCGAGGTCAGCGGCGCCCACGCCGGCTACTGCTACGACGGCGGGCTGGTCGAGGCCTCGTTCGACGGCGGTGCGTGGGAGCAGATCTTCCCGGTGGGCAACTACCCGTACCGGATCCGTGCCGGCAGCACGCCGGGCCCGCTGCCGGCGGAAACCCAGGTCTACTCCGGCACCATCAACTGGGCGGAGGCCGTCTTCGAGCTCAACGATAACGAGGGGCAAGTGCGCTTCCGCTTCCGGTTCACGTCGGACGGCGCGGACCAGCTGGAAGGTTGGTACGTCGACAACGTCGAGCTCTTCGGCTACGGCGTCGATCCCGCCGGCGTGGAGGTGCAGCCAGTCACGCTCCATCCGGCGATCGACCAGAACCGCCCGAACCCGTTCGGCACGGGCACGGGCATTGTCTTCCAGCTTCCGTCGGGCGCCCCGGTGAGTCTGCGGGTGTACGACACGGCGGGCCGCCTGGTGCGCACGCTGGTCGACGGCCAGCAGGATGCCGGCACGCACCTCGTGGCGTGGGATGGTCTTGACGACGCGGGCCGCTCCCTGGGCTCGGGCGTCTACTACTATCGCTTCGAAACGAACGGCGTCTCTGAGACGCGCAAGATGATCCTGTCGAGGTAGTGATCCGCCGGTGGCTCGGCGGTTCTCGGGCCGCCCGGTCCCTTTGGGGCCGGGCGGCTTCTCATTGGGGGTCGCAGGGTGTGGGGTCGCGATCAATCCCGGAGCACGTTCCGATCCCGGCTGAACTCGGCGCGCACCGTCACGAACTCGCGGTGGGAGAGCAGGAGCGCATCGGCCAGCATCCACAGCGTGCGGTCTTCCTCGGCGTTGATCGCGTGATCGACGGCGGCGACGCGGAAGAGCGCCCGCAGGAGGTCCTGCTTCTCCTCGCTTGGAACCACCTCGTTGACCAGTCGGGCGTAGACGTGGCTCTCCAGCGCAAAGAGGCGGACACGGTGCTCGTGCAGCAGCGTCACGATCGGGGCGATCTCGGCGTCCGTCAGGTGCAGCTGGTCGCGCAGGATCCCGCGAATGCGGTCCAGCTCCTCGGGGGTCATCTGATCGTCGGCCTGGGCCACCGTCCCGAGCAGACCGGCAAAGCCAGCGATACGCTTGATCTCTTCCTCGGAACGATCCGCCAGCAGGCGGCTCACCTCATCGAAGAGCTCGCCGTACCGCGCGCGGGCAGGTGGGTCGCCCGGATCCAGGCCGAGGATGCGCCACAGGTCCACCGCGGCTACTCGATCACCAGGAGCTTGCGCGTGACCTGCGCGCCTTCCGCCTGCAGCCGCACGACGTAGGTTCCGGCCGGCAGATCGCGCTCCAGCATGACTGCGTGATCGCCCGCGGGCATCCGACCGTCGAAGAGCGGCGCCGCGAGGCGGCCCGTGACGTCCAGCAGATCGAGGGCCACCTCGCTGGTCGTCGCCAGGTGGAAGCGGATCCGGCGATCGTTGCGCATGGGTGAATCGAACCAGAGGTGCCGCTCCTCGAGCGGCTCGGGCAGCTCGCCCACCGCGGCAGGCTCCGGCTGCAGCTGGAAGTCGAGCTGCGTCCAGCCGGTCGCGCTCACATAGATCGTGCGGGTCTGCGGGATGAAGTTCTGGGCCGAGGCCGTCACCGTGTAGCTTCCGGACGTCAGCAGGCGCCAGTAGCGGCCGTGGGAAGGATCGGTCAGGCGTGGCCCGATGTCGGGATCGTGCACCTGTTGCACGACGATCTGCGCCTCCACCGGCAGGCCGGTATGCGCGGCCGTCACGAAGCCGGTGAGCCCCGGACCCGAGAGGGCCCGCTCCATCAGATAGAACTGGCCTCGCCCGAAGCGCGCCGCGATCGTGTCGACGACTGCCCCGGTCCACCAGTACTGCAGCGAGATCTCCATCACGAACGTGCAGATACCGGTATTGGCGTAGATCCAGCACTGCTCCTTGGGTGTGTCATTGTAAGAGGCCACGGCGCCGTTGACGTACACGCCGGTGTTCTCCGTCTGCGTGCGATTGCCGAGCGCCTGGCTGATCGGCCGGTAGATATTGGCATCCGGGCCGCTCTGGTAGGTGATGGGATCGTACCAGCAGTACCAGTTCTTGTTGCCCGCGGAGGGCACGTCGGGCGAGTGGAGGTTCTGGCTGAAGACGGGCACCTCGCGCAGGAGCAGATCCCGGTAGGCCACGATGCAGTCCTCGGAGAAGGCGTAGGGCCCCTTGTAGCGCAGGCTGCTCCACTGCGTCGAGTCGTACTCGGCCCAGCGATAGTCCCAGTTGCGATTGCAGTCCACGCCATCGATCGGGTACGTGTAGAGGTGGTCGCCGTTGTTGTCGCGCATGCTCTTGCGCCACATGTCCCAGTGCGGCCCGCCCTGGAAGACGTAGCGGTAGCCGTCGATGTTGATCACCGGAACGAACCACATCTCCAGATTGTCGACCATCTGGGTGTAATAGCTCTGATGGCCGTAGCGGGTGAGCAGTTTGTCCATGATGTACATGGTGGCGCCGACGCCGTTGGACTCGTTGGCGTGGATCGCTGCGACGATCATGACGCGCGCCTCGGGCTCGCGCGTGTTGACGTTGTCGGAGATCTTGACCGCCCAGATCGCCTCGTTGAACTCGCCGGTGTAGCCGATGATCTCGCGGTGGAAGATGTTCGGATACTGCGTCTCCCACTGGGCCAATCGGGCCAGGACCTCGTCGTAGGTCCAGTAGCGCGCATCGGGCGCGGCACCCGCCGGCGTGGCGCCGGCGAGCCAGACCAGGGCGGCCAGGATGGTGAGGCCGGCCAGGCTGGCCGCTGGGCGGGACCGCAGGACGCGCGCAAGCGCGGGCAGATGATGCATGCTGCTCCTCCGGGGAGATGTGACTTCAAGGCATCAACATCCGCAGTTAAGGATACCGAATGGCGCGCGAAAGTGGAAGGCTGCCGCGCCACCGATCGCCCCCGCGCTGCCGGATGAGGGCCTCCGAGACCCGCGGCGCAGGAGCGTCAGAAGGCGAGTCCGACCGAGGTTTCCGCCCCCAATCCCTTGCTGGCAAATGGATTGAGGCTACCCCACGAACGCAGGCCCACGTCGACCTGTGCGCGTCCCAGGGCGAGGCCGGCCCCGCCGCCCACCGTGGCCCGGTCCTCGCCCCCCACGCTCAGGCTGGCGCGCACCGCAAGCCACGGCTTGAAGGTCCAGGCAGCGCCGGCTGCCGCGCGCAGAGCGGGCGAGGCACCCAGTCGCCGCTCCCCGGCCGCCTCCAGATGCAGCGTGGCCAGCAGGCGCTCCCCGGTTCGCGCCACCCCCGCGGAGTAGAGCACGGGCAAGTGCGTCGAGACAGATGTGAGGGGCACGGTGACCGACTCGGTGATCGCGACCTCGTCCCCATCGCCCAGGCTGATGGCGGGCGCCTCGAAGGTGTCGGTGCGCTCCTCCACCCCTGCGTCCCACGTGATGCGCGCGGCGACATCCCGCGCGGCCGCACAGATCGTCCAGTCGCGCCCCAAGCGGCGCGCCACCCCGAGATCGAAGCCAAAGCCGTGACCCCGGCGGGCGGTCACGTACCTCAGGCTGCCATCCCCCGCGAGGCTCTCGACGGTGGTCGTCACGCCGCCGCGGGCTTCGAGCAGCTCCCAGTACCCCCAGCCCACGAGCATCTTGGCACTTGCCCCCAGGTGCCAGCCTTTCACCGCGGTGGGGAGGAACGCCAGCAGCCGCTCCGCCGGGCCAGCGGCCGACGCGCGCACCTCGGTGAAGGCGATCCCCACCGCGCTCGCCCCGTTCAGGTCGAACGTCTCCCCCACGGTGTTCCCGTAGAGCAGCAGCTCGAGCGCCTCCTTCGGCATGCAGGCGCGGGATGCGCCCCGCGTCTCGGATGTGAAGGCCAGCGGCCCGATGGAGACCCCGGCCGCCCGCAGTGCGGCTTGCCCGCTCACCGTGAGCGCCCCGCCGCCCACCCCGTCGAGAACTGCTTGCTTGTCCTCATCGCCCCAGAACCCCCCGTTCAGGTCGGCGTACTGGCGCAGGGTGAAGCGGTCGTTGCCCAAGCCGGCCTGCAGTGCGAAGAACTCGATGCGTCGCTCCGGGTGCAGCGAGAGCCCCGCCGGATTCCACGACGCGGCCGCCGGCCCCGCGGCGGCGGGTGCAAACGCCGCACCCTGCCCCGCCGGCCTCACCGTGGCGCTGACCGGCGCCGCCAGGATGCCCGCCGCCAGGCCCAGCCCGATCGCTCCGCCGACCGCGCGGCCCAAGGTTCTGCGCGCCGCCCGCGGGCGGCCGCGCTCCTTTCCGGTTCGCGTCGCGTTCACTTCAGCCCTCGTGCCGCACGGGATCGCCGCGGGCCGTTGCCGGGTCAATCGACCCGGCAGCGGAACGCAGCCACGCCTTTCACCCGCACGTAGTCGGTGCTCCAGATCTCGATCGGCCGCTCGCCGTCCCCCAGGAGCGTGACCGCCAGCGCGCCGTGGAGGCGACCCTCGGTGAAGAGGTCGATCTCGCCTTCAGCCACGGTGAGGGTGGCCACCGCGGTGGTGGAGGCGCTGACGCGCCCGGTGGTGGGGTCGACCTGCGCGCTCGCGATCGGCGCGCTCGTCAGGATGAGGTCGTCGGTCACAAACAGCGCCCCTTCCTCGCGCGCGAAGTGGAACTCGAGCGCGACCGCGGTCGGGAAGTGGTTCTCGACCTCGGCCTCGACCGACACCCCCAGCAGGTTGCCGGCGACGCGTTCGCGCAGCTCCTCGTCCAGCTCGATGGCAAAGGGGTCACCCTGTTGATGGGCCGTCTCGAGCACGAGCCGCATCGGCGCTCGCAGGGTGAGCTGGCCATCGACGTAGTCGCCCGCGCGCACCACGCCCTCGGAGGCGCCGTCGCCCACCGCGATCACCCCGCTCAGGGCCACCGCCGTGGGCCGCAGCCTCAGCAGCTCGGCGATGGCGGAGTTGCCCTCATCGAGCGTCACGCGCGTCGCGGCGGGGGTGCCGGGGGATCCGGCAGCGAGCGCGACGCTCACCGGTACGCGAACGGTGTCCCCACCCGCCGCTGCCCGCAGCTCGAGCTGTGCCTCGGCGGCCATGCCGACCCGACTGCGCACGAGGATTTCCGCCTCGGCAGCCAGGATCTCGACGCCCTCGGTGCCGGCGGGATACTCGATCGCGGTCTCAATCGGCGTGAGATCGACGGCGACATGATCCAGGATGCCGCGGATCGAGGCGAGGCGCAGCTCGCCCGCGGCGAGGGTCGCGCGCGTGGCGGGGCCCAGCGCCACCTCGGCCGTCTCCCCGGGTGACTCGGTGATGGCCGTCAGCCGCAGCCCCCAGTCCGCGGCCGCGCCGCGGTTCATCTCGGCTCCGGTCAGATCGATCTCCACCGATGCCGCTCCCAGCGCCCCTACCTGCGCCGCGATGTGCAGCGGCTCACCGCCGGTCAGGATCTGGGGCGCCTCCAGGATGAGGGTCGCGGCCACCGGCCAACGGTTCTCGAGCCGGCAGGTCAGATGACCCGCGCTCACCGCGGCCTCGCGGATCGCGCAGTCCTCGGAGAAGTCGATGCGTCCTTCGGTCTGGGCATGGAGGGCGGGCAGACGGCCGGCCAGGCGCCCGACCTCGGTTGAGCCGAACCCGAACTCAACGCTGAGCGCCGCGGCTGTGCCCGGCACGACCGACGCGCCCCGGCTGCCGGCCGACCAACCCGAGACCTCGACCGCCAGCGCGTTCGACAGGGTGACGCCAGCCAGATCGCCGGAGCAGCGCGCGCTCTGGCCGGGCGCGATCTCCTGGGCGATGGCCCACTCGAGCGCGAGGGTCGCGGGCGTCGATGAGCGATCGAGCAATCGCACGCGCAAGGCCTGCTCCGGCTGCCCGCCGCCGACGGGAACGGGCAGGTCGTTGCGGATCGTGACGTCCAACCGGCCCGCCACGAAGGCGACCTCGTGGAACGCGTCGATCTCCCCCAGATCGACGGCGGGCGGCGCGAAGGAGAAGGCCGGGATCGGCCCGGTGCCCCCGGGCGGCATCAGGCTGTCGGCCGCCACCTGCCCCAGCGCGAGCGCCACCGGCGGCAGGTCGGGCGGCGTGAATTCGATCGCCGTGAGATCGGCCGTGTAGTCGCGCGCATCGATCCCGACCCGGATCTCGCCCTCGAGCCGGAGCGGGTCGATCTCCTCGGTGAACTGGATCGCCAGCGGACCGGGTGCCGTCGTGTCGCCCGCCACTGCCTGGAGTCCTTCGGCCATCTGTTGGCCGGTGTAGGTCTCCTCCTCGATGGGGATATTGAGGGTGGTCTCGAAGCTCGGCGCCTCGGGCGTCTCGAGCCCGCACCCGCCCAGGATCAACGCCGCGACCAGCGCCAGCCCCCCAGCCGGCGGCAGTGGGCGCACCCGACGGAGGGCAGAGGCGCGGCCCCGACCTTCGCCGGGTCCGGGCCCGCCGCCAGGGCGATGCCTTGTCGTGACTCTCACCTTGCCCTCGCGCGGTCCCCCGCCTCCTCGTGGCCCTGTCCCAGCCTCTCCCAGGACACTGGCAGGCAGAGCGCATCCCGGGGCGGGCCGGGGTGAGGATCCCGCGCCGTCCCGGGGGAGCAGGGAATGTGCCACCGCAAGCGGCGCCATCCCCGCGGGGACAAGCCCTCGGAAGAACGGGCGATCGGCCGGCAGGGGAAGCCCCACATGGCCGGGCCCGCAGGGCACCGGGCCGGCGGGCACATGCGCTTCGCACGGCGTCCGGCAAGCTGCAACGGTCGCGCCGGGCTTCTCACGCGTGGCGGGCGGGGCTAGGATGGCGTCCATGGCCGACGAACTCGACCGGGAGATGCGCAGCTGGGAACCCTACGGCTTGGCGCTCGAGCGGATCCGCGACACGCTCGCGCCGATCGGCCGGGAGCGCATCGCCATCGAACACGCCCAGGGCCGCGTCGCCGCGCGCGATCTGGTGGCGCCCTGCCAGCTCCCGACCACGCCGATCGCCACGCGCGACGGGTTCGCCGTCTGCGCCGCCGATACGCACCCGCGTCCCCACGGCGGGCGGCGGCCGCTGACGATCGTCGGCACCGCCTTCCCCGACACGCCCCGCGCCCGCCAGCTGGCGATGGTGGCCGGCCAGGCCGTGGCGATCACCACCGGGGCCCCCTTGCCCTCGGGCGCCAACGCGGTGTTGCCGATGGAGAACGCGTCGGTCAAGGGCAACCAGCTACTCGTTTCGGTCACGGTGACCAAGGGGGCCGGCGTGCTCTTCCCGGGCGATGAGGTTCGCGACGGCACGCCCATCCTGGCCAGTGGCCGCCCCCTCACCCCCTCCCAGATCGGCCTGCTGGCAGCGACCGGCCTGTCGCATATCGAGGTCTTTCAGTCGCCCCGCATCGGTATCATCACGACGGGCGACGAGATCCTGCCCACCGCCGAGGACGAGCGCACGCGCGCGGCACGCGCGATGGAGGCGCCCGGCGAGGGGCAGACCCTGCCGCCCAGCAACGCGATCACGCTGTCCGCTTGGTGCGCTCGCTTCGGTTTCCCCGCGCGGCGCTGGGTCACGCCCGATGACACGTCTCAGGTCGCGGCCGCGCTGAAGCAGGCTCTCTCCGACTGCCACGTGCTCATCACCATCGGCGGCACGGGCCTGGGCAGTCGCGACTGCGTGCACGAGGCGCTCGACGACCTGGGTTGGGAGCTGCAGTTCGACGGCGTGCGCCTGCGGCCGGGGCGCACGAGCGGTTTCGGCTTCTTGCGCGGGCGGCCCATGTTCCTCCTGCCCGGAACGCCGACGGCGAGCGAGACCGCCTTCCTCCTGCTGGCCCTGCCCGGGATTCTGACGCTGGCCGGCGCGGCGGAGCCGCCCTTCCCGGTGGTGCCCGCCCGGCTCAGCCGCGACCTGCGGCGCACGAAGGAGCAGCGCCTCTGGACCCAGGCCATCCGCGTTCGGCTCGCGCCCGGGACCTTCTTCCTGCAGGCGACGCCGCTGGCGAGTCGCGCCGCGCAGCAGCGCCAGGGGCGGCTGGTCGCCAGCGCCACGGCGGAAGGCATCATCATCATCGAAGAAGGCGAGGAAGGCCTGCGGGCCGGCGACATCGTTGGCGTGATCCTGCTCCACGCAACCTGGGGATGATGCCCCGGGAGCCCGAGTCGAACTCATCCCCCATTGGCTCATATCCGCCTCATGAGACTATTTCGTACTAGCGTATACCTTTCGCCCGGACCGATGAGATGGATGGCGCGGATCGGCTGCACGGGCAGTGACAGCCAAGTCCACGGTGTTCACGCGATCAGGGTCTCGGCGCCTCGCCGTGCCGAGCCAGCGTTGGGCAGTCCAACTTGGAGGCGGTCGTGTTAAACGTTCACACCATCAAGACGCGCATCATCCTGCTCACCATCGGCGCCATCGCGTTGAGCGCCCTCATCACCGTGGGCATGATTACGTTCCAGAACCAGCGGCTGAGCCGTGACCTGGCGAGCGAGCTCGACGCGATGACGCGCGGCGAGCTGGGGAAGGTCGCCCAGAGCGTCTACCTCATGTGCCGGGCGCAACAGGAGGCGGTCGAGTCCAAGGTGCGCTCCGACCTCAACGTCGCCCGCCAGGTTCTGCAGGATGCCGGGCGCGTCGAGTTCTCCGACGAAACGGCGACCTGGACCGCCGCCAATCAGGTCACGAAATCGACCCAGGCAATCACGCTCCCGAAGATGAAGGTGGGCGGCACCTGGCTGGGACAGAACACCAGTCTGGGCGAGCGCTCGCCCGTCGTCGACAAGGTCAAGGAGCTGGTGGGCGGCACGTGCACGATCTTCCAGCGCATGAACGAAGCCGGTGACATGTTGCGCGTCTGCACGAACGTCGAGAAGCTCGACAACACCCGCGCGATCGGCACCTACATCCCGGCCGTGAACCCGGACGGCACACCCAACCCCGTCATCGCCGCCACGCTCAAGGGCCAGGTCTACACGGGACGGGCCTTCGTCGTGAACGACTGGTACATCAGCGCCTACGAGCCCATTCGGGACAGCTCCGGTCGGGTTGCCGGCCTGCTGTACGTGGGCGTCAAGCAGGAGAACGTCAAGAGCCTGCGCGAGGGCATCATGGACATGGTGGTCGGGAAGACCGGCTACGTCTACGTGCTCGGCGGCAAGGGGGATCAGCGCGGCCGGTACGTCATCTCCAAGGACGGCCAGCGCGACGGCGAGAACATCTGGGAGGCCAAGGACGCCGACGGGCAGCTCTTCATCCAGTCGGTCGTCGAGAAGGCGCTGGCGGCCGCGCCGGGCGAGGTCTCCTTCCAGCGCTATCCCTGGAAGAATGACGGCGAAGCGCAGGCGCGCATGAAGATCGCCGCCGTCACCTACTTCGAGCCCTGGGACTGGGTCATCGGCGCCGGCGCCTACGAGGACGACTACGCGGACGCGCGGGACCACGTCGCCAAGGCGATCCAGACCACGATCGTGGCGACGCTCCTGACCGCGTTCGTCATGGTGCTGCTCTTCGGCGGGGTCGCCTTCGTAATGGCCGGCCGCCTGGTCAAGCCAATCCGGTTCACGACCGACATGCTCAAGGACATCGCCGAGGGCGAGGGCGATCTGACGCGGCGGATCCGGATCACTTCCAAGGACGAGATCGGCGAGCTGGGGCACTGGTTCAACACCTTCATCGCGCGGATCGAGCAGATGATCAGAGAGCTGGCCGGCTACGGCAACACGATCCAGCTCGCCTCGGAGCAGATGGCCTCCACCTCGGGCGACCTGGCCGGCCGGGCTGAGAAGATGACCGGGCAGGCCACGGGGGCGGCGGCCGCCACCGAGCAGCTCTCCGGCAACGTCACCAACATCGCCTCCTCGGCCGAGGAGATGTCCACCTCGATCAACAGCATCGCCACGGCCATCGAGGAGATGAGCAGCTCGCTGCGCGAGGTAGCCGCCAGCTCGGCCAAGGCCGCGCAGGTCGCGGTCGATGCGGACGCGCAGTCCAAGGTGGCCAGCGAGACGATGGGGCATCTCGATGCCTCGGCGATCGAGATCGGCAAGGTGCTCGACACGATCAGCGACATCGCCGAGCAGACCAATCTGCTGGCGCTCAACGCCACCATCGAGGCGGCCTCCGCCGGCGAGGCGGGCAAGGGCTTTGCCGTGGTCGCCAACGAGGTGAAGGAACTGGCGCTGCAGAGCGCGCGCGCGACCGAGGAGATCGCGGGTCAGGTGCGCGACATGCAGAGCAATACCAAGAACGCCGTGGGGGCCATCGGCAGCGTCGCCCGGGTGATCAACGAGGTCAGCGAGATCCTGCGCACGATCGCCGGCGCGGTGGAGGAGCAGTCCTCGACCGTCAACGAGATCGCCGGCAACATCGATCAGACGGCCAAGGCTGCCCAGGAGGTAGCCGGCAACGTCCAGGGGGCCTCGCAGGGCTCGCAGGAGATCGCCACCAGCATTGCGGGCGTGCGCGTCGCCGCCGGCGAGAATGCCGAGGCCGCGGATCAGACGCAACGCGGCTCGGCCGAGCTGGCCAAGCTCTCTCGCCAGCTGCACGAGCTCGTCTCGCGCTTCAAGTTCGGGTCCGGGGAGCAGGAGGAACGCCCGGCGGCCTGAGGCTGGCGGGTCACTCTTCGTAGCGGGCGAAGAGCCTCCCCCACTCTGACTCGCGCTGCCAGCGCTGTGCGATGCGCGTGCCGCGCTGCGGGTACCAGAGCCGGTCGTGGTACGTCTCCGAGGCCCAGATGAAGATGTTCACCAGCGGCGTGTGGAAGAAGAGGTTCTGAACCGCCTTGAGCGGCGTGTCGAACCAGAGCAGGCGCCCCACGCCCGTGGCGAGGTTCACGCCCACATCGAAGTTCCAGCGCTCCTGGGCCACCTCCGTGTCGCCCACGACCTCGATCTCGCGCAGGTCGCCGACGCCGAGGCCGCGCTCGTGCGACAGCCAGATGCACGGCAGCCGCCGCGGGTCCATCCCCATCAGCGTGGCGGCCACGGCATCGATCGCCACCTGATCGGCCGACGCCAGGATCACATTCTGGTCGTGGGGCTTCACCGTCCGCGGCCCGGGTCCTGAGCCGGCGGTCGTACCGTCCATCGTGGCGAACATGCCCGGGTGGATCTCCTTGCCGATCGCCAGCAGGTCCACCAGCGTCTCGTGGATCCAGGTGTGCGTGTAGTGGCGCCGGATGTTGAGCAACCCCCCGAAGGCGTTCTTGAGCGCACCCGTGTACTGCGTGTAGGAGTGCGTCTTGACCGTGGGCATGTGGACGATGTTCTTGCCGATGAAGAAATCAGGGATGCGCACGTCGTGGCCGAAGATCTTCGGCAGCGCGATCAGCTCTCGCTTCGGCTTGAACGGCACCCAATGCATCTGCTCTTCCTTGAAGTTGAAGAGCACCGGGATGTCGAACTTGCGGTAGATCGGGGTGAACTTGAGGCGCTCTTCCCCCTGCTCGGGAATGGTCACGACAGTGTGGTTGTGAACGGCGACCAGGTCGTTCAGCCCCGCACCCTTGAGGGCCAGGATGGTGCCCTCGAGCTGCCAAGGCGTCGTGTTCACGCCCGGCATGACGAAGTGCCAGGTGATGTTGTCCTTGAGGATCGTCGTCGCGCTCGGCGCGAGCGCCTGCTTGAGACCGGCCAGCTCGCAGAGCCGGGCGTAGTCGGCGATCACCGTATCGGGTCGCGTGCGCAGGATCGCCACCTTTGCCTTCGCCATCGCTCCTCCCTTCGAGGCGTCGATTATCTGCCAGTGACCGGCACGCCGCAACCGGGGGTGGCCCGCCCGCGCTGCCCGGCTGGGGCGCCTCACGGGGCGGGCAGCGCACGCGCGTGGCGCGGCATTGCAGCCCGGGCATGCCCCCGCTAGAATCGCGCATCCACCAGCGCTCCGCCGCTCGAGGCGGCCCGCAAGGGGGGGCGGTCATGGACGCAAGAACCCTGCAGGCCTACGGGGAGTTCCTCGGCCGCGTGCGGGAACTCCATCATTTCCACAGCGCGGCCGGCATCCTCAACTGGGACCAGCAGACGCACATGCCCCCCAAGGCCGCTCCGCTGCGGGCCGGGCAGCTCGAGGCCCTGGCGGGCGTCATCCACGACCGGACCACCGACCCGCGCTTGCTGGAGCTGCTCGACCGCCTGGGGGCCCCGGACGTCGGCCTCGACACCGACGGCCGGGTCAACGTGCGCGAGGTCCGGCGCGTGGTGGAGCGCGCGCGCCGCGTACCGCGGGCGCTGGTGCAGGAGATTGCCCGCACGCAGCCGCTGGCGCAGCAGCACTGGGTCGACGCCCGCGACCGCGCCGACTTCGCCCACTTCGCCCCCTGGCTCGAGAAGATGCTCGCCCTCAAGCAGCGGGAGGCCGAGGCGCTGGGCTATGAGCGCACGCCCTATGATCCCCTCCTCGACGAGTACGAGCCCCACACCTCCTCGGCCGAGGTCGGCGCGCTCCTGTCCGCCCTGCGCCCGCGGCTGGTGGAGATCGCGGGGGCGATCGCGGAATCGGGGCTGGCGCCCCGCCGCGAGCTGCTGGCGCGGACCTTCCCGCTCGAGGGCCAGCGGGCCTTTGCCGTCTGGCTGCTGGGCCGGATCGGCTACGACTTCGACGCCGGCCGCATCGATCCGGCCCCTCACCCCTTTACCATCGGCAACCTGTGGGACGTGCGCGTGACGACCCGCTATCGCGCGGATCGCCTGCCGCTCTCGATCTTCGCCACGCTGCACGAGGGCGGGCATGCGCTCTACGAACAGGGTTTCGACCCCGCCCACCTCGGCACCCCGCGTGCGACCGCGACCAGCCACGGGATCCACGAGTCGCAGTCCCGTCTGTGGGAGAACCTGGTCGGTCGTTCCCTGGCCTTCTGGGAGTTCGCCTTCCCGTTCCTGCAGGCCTTCTTCCCGGAGCAGACCGGGGATATGACGCTGGAGGACTGGTACCCGGCGGTCAACGACGTCCGGCCGACCCTGATCCGCGTCGAGGCGGATGAGGTAACCTACAACCTGCACATCATCCTGCGCTTCGAGCTGGAGCTGGCCCTGGTCGAGAACCGCCTGCGGGTCGCCGACCTGCCGGCCGCCTGGAAAGCCGGCATGCGCGAGCTCCTGGGCGTGGAGCCGCCCGACGACCGGCAGGGCGTGCTCCAGGACGTGCACTGGGCGATGGGGCTCTTCGGCTACTTCCCCACCTATGCGCTGGGCAACGTGTATGCGGCTCAGTTCTTCGCCGCCGCCCTGCGCGCGATGCCCGATCTGATGGTACGTCTCGCCGGCGGGGATCTGCTAAGCTTGAAGTCCTGGACGAACGAGCGGATCCACCGCCCCGGCCAGGAATACCGTGCGGCCGACCTGATCGAGGTCGTGACCGGCGAGAGGCCCAGCGCGGAGCACTTGGTCTCGCATCTGCGCCGGAAGTACAGCCCGCTCTATGGCGGCTGGGCCTGACCTGCTTCCCTGTGCCGTCACCCGGCGGCACGCGACGAGAGCCTGCCAGCTCAAGGAGGTCGTCATGGCATCCAGATGCTCAGCTCGTTTCGGTCCCACTGCGGCTTTGGCGTTCGCGGCTTTGTGGGTGGCCGTGCTCGGTCTCGCTTCCGGTGCCGCGGCGGACGGCGCCGCCTGCCTGCACGCGGTCACCGCCGGCGGCACGACCATCACGGCCGCGCCCGGGGTGGCTGACCCCGCGCTCCCCACCGACCCGTTCGACAGCGGCGATTACCTCTGGCGCAGTGTGCATGCGGGGTGGATCGGCTGCTCCACCGCCTTCAGTCTTATCCCCAGCCGCGAGGACGTGATGGTCGGGCACATCAATGCGCCCCCGACCCAGGTCGAGTTCTTCGATGCCGGCGGCACCGGCGTCCCGCACACCACCTTCCCGGCGCGCGAGGCCCAGGTGGCCGCACGCGACGGCGTCTATGCCGCCGCCGATCAGACCGCCTCGGGCATCACGCTCACCATCTGGTATCTGGACCTGACCACGCCCATCTGGACGCAGGCCCTGCCGGGCGCGACCCTTTCCGACTATGACAACACGTTGCAGGTCAACATGGACGGCACCCGCGTGTTTCTCGGGTACTTCCAGGGCGGACAGGTGTGGCTGCTCGTGATCGACGCAACGACCGGCAACAAGCTGGTGCAGACGATGATCACGCTCGCCTCGCCCTCCATGCGCGGGGTCGGCTGCAGCGACGATGGCCGTTTCGCTGTCCTGAACTGCGGCGCCACGCACGTGGTCTACGATGTCGACCTCGTGGCGGAGCGCGGCCGCATCAACACCGGTGCCAGCACCGATCCGACCGCGATCTCCGAGACCGGCGAGTGGGTGGCGGCTGGCTTCACGACCTGCAAGGCCTATCAGTGGGATCCGGGCACGCAGACGTACGTGACCCGCTGGACCAAGACCGCCGGGGCCCGCTACCTGGGCGTGAACATGATCAGCGAGCGGGGTTACTGGGTCGTCGGCTGGTACAGCGGCTCCTACTACCAGAACAAGCTCCAGCGGTACAGCCTGGAATCGGGGAGCCTGCTCTGGACGATTGACCTGCCGCAGAGCTCGGGCGCGGTGCAGGACCTGCCCGTCGCCATCGACTTCAGCCGTGACCGTGCGGTCATCGCCGTCGCCTGCTGGGGCGACGCCCAGCCGAACGCCCCGGAGATCTACGCGTTCAGCCCGGAGGGTGAGGAGCTGGCGTCCCTGCAGACGCCGGGCTCGATGTTCGACGTGGCCGTTTCTAGTGACGGCCGCTTTGTCTCCGCCACCGGCAAGCTGGTCCATGCGAACATCATGGGCAACGGCTCCGACACCTACTGCATGTACTCGGGTGATGTGACCGCGGTCGGGGATGGCGCGGATCGCGTGGCTGGTCCCGTGCTGCACCTGGCGGCGTGGCCTAACCCCTGTCACGGCAGCGCGGTGATCCGGGCCCAGGGGCCGGCGGCGGCCGGGGACGTCGTGCGCATCCTCGACAGCACCGGGCGGCTGGTGAGCACGCTCGCGCTGGGGCCGAATGGGGCGGCGTGGGACGGCACCAACGGGCGTGGCCGGTCGGTGCCGGCGGGCATCTACTACGCGGCGCTGGCTGGCCCAAGCGGCCTCGTTCGCGCGCCCGTGTTGCTCGTTCGGTAGGCGCGCACCGCGCAACTCAAGCGACGAGATGCGGATAGGGCGGCCCAGCCGCTCCAGCACCCTGCTGGAGGGCCGGGCCGCCTGGCTGTTGCATTGACCACCTGGCATCCGAGCGGTATAGTTATGTGGGAATCAGTGGAATCTCGCCACCATGATCGGGGCAACGATGGAAGGCGGGGTTTGGCCTGTCCCCATTTCTGTGCGCCACAACGAGGCCCTACGCTACTGGAGGTGTTCTTATGAGGACTTCCCACCTGCTTGTCGCCGCCCTGGGAGTGACCCTCCTGGCCCTGGCGCCGGCGAGCGCGGAACGGCAGCCTTTCGTCACCTACGGGCACCCCACGCTGGAGGCGATCAACGAGGCCTACCTGCGCGGTGACATCGATGAGAACCAGGCGCTCCTCTATCGCCTCTACTTCGTCAAGGCTCCCGATCGCTTGCCCCCCGAGATGCGCCTGCCGAGCGAGGAGCCGATCCTCTGCACCACGGGGATCCTGGTCGAGGTCTACGAGCGCTCCTTGGGCTTCCCGGCGGAGATGCGAGAGCTGGTGGATGGTCTCCGTTCCCGCCCCTATAACCTGCCCAGCACGATCACGACGACCCACTACATCGTGCACTACACCACGACGGGCACCGACGCTTGCACGGCGGCCTATGCCCAGACCGTGGCGGATGCCTGTGAGGTGACCTATACGACGCTGCACACCACGATGAACTGGGACGTGCCCCCGGGCGATGGTGGCCTTGGAGGCGGCACCAACCTGATCGACTGCTACATTCACGATCTGGGATCGGGCATCCTCGGCCAGGCCGAGCCCGAGACCGCTGTTACCTCGACCCCCGAGCCCTTTGACTGGACCGGCTTCTTCCACGTGGACAACTCGATCGGCAGCCTCGGCATCCGCCAGAGCACGACCACCCACGAGGATTTCCACGTGGTCGAGTTCGGCTACTGCAATAGCACGGGCCAGAGATGGTTTGACGAGAACTGCTCGATGATGGCGCAGGAGTGGGTGTACGACAACGTCAACGACTACATCCCCTACCTCTCGGGGGCCTTCAATGTCCCGTACAAGAGGATAAATACCTACAACGGCACCTTCGAGTACGGCCAGATCACGTGGCCGATGTACCTGTGTGAGAAGTTCGAGCCCGAGCTGGTGGAGGCGGCCTACAACAACGTGCAGACCATCGGGCTCATCTTCAACGCCTTCGACAACATCCTGCCGACGTACGGCACGACGATGAACGAGGCCTTCACGGAATTCCGGCGCTGGTGCTGGTACACGGGCACGCGCAACGACAACCAGCACTTCTCGGAGGCCTACCTCTGGAGCACGATGCTCTTCGGCGACCGGACCTACGTCGCCTACCCCACCGGTGAGATTCACCCGCAGCCGAACATGTGGCCCGAGCCGCTGTCGGCCAGCATCAAGCGCTTCCAGCACGAGCCGGGCAGCACCGACAATCTTCTGATCATCGATTACAACGGCGACCCCTGCACGCTGGGGGTGGATCTCATGACCAAGCTGTCCGGCTCCAACACCTTCTACGAGTACTACATGGAGCTCGACGCCAACGGCGACGGTCACCTCGAGATCCCGGACTGGGACACGCTCGAGTACGCCATGTCGATGGTATACCCGACGCGCCAGTGCAACATCGCCAAGGACTACATCATGTTCGTCGATACCGGCGTCGGGACATCGGGCGTTCCGGAGATGGGTCCGAAGGTCCGCATCTACGCGAACTACCCGAACCCGCTGGGCGACAATACCGTGATCTCGTACTCGCTGTCCGAGGCCGGCCCGATGGAGCTCCAGGTCCTGGACGCCTCGGGTCGCGTGGTGCGCGACCTCTTCTCCGGGCAGCAGTACGTCGGGAATTACGAAATCGTGTGGGACGGGCAGGACAACGCGGGCCGTCCGGTGGCCAACGGCGTCTACTACGCGCGCCTGCTGTCGGTCGACAAGCAGACGGTGCGTGAGATGACGGTCGTGCGCTAGCGGCGGCGTGGCTGGCCGCGGGCCGGCCGGGGTCCGCTCTCAGAGATCATGCGCGGCCGCCTCCCGGGAACGGGGGGCGGCCGTTTGCGCTGGGGCGGCACTGCGGATGCCGCCGGTTTTGGGCTTGGCTCTCGCCCTACCCACCCCTAGACTTCCCCCGGTTCTGCTGAGCCTTGTCTCGCGCGCGTCCAGCCCCGGGCCGACAGGCGGCCCGGCCCCTCGGCCGATGCGTGCCCGGCGAAAGGATGGCTACTCGGTGCACTCCATACCCTGTCCCGGAACGCACCTTTCCCGCCGCCGCTCTCATCCCCGCAGATCCTCGTGGATCGCCCTGGCCGCAGCGGGGCTGCTCCTGGCGATCCCATGCTCGGGCCCCCATGCGCAGCCGCCCCCCCCGTCGGGTCTGACGGCGGCGGACAACCCGAACGACTCCGGGCACGCCGTGCGCCTGACCTGGCTGCCCAGCCCGCCGGGTCTGCGGGCGGTCGAGGTCTATCGCTTGCCCTGGCGACCGCCGGAGGAAGGGCCGCCGCTGGGCGCGGACGCGCCGGATTCGGTCTGGACCCTGGTGGCCACCGTCCCGGCCGCCGAGACCACGTACCTCGATGAGAGCAACAAGCCCGAGATCTCCGGCCGCTCCAACCCGGGCTTCGTCCCACGCGGCCGGCCGGTGCTCTACCGCCTGCGGGCGATCGACGACGCGGGCATTGCTTCGAACTTCACGCCAGCGGTCTCGGGGGTTGCGCAGGGCAACTGGTTCCACACGCGACGTGTCAACGTGCTCGTGATCGCGCTGGCCCTCGGCGGCCTGATGGTCTACTTCATCTCGCGGGCCCGGGAGGGACAGAAGCTCTACATCCGCCCCATCCCCGGGTTGACGCGCATCGACGAGGCGATCGGACGGGCCACCGAGATGGGCCGGCCGATCCTCTTCGTCCTTGGCACGGGCACGGCCGGAGACATCGCCACGCTGGCCGGCTACACGATCCTGGCGCGCGTGGCCAAGCGCACGGCGGAGTACCAGACGCCGCTGCTGGTCCCCGTCAACGACCCGGTGATGATGGTGATGGCGCGCGGCACGGTGAAGGAGGCCTACCTGGAGGCCGGCCGCCCGGATGTCTACAACCCGGACAACGTCTTCTACATCTCTGCCATGCAGTTCCCCTACGTGGCGGCCGTGAACGGTTTGATGCTGCGGGAGAAGACGGCCACGAACTTCTACATGGGCGTCTTCCACGCCGAGAGCCTGCTGCTGGCCGAGGCGGGATCGACCACCGGCGCCATCCAGATGTCCGGCACCGATCAGATGGCGCAGATCCCGTTCTTCGTCGCGGCGACCGATTACACGCTGATCGGTGAGGAGCTCTACGCGGCGTCGGCCTACCTGTCGCAGGACCCCAAGCAGGTCGGCCCACTCAAGGCCCAGGACCTCGTCAAGGCAGTCCTCATCGTCATCGCCCTGGCGGGGGTCCTCGAGATGACCTTCGTGCGGTCGAGTCTCATCCGCGGGCTCATCGAGCCGCACTAGAACTTTGGGAGCGCAAAACACGCGATGAAGAAGCAAATCCCCATCTACCTGGTCTTCCTGTGCGGGATCATCATGATCGCGCAGTTCTTCGTGCCGCACGAATACTCCGAGACCCTCTTCACGAACGCCAACGACTTCGTGATCGTGATCGGGATCCTCGCGCTGCCCGTGGGCATTTACAGCCTCATGAAATCCACCCTCGAGAAGGCGCGCCGGGTTCCCAAGGAACGGGTCTACTCCCTGACCACGATCATCGCCTTCATCGTCATGGTGATCGCCGGGCTCGACCGCGACTGGTTCACATCGCCGACCTCCCTGAGCGCGCGGCTGTTCAACAACATCCTCGTGCCGGCCCAGGCCACGCTCTTTTCGATGCTGGCGTTCTACATCGCCAGCGCCGCCTACCGGGCCTTCCGCGCCCGGACGGTCCTGGCGGGCATCCTGCTCGTGACCGCCTTCGTGATCATGCTGCGCCTGATCCCGCTGCCCGAGCCGCTGGCCAGCGCCAACAACGCCCTCGTGCGCTGGATCCTGGAGGTGCCCAACATGGCCGCCAAGCGTGCAATCCTGATCGGCGTGGCGCTGGGCGGCATCACCTACAGCACCAAGATCCTGCTCGGCATCGAGCGGTCTTACATGGGAGGGGACTAGCGCCATGGCCTGGTACGACCGCATGCTTTCCCTCGACCGGCGCTGGATCTACCTGATCCTGGCTGTGGCCGTCCTCGTGCCGCTGATCGTCCCGATGCATTTGCCCGTGGGTGTCTCCAGCGAGGTGCGGGCGGTGTACGACTTCGTGGATCAGGTGCGCGACGGCCAGGTCATGCACCTGGCGCTCGAGTACGACCCCTCGACCATGGCCGAGCTGCACCCGATGGCGGAGGCCATCCTGCGCAAGGTCTTCGAGCAGAACGGGCGCCTGATCATGAGCTCGCTCTCGCAGTTCGGACCCGCCATGGCGGACGAGCTGATCCAGCGCATCGCCCGCGAGTACCACAAGCGTTCGGGAATCGACTACGTCTTCCTGGGGTACAAGCCTTATCCCGCCATCACGATCCTGGCCATGGGCACCGATTACCGCGTCCCATTCCCGGTCGACTACTACGGCGCGGAGGTCGACACGCTGCCGCTGATGGCCGGCATCCGCAACTTCGACGACGTGCGCGGCGTGGTGGGCCTGTGCGGGGGCAACGCCGCTGACATGTGGATCACCTACGGCAATGCCAAGTACGGCATGCCCCTGGCCCTGGGGGTCACCGGGGTCATGGCCGCCGACTACTACCAGTACCTGCAGGCCGGGCAGCTCTTCGGACTGATTCCTGGGATCAAGGGGGCCGCGGAGTTCGAGCAGCTCACCGGCCGGACCGGCGAGGGGGCGCGGGGGATTCCCTACCAGACCGCCTCCCATGCGGTGGTGCTCTTCTTCATCATCGCCACCAACATCGCCTACTTCGCCAAGCGGTCCGCCGAGCGGCGGGCCGGGGCATTGCGCTAACGGCCGCAACGACGGGGATGTGAGCATGGACGGAACAGGATTCTGGCCGCTCTTCTGGGGCGGCGTCGCGTCGATCGTGACCCTGGGGATCTTCTCGTTCCTCTACCGCGACAACGTCGTCTACAAGTTCATCGAACGCCTGTGGGTGGGCATCACGACCGGCTATTGGACGATGCTCCTCTTTCACACGAGCTTTCAGGACAAGGTCGTCTCGCCCATCTTTCGCCACGGCAAGTTCTGGTACATCCTGCCCGCCGTGCTGGGCATCCTGATGTGGTTCCGGCTGTCGAAGCGCTACGGGTATCTCTCGCGCTACGCGCTGGCCTTCTACATCGGGATCTCGACCGGCGTCTACATCCCGTTGACGATCAAGGCCGCGGTGCTCTACCAGCTCCACGGCGCCGTGCGCGGGATCGAGGCGAGCTGGTCGGGGCTGATGTTCGCTGTGGCGCTGATCGGTCTCGTCTGCTCACTGAGCTACTTCTTCTTCGCGCGCGAGCACCGCGGGGCCCTGGCGGTGACGTCGCGGGTGGGCATCTACACGCTGATGATGGGCTTCGGCGCCGGCTTCGGCATGACCGTGATGGGCCGGGTCGCCCTGCTGGGCCACCGGGTCACGTTCTTGTTCGATTACGGCAGCCAGCTCATCCAGGCCGTGTTCTGAGAGAGCCCCTCAGACCCGGTACGGCCTGCGTACCGGCTGATCGTGCAGCTCGACCGCCACCTTGCGCCGCGACCAGCCGAAGGAGCCCAGCGCCAGGAGCGGGACGTAGCCGAGGACGAGCAGACTCAGCAGCAGCCAGTTCTCCTGGAGCGACCGGGTCAGGTGCTCGCGCGTGAGCAGCGCCCAGGAACTGGTGGCCAGCGAAATCCCGAAGACGTTGGCCAGCGCCGCCACGAGCACGATGGCGAACAGGTACGTGTAGTTGCGCAGCAGCCGCCGCCCCATCGCCTCGCGCATCGACATCTTGAAGGTCGGGTAGAGCAGGTCGGCCACCAGGTCTTCGCGCCAGGGGCCCGGCACGCGCTTCATCTCCCCGGTGAGGATCGGCGTCAGGAAATGCGCCTCGAGGATGCGCACCCGCCAGCGCCACACGTCGTAGAAGCGGAAGCGGCGCGACTCCACGGTCAGCAGGAACCAGAGCGTGGTGACGTTGACGATGAAGATCGCGTCGGCCAGCGGGTTGCTGAAGGAGAAGGTCAGCAGACCCACCGTCGCCACAATGGCCCAGTTGGTGGTGGCATCCATGCGCTGCCGCCAGACGGTCAACCGGTTCATCTCGCCGCGGTAGAAGTGCGCCATCGCCTGCGCGGAGCTTCCGTCGTAGAGCGTCCCCGGACGGCCGGAGTCGGTCGCCCCCTGCGGTGGGGGGAAGCCCGGCGCGTGCTCCGTCCGCACATCGAAGCCTTGCTCAGCCATGGCGGAGCCCTCCCTGACATGTTGGCGGAACCGGCGGGATGATAGCCTTGTATCCGCGGGCAGGCCAGCGTCGATCCGGGCACGCGCGCGGCCCTTGGGAACGGCTGGCCGGGACAGAGGAGGCCTGTGCATGGGAGGATGGCATGCGTAACCGAGTTGGCACAATCGCACTGGCCCTTGCGCACGGGGCGGGTGTGGCAGGAGGAGGATCCGCGGGCCGAGGTGCGTTTCCGCTAGCGCCAGCGCACGGGGTTGACAGCGCCTAAGTTTGGACGTAGTCTACTGCGCCATGGACGAGGCTCTCGCACTGCTCCGCGCCCACGGGATCCAGGCGACCCCGCAAAGACTCGCCGTCGCCCAGTACGCGCTCCACAGCTCCGCGCACCCTTCGGCCGACGAGGTGTGGGAGGCGGTGCGGCGCAGCTGCCCGACCCTGTCCCGCGCCACCGTCTACAACACCCTGAACCTTTTCGTGCGCAAGGGACTGCTGAGAGCCCAGGTCCTCAGGGAAGGCACGGTGGCTTTCGACCCCAAGGTCGAGCCCCATCATCATTTCATCGACGAGGAGACCGGCCGGATCCATGACGTGCCGTGGGACGCGCTGAAGGTCACCGGCCACCGGTCCCTAGCCGGGTTCGAGGTCCACGAACACCAGGTCGTGCTGCGGGGACGCCGGAGGCGGCGGTAGCCGCCCCACGAGCATCCCGGGTTGACCCTGGTTTGACGATGGGCTAAAGTTAGACATTGTCCAATATCGGACACCCTATCGAAAGGAGGAACGCGACCATGGAGAAGCGGAAGCTCACGACGGCCGGGGGTATCCCCGTGGGCGACAACCAGAACGCCCTCACCGCCGGGCCGCGCGGGCCCCTGCTGGTCCAGGACTGGCAGCTCTTCGAGAAGCACGCGCACTTCAACCGCGAGCGGATCCCGGAGCGGGTCGTGCACGCCAAGGGCTCGGGGGCCTACGGCACGCTCACCATCACCCACGACATCACGAGGTACACGAAGGCGAAGGTCTTCTCCCAGGTCGGGAAGAAGACCGACTGCTTCCTGCGCTTCTCCACTGTGGCGGGTGAGCGCGGGGCGGCAGACGCGGAGCGTGACGTCCGGGGATTCGCCCTCAAGTTCTACACCGAGGAGGGCAACTGGGACCTGGTGGGCAACAACACGCCGGTCTTCTTCGTCCGCGACCCCTACAAGTTCCCCGACTTCATCCACACGCAGAAGCGGGACCCGCAGACCAACCTGCGCAGCGCGACAGCGATGTGGGACTTCTGGTCGCTGTCGCCCGAGAGCGTGCACCAGGTGACCATCCTGTTCTCGGACCGCGGGTTGCCGAAGAGCTACCGCCACGTCAACGGCTACGGCAGCCACACGTACAGCTTCATCAACGCGAAGAACGAGCGCTTCTGGGTCAAGTTCCACTTCAAGACGATGCAGGGCATCCAGTGCCTGACCGATGAGGAGGCCGCGGAGATCGTCGGTCGGGACCGCGAGAGCCACCAGCGCGATCTCTACGAGTCGATCGCCAAGAGTGACTTCCCGAAGTGGCGGATGCAGGTGCAGGTGATGCCGGAGACCGATGCGGAGAAGACGCCCTACAACCCGTTCGACCTGACCAAGGTCTGGCCCCACGGCGACTACCCCGTCATCGACGTCGGTGTGCTCGAGCTGAACCGCAACCCGCAGAACTACTTCGCCGAGGTGGAGCAGGCGGCCTTCTCGCCGGGCAACGTCGTGCCGGGCATCGGCCACAGCCCGGACAAGATGCTGCAGATGCGGATCGTGTCCTACGCCGACGCGCACCGCTACCGCCTGGGCGTCAACTACGAGAGCCTGCCGGTCAACCGGCCGCGCGCGCGCGTGGACACCTACCATCGTGACGGACAGATGCGCTTCGATGATAATGGCGCCGTCTCGCCCAACTACGAGCCCAACAGCTTCGGCGGACCGGTGCAGGATCCCAGCGCCAAGGAGCCGCCGCTGCGCATCTCGGGCGATGCCGATCGCTACGACCACCGGCAGGGCAACGACGACTACACGCAGGCCGGCAATCTCTACCGGCTCATGCCCAAGGAGGAGCGCGCCCGGCTGCACAAGGCGCTCGCGGGGGCGATGCAGGGCGTGCCCAAGGAGATCGTGGAGCGTCAGCTCGCGCATTTCGCCAAGGCGGATCCCGCCTATGCAGAAGGGGTCCGGCAGGCGATGAAGCGCTAACGGGCCTTACGGCCGCATCCGGACCCGGCGGGCAGCGGCCAGGCAATCAGCACGGAGGTAAACCATGGCACAACCGAAGGAAGGCTGCGTCAAGCCCGCCCAAGGACCGATCGGCGGTCCGGCGGAAGCGGTGGGCGCTGTCGCACTGGAAACCCGAGGGGAGGTGAAGAAGATGCAGGCACGGGTCGGTCGGGAGGCTCCTGATTTCGAGGCCAACGCGTTCGTCGCCGGCGAGGGATTCAAACCCATCCGGCTCTCCAGCTACCGGGGCAAGTGGATCGTTCTGTGTTTCTATCCAGGCGACTTCACCTTCGTCTGACCGACCGAGCTGGCGGCGGTCGCCGCACGGTATGAAGAACTGAAGGGCATCGGCGTCGTGGTCCTGGCCATGAGCACCGACAGCCGCTTCGTCCACAAGATATGGCAGGAGCAGGAGCTCTCGAAGATGGTCCCGGGTGGGGTGCCCTACCCGATGCTCTCCGATGCCGGCGGAAGGGTCGGGGACGTGTACGGGATCTACGACGAGGCGGCGGGGGTCGATATCCGCGGCCGCTTCATCATCGACCCGGACTTCGTCATCCGCGCCATGGAGGTCCTGACGCCTGAGGTGGGGCGCAACTTCGACGAGCTGGTCCGCCAGGTCAAGGCCTTCCAGCACGTGGTCAAGACGGGTGAGGTCACCCCGGCCGGTTGGCGCCCGGGGGACAAGACGCTCAAGCCCGGGCCGGACCTCGTGGGCAAGGTATGGGAGGTGTGGAAGCCGAAGCCGGGTGCGTAGGCGACCGCGCTGCGCGGCTGCGACTCGGTCGAGCGCAATCCCAGCCTGCCGGGTCCCGGAGTGCGCCCCGGGGACCCGGCAGGTTTTGCATCCTACGGAAACCTCTGCGCCACGGCCTGGGCGAATCCGCTCAGGTGAGCAAGCGATCCGTGAAGGTATTCGTGGACCCGTCGATCGTCAACGTCCTGGTAGAGGTGCACCAGCCGGTTGCGGAACCTGGCCATTGCCTGCAGGGGATTCCGCTGGGCTTCGCTGAGAATCCCCGAGTCGACCAGGACGGCAAAGCTGTCTGCGTTGTCCTTGGGAAATTGTAGGTCTTCTGATGCGATGATGTGGTTGGCGATATCGATGCAGCACTCGATGGCGATGACGAAGTGATACTTCGCGTTGCCGATCTTGTCCGGATCCGCCAGAAAGTCCGCCTCCGGTGTGCGCGCCAACCGCTCGAGGACAGCGACGTACGACCTGAGGTTCGAGAGCATTTGATCGAGCCTGGTCTGGTCCACCATCAGATCACCCCTCGCCTCGCTTTGCGGCGCAGGCGCTCCTCACGCATACGGATGAAGACTGCCTTGTAGTCGTGGTAGTAGGAGAGCGTGGCTTGCTCGAGGGACACCCTGCGCACATCGTCGCCCGAGTAGATGCGGATCCCTTCCTCCAGGACCCGGCCGCGTGTTTCGAGCGGGGCATGGTCCAGACACCTGAGGTCGACCACCAGCCCGAGCCGCCGAGAGAGCTCCGAAGCCAGGCCCAGCTCTGTTTCAAGTGGAATGCCTGGCGAGGACGCGGGCAGATTCGAGAAGTACGCCACGTCGAGATCGCTGTCCGGTCTGGGCACCCCGCTGATGCGACTGCCGAAGGCATAGGCCACGAGGACCGGCTGGCCGTCGAAGACCGCGGCGGCGGCGGCTTTCAGCATCTGCACATGAGCGGCGTCCATGCGCAATCTGGTACCACAACCCGATGCGGCCTTCAAGCCAGGGGCTCCCCGCAGCCACACCGGTCCCGCTGCCCCGCCCCGGCACCCCTTGCGAAGCCCCCGGTCGCCGTGTGACTCTCCCGACACCGACTCGCGGGCGGGTCCGACCGGAGAGCGCGCGAGGTACGGACGCCCGGCGAGGACCGACGCGAGGCAGCGCATGGACAACCTCATCTACCTCGACTACAACGCCACCACACCCATCGCCCCCGAGGTGGCCGCGGCGATGCGGCCCTTCCTCGAGGGCTTCTTCGGCAACCCGTCGAGCAGCCACCCCTACGGCGTCGCCGCCCGCCGGGCGGTCGAGCGCGCCCGGGCACAGGTGGCCGAGCTGCTGGGCTGCTTCGCGGACGAGATCGTCTTCACCAGCGGCGGCAGCGAGGCGAACAACGCTGCCATCAAGGGCACGGCCGTGGCGCTGCGCGACCGCGGGCGGCACATCGTGACCTCGGCCATCGAGCACCCGGCGGTCACCGAGGTCTGCCGCTATCTCGAGGGCGAGGGTTGGCGCGTGACCTACGTGCCGGTCGACGGCGACGGCCTGGTCGACCCCGCCGAGGTCGAACGCGCCCTGCGCCCGGACACGATCCTGGTCACGATCATGCACGCCAACAACGAGGTCGGCACGATCCAGCCGACCGCCGAGATCGCCCGCATCGCACGCGCGCGCGGGGTGCGCGTGCACAGCGACGGCGCGCAATCGGTCGGCAAGATCCCGGCGCGGATGGATGAGCTCGGCGTCGATCTCTTCTCGGTCGCGGGCCACAAGCTGTATGCGCCCAAGGGCATCGGTGCGCTCTACGTCCGGCGCGGCACCGCGCTCGCCAAGTTCGTGCACGGCGCCGACCACGAGCAGAACCGCCGGGCCGGCACGGAAAACGTGCTCGAGATCGTCGGGCTCGGCGCCGCGGCTGAGCTGGCCGGGCGCACCATGGACGCGGCCGGGCCGCGCCTGCGCGCGCTGCGCGACCGGCTCCAGGCGGCCCTGCTCGCCGGCGCTCCCGACCTGCGCCTCCATGGGCACCGCGAGCGGCGCCTGCCCAACACCCTGAGCGTCTCGTTCCCGGGTCTCGAGGCCAACACGATCCTCGACGAGCTGGAGCACGTGGCGGCCTCCGCCGGCGCCGCGTGTCACGCCGGTCAGGTCGACATCTCGCGCGTCCTGCAGGCCATGGACGTGCCGGTGCACGAGGCCATGGGCACGATCCGCTTCTCGGTGGGCCGACCGACGACCGAGGAGGAGATCGACCGCGCGGCCGCGGAGGTGAACGCGGTGGTCGCGCGCATGCGGGGCACCGCCGAGGGCGCCAGCGCCTTGGCGGGCGCCGCCGGCGAGGCCGCGGGCCCGGTCAAGCTGACCCACTTCACGCACGGCCTGGGCTGCGCGTGCAAGATCCAGCCCCAGGCGCTCGAGGAGATTCTCGCGCACCTCCCCCGCCCGGACGACCCGAACCTGATCGTGGGCACCGAGACCTCCGATGATGCCGCCGTCTACCGCATCGGGCCCGATCTGGCCGTGGTCGAGACGCTCGATTTCTTCACGCCCATCGTCGACGAACCGCGCGCGTTCGGCGCGATCGCGGCGGCCAACGCGCTGAGCGACGTCTACGCCATGGGCGCGCGTCCGCTCTTCGCGCTCAACATCGTCGGCTTCCCCGTCCGGCGCCTGCCGCTGGCGGTGCTCCAGGAGATCCTCGCCGGCGCGAACGACACGGCCGCCGCCGCGGGCATCCCCATCATCGGGGGTCACTCGGTCGACGACACGGAACCCAAGTTCGGCTGGGCGGTGACGGGCGTCGTTGCGCCCGCGAAGGTGCTCGCCAACAGCACGGCCCGGGCGGCCGACGGGCTCGTGCTGACCAAGCCGATCGGCACGGGGATCGTCGCGACCGCCGCCAAGCGCGGGGCGGCACCGGCACCGGCGATCGCGCGGGCCGTCGCGGTGATGTCCGCGCTCAACCGCGCGGCCGCGGAGGTGATGGCGGCCTTCCCGGTGAGCGCCTGCACCGACGTGACCGGCTTCGGGCTGATCGGCCACTTGCACGAGATGACCGCCGGCAGTGGCGTCGAGGCCGAGATCTGGGCCGCGCGCGTGCCGGCGCTTCCGGAGGCCCTCGAGCTCGCGGCCTCCGGGTACGTGCCCGGCGGCACGCGTGACAATCTCGAGCACGCCGGGGCCTGGACGACCTGGGACGCCGAGATCGCCCCGCTCGAGCGATTGCTGCTGTGCGATGCGCAGACCTCGGGCGGCCTCCTGATCAGCCTGCCCGAGGCCCATGTCGGGTCGCTCCTCGCGAGCCTGCGCGCGGTGGGCATCGCGGACGCGGCGGCCGTCGGGCGGGTGACCGGCCCAGGCCGGGGCGCGATCCGCATCCGCCGGGAACCGGCGGGCGCATCCGGGCGTGGATAGCGCGGGCTGGAGGAAACGGGCAGGCAAGGAGCGGCAGGGCATGATGGGACACGCGCGCACGATCGGGGTCGGACTCGCGCTGGGGTTGATTGCGGGGGCCCATGCGGCCGGCGCGGAGGGCTTCGACAACCCCTCCCGCTGTGCCATTCGCCACCACGACATCGCCGCCGCGCTCGACCCCGCGACCGCGCAGCTCGAGGTGACCGACGAGATCCTGCTCGTCCACGCGCCCGCGGTGCCCGGGACGGCTGCCACGCCCTTCCTGCTCAACCGCAACCTGGGGATCGAGGAGATCTCGGCCGCGGCGGGCGGGCGGCGGGTGGCCGTGCACTGGGTCGAGCGGGAGCGCTGGGAACCGCGCGATTTCTGGGCGCGGCCCCAGTACGCGGAACTCGACGAGTACGGTCACGCCCGCCAGGTCGACCTCTTCCTGGCCGGGGACCGGAGGGCGGCCTCGTGGCCCGAGAGCCTGCAGGTCACGCTGCGCTTCCACGGCACCGTCTACGACTCGCTGAAACCCCCGGCAGAGAACTACCAGCGCGGCTTCGAGACGACCACCGGTCTGATCGACCCGCGCGGCGCCTATCTGGCCGGCGGCACGCTCTGGTACCCCGAGCACTTCGACGACCCCTTCACCTTCGAGCTGACCGCCACGGTGCCGGCGGCCTGGGAGCCGGTCTCCCAGGGTGCGCGCACGACGGGGCCGGGCGGCGGCCGATCGCCGCATCCGGCCGCGCCGCCGGCCGCCACCGCGGGCACGCGCACGGTCACCTGGACCTGCGCGCAGCCGATGGACGGCATCTACCTCGTCGCCGGGCCCTACGTCCTGCGCGAGGAAACCCGGGACGGCGTGGCGATCCAGACCTTCACCTACGGCAACGACGACGAGGAGCTGTGCCGCCGCTACCTCGATGCCACGCGCGACTACCTTCGCTTGTACAGCGAGCTGATTGGCCCCTATCCGTTTCCCAAGTTCGCGCTCGTCGAGAACTTCTGGCAGACCGGCTACGGCATGCCCTCCTTCACCCTGCTGGGCGACCGGGTCGTTCGCCTGCCGTGGATCCTCGGCACCTCCTACGGCCACGAGATCCTGCACAACTGGTGGGGCAACGGCGTCTTCATCGACATGAAGAGCGGCAACTGGTGCGAGGGGCTGACCGTCTACGGGGCGGACTACCTGTACAAGGAGCGCGAGAGCGCTGCGGCCGCTCGCGATTACCGCCGCACGACGCTGCAGAGCTACCTCGATTACACCCGCTCCGGGCGCGACTTCGCGCTGGCCGAGTTCCGCGAGCGGCACGATGCCGCCTCGGCCGCCGTCGGCTACGGCAAGGCGATGATGCTCTACCACATGCTGCGCCGCTCGCTGGGCGACGATGCCTTCTGGCGCGGGCTGTCCGCCTTCTACCAGCAGTATCGCTTCCGGCCGGCGAGCTGGGAGGACCTGCTGGGCGTGCTCGGGCGCGGCGACCTCCTCGACCCGTGGATCGCGCGCCCCGGCGCGCCCCTGCTGTCGCTGGCCGCGACCGACCTCGTTCCGCGCCCCGGCGGGGCGTATGAGCTCCACTACGTCATCGAGCAGAGCGAGCCCACCTACACGTGCGACGTTCCGGTGCGCCTGACCTACGCGAGCGGGCCGCCGGAGACGTGGACCGCGCACCTCACGGGCCCGACCTTCGAGGAAACGCGCGCCCTACGCGCTCGTCCGGCGGCCCTCGCGGTCGATCCCGACTTCGATGTCTTCCGCCGGCTCCACCGGGCCGAGGTGCCGGCCACCTTGAGCCAGCTCCAGGGGGCCGATTCGCTGACCTTCGTTGTGGCCGCGGCGCAGGGTGAGGCGCTGGCCGGCGCCTGCCGTGACCTGGCCGCTGAGGCCGGCCGCGCCGACCCGGCCGGGCTCGCCGGCGACGAGGAGATCGCGCTGCCGGATCTGCGGGCGGGCAGCGCGTGGCTGCTGGGCGAACCGCGCTGGTGGACGCGGCTGGCGGGCGAGCTGCCGGGGCAGCTCCGCGTTGAGCCCAAGCGCTTCGCCATCGGCACGCAGGAGTTCGACCGCGCCACCCACACGCTGGTCTGCGCGCTGCCGCACCCCACGGCCCGCGACGAGGCGATCGGGGTCCTGCTCGCCCCCGACGCCGAGAGCGCCGGCGCGGTCTGGCGCAAGCTCCCCCACTACGGCGCCTACAGCTACCTGGTCTTCTCCGGTGCGCAGAGTGTGGCCAAGGGCATCTGGGAGGTGGAGCGCTCGCCGATGGTGATGGTGTGGGAGGAGGAGCAGTGACGATGGGCCACGCACGGTGGTGTCTTGCCGCCCTGGTGGCGGCGCTGATCGCGGCGCCGGCCGGCCTCGCGACGGCGCACGCTGCGCCTGCACCGACCGCCACGGCGGGCGGACCCTTCCCGGCGGCGGACCGCGCATCCATCGAGCGCGACGTGCGTACCATCTCCGGCGACGCGCTGCAGGGCCGGGCACTGGGCACGCCCGGCCTGCAGCAGGCCATGGTGATCGTCGCGCAGCGATTCGCGGCGGTGGGTCTCGAGCCGGCACGACCGGAGGGCGAAGGGGAGGCGTTCTTGCCGGCAGGCCACCCGCTGGCCGGCTACCTCCAACCCTTCCGCCCCGAGGGTCTGCCCGCTGCCGCCAATGTGGTCGGCCTTCTGCCGGGGGCCGATCCGCGCCCGCCGCGCGCGCTCGTCCTCGGCGCCCACCTGGACCACCTCGGGCGCGATGCGAGCCTCTCGGGCGACCAGATCTACAATGGCGCGGACGACAACGCCTCGGGCGTCGCCGCGCTGATCGAGATCGCGCGCCTGCTCGCCGCGCAAACCGCCGAGACGCGGGATCGCACCGTCATCTTCATCGCCTTCTCCGCCGAGGAGAACGGGCTGCTCGGCTCGCGCTACTACTGCGACCATCCGGTCGTGCCGCACGAGGAGGTGGTCGCGATGATCAACCTCGACGGCGTGGGGCACATGGAGAACCGCCGGCTGTTCGTCTGCGGCACCGGCTCGGCGCAGGAATTCGCGGCCATCCTGCGGGGTCTGAACAACGCCTTCGGCTTCGACCTGGTCGCGCGACCCGATCCGGTGGGCGGATCCGACCACGTGAGCTTCCTGGCGCGGGGTGTGCCGGCGCTCTTTCTCTTCACCGGCCCGCACGCCGACTACAGCACCGTCCGCGACGAGGCGGATCTCATCCGCTACGACGAGCTCGCCGCGGTCACGGACTTCGCCGCCGAGTTGGCGCGCTACTTGCGCTACCGAGAGCGCGGTCTGACCTTCGTCGCGCCGAGCGCGAAGGATGTCGCGCCCTCGCGCCCCGCGCAGGCTGGGGAGCGCCGGGTCTCGCTCGGTTTCATCCCGGACTTCGCGCGGGCCGCGGGCGGCGTCAAGGTAGGCGCGGTCACGCCGGGGGGCGCGGCCGCCCAAGCTGGCCTGGAGACGGGGGATGTGATCACGGCGATCGACGCGGACGCGATCGACACGCTCGCCGACTACGCGGCCCTGCTGCGCGGGCACGCGCCCGGCGATGGCGTGACGCTCACGGTGGTGCGTGGCGGCCGCACGCTCGAGATTGCCGCAAAGGTGCAGGAGCGGAAGTAGCCGATTTCCTCTGGAACCTGGCGGACCCGATTGGGTAGGCAGAGGTGTCCTTCCACCAAGAGGACGATGCTCTGATACCCGAGGGGCCGGAGACACGGCCCGGCCCCGCTCTCCCTCACATGGAACGCGCCCTCTCCCACGAGGAGAGGGCGCGTTCGCGTCTATCGGCCCACCCCACCGCGGAACCCCGCAGTGGGCGACTCGCATGGGACTAGGGGGGATAGGCACCCTCGGGGGCCTCGTCCGGTGCGGTCGTCGACCAGGGATCCTGTTGGTGGGTGTGGAAGATCTGCGTTTCGAGGAAGGTTACCGAGCCGCTGCGCGGGCGCTGGCGCCGCCGGGCCAGGATCCGCTCCGCGTGCTCCGTGCAGTAGAGCCGCGGCCACTCGAGGGTCGTGCCCATCGTCCAGGTCGCCGGCCGGTTGCAGCGCAGGGCCTCGTCCCCATCCTCGAGCCACATGCACCCGATGTGGCGCAACGGCTGGGGCACGTAGGGCACGAGACCCAGCGTGGCGTGGCACACGGACGCCGCCGACGCGCGGTTCCGGCGCGCGGCCCGCCGTGAGGTCAGAAAGTCGATCGCCTCGGCCCAGCAGATCGTTCGGATGATCTGATCCCGCATGCGCGTGTTCATGGCACACCTCCGTGTCGGCCGCGGCGGCCGGGCGGCAGACTGGGTGCGGAATCGAGCAGCGACGTACGTCCGGAACCCCGCTCGCGAGGGTCCTGTGAGATGCACGCGGTTTCGGCGGGAAACGCGGGCGCGGTCCACCAGTGGGTCAGACGGGGTACTATCGACAGGAACGGCGACATGGTACCCTACGCTGCTCGAGGTAACGCCGCCGCAAGCGCGGCATTCCCAGGATCTGAGCATTCTCGAGATGTTGGCCCTTAGATGGCTCAGTCCTTGTTGATCACTGAAGGGAGCCGAGCCCTGACATGCCGTGTCTGCTTGGATGCCTGGCGCTGGGCGCCCCTCGATTGGTAATCATACTCCTCGTGATCTTCTCTGACTACATCGGACGCGGCTTCGACAGCTTCATCTGGCCCCTGCTGGGGTTCCTCTTCCTGCCCACGGCCACCCTGGCCTATGCCTGGGCGATCAACAGCCACGGCTCCCTGAGCGGGGGCCACCTGGTGATCTTCATCCTGGCCATCCTGATCGACGTGGGGATCCTGGGGGGGCACGCCCGCAGCCCGATCTGGCGCCGTCGCGAACGGTGGTAGACTCCCCCAACCCCTTGGGAGGTATGGAATTCTCGGACTGACACCGGCGGCCGCGCGGGGCCGCGCTCCGGGCCCGGCCTGGCCCTAGGCCGGCGGCTCGATGCCCTCGAGCCCCAGCTCGCGCCCGGCGGCTGCCATGGCGTCGATCACGGTCTGGACGTGCTCGTCGAACTCGACGCCGAGCAGCTCGGCCCCCTCGCGAATCTCGTCACGGTTGACCGCCCGGGCGAAGGCCTTGTCCTTCATCTTCTTCTTGACGGATTTCGGCTCGACGTCCGCAACCCTCTTGTTCGGTCGCACGAGGGCGACCGCGGTGACGAACCCGGTGAGCTCGTCCACGGCGTAGAGGGCCTTGGCCATGCGCGTTTCGCGCGGAACGCCCGTGTGGCTCGCGTGCGACAGGATCGCCCGGATCATCTCCTCGGGATAGCCCCTGGCCCGCAGGACTTCCGCGCCCTTCATGGGGTGCTCATCCAGGGTGGGGTGCTTCTCGTAGTCGAAGTCGTGGAGCAGACCGACGACACCCCACGCTTCCTCGTCCTCGCCGAACTTGCGCGCGTAGGCGCGCATGGCCGCCTCGACCGCCAAGGCGTGCTTGATCAGGCTATCGCTCTGCGTGTGCTCGGTCAGAACAGCCCAGGCTTCGGCGCGCGTCGGATAGGGCATGGCGGATCCTCCTTTGGGGCTTGTGGGCGTGAATCGCCAGTGCCGAGGAGGGTAGCGGCCGGAGCCGCGATCATCAAGGTCTTCACGTCCCCAACCGTCGCAGCAGCTCGCGCGCGGGGCCCGAGCCCGGGTTCCACTCGAGTGCGGCCGCGCAGGCCGCCCGGGCGCCCACCGCGTCGCCGCGCTGCAGCCGGACCTCGCCCAGTGCGACCCAGATGCGATCGTCCACCGGGTAGAGGCGCGTGGCGGCGTCGAGGTGCCGCTCCGCACGCGAGAGCCGGCCTGCCTGCCGGTAGGTCTGGGCCAGCCCCAGATGGGCCTGGAGCAGGTCCGTCCTCTTCGCCAGCAGGTCTTCCGCCGCCGCACGCTCCGGGGCCTCGAGGGTCAGATCCGCGGCGGTCACCGAATCACCCGCGGCCTGCGCGATCTCGCGCGCCTCGGCGAGGACGGACCGAGCGCGGTACGGAAACGGCGGGGCCGATTCCCCCTCGCGCGTGTAGGGCCAGCGCCGGTAGAGCTGCTGGATCCGCCCGTCGGCCAGCGCCAGATCGCACGCGGTGAGGCCGCAGCGCGCGAGCCAGCGCGCCGCATCCACAGGGCTGACGAGGGAGATCGCCTGGCCGAGGAGCGCGTCGGCCACGGCGGATGCGATCCGTGCGTTGCCGGCGACGGTGAGATGCAGGTGCTCGACGAACGACTCCTCGCCGGGAACGCCCCACGGTGCGGCTGCGGAGAGGATGCGCGGGCTGGGAACGAGCGTCAGGCCGCGCTCGGAGGCCTTCCTGCGAATCACCGCGTTGATCGCGTCGGGTGCGCGGAACGGCACGGTGTCGAGATTGCGGGCGGCGCGCAGATCGGCTGCGCCGTGCCGGTTGCCGGTGAGCAGCCGCGCCGTCCCCACGAGGAAGCGCAGCGCGGCGCCGCTCGTGTCCCGCGCGGCGGCGGCTGCGAGCACCGGCAGGCTCGCGCGCGCCGCCTCGACCTCGGGGACATCGCTCCGCCAGGCGCGAACGGAGGAAGCGGCCGATCCCAGTGGCGGCTCCGACCCGAACGGGTAGAGGTTGCGCTCGTTCGATGCGACCTCGCAGAGGATGACGCGTGCCCCCGCGCGCGCAGCGGCGTCGAGAATGGCATCGAGATGACGGGCGAACCGATCGCACGCAATGCCGCGCAAGGGGCTGTCCGGCGCCACGTCCGATCGTGCCCCCAGCCGTTCCATCAGCGTGCCCGGCCTGCGCTCCGGTCGCCGGGCGAGGATCGATTCGAGCGTGCGGTAGAGGCGCAGGCCCCGCAGCCGCTCGATCAGCGCGGCGGCAGGCGAGCGCAGGGTGATCGTCCCCCCGGCGCCATAGAATTCGTTGTGGCCGAGGTAGACGACCAGCACGTCGGGTCGCGCGCGGAGCATCTCGTCGATGAGATCCGCCACGGTCGCGCTGCTGATCCCGGTGAGGCCGCAGTTCATCACCTCCGTTCGGACCGCATGATCGCGCTCGTTCAAGATCTGCTCGAGGAAGGCTGGGAAACCCCCGTGCACGGGGAAGGGAAATCCGGCGGTCGTCGACTCTCCCACGCAGAGGATGCGGCGCCGGCCGGGAGACTTCTGCTCGGCGATGATCTGGGCGTTGGGGACCGGGATCACGCGCCCGACCGACGGCGAGAAGAAACGCTTGCCGATGTCGGGGTTGGGCCAGAGCATCATGCGCCCGCCGATCTCCTGCGACAGGAAGTAGCGCGGCGGACGGGCGACCCCGGCCAGGCGCAGGCCCCCTTCCAGGAGCAGCAGCAGGAGGATCGGGAGGAGGATCAGGACGACGCGGAACCCGGCCGGGGCCCTGGCCGGCGTCCCGCGTGTCGGCTGCTTCGTCATCCACATCCTCCCGATACCCGGACGGACTCACCGCAAATCCGCGCCATTGTACCGCAGCACCCGTCGCCCCGGTACCGGGGCCTGTGCTAGGATCGCCCGTCATCGCGACCAGGGCGGAACGCATCGGGTCAAGCACGGAAGGAGCGAACCGTGGCCGAGAGACTCCCCCACGCAGGACTCTGCCTCACGCTGGCAGCCCTGCTCTTCCTGACCCTCCCCATCGGCGCGCATGCCGCCGATCCGGGCCTCCCCCCGGGGGAGGCCCCGCCACCAACCGCCTTCTCGCGCCTGGCCGCTGCCGGCGGCGCGAAGGAGCATCCCGACTGCGACTACCTGATCGTCCACGCGACGACCGAGAACCGCGTGAAGCCGTCGGGGGTGACCGAGGGGGACGAGACCATTCTCTACAAGGTCCTCACCCCGGCGGGGGCACGGGATCTGTCGGTTCAGTCCTGGCAGTACGAGCCCTGGTCGAGCCGCATCGAGATCCGCGCGGCGAGCATCCTGCGCGGCGAGGAGCGCATCGCGGTCGACGTCGGGACGGTGCTCGACCTGCCGGCGCCCCAGTACGGGATCTACTGGAACTCGCGGATCAAGGCGCTCCAGCTCCCACGGCTCCAGGTGAACGACGGCATCGAGATCCAGACGTTCCGCAAAGGGTACAGCTACGCCTTGCTGGGGGCCGAGCGCGGCGCAGATGCGACGGGCCCCGGTGCAACGGCTGTGGGCGAGGCAGACGCCGGCGGCGCCGCGGAGGAAGCGGCCGAAGACGACGCCAAGTACATCCCCCCGATGCCCGGCGAGTACTTCGACGTCGTGCTCTTCGAGGCATCGGTGCCCATCCTCGAGAAGCGCTACGAGCTGGTGATGCCGGCCGCGAAGCGCATCCACGCGCGCATCTACAATGCCCCGCTCTATGCCAGCACGACCTACGCGGGTGACACAACGCGCTACGCCTGGTGGGCGCTCGACATGCCGGCCCGCAAGAGCGAGCCGCGCGAGGCGGAGCCGAGCGACTGCGCGGCCAAGGTCGTCGTGGCCACGGTGGAGAGCTGGGAGGCCAAGAGCCGCTGGTTCTTCGACGTGAACGAGCCGCAGTTCGCCGTCACCCCCGAGGTCCAGGCCAAGGTGGACGAGATCCTGGCCGCGGCGGGCGTCGCCCGCGGCTCCGAAGCCGCGCGCGCCGAGGTTCTCGTGCACTGGGTCGCGCAGAACATCCGCTACAGCGGGCAGACGATGGGCGTCGGCGAAGGCTTCACGCTGCACCCGGGGGCGATGATCTTCGCGCAGCGCAGCGGCGTCTGCAAGGACATCGCCGGCATGCTCATCACCATGATGCGCGCCGCGGGGTTGGACTCCCACGCGGCGATGACCATGGCCGGCAGCCGCATCGAGGAGGTACCGGCCGACCAATTCAACCACTGTGTCGTCGCCCTGAACACCGGGGAGAATCACTACGTGATGTACGACCCCACCTGGGTGCCGTACATGAACGACATCTGGTCGAAGTACGAGACCGAGCAGCAGTACCTGATCGGCAGCACGCGGGGCGAGGGGCTGGCGACGATTCCCTTCAGCCCAGCCGCCGAGTCGCCGCTCGAGATGACGCACACGGCCGAGCTCCAGGAGGACGGCACCCTCGCGGGGACGATTCGCCTGCGCGGCCGCGGGGCGATGGACGGTCGCCTGCGCGGGTTGATCTACGACCGGATCGCGGATCTCCAGGCCGACTTCGAGGCCCTTCTCGCGCCCCTGTCCCCAGGTCTCCGCGACGTGCGTTTCACCCACCTGAGGCGCGACGACTTCAGCCAGAACATGTGGATCGAGATCAGCTACCGCGCGCCCCGGTTCGCCCTGCCGGTGGGCGGCGGGCTCGAGTTCCGCAGCCCGCTCGTGAACACCCTCATGAAGAGCGCCACCCTCTTCCGCTCCGGCGTGACCGAGTGGCCCGAGGGGGAGCGCGAGAGCGACGTGTTTCTCTACTTCACGCAGCGCATCGACGGGACCGAGCGCATCCGACTGCCGCGCGGGTACGCCGCGGCCGACCAGGACTCGGCTGAGACCGTCGATGAGACGTACGCCTACTTCGCGGGCCGGAGCGCCATGGAGGGGCGCGATCTGGTCCTGCGCCTCGAGGCGGAGGTGCGCCGCCGGCAGATTCCGCCCGAGGGCTACGGCGGCTTCCGCCGGGCGCTGACCGCCCTGCGCGAGTGGGGCGATGAGGTCTACCGCGTCGAGCGCAAGGGAGGTGGGCGATGAGCGGGAAGAACGCACACGGCGCGGGGGCGATCTGGGTCGCGGCGCTCCTCGCGGGGCTGATCGGCGCCGCCGCGGCGGCGCGCGCGACGGGCGTGGGCGCATCGGCGGCCGGTGCGGACGAGGTCGACATCGAGCGGTTGATGGCAGAGGCCCGGCGCCACTTCGACTTCGCGCGGATGGACGCGGTCCTGCTCCGCGATGAGACGCGCATCGAGGTGCTGGCGGCCGGCGGCCTGCGGACGACGATCCACAGCATCGTCTGGATCGGGTCGGAGCTTGCGGTCGATGCCTACGCCGACCTGCGCGTCCCCTACCGCGCCGATCGCGGCACGCTCAACGTGGAGCGGCTGCGCACGTGGCGTGACGGCCACTGGTGGCCGCACCCCACGGAGGTGAGCCCGACCGCGGTGGTCGAGACTCTGCCCGGGGAGCTGGCGCAGGCCTATGACTACACCGGGCTGCGCGAGATGATGCTCCTCCACGACGGCGTCGAGATCCCCTGCGCCGTCGAGACGCGCTACACGATTGAGCAATCGTCCCCGCCAGATCGAGGGCACGACGGCCTGTGGCTCGCGGCCCAGGACGACCCCTGCCTCGAGGCGGTGCTGTCGATCGCGATTCCCGCGGGCCAGCGGCTGCGCTATGCGCTGCGCAACGGCCTGCCCGAGCCGGCGCAGCCGGCGGCCGGAATGTACGTGTGGCGCACGGGGCCCGTCGCCCGACTCCCCCGCCCGCTGACCGGGCGGCCGGCCGAGTCCGTTCCCTGCGTCGTCTGGTCGACCTGGGAATCCTGGTCGGATCTGGCCGGGGCGTGTGCAGCGGAGTTCGCCCAGACCACCTCGCTTGGCTCCGCGCTCGCCGACACGCTCGCCGCAGCCGTGGCGCGCGAGCCGGATGCGCGCGGCCGGGCCTACGCCGTGTCGAACGCGGTCGAGCGCTGGACGCGCGTCGTCGGATGCGACGAGAGCTTCTGGTACGGTGAGCCGCGTGCCGCGGATCGCACCTGGGAGACCGCCTACGGACACGCTCTCGATCGCGCGGTCCTGGCGGCCGGGCTCTTTCGCGCGGCGGGGCTCGAGGCCCGGCCGTACCTCCGCGCGCGGGTGCGGGGAGCCATCGACGCCGGCGTGCCGGCGCGCTCCTGGTTCGAGGGCGTGCGCCTCGCCGTGCGCGGCACCGAGCCGGCGGCCCCGTACCAGGCCGCGTACGATCCTCGCAGCGGCAGCCTGCGCGCGGGGCCCATGGAGAGAGCGGGCTGGGCGATCTGGTTTCCCGAGGAGGGCGGCGCACCGCCGGCAGCACCGGCCGACCCCGGACCCGCGGCGCTCGAGCTCATCCTGACGCTGGCACCGGGTGCCGACAGCACCTGGACGGGCAGCGGCTACGTGCGGGCGACCGGCGCGCTGGCACCCTACGCAGAGATGGTGGGATTCGCCAGCGAGGCTCACGATCACCTCGCCGCCGTGGCCGCAGCGCTCAAAGGGGCGACGATCACCGAGCACAACGTGGCGGAGCTGGAACCGGATCGCGTGATCGCGGGATTCACGCTGGAATGGAAGCCCGAGCAACCGGACGCACAGGGGCGCACGCACGTGGAGCTTGGGGATCCCGCCGGCGGGCTGATGGCCCATCTGCCGGGCGATGTACACTTGTACAACACCAGCCGCGAATCGTCCATCTTGCTCGAGCAGCCGCTGCGCCAGCGGATCGAGCTACGCCTGAGGTTGGGCGAGCGGCAGACGGTTTACGTGCCCGCTGCCACCGAGCAGGTCACGCCCGCCGGCGAGCAGTCGGTCACGGTCACACGGCAAGGCGAGTGGCTGTACATTGTCCGCGAGACCCGGATCGAGGCGACCGAGATCCCCGCGCTGCAGTGGCCCGATCTGCGCGAGCTGCTGCTGGCCGAGACGAGTCCGCGCAGTCGGACGGTGTTGTTGGCAGGGGATTGACGGAAGGGGGCGGCGCGGGCGCGACGGTGCACCCTTTGCCCTTGCATCGTACCCCTCATGTGTCAATACTGACCGTTGCCGATCGTGTTCGGTGACGCCTGGGCACACTCCGGCAAGACTCCTGGAGGCGCACGTCACGCGCGCAGACAATGTGGGCAGTGTCCGCCAGCGTCACGATGGAGGTGCCCATGAACGCCGGCCGCCTCGTTCTTCCCCTGGTCGTCTGCGCCGTCGCCGTCCTTCAGATCCCCCTGGAAGGCTGCAGCATGGTCGGCCTGGGCCTGGGGGCCATGATCGATCGTGGCAGATCGGATTCCATCCTCGTTCAGTCGTGGCAAGTCGACACTCTCAAGGTGGGTACACACATCTCACTCCTCCTGAGCGATGGGAGCAAGCTCTCCGGCACCTACACCGGGATCGTTCACGATTCCCTGTACACCTACCAGAGGCGGTATGCGGACTTCGTCGCGGGACTCCCGGCCCCTCCTCCCTATCCGGCGCCCGGAGACAGCCTCGTCCTTTACGGACTCCAAGGTCTGCGCGCCGTTCGCCTCGCCGCATACGACTACAATGGTCTCACCGTGCAGGAACCGGGTGCACTGCCCGGCACGTTGGAGAACGTCTCGAAGTTCAAGATGGTGCTCTACCGCGGCGCGGAGATACGCCGCGGAGAGTTGCTGCAGTGGTTGCGGATGTCTCGCGCACCGTTGCTCTCGAGCGTCGTGCTCTCAGGTCCGGAGTTCCCGGAGGGCGAGCGTCGGGTGCCCCTCTCCGAGATCTATGGCATTCAGCGCGCAAAGCCAGGCCACGCTGCCGTGACCGGGTTCATCGTCGGGTTATTTGTCGACGTCACGGCTCTGATCATCATCGTGTCATCGTCGAACGACGATCACGTGCCAGCCCCATCCTCGGGCAGCGAATCGAGTTCGTGTCCATACGTCTACAGCCACGACGGTCGTGACTATGTCCTCGACGGCGAGGCCTTCGCCGGCGCCATCCTGCGATCCCGGCAGGAGACCGATTGCTGCCTGCTGGAGCACCTCACGGCGCAGGACGGGACTTGCCGGCTGAAGCTCGCAGGCCGCATCCCGGAGACGCAGTTCGTCGACGCTCTGGAGGTTGTCGCGATCGATCACCTGCCCGGGATCGAAGTGATCCCGTCCGCCCCGGGCCGGTACCATACGATCGCCGCCCCACTTGCGCCGTTCTCGGCCACCGACTATGCCGGGTGCGTGGTCACGGATCTTCTGGCAGTGCGGGATTCATCTTCCTGGATCAGCAATCCCGCCGGCCGCGATCCGGAGAGCGTCGCCGCGCGGCGCGACGGTCTGGTCCTGCGGTTCGGTCGGTCCGCGGGAGCCGAACAGGCCAGACTCGTCTTCACGGTCCGCAACACCCCTTGGTTGGTCGAGCTGGAGCACCACCTGCTGAGCCAGGCGGGGCCCCTGCTCGGACTGTGGCGCGCCGAGATGAACGCCAGTGCGGGTCCGCGAAGAACCTTTGACGAGCTCTTGCAGCGGGAAGCGGGAATGCGGGTGGACATCTGGGACGGCAGGACGTGGCAGGCGGCGGGTTCCCTGCCCTTCGTGGGGGCCGGGGTCGCTCGCTCGGTGGCCCTGCCGCTCGAGCTGCCGGCGGCCGAGCCGAACGAGCTCTATGTTCGTCTGGAGGCCACACCGGGCCTGTGGGCGGTCGACCGCGTGGCAGTCGACTACACGGTGGACTCCGTCGTGCACGTCACCCCTCTGGAGCTCCAGAGGGCGGCCAGCAGCGGGGAACGCGATACGCGCAGGGACCTGGTCGCGATTGACGGCGACTACTGCGAGCTGGGTCCGGACGACGAGGCCGACATCACGTTCGCCGCGCCGCCCGCGCGGCCGGGATTGCAGCGGTCCTACGCCATGCTCTGCACCGGCTACTACACGGTCCACGTGCGGCCCCAGGCCCACGCCAACCGGGCGTTGCTGCGCGAGCTGGCTCAGGAGCCGGGGGCTTTCAGCAGCTACAGCCTTGCCCTGATCAACCGCTGGCTGGAGGCGACCGGTCCGTCGGCCCAGGCAGCGGTGCTCACGCCCTCGCGCTGACGGGCACACATCAGCAGGGGATGCTCCGCATGCCGACGACCGGGAGTCGAGGAGCCGCTGCCAGCGAGTGGAAGAACGGGCGGCGCGACCCGCCCTCGCGTCCGGGTCCAACCTACCCTTCCGGGTGGAGCTTGCTGGGGCCGGTCGCACGCCTGCTCGCGTCCCAGATCGGGTACGCCGTCCGGCGCAAGGAGTATCCACAGTTCCGCCTGCGCGCACTCCTGGCCCTGCCGAGCAAAGACGTGGTGCGCGTCTGGCGCCTCACGCGACTGGGCCCTTACTACTACGGCGCCTCCCTGCGCACGCCGCGCTGGCCGTCGCCCGCCTTCGACCGGATGATGGCCAACGGCGGGATGAACCTCGCGCCCGGGCTTCTCCCTCACAAGCAGCACATCGACACCGCCATTCTGGGGATCACCCGCCGCTGCACGTACGACTGCGAACACTGCTACGATCATGCCAACCGGGCTGACACCGACACCGTTCCGGTCGAGCGTTGGGTAGAGGTCATGCGACGGCTGGAGCAGCTCGGCGTGAGCGTGATCGTCCTGTCCGGCGGGGAACCCATGCTCCGGTACGAAGACCTGCTGACGCTCCTCGACCACCACAATCCCCGCTTGGCGGATATCCACATTCACTCTTGCGGCGCGGATGTCACGCCCGAGCGGGCGCTGGAGTTGAAGACCCGCGGGCTCGTCGCCGCAGGCATCGGGCTCGACTTCCCCGACGCGGGCCGCCATGACCGGTTTCGCCGCAAGCCGGGTGCTTTCGCAGATGCGGTCCGCGCTCTGGAGGCGTTCTCGGATGCCTGCGTTTTCACCTACACCAATGTCTGTCTGACACGAGAGCTTCTGGCGGACGGCGGTCTTTACAAGTACCTGGATCTTGCCCGGGACCTACGGGTGGGCGTTGTACAGCTTCTGGAACCAAAGCCCTGCGGTCGGTACGCGTTGCGCGATCCGAGCGAGCTTCTTGCGGAAGAGGACCGGGGGAAGGTGCGGGCCTTCTTCCGGGCGGTGAACGGCTCGCGGCGATTCGCCGGATACCCTCCCGTGGCCTACCCCGCCCTGTTCGAGCGACCCGAGAACTTCGGCTGCCTCATGGGGGGCCTGGCACACTTGGCCATCGACAGCCGCGGCGAGGTGTGTCCCTGCATCTTCGTCCCGGTGTCGTTCGGCAACATCCTCCGCGAGGACCTCGACGCGATCGTCGCGCGTATGCGCACTGTGAACGCTCGCGCACGCTACCGGGAGTGTCCCGCGGTCGTCTTGGGGGGGGCGATCGGGCTGCACCGGACACGAACCGGAAGGCCGGTCGTGCATTACGACGAATTCCGAACCGAATGGGAACGTCTCCTGATGAATGGCTGAACCCACACCAAGCAGAAGGGTATGCCCGTGAGAATCGCCGCAGTTGCACACCGGGTTCCGTCGCGCAGGATCGACAATGAGGAGCTGATCCGGCTGCTGCTCGAGCGCAATGCCCGGCACCACAACGCCGTCGGCCTGACCCGGCTGGAAGATCGTCTGCGTGCCTACCTCGCTCAGACCGGGGTGCAGTCGCGATACTGGCGGGCGCCAGGTGAAAAGGCGGCGACCCTCAGCATCCTGGCGGGAACGCAGGCGCTCACCGAGGCGCAAATGCAGCCGGCTGATGTCGAGCTGCTCATCTTCGTGGGGGTCGGTCGAGGCTGGATCGAACCCGCCATGGCGAATCTGTTCCTCGCCGAGCTCGGTCTGGTGAATGCCACCGGATTCGACCTGGTGGATGCCTGCGCGAGCTGGCTCCGGGCCCTCGATCTTGCCGCTGGGCTGATGCGCGCTGGCCGCTGCCGCAGTGCGCTCATCCTGAACTGCGAGTTCAATGTCGCCGAGTACTGCGATTTCGACTTCCCCGACCTCGACAACCTCGAGTGCCTCTTGCCGGGTCTCACGATCGGCGAGGCGGCCACCGCAACCGTGCTCACGGATGCGGACTCCGACAGCGACGGCTTCCACGCCCTCTTCAAGACGTGGGGGACCTTCCACGGGTTGTGCAAGATCCCACTGCCGAATCATGATCAGTACGACCTCGACGGGGATCCGCAACGGCACGCGGCGCTCACGTTCTACACCTACGGGACTCCGCTCGTCCGCGTGACGATGCGCCGCGTGGTCGCGACGTACCGGGCGGAGCCTCGTTTCCGGAATCTGCGGCCGGATATCTGCTTCGGTCACTCGGTCAGTGAGACGGTGACGACCGAGGTGGAACGCTTGCTCGGGCTGCGGAAGGGCGTGACCTACCGGACACTGGCGATGTACGGGAACACCGTGTCGGCCTCCCTGCCGCTCGGGATGAGCCTGGCGGAACGCGAGGGTGCCCTGCGCCGCGGGCAGACCGTCCTGCTTGTGATGGGGAGCGCCGGCATCAGCGTCGGTCTGGCCACGCTCATCTACTGACCCTGGCTTCGGGAGACAACCCCATGGGAGGTGGCACGGGAGTGATCGATGGGGTCGTGCTCGGCCTCGTGAGCCTTCCGAGCACGGTGATCCTGCTCCACCCCTTCTTCATTGGGATCGCCCGGCGCAAGTGGCACCGGCTCATCCAGCGCGTAGAGGCGCTGGAGCCAGCGGTCAGCATCGTCGTGCCGTTCGCCCCCACGGAGGAACACGCGGCCCGCAACATGGACAGCCTGCTGCGCCAGCAAGGGCTGCGGGACTGCCAGGTGATCTTTGTTGTGGAGGACCCCAGTCACCCTTCGGCTGCGCAGGCGCGGGCGGCCGCCGCCGCGCACCCAGAAGCCGACGTCACGATCGTCTGCGCGGGCGATCCGCAGGGTCGCCTGGCCAAGATGCACAACCTCCAGACGGGTCTGGAGCTCTGCCGTCACGATCTCGTCGTCTTTGTCGACAGCGACGTGGAGTTCCGAGCCCGCGACGAGGTCCACCGGTTCGTGGCCGCGCTGGGCGAGGGTCGGGTCGGCCTGGTGACGGCAGCGCCGACGTACCGTGAGCCCCGTTCACGGGGCGGGTACTTCCTCGCGACGATGGTCAATGCCGACCTGTGGGCCTACTTTGCCTGTCTGTACCTCGTGGGGGCGCTCAATGTCGCCAATGGCGCGGTCCTCGCGGCGCGGAGATCGTTTCTCGGGCGGACCGGCGACTTGGGGAGCCTTCAGCACCAGCTACTGAACGACACGGCGCTGGCCCGCCGGGTGCGCGCTGCGGGTGGGACCGTGGTTCTCTCGGCTTCTCCGGCCTCCGTGCCCACCCCTGCGCTCAGCCTGGCGGATGGGTGGCGCCAGGTCATGCGCTGGCATGTCGGGATGCGGCGGGTGCTTCCCGCGACGGAGTATCTCGTCTACGGCTACCACCGTTCGGCCATGCTGGTGGGCGCACTTGCGTTTCTCCTGGCGGACCCCTCGCCGGTCCGTCCCTGGTTCGTCGCGATCCCGGCGCTGGCCCGCCTCCTGTCCGGCGCGGTGCTCTGCTGCTGTTGGCGCCGGGGGTGGCGGGCGGCGATCGAGGTCCTCATGGCGCCGCTCACGGACCTCCTCTCGCCGGTGATCTGGCTCTTGTCCTGGATGCAGACCACGGTCGAGTGGCGGGGACGGACGTACAGTGTGGGGAAGGGCGGTGTCGTCCAGGAGGTCGTCCGTGGGTAGGGGCAGCACGCTGGGATGCAGATCTCGAGTCACCGACTGGGGCGTCCACGTTGGTGTGTTCCTGCTCTGCGCGCTCTCGTACGCCGCCGCATTCGACCGGTTGCCCCAGGGATTCCCGGCGACCGTGCTCTGGCTGGTCTTGCTGCAGCTCCTGTGCTACCCGGGCGGCTATCTGCTCAACGATTACACGGATTTCGACAGCGATCGGAGCAAGGTCCGCCACCTCACCACCGAGTTGCGGCGCCCCAAACGTTGGATCATTCTGGTGCTCTTCCTGGGGGGCCTGGCCGTGGCCTTGGGCTCCTCCCGCCCGGCCCTGCTGGCGTGCTGGGCCGTCACGGCCGCCGCGGCCATCGCCTATTCGGTGCCCCCCCTCCGGCTGAAGGTGCGCGGACTTGCCGGTGTCGCAACCGCCGCGCTGACCCAGCGGCTACCCTTCTTCCTGGCGCTTTGCGCCTCCCACCCCGTTCGTTCGATGGCCGCCGCTCTGCTCACCACCTACCTGGGGTGCACCGGGGTGCTCTTCATCCTTCATCACCAAGTCACGGACCTGGAGATGGACCGTGCCACTGGAACGCCGACCTGGGCGGTTCACCGCGGTCGCTTGACCATCCACCGCTTCCTGCTCATCGCCCGAGGGGTGCTCATCGTCCTCGTCGCGGGCGCGTGGCTGCTCACGCAGGACCGGGCGTCGCCGTGGCGGCTGTCATCACGCTTCGCGCTCGGATACACAGGGCTCGTGATGATCACGCTGCTGCTCTTCTACGTGCGCCATGGCGCGCGGCGGACTGGACTCGCTCTTGTACAGACTCCGCCACCGGCCGCCAACCCACGGAGATTCGTGGCAGAGCCGGCGCGAATTCTCGGGGCCGGGGCCGCGGGGCTCATGGCGGGCATCAAGCTGGCCGAGTGGGGTGTGAGGGTCGAGGTCCACGAGGCCGGCGCTGCGCTCGGGGGAATGCACCAGCGAGTCGAAGGGGTTCACTTCACGCATGTCGACCCGGCCCGGCTCTCGGCTGTTCTCGGCTTTGACGTGGCCCCGGTGTTCTCCCGCGTCGATGTCGAGCGGGGATACCTTCGCGGGCGCCACTTCGGACCCCGTTGGCGAGCGGCCTGGGTCTGCCGGCGCGGGGGGTCGGCCGGGACGCTCGACCGTTTCCTGTACGATGCGCTCGTGCAGCGGGGCGGATGCGTGTACCTCGCGAGTCGCCCCGATTGGGCTGCCAGTGCTTCGCCGCCGCGGTGCATTCTCGCCACCGGGCTCGATGTGCGAGCCTTCCGTCGGCTCGGGCTGCCCAGCCGGCGCATTCTGGGTTACCACGCCCAGGCCACGGGCCGGCCGGGGACCTTCACCTTCCACTATCGGGACCCCCGCCTGGGGAAAGACTACGCCTACGCGGCCGGCGTTGGCGGGCATGGGTACGTCTTGGTCTTCTCACGCGATGATCTGCCCGAGTCGGCTGCCCGCGTGGCCGCGGAGATGATGCACCGTACCGAGGGGATCGAGATCGCGGAGTGGGTCGGCCTGGAGGGTGCTGTACCGCTGCGACCCCGGCTGTTCCATGAGGGGGCGATCCTGACCGGCACGCTGGCCGGCATGATCGATCCCTTCCATCTCAGCGGGCTCAGCGGCGCACTCGTTTCCGGCTGGCTCGCGGCGCTCGCGGTCGAGCAGCCGGAGCGAGCACAGGACGAGTTCCGTTGGGCCTGCCGGAACTGGACCCTCTCCACCGGCCTCTCTCGCTGTGCGCAACGGCATCCGGGAAACCCCTGGATCTACCTGGGGACCGCATCGATCCACGCTGCACTGACACCGGTGGGCGTCCCGTGATGGCCGGCCGCTGGTACCTGCTCGCGGTGATCGCCGTCGCCATCGTGACGTTCGCGCCCACCTTCACCAGCCCTTTCCTCCTCGACGATTTCCTGCATCTGGAGCGCTCGCAGGATCTGTCCTGGGCTGCCCTGATGCAGGCATCGACCCTGCGCGCGCAGGACCTGGAGGCATTCTGGTGGGTGCCGCCCCACGTCGCCGCCTGGTACTTCCGGCCCCTGATCACGCTCTCTTTTGCCTTGGACCAGCGCCTCTGGGGAGCAAACCCCAGGGGGTATCACCTCGCAAACCTGCTGGCACACGGACTCGCGGCGTGGCTCGTCTACCGGATCGGGCGCCGGCTGCCGGGAATGGGGAATGCAGCGCCGGCAGCGGGGATGCTCTTTCTCTTGCACCCCGTTCACGTCGGGGCTGTCCATTGGATCTCGGGCCGAACGGATGTCTACATGACTGTGTTCTACCTGCTCGCGCTCTCCAGCTACCTGGATCTGCGACTGAGTTCGTCCAGAGGGTGTGGCCGGATCGTGCTGGCGCCGCTCGCGTTCGTCGGGGCGGTTCTGGCGAAGGAATCCGCGATCACTCTGCCCGCATCGATCGTCTGTCTGGAGTGGCTCGTGCTCCGCCGGTCCCCGGCTACCGGGCGCATCCAGCCACGCGCCTGGGTCGCGCTCATCGCCACCGCAGTGGTGGCCGGACTCTACGCCTGCTTGCGGCTGCCAATGCTCCTGGCAAGCACCCTGCCGCCTCCCTACCTCATCCCTCTCGGGATCGCGACCCTGCCCGATCTCCTTCTGCAGTGGCTCTTGTACGTCCTGTCGTGCGTCTTCCTTCTGCCAGTGCTGCCCTTCCACAACCTGGAGGCGTGGAAGCAGCATCCAGCGCTCATCGTGCTGCTGGGGACGATCTTGGTGATCGTGGGCACGATTGCCTGGCGAAGGTCCACGCACCGGCAAATGCTCATCTTCGGGGCCGCCTGGTTCGCGCTCACGCTGCTTCCGTCCGGCGGCATCATGATGGGGCAGCGACTGGTCTACCTTCCCTCCGTCGGGTTCTGCCTACTGCTGGCCGCCGTGCTGTGCAACAGCGGCCCGACGACCTCCCAGACGATCTCCCCAACCCTCCGGCGAGGTTCCCGCATCGCCACGCGGGGCGTGGTGCTCGCGGCGCTCCTCGGGGTCTATGCCTTGGCTGCGCTGGCGCAGGCAGGGATCCTGCGTGCCCTTTCACAGGAAAGCGCTCGACAGACGCGAGCCATCGCCGAGCTATCCCGGCGTGATCCTCCGCCGCATAGGATCCTCGTGGCGAACGGCTGGACTCTGAACAGTCTCTGGATCTCGCAGGCGACGCGGTGGATCTCGCGCGGGGATGCGCCCCCTGTGACCGTGCTGACGCTGTCGCCCGCGCTCCTCCCCCCCACCTTTGCCGATCGGCATCCCCTGAGCGCGCGGCTGATCGCCTGGTTGCCGCGACGGGCGTCGGCGGCGGTCGCCCCGGCGATGGTGCCAGTCGACTCGACGACCGTCATCGTGCGGGCGGCGGATGCGGCGGGGACGGGGTTATTCGACTCCTCGTTCCTGCAATTCTTCATGTTCGGGCGCCACGCTTTCCAGGAGGGCGAGATCGTCCGCACGGGGGTCCTGACCGCTGAAGTCCACCTCACGGACGAGCAGGAGTCGCGTGCGATCCGGATCTCCCTCCCGCAACCGCTGTCCGACCCCAGGACGGTATGGGTGCTGCAGGACAGCCTGCGGATCCGAGAGATCGACCCGACGCGACCCTATCCGGGACAACCGGCCCCTGACATCTTCCAGTAGCCGCCTGCCCGCCAGCCGGCTCCACTGCGAGGGCTACGGGTGGGACGTGGGCCTCTACGACACGCCCGGAAGGGCCGCGTCGGGCAGATGGGTCGCCCAGCCTACCTCTCCCGCAACCTCCTGCCCCAATTCAGCACCACGTGAATCTCGCGCACCGGGATCGCCGCTTCTCCGGCCATCAGGAACAGAAACCGCTGGCCGTCCCGCGTGACGTCGTAGTTGGGCCGCGCCGCACCGTGTGGCAGGAATTCGCCGTCGAAGAGCACCTTCGGCTTGCCGACCGAAAGCGGGCCGTGTGTCTGGATGTCGGCCGCATAGACCCGCACCCGGTTTTCATCCGCGCCTGACTCCGGCGGAGCCGAGCCCCAGTAGAAGAGCTCGTTCCCGATCGGGGACCACATGGGCGAGTTCCCACCGTCGACCGAGATCTGGACCCGGTTTCCCCCCGCAGGGAAGCGCTCCACGTACACCTCCACCTGGCCCGACAGGGAGGAGGTGTACGCGACCCAGCCGCCGTCCGGGGAGACCATGCCGTGCGACTCGTACGCGTTCGTTGCGCGGAAACGCTGCGGCTGGCGGTCCCCGTCCATATCCAGGAAGAGGATGTCACTACTGGTCTCCTTCGAGAAATCGGCGTAGAGCAGATAGCGGCCGTTCGGGGACCAGGAGCAAGGGCACTGGTGGAACTCGCTCCAGGTCAGACGCTCAGGCTCCCCCGTCCCGTCCGCAGCCATCCAGTAGATGTTGGGAGGCCCCCCAAGATCCGAGGCGTAGGTGATCCGCTTTCCGTCCGGGGTCCAGATCGGCAGATGGTCATTGCCGGAAAGCGTCAGGCGACTGAGCGTCCCTCGCTCCAGCGAGTAGATCCAATCCGTGATCTCCTCGTCTCCCATGATAGAGAACGCCACGTGCTTGCCGTCGGGCGACAGGTTCGGGAACACGTATCTTCGGCTTGGTGCGCCCAGGGGTTCGATTCGGCCTGCGCGGTCCACCCAAACCGGCGTGTATTCGGGCAGCGATCCCGACGCAGCGTTCAGATCCTCCTCGAGTACATAGGCGAGGGTTCCATCGAGCGCGAGTGCGATTTCCACGATCCTTGCCGAGGATGTCTCCTCCGAGACGACGAACGGATCTCCTCTGGGTTCGAGCCGACGGATGTCGAAGGGTACGGCTACGAGCGAACCCCCCCGGGCGAAGACGACATGCCCCGTGGGCAGGTAGACGGGACGTCCGCTCCCCTCGGCGATGGCGTTCAGCGTGCCCTGGGCGGGATCGATCGCGACGATCCGCTTGGGCTCGTAGATGAAGTTCGTGCTGGTCACGGCGAGAATGCCCTTCCCCTCGGGCAACGGAGTGGCGAAGAAGAGCATCGTGCCCGCGGGGCCTTCGATCCTGACATCGAGCGGTCGGGGAGTGCCTCCCGCTGCTGGAACGGTGAAGAGGCTGGGGCCCTGCCTGCCCCCGGAGAAGACGATGGTGCCATCGGCACCCCAGGCTCCGCCGCTGAACGAGGGGGCTTCGCAGAGCGGCAGAACCGTCCCCCTTTCCAGGGAAGCCTTCTTCAGCACCCCCGAGGCGTAGAACGCCACCCACGCGCCATCGGGCGAGAAGAACGGATAGTCAGCGCCCTCCGTGCCAGGGATCGCGGAGGCGTCGCGCCCGTCCATCTCTCGCAGGAACAGCTGCAGCCGGCCGTCCCGCCGCGCGAGGTAGACGAGCCGCCTGCCGTCCGGCGAGAGCGCGAGACCCACAGCTTGGTCGAGCGCCAGCGCGTCCGTGGCCGGCAGGGTGATCGCGAGTTGCTTCACATCGTGCGGCTCTTGCTTCCCCAGATACCCGCGCGCCAGGAATCCTGCACAGAGGGAGGCCGCCAAGAGCGGGGCAAGCATCAGGACCCAGCGCGCCGACCGGCGAGGCGCTTGCCTCGCGGTGGGCACTGGATGGGCAAGGAGGTCGAGCACCTCGTCGATCTCGATCGCGGCATCGGCCAGGTCATGCAGGCGCCGATCGCGGTCTTTGCGCAGGCACCGTCGCAGCAGTGACCGCGCGACATCGGGAACCCCAGCGGGCAGCTTCTCCCAGTCCGGCTCCTCCTTCAGAATCGCCGCCAGGGTCTCCGTGATGGTCGGTGCGTCGAAGAGACGCTTGCCCGTCAGCACTTCGTACATCACACACCCGAACGCCCAGACATCGGCGCGGCGGTCGCTCGCCTCGCCCTTGGCCTGTTCGGGGCTCATGTAGCTGACCGTGCCGACGATCCGGCCGGACTCGGTCACGGTGACCGACTCCGTGGTCGCGGCCGCGGAGAGCTCGCTCGTTGCCCGCGCGCCGGTGTCCGCGGCTCGCCGCTCTGCGTGAAGAGACGCCAGGCTCTTGGCGAGGCCGAAGTCGAGGATCCTGACACGCCCGTCCGGCTCGATCATCACATTGGCCGGCTTGAGATCCCGATGGATAACACCCTGTGCGTGCGCGGCCGCGAGCGCGACGGCGATATCTCTGAGGAGCAAGAGGCCCTCAGGCACGGTCGGGCGACCGCGCTTCAGCCTGGCCGCCAGCGTCTCGCCGTGCACGTATTCCAGGACCAGGAAGAGCTGCCCCTCCGATTCCTCGATCCCGTGGATCGCGGCGATGCCGGGGTGATTCAGGGAAGCGAGGAGCCGTGCTTCCTTCCGGAATCGCGCCAGGCGCTCCGGGTCGCTGGTCACATCGTCCGGCAGGAGCTTCAGGGCGACGTCGCGATCGAGTCGCGTGTCTCGGGCGCGGTAGACGACGCCCATCCCGCCCGCGCCGATCTGGGCGAGGATCTGGTAGTGTGCGAGCGTCTTGCCGATCATCCCGCGGTCCTCGGGTCGTACCATCCGGTCACCGCTTCTCCGCCTCTCTTACGATCGAGCGAAATTCTGGGTCCGCACGCAGAGGCTCGCAGTCCTCCTGTTTCAGTATGTATTCGGGAGCCATGCCCAGGGCCAGAGCCCGTCGCAGGAACTGCAAGGCCAGGACGCGATCGCCCACCCGTGCCCAGAAGGACGCTAGCTGACAGGAGCCGTACGCCGTTTCGTATGACCCGGCCGCTGTCCTGGCCGCCTCCACTGCCTCCCGCCGGCGGCCAGCGCGTTCCAGTGCACGCGCATACCCAGACCACTCCGTCTGCGTCTGACCTATCTCGCATGCCTTCTTGAGCGCTTGCAGGGCTTCTTCCCGGCGGCCCAGACTGTCCTCAATAATGGCGAGTCTCTGGTAGTGTCCGGTGTAGAACGGATCGAGCGCTATGGCCCGTTGGGTATGGGTCGCCGCCTCCTCGAACCGCTTCGAGCGCATCAACAGACCCGCCATGTAGTGGTAATTGAACGTGTTGGCAGGATCGAGCCTGAGGGCCTCCTCCATGCAGGCAAAGGCCGCGTCGCTGCTATCCGCCTGCACCAGCATGCCCATCCGTTCCCGCAGGACGTGCGAACGAAACGATGGGGCGAGATCGCTGCGCGCGAGCAGGCGACGGGTGATCTCTAGGCTCCTCGGCAGGTCGGTTTCCCTCAGACCCTGGGCAGTGAACAAATCGACAATCGGCGCCTTGGGATCGATCTCAGCAATCACCGCCAGCTCATCGCCGGCGGTTTGCTCGTTCTCGCCCAGACCGATGTTGTTCGCATCCACCAACGCGATGAGGCGCATCGCGCGGGCCTCGTAGACCCTGGGAAAAGCCTCGATGAGGCGCTTTGTGGCGGCCAGACCCGCGGGGACATCGTGCTTCCGCAGCGCCACGACGGTCTCGGGCAAGCCAGGGAATGCCGCCATGGCGGGAGTCCACGAGCAGTAGCGGAAGTACTCGTACAGCTTGGGACGACTGAGGCCCAGCCCGGCTACCAGATCGTTGGCTGCATTCAAGGCTACCCGGGCAAGATCGCCATCGTCCGCCGCTTCCTGAATCCCGCAGATCACGCGGTTGCGCTTCGTATCGATCGCCGACACCGTGGCTTTGATCGATTGACCATCGCGCATCAGCGAGCCAGTGAGCAGGATCCCCGCTCCCAGCTCCTGAGCTGCCCGGTTACGCCACCCCCCCGAGGTCTCGGGCAACTCGCCCGGCACTGGAACCGGCAGGACCTCCACGGCGCTGGCCTGCGCGAGATTGATGGCGATCGCCTCCGCAACCGCCCGCCCGACGAGCGACCCTCCCTCGGTCTGCCCGATCACCTCCAGCGGGAGCACCAGGACTGCGCGCGTCCCTCCTTCCTTGCCCTTGGGGCCCTGCGTTCTTTTCATCCACACACCAGCACCAGCGGCAACCAAGATCAAGACGCCGGCCAGTGCCGGTATCCAACGCTTCCAGCGACGGGTGAGTGGCGGTTTGAGGTCTTCATATGAAGGCCATTTGCCCGAGTCGAGCTCCTTGAGCAGCCGCTTGAAGTCCACCGCCAGATCATCGATCACCTGGTACCGGTCCGCCGGGCGGCGGGCGAGAGTCTTCTCGATGATCCGGTCCAATTCCAGCGGCACCTTAGGCACCAGCTCGTGGACCGGTGTGGGTTGACTTCGCAGAATTCGAGCGGCGATATCTTCGGCTTCCTTGCCCCCGAAGGGTCGTTGACCCGTCGTCATCTCGTAGAGCACGGAGCCGAACGAGAAGATGTCGCTGCGCGCATCGACCTTCTCACCACGCACCTGTTCGGGCGACATGTAGGGCAAGGTGCCGGCCACCGTGGGTCTTCTTTGACCATCGGTCGAGAGAGTCACCGTCGAGGACGTCAGGCTGACGCTTGGCTCTGCCCGTGCGCACAGAGCCGCCAGCCCGAAGTCCACGATCTTCACGTCTCCATCTCGGGTGACCATGATGTTGGCAGGCTTCAGATCCCGATGCACCAGACCCTCGCGATGAGCACGCGCGAGACCCTGCGCGATCTGAAGCCCCAGCTCCGCGACACGATCTGGTGGCAGGGGCTTTCCGGAGAGGAACTTGCTCAGGGGCACCCCATCCACGTGCTCCATGACGATGAAGTCGAGATCGCCTTCGCGCCCCAACTCGTAGACCTGAACGATGCGCGCGTGACTGACCGAGGCGGCGAGCCGGGCTTCGGCAAGGAACATACGACGTCGCTCCTCGTCCATCGCTCGATCCGCGGGAAGAACCTTGATAGCAACGACTCGCTGCAGGACGGGGTCCTCGGCCTTCCAGACGACGCCCATTCCACCTTCACCGATCTTCGCTATCAAGCGGTAGCGAGAGAGCATCGCTCCGGCGTCGAAATCCACTGGGCTACCTCCGCATCCCTCATGGACCTCTGCCTCCCATGGTAGGCGAAGTCTCCGTGGACCGAAACCCTTTGGACACCGGATGGGCGTCCAGGACCCAGACTGGAGTGTCGTGGGCAACCGATCGCTCAATGGCGTGTCCCACGAGCCGCCCGGGCCAGATGGCGGAAACGCGTGACGCAGGGCCGGAGACATGCGAGGAGCCTCTTGCGGTCCGCGCGGGGTGGGTTCCACAGCCGACGTGGGTGAACGGCTGTATACGTTGCGGTCGCCCCGCGACGGCCGATGAGGGCCAGGGAGCACGGGCGTGCTCGCCAGGTACTCGCGTTTCGGAATCTCTTCCAGGGCAGTCAGTTGACACCGCTTGAGAGCGTCGTTACGCTATGGGTGGCCTGGCAGTGGGCAGCGAAGAGCAGAACGGACGTTCCCGAAGTCTCGCCGACCCCGGTGGCGGAGTCAGCTCTTGCGGTCCTGTGGCCATCGGAGCTTCGGCGCCTGACGAATCCGGCACCCGCACGTGTGCCCATTGTCGTCCCCTCCCTACGGCTCACCGGCGAGCGGACCGCGTAATCCCGGAGAGGGGCAACCACTCAGGCGGTCTGCGCGGCCCTTCAACCGGTGGCGCACCGCGGGGTCTTTGGGGGTCTCGGCAACCGTGGAGGCTCACGATGAGAAAAGGCTTTGCGTTGTTGGCGATCCTGCTGATGGCGGCAGGCAGCG
>CAZDKK010000025.1:0-56689 GCA_964506245.1 uncultured bacterium | reverse complement strand
GGCGGACGCGGCGGGCGAGGATGAGCTCCTCGCCCTCGAGCGGCTCGCCGTGCGCCGCGGCCAGGCGCGACGCCGCGCGATCGCTGCGGAAGACTGCCTCGACGTGCAGCTCCTCTGCCCCCGCGCCGACCCAGGCGGACCGGGCTCGGGCGCCCAAGGCCAACCCCAGCGCGTCGAGCAGGAGCGACTTGCCCGTCCCGGTCTCTCCCGTCAGAACGTTGAGATGGGGCGAGAAGCAGAGCTCAGCCTCGCCGATGAGCAGGAAGTTCCTGACCACCAGTCGCGTCAGCATCGCCCCGGCGTCGCCTCCTCGATCCGTGGGGAGCCTAGGCGCCCCACTTGAGCTTCTCGCGCAGCACCTCCCAGAACGAGCGCTGGCGGAGCTGCACGAAGCACGAACCCTTCTCGGCGCGACCCGCCATGATCGCCTCGCCTGGCCGCAGCTCCAGGGTCACCTGACCGTCCACCACCAGAAAGGTGTTGCCGCCCTTGCCGCTCCAGTCGATCCGAATCGAGTCATAGGCGGGAAAGATCAGCGGCCGGATGGCCAGGGTATGCGGGCAGATGGGCGTGGCGATCAGCACGTCCTGCAGCGGCTCGAGGATCGGTCCCCCGGCCGAGAGCGAGTAGGCGGTCGACCCCGTCGGGGTGGCGACAATGACGCCGTCGGCCTTGAAACGCCCCACCAGCGTGCCGCCGATCCGCATCGCCAACTCGATGATGCCCTGGCCACCCTCGTGGAGCACCGCGTCGTTCAGCCCGAAGAGCGTCGCACGCGGCTTGCCGTTGACGCCCAGGATCGAGATGCGCAGCATCATCCGCCTCTCGATCGAGTAGTCCCCGCGCAGCGTCTGTTCGAGGGCCGCGTAGATCTCGCCGATGCTCACATCGGTCAGGAAGCCGAGCCCCCCGAAGTTGACCCCCAGGATCGGGATCTGGTGGGGATAGAGCGCGCGGGCCGCGGCCAGCAGCGTGCCGTCGCCGCCCAGCACGACCATCAGATCGATGCGATCGGCCAGTCTGGCCTGCGGCAGTCGCTGCACCGACGGCGGCAGGCTGCCGGGAAGGTCCTCACTCACCGCCACGCTGCAGTTCTCGCGGACGAGCCAGTCGGCCAGCTCGCGAAAGACCTTTCTGCAGCGGCGCTTCGCGAAGTTGGGGTGGATGCCCACCCGGCGAATGGTCCGGCGTGTCACCGAGCGCCTCCCTCGCCCTCGTCCCCCAGCTCCTCGTCCGGATCGGCGGCCGCGATCGACCCATCGCTCATCAGAATCTGCACCTCGCGCTCCGCCGCGGTGAGTCGTGCTACGCAGTGGGCGTAAAGCGCGCGCGCCTCACGGAACCAGGCCAGGGAGCGCTCGAGGTCGAGGTCGCCCTCCTCGAGCTCATCCGCGATCTCCTCGAGCCGCTCGAGGGCTTCCTCGATCCGCAGGTCGGCGATGGCGCGCCCGTCGGCGTCACGCTCGGGCTCGCCCTCCGAGCCGGCCTCCCGCTTCTTGCCCGCGCTCATGGCTCCTCCTGCCGCTCCGCGTGCCGCCCGTCCAGCGGGTCGATCGCCGGCCAGATCTGCTCGACGCGGCACCGTGCCCTTCCCCGGCCGAACTGGATTTCCAGCGACGCGCCGATCCCACACGTCCCCGCCGCGCGCACGAGCTGGCCCTCCTCATCGTAGACCAACGCGAAGCCGCGTTCGAGGATTCGCGCGGGGCTGAGGGCTTCGACGCGCGCCCCCAGCCCGGCCACGCGCCCGGCCAGGCGGTCCAACCCCGCGCGCAGCGCGCGCAGGCAGCGCTGCTCCAGCTCATCGGCCCGCTGGCTCTCCTGGCGCAATCGGTCCAGCGGGCTGGCCATGACCGGACTGCGGCGCAGCGCCTCGAGCCGCAGGCCGGCCTCGCGCAGCCGGCGCCGCAGCGCCGCCTCGCCCCGCTGGCTCAGCCGGCGAGCGCTGGCCAGCACCTCCTCCACATCCCGCACCGCGATCTCGGCCGCGGCCGACGGCGTCGGGGCCCGCACGTCCGCCACCAGATCCGCGATGGTCGTGTCGATCTCGGGCCCGACCGCCGAGATCACCGGCGTGCGACAGGCGGCGATCGCGCGGGCGGTCACCTCCTCGTTGAAGGCCCACAGGTCCTCCAGCGATCCGCCCCCGCGCCCGACGATGATGACCTCGGCCAACCCCAACCGATCGAGCTCCCCGAGTCCGGCGGCGATTTCCTCCGCCGCGCCCGGTCCCTGCACCCGTACCGGTTTGAGCAGGATGCGAATGGGCGGCCAGCGGCGGCGCAGAACCCGGATGATGTCGCGGACCGCCGCACCGGTCGGCGAGGTCACGACCCCCACCGTCGCCGGAAAGCGCGGCAGCGGCTGCTTGCGCTCCGCCGCGAAGAGCCCCTCGGCGGCCAGCCGCTCCTTGAGTCGCTCGAAGGCCAGCGCCAGCTCGCCCTCACCGAGCGGCAGCAGACGCTCGGCGATGAGCTGGTACTGCCCGCTGCGCGCGTAGACCGAGATCGCTCCGAAGGCCGCGCAGCTCATGCCGTCTTCCGGCAGGAAGCGCAAGCGCCGGTTGGCGCCGCGGAACATCACGCAGCGCAGCTGCGCACCCTCATCCTTCAGAGAAAAGTAGTAGTGACCTGACCCGTGGGCGACGAAGTTCGACACCTCGCCCGCCACCCAGAGGGGCGGCAGAGAGGTCTCCAAGCACTCTTTGACCAGGGCGGTCGCCTCGCTCACGGTGAGGTGTTCCGGCATCGCCCGAGCCCACTCCCCCTGTGCTGACCCGCTTCGCGGCCCGATCGCCCCGGCGCGCCCGGGACCCGGTTGCTCAACGTCCTGCGGTGGCTGCGTTTCGCTCGGCCGCCTGAATCGTGTTTTCCATGAGCGACATCACCGTCGTGGGCCCGACCCCCCCCGGCACCGGCGTGATCGCGCGCACGCGCCCCTGCAACGCCTCGAAGTCGACGTCGCCGCAGAGTCGCTCCCGCCCCGGCCGGTCGGGGTCCGGCTCGCGGTGGATGCCCACGTCGATCACCACCGCCCCCGGCGAGACCATCCCGGCGGTGATCATGCGCTTGCGCCCGGCGGCCACGACCAGGATCTGCGCCCTGCGCGTGTGGTCCGCCAGATCGCGCGTCGCCGTGTGACACAGCGTCACGGTGGCGTTGCCCCGCGGCCCCTTGGCGGAGAGCATGTTCGCGAGCGGGCGCCCCACGATATTGCTGCGCCCGACGATCACCACGTGCTGGCCGGCGGTCTCGATCCCGTAGTGGCCGAGGATGCGCAGAATGCCCGCCGGCGTGGCCGGCAGAAAGCGCGGCTGACCCTGGCAGAGCAGCCCGAGGTTGATCGGGTGGAATCCGTCGACGTCCTTGTCGGGGGCAATCCGCACCAGCACTTCTCCCTCGGAGAGGTGGTCCGGCAGCGGAAGCTGCACGATCAGTCCATCGACGTGTGGATCCGCGTTGAGCTCGTCGATGACCGCGTGGAGCTCACCGATCGCGGCCGTGGCGGGAAGCGCAACCGTGCGCCCATCCAGGCCCAGCTCGCGCGAGGTCTTCTCCTTGCCGCGCATGTAGCTGACCGAGGCGGGGTCCTCGCCGACGCGCACCATCACCAGGGCCGGGCGCCGCCCGCGCTGGGCCAGGCTTTCCACGCGGACGCGCAGGCTGTCGCCCCAGGCCCGTGCCACCTCGCGGCCCGAAAGGATCAGGGACAAGGCCACCTCCCCGGCGGGCCGGTGCCGCCATCGGCCGCGGCCCCTACCGCGCAAACTCGATCGCCCGGGTCTCGCGGATCACCACGACCTTGATCTGCCCTGGGTACTGCAGCTCCTTCTCGATCTTCTTCGCGACATCCGAAGCGAGCTGCACGGCGGCCTCGTCGCTGATCTGCTTCTGTTCGACCATGATGCGGATCTCGCGGCCAGCTTGGATGGCGAAGCACCGGTCGACGCCGGGGAACGACTCGGCCAGCGTCTCGAGCCGTTCGAGCCGTTTGATGTACGCCTCGAGCGTCTCGCGCCGCGCCCCGGGCCGCGCGCCCGAGATCGCGTCGGCCGCCTGGACCAGCACGGCGAAGACCGTGTCCGCCTCCAGCTCGCCGTGGTGCGCGCCGATCGCCCGCCAGACCGCCTCGCGTTCATTGCAGCGCTTGGCCAGCTCCATGCCGATGGTCGCGTGCGGCCCTTCGACCTCGTGATCCACCGCTTTGCCGATGTCGTGGAGCAGCCCCGCGCGGTGCGCCAGCTCCCCGTCGACCCCGAGCTCCGCGGCCATCATGCGCGCCAGGTGGGCTACCTCGATCGAGTGCTTGAGCACGTTCTGGCCGAAGCTGGTGCGGTACTGCAGGGCCCCGAGGTGGCGGACCAGCTCGGGATGGAGCCCGTGCACCCCCATGTCGAGCGCCACCCGCTCACCGGTCTCCTTGATCTCGCGCTCGACGTCCCGGCGCGCCCGCTCGGCCACCTCCTCGATGCGCCCTGGGTGGATGCGACCGTCCGTGATCAGCTTCTCTAGCGCGCGGCGTGCCACCTCGCGCCGCACCGGGTCGTACCCCGACAGCAGCACCGCCTCGGGCGTGTCGTCGATCACGACGTCGATGCCGGTGACCGTCTCGAAGGCCCGGATATTGCGGCCCTCGCGGCCGATGATCCGGCCCTTCATCTCCTCGCTGGGAAGGCTGACCACGGTGACGGTGGATTCCACCGACTGCTCGGCGGCGAGGCGCTGGATGGCAATCCCGATGATGCGCTGGGCTTGGCGCTCCGCATCCCGCTCCGCCTCGTCGCGGATGCGCCGGGCCGCGAGCGCCGCCTCGGCCCGCACTTCGTCCTCGAGGTTCTTGAGCAGCTCGTTGCGGGCCGCTTCGGCCGTCAAGCCCGAGATCTGCTCGAGGCGCTGGTTCTGCTCCTCCAGGACCCGGTCGAGCCGCGCGTGCTGCTCGGTCACCTCGGCAGACTTGGCCTCGAGGTCCTTCTCGCCCTGGCGCAGTTCCCGCTCGCGCTGCTGCAGCTGATCGGTCCGGCGCTTGACGCCGTTCTCGCGCTCCGCCAGGCCCTGCTCGTGCCGCTCGATCTCCTGGCGCGCTGCCCACATCTCCTCGTCGAACTTCGCCTTGGCCCGGATCCACTCCTCGCGGGCCTCGATGCCAGCCGTCTTCTTGCGCAGCTCCGCCTCGCGCTCGGCTTCCTTCAGAATGCTGGCAGCGCGCGTCTCCGCATCCGCCAGGCGGCCCCGGGCCAACCTGCGGTGCACCTGGTATCCCACCACAAAGGCCAAGCCGCCGGCCACCAACGCCGCCAGCCCGGCCACGAGCCAATCTATGGTCACCATCGTCCGAGTCCCTCCACGTCCGGGAGACCTTGGCCCTCGAACGGCGGGCTAAAAAAAGCCCCGCCCTTGCCGTGTGAACGCGGACGTCTTGAACCTGGTCTGTCCAGGTGGGGTCCTACCCCGGCCGCACCGAGCCCCCCTTCTTGCGAAGGGGCACCTCTGACGACCGTTCCCGGACCCCGTTGGGAAAGCGTTGGCTCAAGCAGTCCCGCTGCTGCACGAGCAGGGCAGGGAGAATCAATCCTCAGGTTTCTGAATGGCCCCTCGCGGGGCCGATGCCCCAAGCTCCTCCCGCGACCCCGGATCCCATCATCCGCCGGAACCGGACCGGGGGTCCGGCTCCGTCAGGGTCTCTTCTAGCACGAAGCCGATCTCTTCAACACGTTCCCGAACGAGTCCTGCCTGGGCTGCTGCCCTGGCCCGTTCCTGGAACAACTCATCCGCGAGGTTGAGAGCCGTGAGGACCGCGATGCGCTTGGCGTCCGACGTCTGGTTGCTCCTGCGCCTCACCTCTTCCATCTTATTGTCCACAAAGGCCGCCAGCTCTGGGATGCTCGCCACAGAGGCGTCTCCGGCGACCCGGTATTCCTCGCCCAGGATGCGTACCCTACTGTATGCGGCTTCGGCCATCAGACCGGATCCTTCTGCCAGCTGCCCGGACCCGCCCGTGCAGGTCCGGCGCTTTCCCCGGACGCCTCAGGTTGCGCCCGCGCGTCCAAGGACAGTTTAGGAATCGCGGTCGAGCTGGTCAACCTTTTCGGCAAGGCGCCCCAGACGGCGTGCCACTTCCCCCCGCTCCTGCCTCAGGGCGCGGGTCTCCTGTTCCAGCTCCTTCATGCGGTCTATGGCCCGGAGCAGCTCGGCCGTATCCCGCATCCCGGCGGCCTCCAGGACGCGCTGGCGCTCGTGCCGCAACCCCGCGCACTGTGCCCGAAGCTCCGACCGCTCAGCACGGAGCTGGCCGATCGCCTTGGCGGCCAGCTCGACCTTCTCACTCAGGCTGTCCAGCTCGCGGGCCAGGTCCTCCTGGATCTCCACCCGCTGTGTCGTAGCCTCCGTGGTTTCCATCCTTCCTCCGGCGGCTCGCCGCGGTCGCCCTCCGGCCGCTAGGAGCGGCCCGTGGCCGTCCGCGCGGCCTCTACGATCTTGCTGAAGGCCGGCAGATCTCGAACGGCCAGATCCGCCAGCACCTTGCGATCGAGCGCGATGCCGGCCGACTTCATGCCGGCGATCAGCGTGCTGTAGCTCATGCCGTTGAGCCTGGCTGCCGCATTGATCCGCTGTATCCAGAGGCGACGCATCATGCGCTTGCGGACCCGGCGGTCGCGATAGGCGTACTGCAGGCCGCGCATGAGGTTTTCCTTGGCCACGCGATATAGGTTCGAGCGCCCGTTGAAGGCACCCCTCGACCTGCGCAGGACCTTGTTGCGCCGTGCGCGACCCGGCACGACGGTCTTCGTTCTTGGCATGTCTGTCTCCTTTCCCCCGAGCCGCCCCGCGAGACTGCGCGGCGGGCCGGCGGCCCGTTACCGCAGGCCGAGCTGACGACGGATGCGCGGGCGATCGACCTCCGCGACCAAGGATGGAGCGCGCAGGTTGCGCTTGCGCTTGCGGCTCTTGCGCGTGAGCAGGTGGCCTCGATAGGCCTTGCGACGCCTCACTTTGCCCGAGGCGGTCAGTCGGAACCGCTTGGCGGCTGATTTGCGCGTCTTGAGTTTCGGCATGGTCTTCCCCCTCTTGCTGCAGCCGGCGCCTCTCGGCTCCGGACCCTTCGCCTGTCTGCTGGAATCAGCTGCCCGCCTTGGGCGCCACCAGGATCATCAGGAACCGCCCTTCCTGGCGGATGGGCACCTCGACCGTGGCATCCGCGGTCAACTCCTGGATCACCCTCTTGAGCAACTCATCGCCCAGCTCCCTGTGTTGGATCTCCCGCCCGCGGAACCGGACCGTGAACTTGACCTTGTCGCGCTTCTGCAGGAACCCGCGCGCCTGGTTGATCTTGACCATGAAGTCATGGTCCCCGATCTTCACGCCCAGCTTGACTTCCTTGATCTGCGTCTGATGGGCTCGACTGCGCGCCTTGCGCATTCGCTTCGCTTGTTCGTACTTGTAGCGGCCGTAATCCATGATGCGGCAGACGGGCGGCTTCGCCGTCGGCGCAACCTCGACCAGGTCCAGTTCCCGGGTCCGGGCCAGATTCAGCGCCTCCGAGATGGGTACGATCCCCAACTGACTGCCGTCCTCGCCAACCACCCGCACCATGGGCGCGCGAATGCGCTCGTTCACCCGAGCGGTAGGCTCTTCCGGACGAATGGGCACTTCCTCCCGTGGGCGGTATCCATCCCCTCGCGCGATCGCGAGCAACGAAAAGAGCGGCCGCTGGCCGCTCTCGATGGACCCCCATGGGAATGCCGCCCGTGCACCCCCGGGGAGTCCGAGCCCCGAAACGACCCTCTCGGCGTCGCGAGGCGAGAAGCCAACGCTTCTGCTTGCCACACAGGGGCACACGCCCCTCTTCCTGTCAACGCAGCGAGCCGGGTCGCTGCGAGCATGCGCTCCGGCCGTCCGGCGGCCGGCGCAGGCTTGGGCGATACTGGAATCGAACCAGTGACCTCTTGCATGTCAAGCAAGCACTCTAACCAGCTGAGCTAATCGCCCTTACCGCTCATCCTATCGGATGAGACAACGGCCAATGTTAGGTCATTGCCCCCGGCCTGTCAAGCGCCCCCGGCCGGGTTCTCGCCCCACCCCGGGCGCCCCGTGCCGGGCCGGGCGGGCCGCAGAGGGTTCAGGCCCCCGCGGTCAGACGGACGCTGCGCGGTCCCCCCGCCTCGATCTGACCGATGACCCGAGCACCCCAGCCCTCGCCCTCGAGCTCGACCGCCCAGGCGTCGGCGACCCCCGGATCGACCACCAAGATCCACCCGATGCCCATGTTGAAGACGTGGTGCATCTCCTCGTCTCCCACCTGTCCCAGTCGCTGGATCAGACGGAAGACAGGCGGAACCTCCCACGTTCCGCGCTGCACGACCGCGGTCAGCTCGCGCGGCAGCACGCGCACCAGGTTGCCCGGAATGCCCCCCCCGGTGATGTGGGCCATGGCATGCAGTTCCGCGCGCCCCAGGCGGCCGCGGATCGCCGGCAGGTACATGCGGTGCGGCGCGGCGAGCGCCTGGCCGATCGTCAGCTCCGAACCGGGCACCGTCGCGTCCAATCCCGGACCTTCGTCCAGCAGCACCTTGCGCGCGAGGGAGTAGCCGTTGGTGTGGAGCCCCGCTGACGCCAAACCGATCAGTCGGTCCCCCGGGCGGACGGCTGCTCCATCCAGCAGGCGAGCGCGCTCGACCGTGCCCACGATGCAGCCCACGAGGTCGACCTCGCCTTCGACATAGACCCCCGGCATCTCGGCGGTCTCGCCGCCCAGGAGCGCGCATCCCGCTTCGCGGCAACCCTGGGCCATGCCCCGGCCCAGGGCGGCCAGGATGTCGAGCGACAGGTGCGACGTCCCGATGTAGTCGAGGAAGAAGAGCGGCAGCCCGCCATGAACCAGGATGTCATCGACGCAATGCGCCACGATGTCGTGCCCGGCCGTCTCCCAGGCGCCCGTCAACCGGGCCACCTTCATCTTCGTGCCCACGCCGTCGATGCTGGCCACCAACAGGGTGGGCCCCCCGGCCTGCGGGAAGGAAAAGAACCCGCCGAAGGACCCCAGCCCGCTCTCGACCCCCGCCGTGCGCGTGCTCTCCGCCAGTGGCTTGAGGCAGCCGACCAGCGCCTCCGCCACTTCGAGGTCGACGCCGGCCCGCTTGTAGCTGGGCGCGGATGGTTTGCTCATGCTCAGTCCTCGTTCGCTTCGGATCTCGCGTCCGGGTCGACGCTGTACTCCACCCACGGCCCGGGCGACAGCCGGCCCAGCACACGGTTGAGCGCGTCCAGCACGGCCAGCACGATCGACCGGTGGCGATCCTGCCCGATCGCACAGGCCCCGATCAACCGCTGCTCCCAGCGCTGCCGGACGAGCAGGACCTCGACGACGAACGCTTCGCCGGAACCCAGGCGCGTCAGGACCAGATCCCCCGTCACCAGTCGCACGCTCTCCGGCACGAGCTGCCCCAGGGCCTCCAGGCAGGCCGCCACGACCAGGCGCTCGGTGCCCAACGCGCAGGGCACGCCGACCGCCGAGCCCACCAGGACCCGGCCCTCGCCATCGAGCTCCACCTGCACCTCCGACCGCAGCCCTTCGACCAGGATGTTCACCGAGCGGAAGCGCAGGCGGGGTGTCACGACCGCCTCACCGTCCGCCGCCGGCGAGGGTGCAGCACCCGAGGGACCTTGGCGCACCGCCACGCTGATCTTGCGATGGTGAACGTCGATGCCCAGCGCGGCCAGCAGGTACGAGCGCACGTCGCGGGCCAGGTTCTTCGCCCGCAGGCCCGGAGCGGCCGCCACGTGGACCTCGGTGATCTCCTCGCCGTCCACGCAGACGCGGGCCCCCTCGACGCCCTTGAGCTGCAGGATCGCCTGCTCGATCTGTTCCCGCTCGGGCAACGTCACGGCCGGTTCATTTCCTCTCTGCTTCTACGCCGACAGACACGCGGGGACCTCGAAGCCCGTCGCCGCGCGCAACGTCTCGCACCGCGCGCGCAGCTCCGGGCGTCGATCGGCCGCGATGCCGCCGACGCCGAATCGCTCCACGACGAGGGAGGCCACGGCGGTCCCGATCGCCATCCCTTCCGCGAAGCGCGCGCGCGAGCGCCAGTCCCGGCCCGCCAAGTAGCCGACGAGCCCGCCGGCAAAGGCGTCGCCCGCCCCGGTGGGGTCGAGCACCTCCGTCACGGGCAGCGCCGGGAAGAGCAGCCACCCCCACGGCCCGAGGGCGGCGGCGCCGTGGGCGCCCTTCTTGATCACCACGACCTCGGGTCCCCGCTCGCGAACCGCCTGCGCCGCCCGCGGCAGCTGGTCTTCCCCCGTCAGCAGCCGGGCCTCCTCGTCGTTGATCAGGAGCACGTGGGCGCGGGCGATGACGCGCCCGAGCATCTCGGGATCCCGCGCGATCCAGTAGTTCATCGTGTCGACCGCGACCAGACCCACCGCGCCCGCCTCCGCCAGCACCTCCAGCTGCAGGCGCGGCTCGATATTCGCCAGGAACAGCGCCTGCCCGCCGCGCCACGCCTCGGGCAGCCGCGGGTGGAATTGCTCAAAGACCCCCAGTCGCGTGCTGAGCGTCCGGCGCCGGTTGGGATCCCGCTCGTAGGCCCCTTCCCAGCGGAAGGTCTCCCCCGCCGCGCGGATCAGTCCCCCCAGATCGACGCCGCGCTGCTCGAGGAGCGCCAGCTGCGCGGCGGGGAAGTCGTCGCCCACGACGGCGACGACCTGCACCCGGTTGAAGTGCGCAGCGGCCAGCGCAAAGTAGAAGGCGGACCCCCCGACCAGGTCGGTATGCGACGCGCTCGGCGTGTGGATGGTGTCCAGCGCGACCGAGCCCACGACCACGATGCTCATGCCTCGTCCCCCGGCCGCGTGCGGCGTTCCGGCGGTCGCGCACCCGGGGTAGCCGGGGCCGCGGGCGCGAAGTGCTCGACCGGCGCATCGCCCCAGAGACGTTCGAGCATGTAGGTCTCGCGGACCTCTGCCAGGAACACGTGCATCACGACGTCCACGTAGTCGAGCAGGATCCAGCGCGCCGCCGCGGTGCCCTCGCGATGCCAGGGGAATTCGCCGCATTGCGCTGCCAGCTGCTCCTCGATCCAGTCGGCGATGGCGCGCACGTGCGGGTCCGATGTCCCCGAGGCGATCAGGAAGTAGTCGCAGTTCAGGGAGAACTGGCGCAGATCCAGAACCACGACATCGTCGGCCTTCTTGTCCAGCGCCAGGTTCGCGGCTGACCGCACGAGTTCCAAGGGGGAGATTCTCCCCTTCTTCCTCGGATTCCTCGGAGCCAACTCCCCTCCGCGATCGCCCGCTTCACCCTGCGGCTGGTGACGGGGTCAGGCTAGCACCGCCGCCGCACGCAGACAAGCGAACCGGCGGGAGGCTCAGAAGCTGGAATCCGCCAGGGGATCGGTGGCAGGGCCGCGGCTGCCGGCATCGTCCGCGCGGCGCCACAGCATGGCCTGACCCACGGGCAACGAGTCGTTGACGGCCGTCAGGCGCGCGACAAGCGCTGCGAAGCGGGCGCGCATCTCGACGGGAATCGGTGCCGAGGGCGGGTTCTTGATGCCGTGCGGATCGACATAGGCCCCTTTGCACTGAAGGCGAAAGTCGAGGTGCGGGCCCGTGGAGAGCCCCGTGCTGCCCACGGCGCCGACCACCTCGCCGCGGGTGACGCGCGCTCCGGGACGCAGGCCCTTGCTGATGCGACTCAGGTGACCGTAGCAGCTCACGAACGACGCGTCGTGGCGGATGCGCAGCTGCCGGCCGAAGCCGCCGTTCCAGCCTGCGAATTCCACGACCCCATCGCCGATCGACACCACGGGTGTGCCGGAAGGCGCGGCGTAGTCGATGCCCAGGTGGGGTCGCCAGACGCGCAAGATCGGATGGAAGCGTCGCTGGGTGAAGCGCGAGGAAATGCCCCGGTAGTTGAGCGGCGAGCGCAGGAACGCGCGCACGAGTGAGTGGCCAGCGGGCGTGTAGTAGGTGGCAGCCCCATCGGGTTCTTCCTCGTCGCCCCCGAAACGCACCGCTGTCTGCCGCGCGCGCTTGCCTTCGTAGGCGGCGAAGCAGACCGTGCCCGGACCGAGCCGCTCGCCCTGGTATCGCTTCTCCTCCACCAGCACGGAGATCTGATCGCCCGCGCGTGGCTCGGTCAAGAAGTCGATGTCGGAGGCAAAGATCTCGGCCAGGCGAACGACCACCGCCGGATCAGCGCCGCTCGCACGCAAGACCTCATCGATCGTCGTCGCCACCACGCCCCCGTACCGGCGCAGGTAGGTGTCGTACGGCACCCCAGCGCGGTGGGAGGTGAACGCGTACTCGTCGCCTTCGATCACATAGATGCGATCGGGCCCCTTGCGGTAGGTGAGCCGGCGCAGCCGGCCCGCGGTGTCGAGCTCCAGCTCCACCGTCTCGCCGGGCAGCAGCCGGCGGATGTCGAAAAGGCGCGCCCCGCGCACCTCCTGGACCACCCGTTCGATGTCGCGCAGGTAGACGTCGTTGCGCAGGAGCAGCCGCGACAGCGTGTCGCCCCGCCGCACGGTCTCCGTCCGCGTGATCCAGCCCGCGGGCAACGAGCCCGCCGACAGGCCGGCCTGGCGGGCCGCGCCCCCTGCTGCTGAACCCGGGCCCGTGTCGCGATGGGCGAGCAGCAGAAGGGCGACCAGCAGGCCGAGCAGCAAGACCGTCGCCAGGCCGGCGAGGCTTCGGCTGGAGATGCGCCCTGCGAAGGAGAAGCTCATGACCCCCTCACGGCTGCCCGGCCCGTTATCGCACGCGCCTCGGTCCCGGCCGCGCCCGCGCCGGCCGCGCCCCAGATGCGCGGCGCGTTTCCCCCGGCCGGAGCAGGCGCGTGCCCTCGGCGGCGGCCCAGAACAGACCGCCCACCAAGATCCCCAGCAGGGCGCCCGCGAGCACGTCGACCGGGTAGTGCACACCGAGATAGACGCGGGAGATGCTCACGAGCAGAGCCACGACGAACGCCAGCCGCCACCACCCGCCCAGACAGAGACTCAGAACCGTCGCCGCCCCGAAGACGTTGGCCGCGTGGCTCGAGGGAAAGGAGCGCGAATTCACCTGCGGGATCAACGCCTCGACGCCCGGCACCTCGAAGCATGGCCGCGTCCGCTCCACCCACGGCTTGATCACGTGGCTCGAGATCTGGTCGGTGAGAACGAGCACGATGAGCACGAGAATCGCCGCCACGCGGCCCCGCCGTCCGCCAGCGGCGATCAGCGCCACCCAGATGAGGGCCAACGGCAGCAGGAAGTGGCTCGGCTCGGTGATCCAGGCGAAGAGGGCATCGGCCCAGGGGGCTCGCCAGCCCTGGTGGATCCAGAGCAGCACGGTCTCGTCCAACTGCTGCAGCCAGCCCGGCATGTCCCCCATTCCCTCCAGCGCGCCTGCCCGCGCCTTGCCGGCCCGCGTACGGGCTGCTACCGTCGGACCCTAGAATACGATGGCGCTGCCTGCCGGTCATGCCCTACCTCGATCCCTGGCGTGTGCCGCGGGCGTGCCGGGGGAAACGCCGTGAAGCCTGTCTTGCATCCGCTGTGCCGCGCGGGGGACCTGGTCTGGCTCCCGCCGCCCTGTGGCGCTCCACCCGGGGTCCGAGCCGGCGTGAGCACCCGACTGGGCGGCGTCAGCCGGGGTCCCTTCGCATCCTTGAACGTCGGCACCCGGACGGCCGACGACAAGACCTGCCTGGCCACCAATCTCGAGCGGCTCGGGGCTGCGACCGGTGTGGCACTGGGTCGGGCGGCGCGCATCTGCCTCGTGCACGGCACGCGGATGGTCGAGGCCACGGGCCCCGGCCTGCAGGGCGAAGCCGACGGGCTGTGGACCCGGCGCCCGGGCTTGCCCCTGGCGCTCACCGTGGCGGACTGCCTGCCCCTGACCCTGGCAGCCCCGGGCGGACCGGTGGCGCTGGTCCACTGCGGCTGGAGGGGTCTGGCCGCCGGGATCGCGCGCGAGGCGGTCGCACTCCTGGCGGCCGAGACGGGAATCCGGCCAGTGTCGCTCTGGGCCTGGATCGGGCCGGGCATTGGGGCATGCTGCTTCGCGGTGGGACCTGATGTGGCCGAGCGTTTTCCCGGGGAGTTCCGCCGCAGCTCAGCCCCGCTTGCTGACGCGCTGCACGTGGACTTGGCCGCCTTCCTGCGCGCCGAACTCCTGGCGGCGGGGTTGCTCCCGGATGGTGTGCAGCTCTCCGGGCTGTGCACGTCTTGCGAGGCAGACCTGTTCTTCTCGCACCGGCGCGACGGGACCGTGACCGGGCGGCAGCTGGCGTGGATTGAGCGGACGAGCTGAGGCGGCGCGGGGTTCTGGCTCACGGGGCCGGCAGCCCTTTGGTGTGCCCCGTGTTCTGGTCAACTTCCTTCTCGTCGTCGAGGGAGCCCACCCAGATGCCGAAGAGCACCGCCCCGGCACCCAGCAGGGCCGTGTTGCCGTAGTCCAGGCGCTTCACCGAGACCTGCGCCACGCGGCCGCGCGGCAGGACCGTGTTGCGCGGGACATCCACGTAGGCCACGTTTCCATCCTCGGTGACCTGCTCCTCGGTCACGTAGTAGGTCCCGATCAGGCTGTCGCCCGAAACGTGAACCTGCTCGAAGTTGTATGTGTATTGATCGTTGGTGACTACAGTCGCCCGCCCGGTCCCTTCGGAGGCGATCTCGTCCAGGGGAATCTGCCGCGTCGTGGAGCAGCCGGCCAGCCCACTGCCGGCGGCCGCCAGCAGCGCCCCGGCGGCGAGGGCCGCCAGCCAGTCCCGCCTTCGCGCCTTCTCCAGAGCCATGGCCACCCTCCTTCAGCTGTCTACACGTTTAGACGTCGGGGGTTGCATCCTTCCCCCAGCGGCTTTTCCATCGATAGATCCACTCCAGGGCCTCCCGGGGCGAGAGATGGTCGGGATCCAGGGCCTCCAGCTCGCTCAGCCATTGCGCCCACGGGGCAGCGATCCCACCCTCGGCGGCCGCTGGGGCCCGCGCGGCCGCAATCTGCGCGGGATCGGACCCGGCAGCCGTGCCCGCTGAGCTTGGGCCTTCACCCGGCGGAATCGCTGCCAGGGCATCCGCCACGCGACCGGCCAGGTGCGCGGCGGGGCGAGAGGCAGGCGCCGGGCCGAAGAGCGTGATCTGCGCCCGGTCGCGCCCGGGCCCCCCGGGCAAGAGCAGGTCGCGCGGCCCGTGCTCTTCCAGCAGCCGCAGGATCTCTCGCGCCCGCGCGAGAACCAGCTCGGGTAAGCCCGCGAGCTGCGCCACGTGGATACCATAGCTGCGATCGGCCGCACCCTCTACCACGCGCCGCAGGAAGATCACCCGGTCCTTCCATTCCTTGACCTGCACGTTGAGGTTGCAGTACCCCTCGCGGCGCCGCGCCAGCTCGGTCAGCTCATGGAAGTGCGTGGCAAACAGCGTACGCGGTCGCACCATGGGCCGGTCACGCAGGTGTTCGGCGACCGCCCAGGCGATGGCCAGACCATCGAAGGTGCTCGTGCCCCGGCCGACCTCGTCCAGCAACACCAGGCTGCGGCTGGTTGCCTCGTGGAGGATCCGGCTCGTCTCGATCATCTCGACCAGGAAGGTCGACTGCCCCGCGGCGATCCGGTCGCTCGCCCCCACCCGTGTGAAGAGTCGGTCAGCCACCCCGATGCGCGCCTCCTCGGCGGGGATGAAGCTGCCTGTCTGGGCCAGCAGCACGAGCAACCCGACCTGCCGCAGGTAGGTCGACTTGCCCGCCATGTTGGGACCGGTGATGACCAGGATCTGGCGGCCGCGGCTGTCGAGCTCCACATCGTTGGGCACAAAGGTCTCGCTCTCGAGGTACCGCTCTACGACCGGATGGCGCCCCCCGATGATCCGGATCGTGTCGCCCTCGCCGACCTCGGGTCGGATGTAGCGTCCCTCGACGGCCCGCTGCGCGAAGCCCGCCACCAAGTCCCACTCGGCCACCGCCTCGGCGCTGCGCTGCACGCGCCGCGTCTCGCTGACGACGCGCTGCCGCAGCGATTCGACCAGCGCGTCTTGCCGGACGCGCGCGGCCTCCTGGGCACCCAGGATCTTCTCCTCCCAGGTCTTCAGCTCGGGGGTCACAAAGCGCTCGCCGCCCACCAGCGTCTGCTTGCGCTCATAGCTGGCCGGAACCCGCGCCAGATGCGGTCTGGTGACCTCCAGGTAGTAGCCGAAGACCCGGTTGTAGCCGACCTTCAGCGTCGAAATCCCCGTGGCTTCCCGCTCGCGCGCCTGGAGTTCCGCGACCCACCGCTCGCCCCCGCGCGCCAGATCCCGCTGCGTGTCCAGCTCGGGGTCGTATCCGTCGCGGATCACCTCGCCGGCCGGCGAGCGCATGGGATCGGCAACCAGGGCGCGGTCGAGCTCGACGCGCAACGCCTCCAGCTCCGGTGCCCCCTCGGCCTCGGGCAACGGCGCGCACGCGCGAAGCTCCCCGACGGGCCCGGCCAGCTCGGGCACCATGGCCAGCGAGTCGCGCAGGCGGGCGAGGTCGCGGGGCCGCGCGGGCGCGTTCTGCAGGCGTGCAATGAGCCGCTCGAGGTCGCCGACCCGCTCCAGGGGCAGGCGCAATCTCGCCAGCAAGGCCCGGCTCTCGACCAGGGCGGCCACGGCGCTCTGGCGGGCGCGGATCGCGGCCACCTCGAGGAGGGGCCGGGCCAGCGAACGGCGCAGGAGCCGTGCGCCCATCGGCGTCACCGTGCGGTCGATGACGGCCAGCAGGCAGTGGCGCGCGCCAGGGGTCTGCGACTCGAGCACGTCGAGGTTTCGCAGCGTCCCCTCATCCATGCGTAGGCCATCGGAGGTTCGCAGCGCGTGCGGAGGTCGCAGGTGCGCCAGGGGCGCCCGCCGCTGTTCGCGTGCATAGGCGACCAGCGCCCCGCCGGCGGCCACGCCCAGCGGGAGGTCCTCCACCCCGTAGGGCTCGAGACTGGCCACCCCCCACTGCTCGAGCAGCACCCGGCGCGCCCGGCTGGCGGAGAAGAGCCAGTCGTCCTGCGGTGCCTGGAAGATTTCACCGTGCTCGCGCAGGTAGGCCGCGAGCCACGGCGTCTCGCACCGCTCGCGCGGATAGAGCAGCTCGCGCGGCGCGAGGCGATCCAGCTCCGTCGCCAATTCGGCCGCGCTGAACTCGCCCAGCGTGAACTCACCGGTCGAGACATCGGCAGCGGCGAGCCCCCAGCGATCGCGCCCGGGCAGCAGCGCCACGAGGTGGTTGTTGCGCTGCTGGTCGAGCAGGTGCTCGGCCAGCGTCGTCCCCGGGGTGAGCACCTCGACGATCGCCCGGTCCATGAGCCCGCGCTCGCCGGGTCGCTCCACCTGTTCGCAGATGGCGACGCGGTAGCCGGCCTGCAGGAGCCGCTGCAGGTGTGGCTCGGCGCTGTGCCACGGGACCCCTGCCATGGGGATGGGGTCGGGATCGGACTTGTTGCGCGAGGTCAGGGTGAGATCGCAAACGCGGGCCGCAATGTGCGCATCCTCGCCGAACATCTCGTAGAAGTCACCCATGCGGTAGAAGAGGATGGCGTCGCCCACCTGGGCCTTGAGCTCGCGGTATTGCGCCATCATCGGCGTTGAGCCGGCCCCAGGGGATGCCCCGCGGCCCCGGCGCGTCGCGGGGCTCTGTTGGCCCTGCGCGCGACCCGCGCGGCCCGTCATCGCGGATCCGGCCGCGCCGTGTCGGGCTCAGCCGCGGGAGCGGTCGTCTCCTGCACCGTGGAGTCGGACGGCGCCGACCCGGTCGAGTCCGGCACGAGCTGCGGCTCCGCCGCTTCGGGAATCTCTTCGGGCACGATCTGGTAGGACAGCATGAGCTTCCGGCCCAGGGCGGTGCCGAGGCTTTCCGCCGTCGTCCGAGAGCAGCCTCGACCGACCCGCACGCGATGGGGTGGCTCACCCTCGGCTCCTGAGGAGGTTGCCAGATAGGCGTCAAAGCCGTGTCCAGCCAGCTCGCGCACGAGCGCGCGGGCGGGCTCCTCCTCCTCGAAGGTTCCCACCTCCAAGGCGAACGTCGTTTCGCGGGCGCCCCCGCCACCGGGTCCTGCGGCTTCCGGCGCAACGCCGAGGGGCAGGGGCTCCTCTGGCGGGTGGAACCACTCCCGCAGCCCCGCGACTTCCGGCGACGCGGCCAGCGAGGCGTGGGGCGCATCCGCGACCGCCTGCGCCGCCTCGCGCAGGACAGGGTTCCCGCTGCGCACGAGACGCCACAGCCACGGGCCCAGCAGACCCCAGCGGCGGGCGGCCCCCTCCAGCTCGAGCGCCGCGCGCTCCAGCCGGGAGCCGTACTCGGCGACCTCGAGGGCTGCAATGCCGCGCATCAACTCCCAGGGTGGCATGGTGCCTGCACGCTCCACCCGCCCCCCGGCGCTCTCCTGGCCGAGCAGCGTAGCCCAGTAGGCGCGTTCCGCCGCCACGTCGGGGGCATCGTCCACCTCCTGCAGCTCGCGCAGCGCGGATGCGGTGTCGCCGGCGGCCATGAAGAACCGCACCTTCCACAGACGGGCGCGTGCGGCGGCCGGGCCGCGGAAACGGCGGGTCAGCTCGCTCAGCAGGTCGAAGGCCACGTGGGCATCGTCGGTCTCGCGGGCCGCATCGAAGAGCCAGGTGGCCTGCGCCTCGCGCGAAGTGTCAGGCATCCGGCGCAGCACGCTGGTGACCTCGGCCCGCCGTGCGGCCCGCGCCGGGCAGGCCAACAGCAAACCAGCGGTCAGCAATGCCAGCCCGAGCGCGGGAGCCGCCACGTGCTGCTGCGCCCACGCGCGCGCGGCCGGTCGGCCGCCCCGGCTACCCGCGCGGCCCGGGGCCACCATCACCTGTCCCCCGCTGGGTGGCTGCCGCGAAGGGATCCGGCAGCCAGGCACGGCAGCGCTGGCACCGCACCTGCTGCGGTTCCGCGGGGGCGCTGCACCGCGGGCAGGCGATGCGGCCCATCCCCTCGCCCGACTCGTCCACCAGCTCCCGGAGCAGGGCCTCCGCGTCGGCTGTCCTTCCGGTGTGCAGTAGCAGGTGGAGCTGCCAGTAGCGGGCGCCCAGATGGCCCGGGTCGCGATCGAGCAGTTCCTCCACCAGCCGCAAGGCCTCGTCCGGCTCGCCGCGACGCAACGCCATGCGCGCGCGCGCCAGATGGAACGGGCTGGCGGCATCGGCATCGGCCTGCGCCAGCTCGCGGTACAGGTCGCTCAGATCGCCGAAGCGGCCCATCTCGAAGTAGGCCTTCTCGAGGCGCCCCAGCACAAATGGGGCGGCTTGCGGCTGCGCAGCGAGGAGCTTGCGCCAGACGTCGGCGGCTTTGCGGTGGTCGCCCTCCAGCGTGTGCAGGTCGCCGAGCAGCACTAGGGCTCGCCCGTTGCCGGGCTCGTCGTGCAGGACGTCCTCAACGATGCGCCGGGCACCGGGGACCTGGCCGGATTCCGCCCGCCGTGCCGCGATTTCCAGCCGCACCTGCGCGGGCCGCGGGCCCCCTCCACTCTGATCCCCGCGCGCGAGTGCCTCGGCGGCCTTGAAAGCTGTATTCCAGTCCTGGCGCTCGAGCGCCTCGTGCAGCTCCACGCGGCCGATCAGCGGATGGCGGCGGTCGAGCTGCCGCAGTTGTTCGGCCGCCTCGCGCGCTTCCCCGTGATAGCCGAGCTGGATGAGGTCCGTGACCAGCCCCTGCAGGATATCGAGCCGCATCTGGCGGTCCGCGGGATCGCGCGCGAGCAGGCTGCGGTAGATCGACACCGAGCGTTCGAGGTCCCCCTCGCGCCGAAGGATGCGCGCCAGGCGCAGGTAGGCGGCCACATCGTCGGTGTCCTGGCGAATCAGCTCCTTGAACCCCTCGCGCGCCCGAGCCAGGTCGCCGCTCACCAGCAGATCGGAGATGGCCTCGTAGTGCGCGAGCTTTCCGCTCAGCACCTTGCGTTTCTTGCCACCCCACATCGGCGCGATGAGCACGACCGCCACGAGCAGGAGGATCACCCCCAGGACCAGCACCTCCACCATGACCTCACACCCCCTGCTGGTCGCGCCCGCCCGTCCACGTGCTGGGGCGACCGGGTCGCGCGGCGGCCGTTCCCGACACCGGCCCCTCCAGCGGGGCGGTGCGCAAGGCGTCGAGCTCGCGTCTCATGCGCTCGGCCTCGCGCTCCAGCTGGGTCAGGCGCTGGCGGACCCGCAGCTCGCGGACCAGCGACACCACGAAGAGCGTGAGTGCTCCGGCGGCGTAGGCAATGAAGAGCGCGGCCACCACGTCGATCTGCGTGGCCCGCCCCAAGCTCCACCACTGCAGGGTCACGACTTGCCCGCGATTGGCCAATCCGAAGAGGACCACGAGTATGATGAACAAGAAAACGAGGAAGGCCTTCAGGTACCACACGGCGACCACCCCCTCTGGACGGGGCCTCTGCGACCCTCCCTGGCCGCAATCCCGCGCCCGCACATTCTAGGGCGGCAAGGGGCCTCGCGCAACGCGCTCGGTCGGGTCGCTGGCGGACCGGCGCGGCGTGCAATGGCGCGGGAGGGCGATGCACGCACCGCCCTCCCGCCGACGACCGCATCGGGCACGCGCGACGGACCGGTCGGACCCGCGTCGCGCGCCGACGCGCGGTTGGCCTGCTCGCCCTGCTAAGGCGTCGGCTCCTGCTCCGGCTCGGCCGGGGCGTCCGGCGCCGGGGCCGCGGCTTCGGGCTCGGGCTCGGGCTCAGGCTCTGCCTCGGCCATGGCCGGGACGTCTTGTGCGGCCTCGTCGCGCGACTCGTCCGCCTCGGCGACCGCAGCCGGCGGCTCTTCGCCCGCCGGGGCCGCGCTCTCGGGGGGCGTCACGCTCTGGGTCACGTCACTCTCGGCCGCGCGTCGCTTCAGGTTCTCGACGAAGGCCCGCGTGGCCTCCTCGCCCTGCTCGGTCAGCTGCGCCTTCACGGAGAGCAGGATGCGATGGTTGGCGGGGTCCACCCGCGTGACCTTGACTTCCAGTTCATCGTTGTCCCGGAAGTACTGCGTGGGATCGCGCAGGTCGTCGATGCCCAGCTGCCCGGCCGGGATGAAGCCCTCGACATCGTCGGCCAGCATGACCACCGCGCCGCGGTCGATGACCTTGGCCACCGTTGCCTTGACCGTGGTGTTGATCGGGTACTTCTCGATCAGCGCCGGCCAGGGGTCGTCCTGCACCTGCTTCAAGCCCAGGCTCACCCGCCGATTGGCCTTGTCGAGCGACAGCACGCGCACCGTGACCTCATCGCCCTTCTTGACCACCTCGCTCGGATGCCCGATGCGACGCGTCCAGGACATGTCGGAGATGTGCACGAGGCCGTCGATGCCGTCCTCCAGCTCGACGAAGGCGCCGAAGTTGGTCAGGTTGCGCACCTTGCCGGTCACGATCGCGTTGACCGGGTAGCGCTCGTCCAGGGTCAGCCAGGGATCCGGTTCGACCTGCTTGAGGCCGAGCGAGATGCGCTCGTTCTCCTTGTCGACCTTCAGGACCATGCACTCGACCTCCTGCCCCTCGTTCAGGATCTTCGACGGGTGGCGGATGTGCTTGGTCCAGGACATCTCGGAGATGTGGATCAGGCCCTCGACCCCCTTCTCCAGCTCCACGAATGCGCCGTACTCGGTCAGGCTGACCACGCGGCCCTTGACCTTGGAGCCCACGGGGTACTTCTCGTCCACGCGCTCCCACGGGTACTCGGTGAGTTGCTTCAGGCCGAGCGAGATCCGTTCGCGTTCGGGGTCGAAGCTGAGCAGCTTGATGCGGACCTTCTCGCCCACGCTGAGGACCTCGGACGGGTGGCGGATGCGGCCCCACGACATGTCGGTGATGTGCAGCAGGCCGTCGATCCCGCCCAGATCGATGAAGGCGCCGAAGTCGGTGATGTTCTTGACATAGCCCTCGCGCACCTGGCCGACCTCGAGCTCCTTGAGGATGTTCTCCTTCGCGGCCTCGCGCTCTTCCTCGAGCACCAGCCGGCGCGAGACGACGATGTTGCGCCGCCGCTTGTTGAGCTTGATGATCTTGAACTTGAGCGTCTGGGTCATCAGGCTCTCGATCGACTGCGGCTGGCGCAGCGCGATCTGCGAGCCCGGCAGGAAAGCGTCGACGCCGAAGAGGTCGACGACGACTCCGCCCTTGATCTTCTTGACCAGGCGGCCTTCGACGACCTCGCCCTTCTCGGCGGCATCCTTCACGCGGTCCCAGACCTTGACGAAGTCAGCCCGCTGCTTCGACAGCACGACCAGCCCGTCCTGGTCCTCGAGCTTCTCGAGAAAGACGTCGATCTCCTCGCCGACCTTGACGCTGTCGACCTCGCCGAACTCCTCGAGCGGGATGATGCCCTCGCTCTTGAAGCCCACGTCGACGAGCACGTCCTTGTCGTCCACGTTGAGGATGCGCCCCTTGAGCACTTCACCTTCCTCGAGGTTGCGCATCGAGTTGACGTACATGTCGACCATCTGCTGGACCTGGGCGGCGTCCCCTTGCTCCGGGTCCTCGCGGTTGACGAGCCGGATGGGCATCGGGCCCTGCGGGCCGCGCCCGCCGCTGTCCCGCACCCCGACCGTTTCGGGGGCATCGTCGCCGGGATCGACGATCGGTCCCGGCAGCGCACCGGTCTGGCCCTCGGCCCCGGCCGGCGGCAAGCTGGTCTGATTCATCTGCGATTCCTGGTCCATCATGGTTGGTGGGTCCTCCCTCACTGCCTGACAACTTCACCCGCCGGATTGACGCGCCCGGCGATCGCGCATGCAAATTGCTGATTATATCATTCGGCCGTCGACCTTCAAGCGTGATCTCTACCTGGCCGCGGGCTCCCCGCCCAGGGCGGCAATGGCCGCCATCACGCGTGTGGCGAAGGCGCCGTCGTCCTCATCCCCCTCCCCTGCGCGGTGAGCCAACGGGGGCCCGAACCGCACCCGCTGCGGCTCGATGCGCAGCAGGCTGCGCCCGAGGCTCCCGCCCGAGACGCGGACGGGCACGACCGGCACCCCGGTGCGGCGCGCCAGCCAGGCCACCCCCGCGTGCGGCGTTCCCAGGTCATCGCCCCGGATGCGCGTCCCCTCGGGGAAGATCAGCAGGGGCACACCGTGGCGCAGCGACCGCTCGGCCGCGCGCAGGGCCTGGCGGTCGGCCGCCCCGCGGCGCACGGGGATGGCGCTGTACCGGCGGATGAGCGCCCCAAACGCCCCGCGGAACAGCTCGGCCTTGGCCAGGAAGGCCGCCGCGCCCGGCAACAGGCACCCGACCAGGGGCGGATCCGTGTAGTCGCGGTGATTCGAGGCGAGCAGGCAGGCCCCGGGCGGGATCTGCTCGCGCCCGCTGACGCGCACGCCGCACACGCCCTGGAACAGCAGCCGCAGCAGGCGCTGCGAGCAGCGGAACAGGAGGGTCCCGGGGTAGTGGCCGCGCCCGCGCCAGAAGGCCGCCACCAAGGCGATTTGCTCCTCCAGCTCCAAGTCGGAGGAGTCGATCCGTACCGCGCCCTCCGGCACGCGCAGCGGAGAAATCGCACGAGATTCGTCGCGTAGGTCCCTCTCGGCCAGATCCTTCCGGACCTGCTCCTCATCGATGGCGACGCGCATGGCGCGCAGCTGAGCCACGCGCCGCGCCGCGCGCGCCTCGAGCGAGGCGGTCAGGAAGATCTTGGGCAGCGCGTCAGGAAAGACGGCGCTGCCCATGTCGCGGCCCTCGGCCACGCAGGAGTGGCCACGGGCCGCCTCGCGCAGGAGCGCCGCCACGCGCGCCCGCACCGGGCCTCGCTCGGCCAGGCGCGACGCGGCCTGCCCCACGTGCTCATCGCGGATCTGATCCCCCAGGTCCAGATCCCCGACCAGCACGCGAAACGAGCCGCGCCGTCCGGTGCGAACCTGCACGGGGACCCGCGCCGCCCAGGCGGCCAGCTGCTCGTCCGCCGCCTGGAGCACCCGGTCACGTTGGGCCGCCCAGGCGAAGGCGCGGTAGAGCGCACCCGAGTCGAGGTAGATGAGGCCGAGGCGCTCGCCCAGGGCACGGGCGGTCGCCGACTTGCCCGTCCCGGCGGGCCCGTCGATCGTCACGACCCGACCGCCCGGTCCGGGCGCGAGCTGCGCGGATGCAGGCGGGCCGGCCATGGCTCAGAGTTCCAGCCCCGTGAGGCGAGCCAACTCGCTCACCTCCCCGGGCGCGAGCGGGCGGATCTCTCCGGCCGGCATCTCGCCCAGGCGCACGCCGCCGAAACTGAGCCGTTGGAGGCGCACCACGCGCAGACCGACGGCCCGGCAGATGCGCCGGACCTCCCGTTTCTTGCCCTCGTGCAGCACCATGCGCAGCACCGCGCCTCCGCGCGAGGTGCGCCGCACCCTGACCTGGGCCGGCCCGCTCTGTTCGTCCCCGCTGAGGACAACCCCGGCGCTCATGCGGGCAAGCTGGCCGGGCTGGGGTCGCGGAACCACCCGGACCTGGTAGACCTTCTCCACCTGGTAGCGCGGGTGCAGGAGCCGTTGGGCAAGCTCCCCGTGGTTGGTGAGCAGCAGCAGCCCCTCGGAGCTGCGGTCGAGGCGGCCGACCGCGAAGACGGGGACCCGGATCCGGCGCAGGTACGGGCCCAGGCCGGCGCGCCCCAGCTCGTCCGAGGTCGTCACCACGACGCCGCGCGGCTTGTGAAAGGCATAGTAAACGTAGCGTGCGGGCGGTCGGATGAGCTCGCCGTCCACCTCGATCCGGTCGCGATCGCCCCACACGAGCACGCCCGGATCGACAGCCGGGCTCCCGTTCAGGCGAACCCGGCCCGCGAAAACGAGCTCCATGGCCTTGCGGCGAGAGGCCACCCCGCACAGCGCCAGGAAACGATTCAAGCGCATGCCCCCGGCCTCGGGGCCCGGGGGCCCCGGCGGGCCAGCCCGGTCCCGCGCGTCGGTCGGCATCACGCCTCGACCTCGGCGCCCCGGTCCGCTTCCTCGCCCTCTCGCCCGGCGGCCCCCGATCCATCCTCGGGGGCGGACCCGCCGTTGCCGCCCGCATCCTGCGCGGCGGGCCCGGCGATCACGCCCGAACGGACCAGGTCATCGCGCACCGCGCCGCGGTCGACCAGCGCTTCGAACTCCTCGATCCGCGGCAAGTCCTTGAGGTCTTCGATCCCGAGGTGCTCCAGGAAGTGATCCCCCGTACCGTACAGCAGCGGGTGACCCACGCCCCGACCCCGGCCCTTGACGACGATCAAGCGTCGCTCGAGCAGCGTGCGGAAGACGCCGCCGCAGTCGACGCCCCGGATCGTCTCGACCTCGCCGCGGGTCACCGGCTGCTTGTACGCGATCACGGCCAGCACTTCCAGGGCGGCGCGCGACAGCCGCTGGCGCCGGCGCCCCACCAGGAAGCGCTCCACCTCGATCGCCACCTCGGGCACGGTCAGGAGTTGGTAGCCGCCGGCGATGCGGACGATCCCGAAGGCGCGCCCGGTCTCGGCGTAGAAACGACCCAGTTCCGCGCAGGCCTCGGCCACCGCTTCGGCGTCCGCGGCGGGCACGACTTCCTGGACCTGCTCGGGCTTGAGCGGTCCGTCGGCGCTGAAGAGCAGCGCCTCCACGATGCGCGTCAGGTTCTTCAATACTCCAGGCCCTTCCTGCCGCGATCCGCGCCGGCGCTCGGCCGCGCGCCGACCGGCTACGAAACGACCGCCCCCTCGCACTCGCGCGCGAGGATCCACAGCTCTCCGAAAGGTTGATCCTGCATGAGAACGATCACCTGCTGGCGCGCGAGCTCCAGCACGGCGAGGAACGTCACCGCCAGCTCGATGCGCCGCGGCTCCGGGCCGAAGAGCCCACCGAAGGTCAGGCGGCCCGCGTGCTCCTCCAGCCGTTGCAGCACGAGGGCGACCTGATCCTCGAGACGCACATCCTCCAGGTGCACGCGGTGCATCGGCGGTGCGGACGGCTCGCGCCTTTCGATCTCTGCCAGCGCCTGGACGAGGGAGAAGAGGTCGATCTCGGCGAGCGGGACCATGAAGTCGTCCGGGAGCTCGGGCACGAAGCCGCGCGGGAAGCGCGGACCGGCGTCATCCTCCCGCCGCCGGAGCGACTCGGCCACCTCCTTGTAGAGGCGGTAGGCCAGCAGGCGCTGGATCAGTTCCTCCTCGGTGGTGGGCGCGTCCTCGTCCGCTGACGCCGGTGGACGAGGCAGCAGCCCCTGCGACTTGATCCGCATGAGCGTCGCCGCCATCACCAGGAATTCGCCGGCGATTTCGATGTTGAGGGCTTCCATGCGCTCGAGGAACTCGAGGTACTGGCGTGTGATGCGCGAGATCGAGATCTCCCAGATCTCGACCTCGTCTTGCTTGATCAGATGCAGCAGGAGGTCGAGCGGCCCTTCGAAGTTGTCCAGGCGAACGTGGTAGTCTCCCGGCAGCCCGGCAGATTCCTCTTCCTGTGGCACCTGGATCATTGAACGCCCCCCGTGGAAGCCGCACACTAGGGTACGCTTCCGGACGTGTCAAGGTTGGCGCGCCCGGGCGGCCCGCCCGCCGCGCGCTGGGGGCCCGAGGGACGACGGATGGAGATCCGCACCCACAGCTTTCAGCTCCAGACCGCCGGATTCGCCGATATCCGCGATGTGACGCCCCGCGTGCAGGAGTTGATCCGCGCCGAGGGATTGACGGAGGGCTCCGTGCTGCTCTTCGTGCCCGGTGCGACCGCCGGGCTCACGACCATCGAGTACGAAGAGGGGGCGGTGAACGACCTGCGGGCCGCGATCGAGCGTCTGGCGCCGCAGTCGATCCCCTACGCGCACGATGCCCGGTGGGGGGACGGCAACGGCTTCGCGCACGTGCGCGCGGCCCTGGTGCAGCCCGATCTCGAGGTGCCGGTCTCCCACGGAGAGCTCATCCTGGGGACCTGGCAGCAGATCATCCTGCTCGACTTCGACAATCGCGCGCGCCGGCGCACCGTGGTTTGCCAGCTCCGCGGCCTCTTCGGCAGCTGATCGGCGCGCCCAATGGTGAAGGGCATCGGTTGGCACGCTAGCGACCCGATGCCCTTCCAGATCGGCCGGCAGGAGCCCTGTTTGTGCAAACCAGCCAGTGGTGACCACTGCCCTCTTGGACCCCAGGCAATCGCCGGGGCTTTCCCGTCGATTGCTGGACCAGCCTCCCCGGCCCCTACCGGGGCAAACCTCTTTGGGTGGGGGGCCTAGGCGCGTTCATCGCAAGATGCCGTTTCCCAGGGGGTCAGCCCGTGATGTCTGGAAACACATTCGGCGCTTCGGCCCCCACCCCATCAACGGGTCACGGCTCCACGCACTCCAGGACCACCACACGCCAGTCGATGAAGACTTGCGCGGCTGACCTGGGAAGCCGGACCACGTCAAAGGCCCCGTGCACACCATCGCCGACCGCCGGGCAGCTGGCCTCGCGGACGTAGCGACGGACGGTAACCTTCATGTACCCATCGAGCGTGCGCACCGCGAAATCATCGGCCACGACGTCGAACGCGTCATTGCTGCGCGGCCCCGCGAAGACCGCGAGAACCATCTCGCGCTCGAAATCGATCTCGGGCAACACGACCGCCGCCCGCGCGAGACGCGCGCGCAGGAGGTCGATCATCTGGTCCTCGTCGCGCACGAGGACCCCTTCGGCAGGGCCCGTCGCGTCGAAGCCGTGCAAGAGCCTCCCGACCGACACGGGCTCGACCAGGGTGCTCCCGTCCGGACCGGCGGCCTCGCGGCGCAGCCCGTCGAGCAGCTCCACGACCTGTGCCTGCGCGGCCGTGAGCTCGCCTGCGTCGGCCCATCTGAACCCGGTGGTCTCTCCGTCGCGCACGAGCAGGACGGCCCCCACGCCGGTCCCAGCGGGGGGCGTGCAGGGAGCGAGACCGGCCGTGCGCAGCGCTGATTCGAGCGCGTGCCAGGTGGCAGGTCCCAGCAGTCCGTCGTGAGTGCCCACCACGGTGTCGTGGACGCGGATCTCACCGCCGCCCCCGATGCTCACCGTGGCCTGGCCGTCCGCCGTGGCGTACTCCAGGTTGTCCCAGGAAGCAAAGAGATCGCCGGGCGCGGTGGGGTCGCCCGCACCGCAGCCGGCGAGAGCCGCGCAGGCCGCCGCCAGAAACAGGATCGCCCCGGGCCATACGCTGAACCCGAGACGGGGCGTTGATGTGACGGCGCTCGACACTTCCGCGGTCCTCCCGCACGAGGACATGCAAGATCAATGCCAGGAGGAGAGCACGGCCGGGCCGGGTAACTGAACCAAGGACATTAGGATACGATCGAGAACCCCCCGATCGGCCGCGTCCGGACCGCGATCCGGCACGGATTCCCGAGAGCCCTCTCAGAATCCTGAGACTGCAACCGGCCGGCACGCCGCCACGGGTTCAGTTGCCCACTTGGTACCGGATCGCCAGCAGCACCTGGATACGCTCGTAGAACCGGCCCGTGACGCGTGCCTCGTTGCGTTCCCACCCGGTCTGGGCATCGGCGCTGAATCCCGCCCCCAGCGGGCGGCGCAGCCGCAGCGTCACCCCGCTGCGCGCACCGATGTCGAGATCTTCCGGATCATCCCGCAGCCGCCACTTCGCAAAGCCCTCGTCCCGATAGCAGGGCTCCTGCCACAGCCCGACCAGTTGGAGGCTTATCCGCGCCGGCAGCAGCCGGGCGACGGAGACGGAAGCCTCGTGACGGTCCTGAGCATACCCGAGGCTGTTGCTGTCGATGGCCCGATACCCGTAGGCCAGGCGCACGAGGGTGGCGGCCGACCAGTCGAGGCCGGCACCCCACAGGAGCTGGCGATCCCGCTGGTCGCGGGCGGAAAACACGTTCTCGCCACCCTCCCACGAGGCGATCGCAGGCTCGTCGTAGCGCGCCTCCCCGACCTCGAAGCGGATCACGGCCCGCAGAGGTCCCGCCACCGCGCGCTCGAGGTCGCCTCCCAGCCGCCAGCTCCGCCGCTGGCTCGGCCCACCGGGCTCCGTGCAGACCCAGGTTCCATCCGCGAGCCAGTCGAGACGCGTCCGGTCCCCCAGGGCCGCACCGCCGGCGTGCGCCAGGGTCTGGCGGACCAGGCTGAGCGAGTCCGCGTGGGGCCGGTCGACCCGCTGCCCGGTCCATCGCAGCTCCCCCATCACTCGCCCCCTCTGCCGCCGCACGCCGAGACTTCCCAGGATCAGGCTGCGATCCTGAGAGCGATAGTTGACGTACTCCTCCGCGGCCAACCGTGCCTGGCCAGACCAGCCCCAGGTTCGATGCCCGGCTGCCGGCCGTGCGAGACCGACCTCCACCCGAGCGAAGCTGTCCCCTGCCCAGCGATCGCGGTTGACCGCCTCGAGGACGTTGGAGTCGTACCCCCACGATAGGCCGCCCTCCACCGCCAGCGGGCCGCCGACCTCTCCGGCCGCGGCCGCCGGCCGGCCCACCCCGGCCGCCAACATCAGCACGAGCCCAATCCACCGCTCGGCCGCCGCGGGACGCAGCCGCCGTCGGGCGGCGGTCCCGAACTCCGGTCCACCTGCGATGCGGCCCCCGATGCGCGCATCAGCCTTCATGGTTCGCGCCCCCATCGTGCCGCCAGCGAATCCAACTCCACCGCCTGCGCCGCCAACTCGCTCTCCCTCTGCGCCAGCCAGGACTCCAGCGCCGCCAGGGCCTCGAGCGGCGAACGCGGCCCGGCGGCGGGGAGCCCACCGCTCGCCAGCAGGGCCTGCAGCAGCCGCGCCACGACGCTGCTGTCGGAGGGAGCCGGGCCACCGGGCACCAGGTCCCGCGATGCCATCTCGCCGGGGTTGAGCGCGGCCCCCGCGTTGAAGAAGGAGAGATCACCCAGCAACTCGCGCCGCTCAGCAGCCAGCCGCTCACGGTCCTCGGTGGCCCGCCGCAGCGCCGCCACATCCGTCCGCCAGGCGGCCGCACGGTCGGCCAGATCTCGCGCTCGCGCGGCCTTGATCCGCAGCACGTCGGGTCCGTCATCGGGACGCGCGACGGGCGCGGCCAAGTCGGCACTGCGCCGCGCCGCTCGCGCCGTGACGAGCCGGTTCCGCAGCTCGCGCAGCGAATCCGCCCGACCCCCATCGGCGGCGGGCGCCAGCGCCGCGATCTCGCCCTCCACCCGCGCGAGCAGTGCCTCGGCCACCTGCCGACACTCGCGGTCACTCGCCTGCAGCGCATCGGCGACCGCACGCACGGTGTCGCCCAGCGCCTCGCCCCGCGCGAGCACCCGCCGCTCCTCCCCCGGGGTCGCGCTCGCGATCGCATCGCGCCGCTCTTCCCAGGCCAGGACCTCGCGCGCCACGAGCGCATCCAACTGCTCGGCCAGCGCCTCGGTGCGCGCGCGGCACGCGATCCAGGCCGCGACGTCGGCAACCGGCGCAGCGCTCGCACTCCCCTGACCGCTCGCGGGTGGCACCCACGCGGCCGCCGCCAGGGCGACGGCCAGCGCCAGCCCCCACGGGGTCGCACCGTCCCGCGCGTATCGCTCCCGCGCCATCACTGCAGTCCGTACTTCTCCAGTTTGTAGTAGAGCGCACTGGGCGTGATGTCCAGGAGGCGGGCCGCTTCGGTCTTGACGCCCCCGGCCTGCGCCATCGCGCGCTCGATCAGCACGCGCTCCAGCTGCCCGAGCGCGTCATTGAGGGGCAGAAGCCCGGCCGGCAACGGCAGCGTGGCGACGGGCTGCGCCTGGAGAAACGCCAGATCCCGCGCGGTCACGCGGTCCTGCTCGCACAAAACGATCGCCCGTTCGAGCGCGTTCTCCAGCTCGCGCACGTTGCCGGGCCAGCCGTAGCGCCGGAGCACATCCAGCGCGCCGGTCTCCAGCGTCACGGGCGGGCGCTGCATCGCCCCGCAGATCCGGTGCACGAAGTGCTCGGCCAGCAGCGGGATATCCTCGCGCCGGTCGCGCAGCGGGGGCACGTGGATCGGAATCACGTAGAGGCGGTAGAACAGGTCCTCACGGAACCGTCCCGCCTTCACGTCCGCCGCCAGATCCCGGTTGGTCGCGGCGATGACCCGCACGTCGACGCGCAACGTCTGCTCCCCGCCGACCCGCTCGAACTCACGCTCCTGCAACACGCGCAACAGCTTGACCTGCAAGGCGGGACCGATCTCCGCCATCTCGTCGAGGAACAGCGCCCCTCCCTGCGCCAGTTCGAAGCGCCCGCGCCGCTGGCGCACCGCGCCCGTGAAGGCGCCGCGCTCGTGGCCAAAGAGCTCGCTCTCGAGCACGCCTTCGGCCAATGCGCCGCAGCTAACGCGCACGAAGGGCCCGTCGCGCCGCCCGCTGCGCATGTGGATGGCCCGCGCCACCAGCTCCTTGCCCGTGCCGCTCTCGCCGGTGATCAGCACGGAGCTGTCGCTGGCGGCGACCTTGTCGATCGTCCGGTAGATCTCCAGCATGGCGGGCGCGCGCCCGACGATCTGCCCTTCGTTGAAGGCCTCCCCGACTTCCTCCTCGAGGTAGCGGCGCCGTTCCTGTTCCTGCAGCAAGGCCAGGCGGTTGCGCCGCACGGCCAGCGCCTGGTCGGCCTTGGCGGCGAGGTGGTCCATGCGCACGGGCTTGGTCAGGAAGTCGAAGGCGCCCGCGCGCATCGCCTCCACCGCCACCTCCACCGTTCCGAAAGCCGTCAGGACGATCACCTCGACGAAAGGATCGCGCGCGTGCAGCTCCCTGAGGAGGTCGAGGCCGCTGCGTCCCGGCAGGCGCAAGTCGGTCAAGACCAGCTCCGGCGTGACCCGCTCGACCAGCGCGAGCGCCTCCTCCGCGCTCGCCGCGCCGCGCGCGTCGTGCGCCCCGGCGAGTACTTCGACAATCGCCTCGCGCAGCGAGGCGTTGTCCTCGACCACCAGGATGCGGCTCACGATGACCTCCCGCGCTCTGATACCCCCGGGCCCTCCGCCGCGCTCGGGCGATGGGCGAAGGCCAGGACAAAGCAGGCGCCGCCCAGCGGGCTGGCTTCCACCGTCAGCCCGATCTCCCCCAGGTCACACAGCCGCCGGGCGATGGCCAGCCCCAGGCCGGCCCCATCGGCCTTGCGGCTGTAGAAGGGCTCGAAGATCCGCTCGCGCTCCTCGGTCGGCACCCCCGGACCCGAGTCCTCCACGCGCAGTTCCACGCTGCCGTGCGCGGCGGTCGTGTGCAGCCGCACGCGCCCGCTCGGGCCGGCCGCCTGCATCGCATTGCGCAGCAGGTTGAGCAGGATCTGGCGCAGATGGTCCGGATCGCAGGCCACGCTCGGCGATCCCGGCTCCAGCTCCAGGAACCCCGTCCAGCCGAGGCCGGCCACGGCATTCTGCGCCGAGTCCGCGACGATGATGGGCAGATCCACGCGCTGGACTCGGGGCCGCTCGGGCCGCGCGTACTCGAGAAAGTCGCGCACGACGCGCTCCAGGCGCATGGCCTCGTCCACGATCCGCGTGGCGCGCTCGTGCTGCTTGGCGCTCAGCTCGCCGTCGCGCGCGAGCATCTCGGCATAGAGGGTGAGCCCGCCGAGCGGGTTGCGGATCTCGTGGGCCACGCCCCCCACCATCGCGCGCAGTTGCCGCTCGCGGACCTGGACTGCCGCTCGCATGCGATCGAGCGCGTCGGCGAGGATCCCGATCTCGTCCTCTCCGGAGGGGGGCACCGGGGTCTCCAGATCGCCACGGCCGATAGCCACAGCCGAGGCGGTGAGGTGGCGGATGCGGCGGGTCGTGCCGCGCGCGAGCCACAGCGCGGTGAGCAGGAAGAGGAGCCATCCGGCCGCCCCCACCGCGATCAGCGTGCGGCGCATGGTCGCGACCGCCCCGAGCGATGCCGACGGGGCCGATACGGCGACCAGCCCGAGCGGCGCCGCCGCCAGATCAGCGCCCGGCTCGGGGGCCACCGGGGCCACCCCGATCTTGACCAGGCGACCCGCAGTGTTGCGGAAGAGCGGCGTGCTGGCAGCGCGTCCCTCCCGCAGCGCCACTTCGAGCTCGCGCGTCATGAATCCGGCCCGCGGGGCCGGCGCGCCGATGGCGAGTGCGCCGTCGTGATCCAGCGCGATCCGCCCGTCGGGCGTCCAGATCTCGATGCGCTCGGCCCCGGACCCGGCAGCCAGCCGCTCGAGGCGCGCGCGCAGCAGGCTCGCGGTGCGCCCGTCTTCATCGCCCGGACCCAGGGCGAAGAGCAGGCTCCAGGTCTCGGCCGGAATCGCCGCGCTGACGGCCGCGGCCAGGGATTCGACACGCCGAGCGAGCTCCGCCTCGAGCGAGCGGCGGGCTTGCCATTCGAGGAGCAGGCCGGAGGCGAGCAGGACGGGGACGGCGGCGGCGCTGAACGCGAAGAAGAGCGTGGGACCCATGCCGCGCGAGAATCGACGCACGCCGCTCGCCTCTCTGAACGGCAGAACCGCGCCGCCGGCTGGGGCCCCGGCGGCGCCGGTCTCACAGACCATGGTAGTGGAAGATCACCGCTCGGACCTGATCGATGATCGCGCTGATCGCCGCTTCCTCGGGGCTGTGCGCGGACATGCGCACCGGCGCGCTCCAGAAGTCCGCCGGCCAGCGCATGCGGCTCGCCACCCCCGGCAGCTCGGCGGGAGCGTCGGGCAAGCGCTCTGGGCACTCGGCGCCCACGATCCGCACCCAGGCCAGCGACCAGGCGCGCATCGTGTTGGCCAGGTCGTAGCCGCCGCCCCCCACGGCAAGCCAGGGAACATCCCAGGAGGCGATCCCGCCCAGCAGCGTCCACCAACCCTTCAGGCTGAGCTCCAGGTTCGTCAGCGGATCGCCCAGCAGCGGGTCAGCCCCTAGCTCGGTGACCAGCACATCCGGCCGGTAGGCCTGGTAGAGCGGGCGCAGGATCTCCTCGAAAACGCGCAAGTACTCGTCATCGCCCATGTGCGGCAGCAGGGGAATGTTGACGGCATAGCCCGTACCCTCACCGCGCCCGCATTCCTGGACGAAGCCGCTGCCGGGAAAGAGCGTCCGGCCGTCCTGATGGACCGAAATGGTCATGACCCGGTTCGTGTCGTAGAAGGCTTCTTGGACGCCATCCCCGTGATGGGCGTCCAGGTCCAGATACAGAACCCGCTTGCCCTGCGCGATCAGCCGCTGGATGGCCAGCACGACGTCGTTGACGTAGCAGAAGCCCGAGGCCCGTCCTTGCATGGCGTGATGGAGCCCGCCACCCGGATGGAAGACGCGCCGCGCCTCCCCGGACAGGAGCAGATGAGCGGCGGCCATGCTCCCGCCGCCGGTATAGAGCACGTACTCCCACAGGCCGCTGAAGACCGGGTTGTCCCCGGAACCGAGGCCGTGCCGCGCCAGGCCGGGCACCGGCAGACCATCCGACGCTGCGCGCAGCAAGTCCAGGTAGGTCGATTCGTGGGCCTCCCGCAGATCGCGAGGCTCGGCCGCCTCGAACGTGCGCTCCACGCCCAGACGACCATCGAGCAGTCCCAGCGCCGAGCAGATCGCGTGCGTCAGCCAGATGCGCTCGAGGCGAAAAGGATGGGTGGTGCCGTAGTCGAACTGGACAACCTTGGGATTGTAAAGGAAGATGGGCTGCATAGATCCTACGATACCAGAGGGTCGAATATCCGGCAAGCGCTGCGCCACCTCCAAGGGCCCGTGCCGCAAGCGCTTCAGCTCCGGCTCGCGGTTGCCCCTCGGGCGGCGGCAGCGAGGTCGCGTTCGATGAGCACACCCCATCCCCCCGAGCTCGTGGTGCCCGTTGTTGGGATCATCACCCGGCCGCCGGCGCCCAATGGCCTGGAGGAGATGCTGGCGGCGCTGCTCGGCCCCTGCGTCCTGCGCAGCCCCCCCTCACCCTTCGATGCGACCCGCTACTATGAGGCCGAGATGGGCCCCGGGCTGGAGCGGCGTTTCCTCGCCTGGGCTCCCCGACGGGCGGGGGACCTGGCAGCGCTCAAGCGTGCGACGATCGATCTGGAGGTACGCTGGTCCACCGGTGGGGCGCGTCGCGCGAATCTGGATCCGGGGCAGGTCACACTGGGGGGCTTCTTTCTGGCATCGTGCAAGCCAGCGCCCCACCGCGTGCACCTGTCGGGTGGCATCTATGCCGAGCTTACGCTTTGGTTCCGCCACGGCTGGACCGCACTGCCCTGGACCTTCCCGGACCTGCGGGACGGGCGCCACTTCGCGTTCCTGGACGACTGCCGTGCGCTGCTCAAGGCGACAGCGAGGGCGGATCATCAAGGCGCGGGCCCCGGCGGATCGCCTCCGCCGGGGCCCTGATCTGTGCCGGGGACGAGACTCGAACTCGTACGGGTTGCCCCACACGCCCCTCAAACGTGCGTGTCTACCAAATTCCACCACCCCGGCCCGCAACCTGTGCTCCGCGCTCGCGTCCGGTCGCCCACCGCAGGATCGGGCCCACCTCTGCGACCTGACCGGGACGCTCCTGGCAGCCCGCTACTGACCCCCACCGGCACCGGAGGGCGCCGGCGTGCCTCCCTCGGGGGCGGGCACCTGGAGCCCTTCCGAGGGGGGCGTGCCACCCTCGGGTGCAGGCACCTGCAGGCCCTCAGACGCCGGCCGTGCGGCCCCCTCCGGGGTGCCGGCCGGCTGCTCAGCAGGAGCCTCGGTCGGCTGGAAGGTCTCGCGGATGATGTTGCGCCCCTGTGCGGTCCCAGCCGTGCGGTGAGCCTGGGCGAAAGCGAGCAGGAGGCTGAGCAGCAAAAAGGCCGCCCCCAGATAGGTCGTGGCCTTGGACAGGAACGTCGCGGCGCCCCGCCCGCCAAACAGGGTCTGGCTGCCACCGCCCCCGAGGGCCCCGGACAGCCCACCAGCTTGACCGCTCTGAAGCAGAATGACGACGACCAAAAGGATCGCCACCAGGATGTGCAGGATCAGCAGGATCGCGATCATCGGATTCTCCTGATTTCGGCCGAACAAAACGTAGACAGTAGCAGCTGGCTGCCGGGCTGTCAACCGCTGCGGCCGGACCCCGGGGGACCCCGGGCATCGCCCTAGAGCCCAGCCCCGGCGATGGCCAGGAAGCTCGCCGCCTGCAGGCTCGCCCCACCTACCAGGGCTCCGTCGACATCGGGCTGGCCCAGGAGGTCCGCGGCGTTGTCTGGCTTGACGCTGCCCCCGTAGAGAATGCGCAGCTCGCCGGCGGCCGGCGCGCCGGCGAGCGCCGCGACCTGCCCGCGCAGGTGGGCCTGCGCTTCCTGCGCCATCGCCGGCGTGGCCGTGCGCCCCGTGCCGATCGCCCAGACCGGCTCGTAGGCGAGCGTGACATGGGCCCATTGCTCGGGCTCCAGACCGGCGAGCCCCTCGTGGATCTGCCGGGTGAGCACGGCGCGGGTCTGGCCCCGCTCGCGCTCATCGAGGTGCTCGCCGACGCAGTAGATGGGTTCCAGACTCGCCGCCAAGGCCGCGCGCAGCTTGCGCGACAGCAGCTCCCCCTTCTCTCCGAAGACGTCCCGTCGCTCCGAATGGCCCACGAGCACGTACCGGCAGCCCACGTCGCGCAGCATGGGGCCAGATACGGCTCCTGTGAAGGCCCCGGAGGGCTGCTCGTGGAGATCTTGGGCGCCCAGGGCCACGGGCCCGCCGCGCAGCCGCTCGGCCACCAGCGCCAGCAGCGTGCAGGGCGGGATCAGCAGAAGATCCCGATTCGCGCTCACCCGCGCTGCCCCGGCCTGGACCGCGTCGGCCAGGGCAAGCCCCTGGTCCCGCAGCAGATTCATCTTCCAGTTGCCCGCGATCAGCGGCCTGCGCATCGGTACTCCTCGGCCTCGCGGCCGCTAGCCCAGGGCAGCCACCCCCGGCAGCTCCTTGCCTTCCATGAACTCGAGCGATGCCCCACCGCCGGTGGACACGTGCGAGATGCGGTCGGCCAGACCCATCTGCTGGATGGCTGCCACCGAATCGCCCCCGCCCACGACCGAGACCGCACCCCCGTCAGTCGCGGCGGCCACGGCCCGGGCCATGGCCAGCGTCCCCTCGGCGTAGGGCTTCTTCTCGAACACCCCCATGGGACCGTTCCAGAAGATCGTCCGTGCCCCCGCGATCTTCTCCGCGAACAGCTTGCGGCTGGCGGGACCGATGTCCACCCCGATCTCGCCAGCTCCCAGGGCACCGGCTGCCACCACCCTGCCCGGCGCGGCGGCCTCCAGATCCCCCGTGACGATGCAGTCGCTCGGCAACAGGATCTCCTTGCCCAGCTCCCGCGCGCGCCCGAGCAGACCACGGGCGATGTCGACCCGGTCCTCCTCGACGAGGGACGCCCCGGTGGCCATGCCCTGCGCGCGCCAGAACGTGAACATCATGGCTCCGCCAACCAGGATTCGGTCGACCCGGGGCAGGAGGTTCTCGATCACCTCGATCTTGCCCGAAACCTTGGCCCCACCCAGCACCGCCACAAAGGGTGGTCGCGGCGATCCGAGCAAATCCCCCAGATAGTGCAGCTCCTTCTCGAGCAGGAAGCCCGCGGCCTTGGCCGAGACCAGGGCGGCCACGCCCGCGGTTGACGCGTGCGCCCGGTGGGCGGTGCCGAAGGCGTCGTTGACGTAAACGTCGGCCAAGCGCGCCAGCGACTGCGAGAAGGATGCCTCGTTGTCCGTTTCTCCCTTGTGGAAGCGCAGGTTCTCCAGCATCAGGACCCGCCCCGGGGCGAGGGCAGCGACAGCGGCCTCGGCCTGCGGGCCGACGCAGTCGGGGGCGAGCGGCACGTCGAATCCGAGCAGCTCTCCCAGCCGGCGGGCGGCCGGCGCCAGACTGAACTCGGTCAGCGGCTTGCCCTTTGGCCGGCCCAGGTGCGACATCAGGATCACCGCGGCTCCTTGCTGGATCAGATGCCGGATGGTGGGGAGCGCCGCACGGATGCGCGTATCGTCCGCCACCTCACCCGCGGGTGTGAGCGGCACGTTGAAGTCCACCCGTACCAGCACGCGCTTGCGCGTGACGTCCAGCTCCTTGAGCGCCTTCCATGGCATCGCGCACCTCCTTGCCCTATCTCAGTCGAAGCCCCCAAACAGGTTCGTGTAGATGAGACGATAGTCCCCCGTGCCCATCTCGTCGAGAAAGATGAAGCGCAGACCGCCGCCGCCGCCCCGCAGCTGGGACTGGACCTGGGGGAAGAGGGGCCGCCCCCAGTTGATGTAGTACCACACCTGGTAGCGGGAGGTGTCCATCGGATGCCGGTGCGGTCGCCCGCCCGCCTCCCCCGCCTCGGTGTCGTCGATCTCCCGCCGCAAGAAGTAGTAGATCAGGTCCTCGTCCTGAGGCGCCAGCTGCTTGTGGATCTCGTCGGGGTCGCCGAAGTTGACAAAGACGCGTCCCCGGTCGGTGAGGATTCCCCGCCGCGTGCCGCTGAAGCGCGCGTCGGCGGTCGCCGCCCGCTGCCGGAAGAGCGCCTTCAGCTCTTCGGGGTCACTTCCGCCCCCACGTACGGAGCGCCACAGGCTGTCGAGCGCGGCCTCCTGCTGACCCGTGCCCAACTTCACGAAGCGATCCCAGCGCTCGGGGTCCATCAGCAGGGAGGCTTCCTCCATTCGCGCCGTGATCGGCTGCGCCCACGAGTCCGGGTCCCAGGCCACCTGGAACCGAGCATGCAGCCGCACCGGGCCACTGGCTGGCTCGCCCGCCGCTATACCGACCTGCCGCGCGGTGAGCTCGATCACGTAAGCCCCTGCCGCCAGCTGCGTGACATCGAGCTGCCGCACGAGACCGCACCGGTCCCAGCGCGGGCGGACGCGCGCCTGCTCTTCGAAGAGGACCGTGCTGTCGGCCGGGGCCAGCACCCGCAGGCCGAGGTCGGCCTCGGCCTCTGAGCACCCGTAGAGCTCGGCGTACAACAGCAGGTTCGGCTGAAAAAGCCCGTACCCGCGGGCCGGGTTGGGCTCGAGGCCGTTGCGCATGACATCCGCATCGCCCAACCGGAAGCCGCGCGCGCTCGACAGCTCCCCCAGCTTCTCGGTCCCCCACAGGAAGAGCGGCCCGCCCAGGCCAAAGGTCCCCCGCAGGACGGGCCGCGAGAGCAGCGTCCGGGCGGTCCCGGCGCGCGGGGTCGAACGCAGTTGGTGAATCAGGCCCACCCGGGTGGCGTTCCGATCGGCCAGGACTGCCTCCACGAGACCCGGGCCCCTTCGCTCCGGCACGCGCAGGCTGATGATCGGTCGCGTGAAGGCGGCGTTCGGGTCGGGCTGGGCGCACGGGACCTCGAGGTCGCTGGAGACCGATGCCAGGGGTGAACCGTCCAGATCCAGGAATCGAAGCGTCGCGGTCACCTGCATCCAGCGGCCCATCGCGGTGGGCAGCTCGACGCAGCGCACCTCCTCACCCGGCACGGCCAGGTAGACGAACGTCTCTTCGATCCCACCCTCGCTCAGCAGCACCGCCCCATCGGCATAGAAGGGAATCTCCCCCTCCGCCACGACGGGCGGCGCCTGCCAGCTCTGCGCGCGCGCCGCCGGTACCCCTCGTGGCGCGACCCCGGCGAGGAAGAGCGCGCCGCAAAGCGCGAGGGCGGGTCGCCCTACGGCTCCCGCCCTTGCAGGCGTTCCAAGCCTCAACCGAGCGCTCTTAGAAGCGAAAATCGGCCGAGATGCGATGGATCGCACCCAAGTAGTCCGCATCCGAGTAGGCATAGTCGATGGTCGCCTCGGCATTCAGGCTGGTGGGCACCTTGAATCCGAGTCCGAGGGAGAGCCCCTCGGAGTCGAAACCGAAGCCGTAGCCCCCGCGCACGCGCAGGAAGTCTTTGTAACCGACTTCGGTCCCGACGTTCGCACGCTCCCGGTTGTCCGGGGGGTGCGAGAAGTCGACAGCGGACAACACCGAGTAGTTCGCGTCCTGATAGAGGTTCAGCGACATCCCCACCCGGAAGATGATCGGCAGCTTGACCGCGTCTTCGATGAACTCCAGGTTCGTCCCGATGTTCTGGATGGCCATGCCGATCCGCAGCGACTGGAAACCCGTGTCGTAGAGCGTGCCGAAATCGAACGCGTAGGCGCTCGAGCTGTAGTCGGCCAGCGAGGAGTGGATGTAGTTGAACGTGATCCCGGTCGAGAACTTGTCCGTGAGCGACCGGCCGTAGCTGATGCCCACGGCAACATCCCCGTTGTCGAACTTCCGGCCATCGCCCTCGGGCTTGTACACCGTTCGGACAACCTGTTCCGGCGCGTACAGGCTGCGGGCGTGGATCGCCACCATCCCCGGGATGTACTTCGGGTCAAAGACGTAGGCGGCTTGGGAGAAGGAGATGTCGGCCGCCCAGTCGCAGTGGTTCAAGGCAATCACATTCTGCGTGATCCGCGCCACCCCGGCCGGGTTCCAGTAGACGGACGCCGCGTCGTCGGCCACCGAGACGAAGGCCGACCCCATGCCCATCGGGCGTGCCCCTACCCCGATCTTGAGGAATTGGCCCCCGATCGTCCCGACCTTCTCGAACTCCTTGGCGCCGAAGGCCACCCCCGGCAGCCCCAGGATCAGAACCGCGATCAGGATCACCCGCTTCACCTTGCTACCCTCCATGATCAGGACTCCCCCTCCGGCTGCTCCGCCACCTCAGCGGATGATCGTGAACCGCCCGACTTGTGTCTCGCCACCGCACGTCACGGCGTAGAGATACATCCCGCTCACGATGTCCTGGCCGTTGCGGGAGATCATGTTCCAACTAACTGTCCCGCGGCCGCTCGAGCCATCGTGCTGGAGCGTCTGCACGAGGTCCCCGGCCAGCGTGAAGATCCGCACGTCGCACGGCTTCGCCGGCAATCCGGCAAAGTCGATGTGCGATCCCGTTGGATCCGCGTTGCTCGGTGTCAGATCCCACTCCGCGCTGCCGCGCCAGGGGTTCGGGACGACGAAGACCTTGTCCCTCCAGTCGCCCGACTGAACGGCCCCCCACATGGGACGGACCCCCTCGGCCTCCACGGCCGCGGGCGAGCTGGCCAGCTCGACGTAGACCGCGTTCGCCGGGATTTCGTCCCCGACGTAGAAGACCGAGTCGCCCGCGACATTCTCGTACCAGCAGCTGTAGGAGGTCACATCGTAGAAGTAGAGCATGCCGTTCTTCAGGCCCTGTTCGTCCTCATAGAAGTAGCGGCCGATCTCGTAGCGTTCGAGGAACCCGCCAGGGGCGGTCGGGAACGGAATCGAGTCAACGACCGCCGCGAATTCGTTCGTGTGGTCAGCCAGCCTGAGCTGGCTGCCTATCGGGTGCGTGTTCAGGTCGGCCACCAGCTGCCACTCGCTGGGCGTCGGCCCGGTCGAGCCGATGGGTCGGTCCCAGCCCTCCACGCGCCAGACCCGGTAGCCGCAGAAGAGAATCTTGCCCGTGGCCGGGTCGGCCACCAGCTCCGAGGAATTGTCCCACTCGATCCGGATCTTGCGATCCTGCTCGACACGCGCCCGCATCGCCTCATCTTCGGTGCTCAGCGCCGGCGGTGGGGGGGCGACGCGCCAGACCCAGTGGACCAATGTCTCCCAACCCTCGCAGCTCTCGGCCGACTGCTGGAGCGGTGTGCAGCACGTGCAGTCAAGATTCTTCCAGTACTCGACCTTATCGCAGGTCGTATTCTTGATCGGAACGGACGGGAGCAGCGAATCGCACGGGTCGTTCCACTGCAGGGGATCACTCCCCGGTTCGATGTGCACGCAGGTCTCGCTGCCGTTACAGCCCGTCAGCTTGTTGCCGTCCGTGTCCACCCAGGATCCGTTGTAGATCCGCTGCGCGGTGATCGCGTTGTGGATCAGTCCCTTCCACTCGTTGCCGATCACGAAAGCTACCTGGAACTTCAGTTTCTCCCCGGGCAGCAGCTCGCTGAAGCGCCCGGCGCTGAAGCAGTAGCGGTAGTCGGACGGCTGGCTGGTGGGGCGCCGGGGCTTCGTCCCGCGGGAGAGCAGGTCGTAGCGCTCGTAGTCGTTGCGCGGGTCGCCATCGGGGTAGGTGCCGCTGCCGGAGAAGAAGTGGCAGGTATGGATCTGCACACGCGTCGGCGCACGCTCTCCCAAGGGGTCCGTCGTGTGACCCAAGAACATGCCGCCGAAGTAGCCGTTCGCCCCCGGCCCCATGTCATCGGCCGCATTGCCCCCCGGCTGGCTGCCCGGGGTATCCTTCATGAAGGCGATGTCGATATGCAGATCCTGCGTCGAGCAGTCTTTGGTCGTCCCATCCTTCTCCGTGCACGTGTAGTCGATGTTCGGGTCGGCATAGGTCGTGTCCACCGACCGCAGCTCACCACCGTCGTCATTCCAGTAGGATGGGGCCTCCTTCAGACCTGCGTCCGAATCAACGAAGTAACCGATGTAGATATCCCGCAGGGCCTCGAAGCCGTCATTGCTCAGGTCGTACTCGAACCCCACGAACTCGTTCGCGCCTTCGGTAGACCAGGCGAAGCTGCGCTGGGCGATCTTGATGTAGAGTGGGCGGTGTTCGGGATAGCGGGAAATGGCCTCCTCGGTGTAGTCCCAGTACTCGCAGGAGTACATCTGTTGGGAGATCGCCTCGTAGTCCTCGTCGATCTTGCCGTCCCCGTCATCGTCCCGCCCGTTCTGCGGGTCCTCGTTGATCGCGCCGTCCTGGTCGTCATCGCCCCCGGTCGAGGAGAAGCCGGCCCGGTCGCCGCCGGTCACGCCCTCGAAGCTCGGGTAGATCGTGTCGATCGGATCGAGGCTGGGCCGCAGCTCGAAGTCGTAGGCGCCGGTCGAAACGTAGGAGAGGTTGTCGCTGGCAATGGCCCCGAACCAGATCGATCCGGCATAGAGGTACTCACCGCCCTTCCAGCCGGCACCAAAGGAGTCGACGAAACCAGGGTTGCCAATCACGCCCACGTTGCTGACCATAATCTCGAGCAGACCGACATTGTGATAGAAGATGTACGGCGTGCGGATCGCGTACAGCGGCTTTCCGGATTCATCCCGTGCGTAAGGGTTGTACCCATCCCAGCGGGCCGTGGCAGCGCTGCTGCACAGCAGCAGGACGGCGCCGCCGAGCAGCAGACCGCGCACCCAACGCGGCAGGTTCACGTCCGTGGCATTCATCTGCAACCTCCCAGAGGATCGCCTGCCCTAGAATTGATACCCGACGCCGACGCGAATCGTGCGCGGATCCCCGAACACCCGCGGATCATGGAGCGGCACGAAGTCCTCGATGCCGTCGTCGTCCACGTCCGAGAGGTAGGCTCCCCCGGCCCGACCTGTCTCCGTGTAGTACACGACATAGGCGCTGCCCACCGGAGGCGAGGGGAAGACACCCGGGCTCAGGGTGGTGATGTTCTTGGCATCCAGAACATTGCGCGCGTGCACGAAGAGCGAGAGCTGCTTGCCCCACAGCTGGTAGTACTTGTCGAGGCGGATGTCCACGGTCGTCGTGCTCGGCAGACGCCGCGAGTTGACCATTTCCGGCGACGTTTCGCGCGTGTCGCGCTGCTCCGGCGTGTACGGGTAGCCGGTCGTGTAGTCCCAGAGGAGGCTGATGCCCCAGTTGATTCGGTCACCCATGTAGAGGCTTGCGCCCACGCTGTGGCGCGCGTCCCAGTCGAGCGGAACCTCGGCGTTCGGGAGGTAGACGAAGTTCCGGGACGTGGTCGCGTCCGGGTCCGACCCAACGCCGTAGGCGTTGCCGTAGGCGTAGTTGAGATCCCAGCGCATGTTGTTGGCAAAGCCGCGCGACAGGCTGACCTCGAAGCCTTTCGAGGAGGCGTAGTCCTTGTTCACATACTGGTTGACATTCCCCGTCGTCGACCAGTCGGCCGTCTCCTGAGCCGCGATCAGGCCGAAGATGTCCTTGTAGTAGACACTGAACTGGCCGGCCACGAGGTTGCTGAAGAGGTGCTGGATCGCCGCTTGGTAGGCGATCGTCGTTTCGTTGGTCAGGTTCGGATTGCCGCGCGTTCCCTCATAGGTGTCGAGATCATCGAAGAGATACTGCCGATCAGGAATCTGATAGAGCCTCCCGTAGTTGAAGCTGAAGACGTCCCGATCGGAGATGGGATACGCGATGCCGATGCGCGGGCTCAGCTGCTGCTTCACGCGCTCCTGCACCTCCGAGAGGGGCACCTGCTCGCCGACGCTGAAGACGTCGTAGCGAACGCCGGCGTTGATGATCATGCCCTCGTGTTCCCACTGGTCCTGGATGTAGAACGCACCCTCGGGATTGTAGTAGTGATAGCGCGTCCGGTTCGAACCGATCTCCCCATTCGCGTTGGTCAGGTATGGGTACGTCAGCGAGAAAAGACGCATATCGTTGTACTGCCCCGACAGCCCCGTCTCGATCGTGTGGCGACCGGAGCGCGCCGTCAGGTCGAAGATCACCTGGTGCACATAGGTCTCGCGCGTCGAAAGCGTCGGATAGTCCGCGTTCGTCACGAAGAAGTCGTAGGACTCCCCGTCCGTGTAGTTGAACCAGTAGTCCGAGTAGCGCTCACCCTCGTACTCCCACTCCTTCTTGTCGAGAACCCGGCTGTCGCGGAAGTAGTGCTGCGTGCTGAGCTTCAAGCTGTACTGCGCGCTCTGGCTGAGCGAGTGCATCAGCGCGAGCTTGTATTGTTCGAACTGGTAGAGCGTATTCGGGGTGTGCTCAGCAGCGTTGTAATAGACGTAGGAGGAGTCGAGCGGTACCGGCGACCAGCGGCCGTGACGCAGCACGACCTCTTCCGTCCGCGTGGTGTCGAGGAAGACCTGCACGTAGCCTTCCTTGCTCCACGGGTGGAAGTAGCTGTCGTAGCGGTCCTCCTGGCGCAGCATTTCCAGGGTCAACTTCGTGTTGGCCGTGGGCTTGTGGGCCAGCTTCCCCTGCAGCTTGAGCGAATTGCTCTTGCGGTCGCCGACGCTGATGAAGTTGAGCAGCTTGCTGCGTGAGCGCCGCTCGACCGTCTTCGGATAGTTGTCCTCGTAGGTGGCCTCGGCCGAGACGTAGTAGGTCAGGTCGGTCACCGGGGTCGGCCCTCCGACCCCGAGAAACACACGGTCGTAGTTGTCAAAGGTGTTCGAGGGCGAGCCGTAATCATCGGTGATGTAGCGCAGCTCCCCACCGAAGTGCTCGCCGCCCTCCTTGGTGCGGAAGATGACGACGCCCGACTGGGCGTTGCCGTACTTGGCCTGCATGCCACCCAGAATCGTCTCGGTGTTGGTCAGCGCCATGGTGGCCAGCGTGGGGTTGCCTCCCACGAGCGGGTCGCGCACCGGAACCCCGTCGACCTGATACTGCACCTCGCCGGCCCGACCCCCGCGGAAGTAGAGCTGTCCGCCCTTGGCGATCACACCGGCTTGCAGGCCGATGACCTCGTTGATGTTGTCTACCGGCAGCGCCGCGATGTCTTCCGCGTCTACTTCGTGCTTGGTCTCCGTCCGGCCCTTTTCGATCTTCTTCTTCTTCCCGATGATCTGCATCACGTCCAGGACCGCGACCACCTTCTTCTTGAGCTCGAAGTCCTTCCGCGCGGTCTGCCCGGCGCTGACGACCACGCCCTGGACCGACTCGAGCTCGAAGCCCATCATCTTGACGTCGAGCTGGTAGGTTCCCGGGGGGAGGTTGTTGATGGTGAATGTCCCATCCTCGACCGTCATCGCCCCCCACGAAGTGCCCGCGACGAGGACTTCTGCCGGGGTCAGTGGTTTGCCCGTCTCCTTGTCCGTGACGGTGCCGGCAATGGTGCCCACGCCGGCGCCCGGCCCCTGTGCCCAGACTGGGACGGCGGCGGCCGCCCAGAACGCGCAGGCGGCCAGCACTGCGAACCAAGAGATCCTTGCCCGCTGCATGGTGGCATCCCCCCGTGAGCAGGCCCGCCCAGTCCCCCGGCCTCGGACGGTGCCCCTCTGTCCGGTCCTAACTCCCTCCGCCTCGCCGCCGGCCCCCGACAAGCCGGCGCCCGTTGCGCTAAACATCGACAAAAACAACAGTTACAGAAGAAGACGCAGCCCCACGAGGAAGCTTGTCTCGTCCTTCTCGTCCGCGCCCGTGGCGCCCCCCTTCTCCGGCTCTGCTGTTGTATGACGGAGAGAGCCGTGAATTTGCACGGTCCCTCCCCGCGGCAACCACGAGGCGCCGCCCGAGAACCCCTTGCCCTTCGACAGGGTGAGGGGCGCATCGATGTCTCCGTCCTCGCTCGTCAGCCAAGCTCCCCCTCGGAGTGCCACTTCCGGGTTCACGAAGGTCTCGGCACCCACCCCGAGGGTCGCGTATCGCCCCGTCCCAGACGACGACTCGAGACCCTCCGTGGTCTCCCAATCGTCCTGCAGGACCTCCCCTTGCACGCCCGCCAGCAGACGCCCTCCCAGCAGATGCGTGCTCGCCCCGGCGGCGAGTCGCAGCACATCGCTGCTCCGGCTGCCCTCCCGATTGCTGCCCTTGAAGTTGAGACCCTCGACAACGTCCCACTCCCAGCTCCGGTAGGAGCCTTCGGCCCCGATCTCCAGGCGCGCCAGTCTGAGCTGCACACGCCCGGTGACGTCGGCGTCCGACTCGTCCTCTGAGAACGTGACCACCTCGGAACGCCGGAAGATCTCCTTGCTACCGTTGCGCGGGGAGCGATCGCTCCAGCTGATGACCTCGGTCTCCCCACCGGTGCGATCCACGAGCCGCGCGCGCACCCCGACCTCGAAGTTTGCGCCCTGGCTGTGGATCACCGACACCGAGAAGCGGTCGACAGGACGCACCCACGTCAACACGTCCTCGTGGAAGCGGGAAGGGTCGACCGACTTGCCTTCGACGTCGCCGCGTTCGAAGTCCCAGCCCAGGCCGATCTTCGTGGCGCCAAAGGCTGCCTGCCCACCGACCTGCCCGACCCACCGCGCCTGGTTGTGGCGGATGGCGAAGAAATCCGGCGAGTTGCGGGACTCGTTCTCCGACTCCGATCCAACCACCGCGCCCAGGATGAAGCGGCCGAAGCGCCGGTTCACGATCGCCGATGCCAGCGGGCCGCGCACGCGGGACCAGTCGCCGGGATGGTCCTGCGTCTCAAAGTAGGTCCAGTTGTAGTCCAGCCCGAGGGCCGTGTGATTCGAGCGGTAGACCGCCTGCGCGCCAGCCTGACCGTAGGACCGTTCGCTGGAGAGCGCCGGGTTGTCCAGCTGCTGGCGGTTTCCCCCGAACCAGCTCTCGATGACCCAGCCGTCGCTGTCCTCCAAGACCCCGGCCACATTGAGGCCGAAATCCCGCATGTTGAGCTCGTTGGCTTCGTCCCGAACGCAGAGGTCGACCGGACCCATTCCGGCCAGTCGCACGGAGGGTGCACTGCGCAGCGCGACCGGGTCGAGACCCGCTTCGCGCATGAGCCACTCCCGCACCGTTCCCTGGGCCGGTGGCACCAACCCGAGCACCACCCCAACCACCAGGAGTCCCGCACTTCTGCCCGCCGAACGCCCGCTCCTCGGCACTCCCATCACGGCCTTGCCCCCCCTCGAGCGACGGCTACTCGCCATTCTTGGGCCCAAACACGAGCATCTGGGGCTCGCTACCCCAGTGCTCCGAGCTGGACGCATCGAACACGGCCACGGTGAAGTAGTACGGCCGGCCGGCCTCGGGATCGAAGACGACATCGTCCCTGTTCGACCGCCCGGGATCCAGCTTGCGCGCGATCTCGAGCGTCCAGACCCGGAGATCGCTGTCGTAGTTTCCCTTCCCGCGCACGTCCGCCCGGCTGCCCGTGGGATAGGTCAACACGTACCCGGGCACGAGATCGCCCGTCTCCCACTTGCGGGGATCGGGCTGGATCGTCTGGTTGAGCGTGTCGCGGATGCCCAACTGCGAGTAGTAGGCATCGTATTTCTCGCGCCACAGGTAGGTCACCGGGACGCCATTGTTGGGGCGGCATTCGCCTCCCCAGTCGTTGTGGCAGTTCGTGGGATCGGGCGGCTCGAAGAAGTCGTCGTCGGTGCGGCGGTAGACGTGGCGCGGGATACCGGCCCCCACGTCGAAGTTGGGCCAGTAGCCCGGCGTGCCTTCATCCGGGACGGCGCCGGCCAGCGCGTCGAGATACCCATCGTCGAGGTAGCCGGGAATGCCCTGGGCCGGTTCGTCCTTGTCGGGATCGTAGGGGTTGAAGATGTAGCGCAGCGGATTCGTGCGCCCCGCGAGCCAGTACCAGACGTCCACGCGACCGGAGTTCAGCGTGCCGAACGTGGCGCTGCCGTCCCCGTGACAGGCGATGTGACAGCCGATGTCCTCAAAGGTCCCGCCCTCACCCGTCGCTTCATCGATCGCGAAGGCCAGGGCGAACTTGTCGTCGTCCCCGTACTGCGCCCACCAGGCCCTGGTGAGGAGGCTGTCTTCGGGCCCGCGCCGGTAGAGGCTGTCGCAGACGAGCTGGCCGCCGATGTTGGCGCATCGGACTATCGGAGCCGTCAGATTGGGGCCGACGTAGACGAAGACGTCCTTGAGCACATCCGCGGCGTCATCAACCCACTGGGCCAGCAGGTACAGGTCGGTGTCCGTGTAGACCGCCTTCATCGAGACGTAGCGGGGCGTGCCGGGATCCCCCCAGCCATCGGCGGCCGAGACGCGGATCTGGGTGAAGCCGCGCTCGGGTGTGAACTCGCTGCCCCATTCCCGATCGAGGCGCTCGCCGTTGAGCTCGATGATGCCCTCTGCGAAGCTCTCGGGCGACTGGTAGTGCGCGATCAGGATGCTCGTCTGCGAGTCCTGCGGTTCCGGCGGCGCTTCCTCACTGCACCCGAACCCGAGACTTGCCCCAACCGCCACCCCAAGCGCGGCGCAGAGTGCGACCCATCTCCGGCCGCCAATTCCCATCGGCGCCGGACACATCCAACCCTTTGCGCCCTTCACCCTTGCGCCTCCTCCCGCCTGCGCCTCAGCCGTGGCTGGTCGATCAGCCGTGCCCAGACGTACATCAGATGTACGCTAGGCGCGTGAGATTCTAGTGTCAAGCGCAGAATGGGCCTAGCCCTTCCAGCGCACCTCCGGGTGCGGCGCCAACAGCTCCCGGAATCGCGCGCGGATCTGCTCGAGCCCGACCCGCGTGCGCGCCTCGAAGCGCAGGACCAACACCGGCTGGGTGTTCGAAGCACGCAGCAGCCCCCAGCCGTCTGCGAAGGTCGCCCGGACGCCATCGATCGTGACGACCGGGTGGTCGCGCGCCAGCTGGCGGGCGACCTCCTCCACGATCCTGAACTTGGCCTCGTCCGCGCACTCCACCCGGATCTCGGGGCTGTTCTCGTAGTGCGGCAGGCTGTCGACGCACTCGCCCAAGGAGCGCCCTGCCCGGGAGAGGATGGCCACCATCCGTGCGGCCCCGTAGATCGCGTCATCGAACCCGAAGTATCCCTCCCCGAAGAACATGTGGCCCGACATCTCACCGGCCAGCGGGATGCCGTCGGCCTTCATCTTGGCCTTGAGCAGGGAGTGGCCAGTCTTCCACATGACCGGCTCGCCCCCGTGGGCCTGGATGTCCTCGGCCAGGCCCTGGGAGCATTTGACGTCGAAGAGGATGCGGCTTCCGGGGTGGCGGGCGAGCAGATCGCGCGCATAGAGCGCCAGAATCTGGTCGCCAAAGACCATCCGCCCGCGCTCGTCGATGAGCCCGATGCGGTCCGCGTCGCCGTCGAGGCCAACGCCCAGATTGGCCCCGGTGGCCGTCACCCGTGCCTGCAGGTCGCGCATGAGCTCCGGAACGGTCGGGTCGGGCAAGTGGTTTGGAAAGCTCCCATCCGGGTCGCAGTAGAGGCGCACGATCTCGTGCCCGAGCTCCTCCAGGACTTGGGGCGCGGCCAGTCCCCCCGTCCCGTTGCCCGCGTCGACCACGATCTTGAGCCGGCGCTCGCAGGGACAGCGCTCGATGATCATCCGCCGGTAGCGCGGCAAGATGTCGAGCGCCTCCCGGCGCCCGCGGCCCACCGCGTAGTCCCGCGCCGCGATGCGCTTGCCCAGGGCGCGGATCTCCTCGCCCCAGATCGGGGCGGTGCCGCGACACAGCTTGAAGCCGTTGTACTCGATCGGGTTGTGGCTGCCGGTGATCATCACGCCGCCGCCCGCCCCGCTCTCCACCACGGCGAAGTAGAGCGCGGGCGTGGGGACCACGCCCACATCGAGCAGATCTATCCCGGTGGCCAGGATGCCCTCCGCGACGCCGGCGTGCAGGCGGGGGGAGCTCTCTCGCACGTCACGCCCCAGGCAGAGCCGTGTCACGCCCTCGTCGGCCAGGAGGCTGGCCACGGCGCGCCCCACGGCGACCGCCACCTCGCCGGTCAGATCGCGCGCGGCGAGGCCGCGGATGTCGTACTCGCGGAAGATGAGCGGGTTGATGGAACGGCTCATCGCCGGGCCGACTCCTTTCCCCCTGAACGCAGGAAGGCCTCGATGAATCCGTTCAAGTCCCCATCGAGCACGCCCTGCGCGTTGCCCACCTCGTGATTGGTGCGGTGGTCCTTGACCAGGGTGTAGGGATGCAGCACGTAGGAGCGGATCTGCGAGCCCCAGGCGATCTCCTTCTTGGTTGCCTCGAGCGCTCGGGTCTCCTTGAGCTTCTCCTGCTGTTGCACATGGTAGAGGCGCGCCCGCAGCACCTTCATGGCCACGTCGCGGTTGCGATGCTGCGAGCGCTCGGCCTGGCACTGCACGACGATGCCGGTCGGCAGATGGGTGATCCGCACCGCCGAATCGGTCTTGTTGACATGCTGGCCGCCCGCGCCGCTCGACCGGTAGGTGTCGACCCGCAGGTCCTCGGGGCGGATCTCGACCGCGACCTCCTCCTCCACCTGCGGGTAGACGAAGACCGAGGCGAACGAGGTGTGGCGGCGCTGATTGAAGTCGAACGGGGAGATGCGCACCAGCCGGTGCACGCCCACCTCGGCCTTGAGGTAGCCGTAGGCGTAGGGCCCCCGCACCTCGAGGGTCGAGTCCTTGATCCCCGCCTCCTCCCCCTCCTGGAAGTCGATGACGCGCGCCTCGAACCCGTTGCGCTCGATCCAGCGCAGGTACATGCGGTGGAGCATGAGGGCCCAGTCCTGGGACTCCGTGCCGCCCGCCCCCGGGTGAATCGTCAGGATCGCGTCGCAGCGGTCACGCTCGCCGTTGAGGTAAGTCTGCAGCTCGTAGCGCTCGAGGTCTTCTCGAAAGGCGATCAGCGCGCGGTGCTGCTCGCTCTCGAATCCGTCGTCGCCTTCCGCGCGCGCCAGCTCGACCAGCTCGCGCAGGTCATCGAGCCGCTTGCGCAGAGCGGTCCAGCTCTCCACGGCGTTCTTCACGATCCTCAGCCGCTCCACCACCCCGGCGGCCCGGCTGGGGCTGTCCCAGAATCCCGGCGCCGATACCTGGCGCTCCAGATCGCCCAGCTCCCCCTCCAGCCGGCCGAGGTCAAAGAAACCCCCGCAAGTGGTTGACCTTCTCCTCGCCCGCCGCCAACAGCTGGTCGATCTCCGGATTCATTGCCGCTTTCGTTCCTTTCCCGCGCCAGGCCGGCGCACCCGCGCCGGCCTCAGCAGCTCTGGCCGGCGCAGGCGTTGGGCCAGACGCCGCCAGAGCTCGCCCGCAGCCCGCTCGAGCTGCACCAGCCCGCGATCGTTGCGGATCACGTAGTCGGCCATCCGGCGGCGGCGCGCATCGCCGGCTTGGCGGGCCATGCGCTGCCTCGCCCGGTCCGGCTCAAGGCCCCGCGCGGCCAGTCGTTCGAGACGCTGGCGGCGTCCAGCCTCGACGGTCACCACCACATCGCACCAGTCGGGCCGCCCCACCTCCGCGAGGAGGGGGATCTCCACGAGCACGATAGCAACGCCGGGGCGACGCTTCAAGGCGGCCACCCGGCGCGCCAGGCGGGCCAGCACGATCGGATGCAGCAGCGCTTCGAGGCGCCTGAGCGCCCGCGGGTCGGCGAAGACCCTCTGCCCCAGGCGCCGCCGGTCGACCCGACCTGCCCGGGTCAACACGCCGGGGCCGAATCGCGCCCCCACCTCCCGGCCGACCCCGGGGCTGCAGGCCAGGAGCCCGCGCACCACGCGGTCCGCATCGATGGCGGCGACGCCCGGCCGGGTGCGCAAGAGGCGGCAGAAGGTCGATTTCCCCGAGCCGATGCCGCCGGTCACCCCCACGGCGAGGGCCGTCGAGCGCGCGCTAGGCATGGGCGTCGCACCAATTGCCGCCCGCGCCCGTGTCGACCTGCAGGGGCACGCGCAGCTCGAGCACCGCCTCCATCTCGGCAACGACCAGCTCCCGCACCGCCTCCAGCTCGCGCTCGGGCACTTCCAGCACGAGCTCGTCGTGCACCTGCAGCAGCAGGCGCGCCGCGGGGTGCTCGCGGGCCAGACGGGCGTGCAGGCGCACCATCGCCAGCTTGATCAGATCGGCGGCCGAGCCCTGCACGGGCGTGTTCACCGCCATGCGCTCGGCGGCCGCGCGCAGCTGCGGCCGCGCTGAGGTCAGGTCCGGCAGATACCGCCGGCGATCGAGCAGCGTACGTGCATAGCCGCAGGCGCGCGCATCGGAGACACAACGATCGATGAAGGCCTTCACGCCGGGGAGCTTGGCGAAGTACTCCGCGATGAAGCGCGACGCCTCCGCCACCGGGATCCCCTGCTCGCGCGCGAGCCGCTGTGCCCCCATGCCGTAGAGCACGCCGAAGTTGACGACCTTGGCGCGCGCGCGCATGGCCGGATCGACCTTCTCGATCGGCACCCCGAAGACCCGCGCCGCGGTGGCGCGGTGGATGTCAGCCCCGGCATGAAAGGCCGCCACCAGATCCTCGTCCTGGGCCAGGTGCGCGAGCAACCGCAGCTCGATCTGCGAGTAGTCGGCCGAGAGCAGGCGCCGGCCCGGCGGCGCCACGAATGCCCGGCGGATCTCGCGGCCCAGATCGGTACGGACGGGGATGTTCTGCAGGTTGGGGTTGGAGGAGCTGAGCCGGCCGGTGGCGGTCACGGTCTGGTGAAACTCGGTGTGGATGCGACCGGTGCGCGCGTGGACCAGTTTCGGAAGCGCCTCGACATAGGTGCCGAGCAGCTTGGCCAGCTGGCGGTACTCGAGGACTCGCCCCGGGAGCGGATGATCCACGGCGAGTTCCTCGAGCACTTCCTGCCCGGTCGACAATCCCGTCTTGGTCTTGCGCCGCGGGCGCAGCCTGAGATCGTCGAAGAGGATCTTCTGGAGCTGCTTCGTCGAGTTGATGTTGAAGGCCGTGCCCGCCAGGGCGTGGATTTCCCCCTCCAGCCGCTCTATCTGCCGCGCGAGCGTGCCCCGCAGGGCGGCCAGGAGCTTGACATCCACCAGGACGCCGGCGCGTTCCATCGCCGCCAGCACGGGCACGAGCGGCATCTCGATGCGCTCATACAGCTCCGACGCCCCCCGCTGCTCCAGAACGGCGGCGAGCCGCGGCCGCAGCCGCACGACCGCGTCCGCGTCCTCGCAGGCATAGGGCATCACGCGCTCGGCCGGGACCTCTGCCATCGACTGCTGCTCGCGCCCCTTTCCGATGAGCGCTTCGATCGGCACCTTGGGGTGGTCGAGGAACTCCTGCGCCAGGGCGTCCAGACCGTGGCGGGCATCGGGGTCTCGCAGATAAGAGGCGACCATCGTGTCCTGGAGGGGCCCGCGCAGGTCGAAGCCGTGGGCGGTCAGCACATGCAGGTCGAACTTCATGTTCTGGCCCGCCTTCGGGATCCGCTCCTCGGCGAGCAGCGGCGCCAGGGCCCGGGCGACCGCGGCCGGCGGCAGGTTCACCCCAGTCCGATGCCCCACCGGAACGTACCAGGCTTCCCCCGGCGCCCACCCGAAGCTCACGCCCACCAGGTTGGCCGAGATCGGATCGAGGCCGTCGGTCTCGGTGTCCACGGCCAGCGGCGGCCAGCCCATTGCCTCGCCCGGATAGCGGCCGACGATCGCCGCAAGGGCTGGTAGGTCCGCGACGAGCGCGTACCGCTCTGCCCAGCCCCCGGCCACCTCGATCGGCGTCGCCGCCATTTCGGCGGGCCGCATCGCCGCATCGGCCGGCGCTCTCCGCGCGCTGGCCGCCGGCCGCTTCCCGCCGGCCAATGCGGGCTGCCCGCCGGCGGGAGGCTCCACGCCCCCCAGCCCGAGCTGCTCGCCCGCCGGGGGCCCAGCGCCGAGCGCGTCTGCGTCGGGCCCCGGTCCGAAGAGCCGGCGGGCCAGCCGGCGGAACTCGAGCTCCTCGAGCAGCTGACGCAGATCGGCCCGGGTGGCCGGATCGGGCACCGTGAGCGATTCGGGCGCCGGCCCGGCCAGGTCGGTGCGGATGCGCACCAGCTCGCGGCTCAGCAGGGCCGCGTCGCGCCCACTCTCGAGCTTGGCCTGCACGCCCGCCGGCGTGACAGCAGCCAGCCGCGCGTAGATCGTGTCGAGATCGCCGTGCTCCTGGAGCAAGCGCGCCGCGGTCTTCTCCCCAACCCCCCTGACGCCCGGGATGTTGTCGGAGGCGTCCCCGGTGAGCGCCAGGAAGTCGATGAACTGCCCGGGGTCTACACCCCACTTGGCGCGGACACCCTCGGCGTCGATCCAGTGGGCGGGCTCGCGTCCCCGCGACGGCACGTACTGCCGCACACCCTCCCCGATGAGCTGGGCGAAGTCCTTGTCGGCCGAGACGATCACGACCCCCCACCCCGCCGCGTGCGCGGAGCGTGCCAGTGACCCGATCCAGTCATCCGCTTCGACGCCGTCGGACGCCACGGCGGTCAGGCCAAAGGCCGCCACGCTGCGCGACAAGAGGGGAATCTGGGCGGCCAGCGGTTCCGGCATCGGCGGGCGCGTTGCCTTGTAGGCGGGGTACCGGCGGTGGCGGAACGTGGGTGCGGGCGTGTCGAACGCCACCGCGGCATGCGTGGCCCCCTCGTCGCGGATCAGCGCCAGCAGCGTGTGGACGAAGCCAAAGGTGGCGCCCACATCCTGGCCCCTCGTCGTCGTGAGCGGCCGGTTCACGAAGGCGAAGTGAGCCCGGTAGAAGAGCCCCATGGCATCGACCAGGTGAATGCGCTGCCCGCGCGCGGGTGCCATCTCAGCCCCCTTCCCCGGCACCGGGTGCCGGCGCGGCGTAGAGCCCTTCGCGCCTGATGATCGCGAGCACGCCGGGCGCGACCAGATCATCGACGGCCAGTCCAAGCCCGATGCGTCTTCGCGCCTCGGTCGACGAACCGGGTTCGAGGTCACCCGGCACCAGATCGACTCGCCGCGCGAGCACGGGGGGCACGACCACGCCCTCCTCTCCCCGGCGGTAGACCGCGAGGCGCGCGAGGGCCACGATCCCCTCCGGATCGCGCCACCCGGCGATCTCACGCAGGCTGTCGGAGCCGAGGCAGAGCCAGAAACGCGCCTCCGGGAACCGGCGGCGCAGCTCGCTCAGCGTGTCGACGGTGTAGGAAACCCCTCCGCGCTCCCCCTCCAGCGCGAGCGCCGCGAGGCGCGGATGGCCCTCGATAGCCGCCTGCACCATTGCGAGCCGCACGGCGAAGGGGCTGAGCACGCGGTGCAGCTTGTGCGGGGGCTGAAAAGCGGGCACCAGAAACACGCGCTCGAGCTGCAGCGCCGCGCTGCAGCGCTCGGCGACGGCCACATGCCCGACGTGCGGAGGGTCGAACGAGCCTCCGAAGACGCCGAGTCTCACCCTCCACCCCCTATGCGAGAAGGGGGGACCTCGCCCCCTGCCCTCACTGCGGGAGGCGTTCGAGCCGTCGGCGGGCGGCGGCGGCGATCTGCGGGCCGTCCTCGAAGCGGGACGGATCGTCGCCCAGATGGTCCAGCAACTCGCCGTAGGCTCTGCGCGCGTCGGCCCAGAGCTTCTGCTCTTCGTAGCTGGCGGCGATGCCCTCCATCGCCTTGGCGGAGATCGGGGCGTCCTTCCAACGATCGAGCGCCTTCTGGTAGTACCGGCGCGCCGCCTCGGGCTTGCCCAGGCGCATGTAGGTGCGCCCGTTGAGATAGTCCTTCTCGGCCAGCGTCGTGCGCGCGGTGCGGATCGCCTGCTCGGCGCGCTCGCGGTGTTTGCCCTCGGGATACCGGCGCAGGTAGGTCTCGCAGGCGCGCAGCGCTTCCTCGGCTGGCTCAGGATCGAGCGCGGGGCCCGGCATGCTGAGCACCCAGCACTGCGCCAGCTCGAAGAGGGCATCCTCTGCATAGCTGCTGCGCGGGAAACCGTCCAGCAGTCGTTGAAAGACCTGCCGCGCCAGGATCTGCTCGTTGTTGGCTTGGTGCGCTTTGCCCAGGTAGAAGAGCGCGTCGTCGATGAACTGGCTGCCAGGGTAGTTGCGCTCGAAGGCCTCGAGGATCTCGATCGCGCGCAGCTGGTCGCCGCGTTCGTAGGCGCTGCGGCCGCGCTCGAACTCGCCCGCCGCGCCCGGCCCCTGCACCCTCTCCTGGGACGCGCAGGAACAGAAGAGCAGCATCAGCGCCCACGCCACGGCGCCGACCGCCCCACGCTGGCGCCGGCCGAGCCTCATTTCTGGTTCTCGTGGAACAGGTAGACCAGGCCGCCCACGACGGCTGTGACGAACACCGGTTCAACGAAGCGCTTGAGCGACTTCGGTTCCGGCTGCTTGATCTGGAACGGGTACCCCGTGCCCTCGACGTAGGGTCGCGACCAACCTGGGAACTCATCGATGGCCACGCGATCCCCCTGGGCCACGCCCGCGACGCGGTGACCCGGTTCGCTCAGATGCGACGCCCGCAAACGAACCGTGGCCAGTCGCCCGTACTGGCGCGGGCCGATCAGCCAACTGCGCTTGATCCAGGGATAGGAGAGCTCGAGCTCGGCCACGCGATAGAGCAGGACCTCACCCTCGGCGGGTAGCGCATCGAGCAGATTGGCCGTCACCGTCGGGGGGGGCGTCGCGGCAGCCGCCGGCGTCGCGGCGGCCTGCTCCGCCTGGGCCGCGGCCGCGCGCGCTGCCTGCAGCTCCTG
>CAZDKK010000024.1:0-58015 GCA_964506245.1 uncultured bacterium | reverse complement strand
GGCGACCGCCGGGACCGTCGCGGTCGCGGCGGCGGTGGTCATGCGCGGCTCGCGCAGCAGGCGCTCGTGGTGGAGAAAGGCGTAGCCGAAGCGCCCGCGGTCGCAGAGGAAGTAGCCGTTGACCGCGCCGTGATAGCGGTTGAGCACGCGCCGGACGGTGCCGTAGCGCTCGCCGGTGATCGTGTTGCAGCCCAGGCCGCAGTGGATGCAGATCGTCGGGGCGGTCTGCAGATCCCACTTACGCGTGACGTGGGTCTTGAAGGGCTTGTCCGTGAAGACCCCGGTGGGACAGACCTCGACCAGGTTGCCGCTGAAGGGGCTCTCGAGCGGCCCGTCGTGGGAACGGCCGAAGTAGGTGCGCTGGCGCGATCCCAGCGGCACGAGATCCCGCCCGCCGGCATAGTCGCGATAGAAGCGCACGCAGCGGAAGCAGGTGATGCAGCGATTCATCTCGTGGTTGAGGAACGGCCCCAGGTCCTGATTGCGGAAGGTGCGCTTGAGGAAGCGGTGGCGCCGGTAGGTGTGGCCGGCCATGACGGTCATGTCCTGCAGGTGGCACTCGCCGCCCTCGTCGCAGACCGGGCAATCGTGCGGGTGGCTGGTCATGAGCCATTCGATCACCGCCGCGCGGAACTCGGCGGCATCCGGGTCGTCGATCGAGATGCGCGTGCCCTCGGCGGCGGGCGTCAGGCAGGCCATCACGATCCGGCCACGCGTGTCGTTCTCGTCCTTGTACAGCTTGACCGCGCACTGCCGGCAGGCGCCGACCGATCCCAGGGCCGGGTGCCAGCAGAAGTAGGGCAGGTTGAATCCCAGGGCGAGGACGGCCTGGAGCAGGTTCTGCCCCTCGGCCACTTGGTGGGGCTGGTTGTCGATGTAGATCGTCGCCATCCCGTTCCTCAGCCGGTCGTCGCCACCGCGTGCCCCCCGCCGCCATGCCGCCTCTCGATGCGCGGACAACGATGCTCGCGGATGTGCTGCTCGAAATCCTCGCGAAAACACCGCAGCGCGCTCTGCAGCGGCTCGACCGCACCCGGGGCGAGCGCGCAGTAGGGCAGACCCGGGGCCAGGAGGCGGCAGTGGTGCTCGAGCACCGGTAGGTCCTCCTCGCGCCCCTCGCCCTGCTCCAGCGCCTGCAGGATCTCCACCACCCACGGCAACCCATCGCGGCAGGGCGTGCACCAACCGCACGACTCCTGGGCGAAGAAGCGCATCAGGTTGAGCGTCGCCCCGACCGGGCAGGTGCGGTCGTCGAGCACGATCATGGTGGCCGTGCCCAGGCGCGAGCCGGCCTTCTCGATCGAGGTAAAGTCCATCGGAAGATCCAGGTGCTGCTCGACCAGGAAGTCCGTCGAGGCTCCCCCCGGCAACAGGCCGCGGAACCGATAGCCGTCGCGCATCCCGCCGGCGTGCTCTTCGAGGACCTCGCGCACCGGCGTGCCCAGCGGCAGCTCCCACAGGCCCGGACGCTTCACCCGGCCGCTTGCGCCGTAGAGCTTGGTGCCCGCGTCGGCCGTGCGGCTGAGGCTCTTGAACCACGCCGCTCCACGGCGGACGATGGGCGCGATGTTGCACAGCGTCTCGACGTTGTTGACGATCGTCGGCTGACCGAGGAAGCCGGCGACCGGCGGAAAGGGCGGCTTGTTGCGGGGATGGGCGCGCCGGCCCTCGAGTGCGCTGATGAGCGCGGTCTCCTCGCCGCAGATGTACCGGCCGGCGCTGATGTGCAGATCGATCGCGCAGTCGAATCCCGAGCCGAGGATGTTGCGGCCGAGGTAGCCGGCAGCCAGCGCCTCGGCCAGCGCGCGGCGCAGCGTGGCAGCCGCCTCGCGGTAGGCCCAGCGCAGGAAGACGTACCCCTGCTCGGCGCCGATCGCGTAGCAGGCAAGGATCATCCCCTCGATGAGCTGGTGGGGCGTCGACTCGAGCAGGAGCCGATCCTTGAAGGTGCCGGGCTCCATCTCGTCGGCGTTGCACAGCAGGTACTTTGGCCGCGGCGCATCGGGTCCGGCCAGCACGAAGGACCATTTGAGGCCCGTGGGGAACCCGGCGCCACCGCGCCCGCGCAGCCCCGAGTCCTTGATGACGGCGATCAGGTCGGCGGGCGACATGCCCTTCAGGGCCTGGCGCAGGGCGCCGTATCCGCCGACGCCCTCGTAGGCCTCGAGGCCGAGCGGCGTACGATCCGGCCGGATGTGCTCCGTCAGCGGACGTTCCATGGCGCCCCGCCTCTCCTCGCAGCCGTTGTCGCCCGTGCCGTCAAGTCGCCTCCCGCGCCGTGCGCGCCGGGCTCACCAGCCGCCCCTGCCCCATGGACCGGGGCCGCCCCCGGAGTCGCCGGCGCTATGGATGCCGCGCCAGAATCGCGTCGATCCCCTCCTCGCTCAGATCCCCGTAGAGATGCTCGCCGATCATCATGGCCGGCGCCCGGTCGCAGGCACCCAGGCAGGGGTTCGTGATCAGCGTGAAGCGGCCGTCGGCCGTGGTCTCGCCCGCGCGGATGCCGAGCTTGCGCTCCAGGCAAGCGCGGACGGTCTCGTAGCCGCAGAGGTAGCAGCTGATGCTGTCGCAGATCCGGATCACGTGCCGGCCGACCGGACGACGCAGGATCTTGTTGTAGAAGGTCGCCACGCTGTCCAGCTCGTGGACCGTCATGCCCAGGCGGCCGGCCAGGTCGGCGAGCGCTTCATCGCTCACCCAGCCGCGGTGACGCTGGACGATCGCCAGCGCGTCGATCGCGACGCGCTGCGCATCGCCGTCCACGTGGGTCAGCTCGGCTTCGATCTCGTGCTCTTCCTCGACACTCAGCATCGGTCCGCTTCCCGTTCCCCTCTCCCACCCGCTCGCTCGGGCGGGCCTGGTCTCTCACCGGTCCACGTCGGCCAGCACGAAGTCCATCGCCCCGAGAATGGCCATCAGATCCGGGATCATCAGTCCCCGGGCCAGGAGCGGCAGCATCTGCATGTGCGCGAAGGACGGCGTGCGAATGCGGGTGCGATAGGACATCGTGCCGCCGTCGCTCACCAGGTAGTAGCCGGTCGCGCCCTTGCTCGCCTCGATGCCGCAGAAGGCCTCGCCGGCCGGGATGACCGGCCCCCACGAGACGCCCAGGAAGTGCGTGATGAGCGTCTCGATGTCCTGCATGGTCCTTTCCTTGCGCGGGGGCGTGGCCAGCGGATGGTCGGCCTTGTACGGGCCGCCGGGCATGCTTTCGAGACACTGGCGGATGATGCGCAGGCTCTGGCGCATCTCTTCGACGCGCACGCGCGCGCGGTCGTAGCAGTCGCCGTTGTGGAAGACCGGGATGTCGAACTCGAACTGCTCGTAGCCGCTGTAAGGCTGCTGCCTGCGCCAATCCCAGGCGAGGCCGCAGGCACGCAGCCCGGGGCCCGTCATCCCCCAGTCGATGGCCTGCTCGAGCGTGCAGCGGCCGATGCCCTGGGTGCGGACCTGGAGGATGCGATTCCCCATGACGAGCTGGTCGTACTCGGCCAGGTGCAGGGGCAGGTAATCGACGAAGCGGCGGACCATCCGGTCCCAGCCGTCGGGCAGGTCCATCGCCACGCCGCCGATGCGAAACCAGCTCGGGTGCATGCGACCGCCGCAGATCGCCTCGACGATCTCGAGGATGCGCTCGCGATCGGTGAACATGTAGAAGACCGGCGAGAGCGCGCCGATGTCCTGCGCGAAGGTGCCGTACCAGACGAGGTGGCTGGCGATCCGGAAGAGCTCGCACAGCATGACGCGGATCACCTGAGCGCGCGGGGGCACAGGGATGCCCGCGAGCTTCTCCACGGCCAGGCAGTAGGGCAGGTTGTTGAGGACGCCGCCCAGGTAGTCGATCCGATCGGTGTAGGGAATGTAGGAGTGCCAGGCTTGGCGCTCGCCCATCTTCTCCGCGCCGCGGTGGTGAAAGCCGATCTCGGGGACGAGGTCGACGATTTGCTCGCCGTCGAGCTGCACGATCACCCGCAGCACGCCGTGCGTGCCCGGGTGCTGCGGCCCGAGGTTGAGGAACATGAAGTCGCTGCCCTCGCGCTCGGGCGCCATGCCCCACGCCTCGGGGCGAAAGCGCAGCGCCTCATGCTCGCGGTCGACCTTCTCGGGCGGGAGCTGGAACGGGCCCATCTCGGTCGCGCGGGCCGGGTGCTCCTTGCGCAGCGGGTGGCCCTCCCACGTCGCGGGCATGAGGATGCGGCGCAGGCGCGGGTGGCCGTCGAAGCGGATGCCGAACATGTCCCACACCTCGCACTCGTACCAGTTGGCCATCGGCCAGACCGGCACAGCGCTCGGCAGACTGGGATGCTCGCCTTGGAGGGCCACTTTCACACGCACGTACTCGTTGCGATCGAAGGAGTAGAGCAGGTAGACGACGCTGAAGTCGGCCGGCGGCTCGCCCGCGCGGTGGGTGCGCAGGCGCTCGTCGATGGCGGTGAGGTCGTACAAGAGGCGGTAGGGCCGATCGACCTCGTGCTTGAGGTGGCGCAGCGCGTCGAGCAGCGCGCCTGCCGGCACCCAGCAGGTGGGGACGCCATCGCGTGTAGGCCGAGGCCGGACGGCCTCGACGCCGAGGCGCGCGGCCAGATCCCGCAGGATCGCCGGCTGTTCGATGGCAGTCGGGCTCGTCGTCACCACCCTACTCCACCTCGGTCGGCGGGCGCAGCACGCCCGCCCGCTGCCGCTCCTCGCGCTTCAGCGCACGCATCGCGGGCATCTGCGGCCTGTGAATCCCCTGCGGCCCGACCACCCAGCTCAGCGGGCGGCGCTCGTGGCCGACTGCCTCGCGCAGCAGCAGGAGCCCTTCCTCGAACGCGTCCGGGCGCGGGGGGCAGCCCGGCACGTAGACATCCACGGGCAGGAACTTGTCGACGCCTTGTACAACGCTGTAGATGTCGTACATCCCGCCCGAGCAGGCGCAGGCGCCCATGGCGATCACCCAGCGCGGCGCCATGAGCTGGTCGTGCAGGCGCTGGATGATCGGCGCCATCTTGATGAAGGGCGTCCCGGCGACGATCATCAGGTCCGCCTGGCGCGGCGAGCCGCGGATGACCTCGGAGCCGAAGCGCGCGATGTCGAACTTGCTCGTGAGGCTGGTCGCCATCTCGACGAAGCAGCACGAGAGGCCGAAGGCGTAGGGCCAGACCGAATTCTTGCGCCCCCACGCCACCAGGTCATCGAGGCGCGCGAGGAGCACGTTGCGCTGCACGGCCTCTTCGAGAGCCTCGTCCGCGCGATCGGGTGGCACGGGGCGGGTGGCCAGGCTGGGGCCGGCGAGCCGGGGGACCGGGCCGGCCTCGCCGGCTTTGTGCAGGGTCCAGCGGGTCATGGCCGGGCCCCCGCGGAGTTCGTGGACGGGCCCGCGGCGCGCCCTCGTGCATCCGCCCGCAGGGGCTCCTGCGCGCCGGGCGGATCGCCCCCCGCGGGCAAGCGCCGCATCACCGCGCTCGTGCCCCAATCGAGGGCACCGGTGCGCCACAGGTAGGCCAAGGCCACCGCCAGCAGCGCCATGAAGACGAGCGCCCCGGCGTAGCCCGACCAGCCCAGCTCGCGCGCGGCCACGGCCCAAGCGACCAGGAAGGCCGTCTCGAGGTCGAAGATGACGAAGAACACCGCCAGCAGGTAGAACTTGGCCGCCAGGCGCAGGCGGGCCGAACCGGTCGGCGCGATCCCGCCCTCGAAGGGCTCACCCGTCGACCGGGCGCGGTGGCGTTCGCCCAGGACGTGCGACAGGCCGATCATGATCGCGACCAGTCCGAGCACGGCGGCGAAGAAGAGCGCCAGCGGCCAGAGGGCTGTCGTTTGCTGTGCGCTCACGGGCTGGGTCCCTCCGGCCCACGTCCTCCGATCGCCGGCGCCCAGGCGCCGGGGGTGGTCGCTGGAAGCGATGACACGGGGAGGGTACCGAAGACCGCCGCCCTGCGCAACTCAGGTCGGCGCAGCTACGCGTTCGCGCGTCCTCGCCCTCACCGTCGTAGGTCGGCCAGCTTCTGCTCGTACTCCTCGCGGCCGATCTCACCTCTCGCGTAGCGGCGCTTGAGGATCTGCTCAGGTGTGTCATCCGGCGTTGCGCCGGTGCGGTTCGCAGCGCGATAGACCATCCACAGCACCGCGAACAGCAATATGACTCCCACCACCGGACCGATCCAGAACCAGCCCGGGTGCATGCCTCCGTACCATCCGTTCATCATATTCTCTCCTTCCACGCCGGGCCCCCCGGGGCGGCCCCGATCCCCGCGCGCCGGAGCCGTAGCGCATTCCCGACGACGGACAGGGAACTGAAGCTCATGGCCGCCGCAGCGATGACCGGGCTCAGCAGCAGTCCGAAAAACGGGTACAGCAGCCCGGCGGCGATCGGGACTCCGGCAGAGTTGTAGACGAACGCGAAGAACAGGTTCTGCCGGATGTTGCGGATCGTGCGCCGACTCAGATCTCGGGCGCGCGCGATCCCGCGCAGGTCGCCCTTGACCAGCGTCACGGCCGCGCTCTCCATGGCGACGTCGGTTCCGGTCCCCATGGCGATGCCGACGTCCGCCTGGGCGAGAGCCGGCGCGTCGTTGATCCCGTCCCCGGCCATGGCGACGATCCGGCCCTCCGCCTGGAGGGCCTCGACCCTGTCCGCCTTCTGATCGGGCAGCACTTCGGCGATGACATCGTCGATGCCGAGCTTTCCCGCAACCGCTCGCGCGGCGGCCGCGCTGTCCCCCGTCAGCATGACGATGCGGATTCCCTCGTGCTGCAGCGCGCGAATCGCCTCGGGAGTGCTGGGCTTGATCGGATCCGCGACGCCGATCAGCCCGGCTAGCTTTCGGTCCACGGCCAGGAACATCACGGTCTGTCCGTCGGACCGCAGTTCCTCCGCTCGCGCCACGAGCCGCGACGCATCCATCCCGAGGCTCGCCATCAGGGCCGGATTGCCGAGCGCGACCTCGTGCCCGTCGACACGCCCTGTGACGCCCTTCCCCGTGACGGAGGTGAACGATTCTGCCCGCGCGCGCGCGATCCCGCGCTCCTCCGCACCCTTGACGATCGCGGCGGCAAGCGGATGCTCACTGCCTCGTTCGAGCGCCGCCGCCTGGCCGAGCATGGCCGTCGCGTCGACACCGTCCTCCGGCGTCACGGAGACGAGCTTCGGCTTCCCTTCCGTCAACGTGCCCGTCTTGTCGATGACCAGCGTATCGACCTTGCGCAGCAGCTCGATCGCCTCGGCGTTCCTGAAGAGCACCCCCAGCGTCGCTCCCCGACCCGTCGCGACCATGATCGACATCGGGGTCGCCAGGCCGAGCGCGCAGGGGCAGGCGATGATGAGCACGGCCACCGCATTGATGAGCGCGTGGGGCATGCGTGGCGGCGGGCCCAAGAGCGCCCAGATCGCGAAGGTGACGACGGCGGTCAGAACCACCGCCGGGACGAAGTACGAGGCCACGCGATCGGCCAGCCGCTGGATGGGCGCACGGCTGCGCTGCGCCTCGGCCACCATGGCCACGATCCTCGACAGCAGGGTCTCGGCGCCGACCTTTTCGGCGCGCATTACGAAGCTCCCCGCGCCGTTGATCGTCGCGCCGACCACTCTGTCTCCCGGATCCTTGTGAGCCGGGATCGGCTCGCCCGTGACCATCGACTCGTCGACGTTGGAGGAGCCCTCGAGCACGACGCCGTCGACCGGCACCTTCTCTCCGGGACGGACGCGCAAGCGATCGCCCACCCGCACGCCCTCCAGGGGCACGTCCTCCTCGCGACCGTCCTCACTCATCCGCCGCGCGGTCTTGGGCGCCAGACCCAGGAGCTTCCGGATCGCCGTTCCGGTCCGGCTCCGCGCCCGCAGTTCGAGGACCTGCCCCAGCAGGATCAGTGTCGTGATCACGCTCGCTGCTTCGAAGTAGACTGCGACTTGACCGTTCTGGCCGCGGAACGACGCCGGAAAGACGCCGGGGAAAAGGACCGCGACGACGCTGTAGGCGTAGGCGACGCTCACGCCGAGCCCGATGAGCGTGAACATGTTCAGGCGGCGGTGCCGCACCGAAGCCGCCGCCCGCACGTGGAACGGCCAGGCCGCCCACAGGCAGACCGGCGTCGCCAGAAGGAGCTCGAGCCACGGCCGGATGCGCGCCGCGCCCGGCGTCGCGAAGAACCGGTGAACCGCAGGGACCGATTCGCCCATCGCGAGCACGAGCAGCGGAAGCGTGAGAACGACGGCCAGCCAGAACCGTCGTGTCATGTCACGGAGTTCCTGGTTCTCGGCCGTGGTCGTGGCGCCGACCCGGGGCTCCAGCGCCATCCCGCAGATCGGGCATGCCCCCGGTCGATCCGAGCGCACTTCCGGGTGCATGGGACAGGTGTATGCACCGGCGTGTGGCTTCACGGAACGCCCGGTCAGCGCTGTATCCACGTCCTGTCGCGTGTACTTCGAAGGGTCAGTCGCGAAGCGTTCACGGCAGACTGCACTGCAGAACACGTATGTTCGGCCCGCAACCGAGTGGCGGTGGGGGCCGGTCAGGGGCACTTTCATCCCACACACGGGATCGATCCCCGCCCCCGTGGCGGACCCCGACGTGTGTAGGGGATGTTCGCTCTTCCCTGCCATGGTTCATCACCTCGCAGGCAGCCCGCGGTGCGCAGCACCATCGACACCCGGCGGCGGCCTCCGAGTTCCGGCAGGGACCGATCGAGCGGAGGCGCGCGCCCGCCTCGCGCAGCACGCCCGCGGGCAGCGCCTCCTGCCCGGACTGCGCCAGGACGCCGCTTGCGCGGACCTCGACCAGCGAGAGGATCGGGCCGGGCTGCTCCTGCTCGCCGATCAGGCCGCGGGCGAAGGGGTCGTGGAACCCGGTGAAGGTGAGGAGGGTGTTCATGGCGCGAGCTCGGGGTGGACCTTCCTGAGCCACGCGATGTGAAATCGCCAGTCGGCGCAGAGGCCGCCGTCCGCGTCCCGCAGATCGCGATTGACGACAGCATGGAGATCGAGGATCTCCTGACGACTGGGCGCATGCGAGCGCAGCCAGCCGCTAGCCACCCATTCCCGCAAGCTCATCTTCGTTTCCAATCACCCAGAGGCGCGGACCGGCCAGGACCGTCGTCAGGAAGTGGTCCCGGCCCTGCTTGCGGCGACGGAGTTCCTCGGGCGTCAGGATGAAGGGGATCACTTCGCGGCCCACGCGTGCCTCGATGCCCGAGAGCAGCTTTGCGACCTGACGCAAGCTGATCTTCCCGACCACCATGAGATCCACGTCGCTGAGAGCCCCGGTGGTCCCAGCCGCGGTGGAGCCAAAGACGAACGCCAGCCGGACCCCTGGGTGCCCTAGCGCCTTCCGGAGGAGCTCGACGAGCCCGCTCGTCTTGAGAACGAGGTTGTGGATGTCCACATAGAGCGGGTGGGCGACGTCTGCGCGATCGTACGTGCGATTCCCGTCCCGCCGGACATCGACCACCCCGACCCGCGTGAGCCGTTTGAGCTCCTGGCGACCGGTGGCGTCGTTCAGACGCGATCGGCGCCCGATCTCGCGAACATGGAGCTCGGCTTCGTCGACACCGAAGAGAAGCCGGAGAATCTCGGCCTTCACCCGAGAGCCCAGGAGGTCGGTCAGCGTGTCCATGTGCGTGCTTGTACCGCGCAAACGCGTGGTATTGCCACTCAAGTGCTGGACCACGTGCGACCGGTGAGCCGCCAGCGACCCAGGAAGGAGCGCTCGGGCAGCTTCCTGCGCGGCATGAGATCGGCAACGGATTCTGGCAGGTGCCGGCGCGACGCGGGTGCTCCGTCGACCCAGGTCCTTCGACGCCGAGAGGCGGTCTACGCACACCGGCGTTGACTTGTCTCAGGTGAGGGGGTAGTCTGGCCGAAAAGGTGTTAACCCCTAGGGTTATTGACTTGGAACCGGAGTGTGGATATCCTGTTCAGGAGCAGGAAGCTGGCCAGGGATTGCACCGACTCCGCGGCGATGACACGCCGGTGGGGATCTCGTCAGTCCGAGAAGCTGCGACAGCGGCTGGACGATCTGCGCGCGGCCCCCAGCCTGGCGACCATGCGGAACTTGCCCGGAAGGTGCCATGAACTCGTCGGGGATCGGGCCCGGCAGGTCTCTCTCGACCTGGTCCATCCCTATCGGCTCATCTTCGAGCCGGCGGATGAAGTCCGACCGCTGAAGGCGGACGGTGGACTGGATTGGAGCCGCGTGCGGACCATCAGGATCTTGGCAGTGGAGGACACCCATGGGTGAGAAGCCGAGCAACGAGTACTGCCCGACGGAGGTGTCTCCTCCGGGTGTGACGCTTCGTGAACTTCTCGAACAACGAGGCATTTCACAGGCTGAGCTGGCCGGGCGCATGGGCCGGCCCAAGAAGACGATCAACGAGATCATCCGCGGCAAGGCGGCCATCACGCCCGAGACCGCGCTGCAACTCGAGTTGGTCCTGCGAGTCGAGGCGGAGTTCTGGAACCGCAGGGAGCAGGGCTACCGCGAGTACCTGGCCCGCGTCCAGGAGCGGGCTCGCCTGCAGGCGCATGCTCAATGGCTGAAGCAGTTCCCCGTTTCCTCGATGGCGCACCACGGATGGATCCGCAAGTGCACGGACCGCCCCTCGCAGGTCAGGGAGCTACTGCAGTTCTTCGAGGTCGGGTCGCCCGAGCAGTGGTCGCGCTTGCAGGCACGCCAGAAGGTCGCCTTCCGGTGTGCCAAGGCCTTCAGGGCCGATCCTCCGGAGATTGCCGCCTGGCTTCAGCAGGGTCTGCGCACCGCCGAAGCTCTGCCCTGCAAGCCGTTCGAAGAGGAAGCCTTTCACCGGTGTCTGTGTCAGGTTCGGGGCCTGACCTGTGCAACTCCCGAGTCGTTCGTGCCGGGTCTGCGCCGCCTCTGCGCCGAGGCCGGAGTCGCCGTGGCGCTCGTGCCGGAGCTTCCGCGATCACGCGTGAGTGGCGCGACGCGATGGATCACTCCTACGAAGGCGCTCATTCAGCTGAGTCTCCGGTACAAGACCAATGACCACCTCTGGTTCACGTTCTTCCATGAGGCGGGGCACATCCTGCTGCACGGGAAGCGTGCCATCTTCCTCGAATCGGGCACATCGACGGACGAGATGGAGCGACAGGCCGACGCCTTCGCGGCGGACACTCTCATACCGGGCGCGGACTTCCGGCGGTTCACGGAACGGCGCGACTTCTCCGGGGGCAGCGTCCGCAACTTCGCGAAGAAGGTCGGCGTCGCCCCGGGGATCGTCGTGGGGCGCTTGCAGCACGAGGGACTGCTGCCTCACGGTCAGCTCAACGGGCTCAAGCAGCGATTGGCGTGGGCGAGCTGACATCCGGAAACGCGCTCAGCGTTACCGCAAGAGCGGCCATGTCACCGGTGCCAGATCGATCGCCAACTCCCGCACGATCCTCTCAATCTCGTCCTGACTCAAACGCCGGAGCAGGTACTCCACCAGCTCGTCCTGCCGCGCCTGCCCGAACACCATCCGATATGCCGCCAGCGATCGCCGCAGCGAGGTCAGGCGCTCCGCATCGGCGCTCAAGGGCAGCAGTGGCACGTGGCGCTCGATCCGGGCGCCGCCATCAACGCAGTACACCCAGTGAGGCACGATGTCCGACTCGCCTGCCGCCCCCTCCCGGTGCGCGCGCGAACAGCACACCCCAAGGATCCGATGGCGCGGACCGGCCTCGGATCGAGATCGCCGCGCCGGCCCACTTAGGACAGACGATCACGCAAGCTTAGAGATCCCAACCGCACTGGCGTACAAAGACGCCGCCGTCGCTGTGTTCCGTCTCACTGCCCGGCGCCCGCCGCCCAGCCGAGCACGCAGCGAGCAGGCGCGAGCACGAAGGGCCCGCCCATCCGGCGGCGATGATCAGCACCAGACCCGCCCCGACGAGGGCTCCCCCTTCGCGCGGGGCGCGGCAAGGGGACGCGCACGAGTGGTGTGAGGACGATGTCTCACCACGCCGCCACGAAGCGCGCGGTTCTCATGCCCTCGACGGTCGCTGCCCGGACGAAGTAGACGCCTTCCGCGGCCGGGCACCCGCTCGCGGTGCGGCCCTCCCAGGGAACATCGTGGACACCAGTCGGCAGGACCCCGGCGAACAGCTCGCGGACCAGCCGCCCGCACGCATCGTAGATGGCAATCCTGGTCGGTCCATCTGCATGAGTGCGGAAGCGCATCGTGACCCCGGGCGCGTCCCGGTCGGACATGACCTGAAGGCGCACGGTCGGTTGGACAGCAGCGTCCCCGTTGACGGCTGCCGAGGATTCACACTGAACGGGATATGCCAGGAGCGTCTCCCGGCTTCCGGCGAAGAGGAACGTGCCCGACAAGGCGGCCGGGTACAAATCCCAGTGGTACGCGTTGCTGACACCCCCCACAAACCGGGGTAGCAAGGGATCCGAGACAGCGACGACCTCGAGACCGACGGCTGTTGTCAGGTGGGCGTGGGTGCCGGAGATAACGACATCTTGCGGCCATCCCGGCGTGTTCATGTTGGCCACGAGCGCGAGATTCTGAGGATCCCCGATGTCGACGATCTGCAGACCGCCGAGGTAGTCGGCGACAAAGGCATGCGTGCTGGTGACCGCCACACCCGTCGCATAGCCCGGTGTGTCTACCGAGCCCACGATCACGGGGTTCTCGGGAACCGAGATGTCGATTGCCTGAAGTCCTGAATCTCCAGCGGCAACGAAGGCGTGGGCGCCCGAAACCGCGACGCGGGTCGGCGGGCGGGGGTATGCACGAAGCCCACCGACTGAGGGTTCTGCGGATCGGCGATCTCGATCACGTGGAGCCCCAAGTTCTCGAGGTCTCCCCCCAGTACATAGGCGTGGCTGCCCCTGACAGCCAGGTTGCTCGCACTGCCCGGCACGACCGCGGTTCCCACCATCGCCGGGTTCTGGGGATCCGAGATATCGATGATCTGGAGGCCGCACGCGTCATCCGCGACGAAGGCGTGCGTGCCGGCCACCGCCACATTGTCGGCGTACCCAGCCGTGTCGAACCCGCCCACGATCTGGGGATTCGCTGGATTCGAGATATCGACCACCCGGAGACCGGCGTTCCAGTCGGCGACGTAAGCATGCGTGCCCTCGACGCACACGCCCCAGGCCTCCCCGGGCGTATCGAGACCGGCCACGATCTCCGGGCTCCCGGGGTTGGCGATGTCGATGACCTGAATCCCACCGGCCTGGTCCGCGACGTAGGCGAACGTGCCCGAGTCGGTCACGCCATAGGAGTACCCCGGGGTCTCCACACCGCTCACCCAGTGCAGGCAGTCACCGTAGTCGATGCACTCCGCTTCGGCTGTGCTGATGGCGCAGGCACCCGGTACCGCCAGCGCTACCAGGAGTCAGCGCATCCAGGTGCGGGCCAAGCCCCGCGGATCAGAGGTCACACGGTTGGACGGGTGCAGGCCTATTGAGTTCAGGACGGAGTCGGTTCTTGGTGCTTGCATGGCCTCGTCCCTCCGGTCGCTGGCACCTGCTGTAGGTGCGCGGCCCAGCAAGGCGCGTGTGGCGATTCATCTTGTCGCAGGACACGAGAGCAGGTGTACAACTTCCCCGATGAGAACATCGTGCCATCGCCATGGTGCACGGACAAAGCCCACTCTGGCCCAACATCATTCTGGCCCGTCCACCGCCGACGCGCGGCCAAGCGGCAGGAGGTTGCGCGCAAGTGAGCCCCGCAGACCAGACAGCGCCTGTCCTGCCCACAACTGTGCGCGGGCAGCCCTCGGCCGATCCGAGATGTGTTCGCGCATCGTTGGAGCAGCACCCGGAGTCCTCGATCACTCGGCCTCGGCCACGGCTGCCTGACGGATCGATCCGGTAACGTCCGATGGCGCTGTGCGGACAGGATTCACGGAGAGGACAGAGGGTCATTCCATCCATCCGAGACAGAGACACCCATGAGCCGCGCAAAGAGATGTACACCCGTAGACTGCACGAGGGCGGGTCCAAGGCTCGCACTTGAACCGTGCAGCGGCACCGGGGAGCACCGCTGTCACGGAGACTCGGGCGGTTGTGCAGCCGAGCCCGGATCCCTGATCAAGCCTTGCGCACGCCGCAGGGCGCAAGTTGACTCGCGCCCTGCAGACCGATAGACTCAGCATCAGTCGGAAATGGGGTCTTGTACTGCCGCCGCTGGCCCGCCCTGGGCCCAGGTGTGCAGAGGGGGGCAACTGTGATCCGACGTGCGTCGACTTCCCGCCGTGCTCATTCCGGTCACTGTGCGGCTGCAGCCGGATCACGATGTCCACGTGCCGATCTCAAGTAGAAAGGAGCCGGTGATGAGAACCTCTGTCCTCTTGATGCTCGCAGCGCTGCTTTCTGTTTCCGTTTCCGTGGCCGAGACGATCATTCCCCCGGGTCCTGTCAGCGGGTTGTGGACCCAGGCTGGGAGTCCCTATCGGATCCAGGGCGATATCTCGGTCCAGATCGGCGATGAATTGACCATAGAACCTGGCTGTCTGGTCATTTTTGGCGGCCACTATGAGTTGCGCGTCCATGGTCGCCTGGTCGCTGTGGGAACCGAAACGGACAACATCACCTTCGCCCCTGACATTCCCAGCGTCGGGTGGCACGGGATACGCTTCTTCAACACCACAACGAACAACCAGGATGCCTCCACGCTCGCTTACTGCGTTCTTCGCAACGGTCGTGCGGTAGGTTCAATCGCCGAGGAGAAGGACGGCGGCGCCATCTACTGCACGGCCTCCTCCGACGTCCTCTTGACCCATTGCGTCTTTCACGACAACTACGCGGATGACGAAGGCGGCGCTCTCTATCTGGGTAACGGATCGGATGTCCGCGTGGAAGACTCGGAGTTTCTGAACAACGGGGCGTACTTCTCGGGCGGAGCCATTCACTGTGACCACTCCTCCCCCATCGTTGTCAACACGATCCTCGATACGAACACGTCGACCGTTTTCGCCGGCGGCATTGCAGGGTGGAACGCCGCCAACTTCCGGTTGGTGAATGTCAGGATCCTCAACTGCCAGGCGGGGGCCGTCTGCGGATTCTACTCCGTCGCCAGCCATCCGGTCCTGGTGGGCTGTCTGATCGCTGGCAACACGAGCAGCTTGGGCGCGGGCGGTGGCGGTGGACTCACCTCGGCTTCGGGTGCGCGGCTGATCAACACGACCATCGCTGATAACACGGCGGCTCAGGCAGGCGGTGGAGTCTGGGTCTACGGCTCATCGGCCGAGGTCGTCAACAGCGTGGTTTGGGGGAACCAGCCGGATGCCCTGGCCGTGCTCAGTGGCGGGACGGCGGCCGTGTCTTACTCCGATGTCAGTGGTGGATGGACCGGGGTGGGCAATCTGAACCTTCCTCCGGTGTTCGTGGGGAGCGGGCCCGACCCCTTTGCCCTGGGTGAGCTGTCACCCTGCATCGACGTCGCGAATCCTGACACGACCGGACTGGGTCTGCCCGAGCTTGACCTGGCCGGTCATCCGCGCATCGTGAATGGCCGGGTCGACATGGGCGGGTACGAGTACATGGGGGCAGGCGGGATCGCTGCACCTGCGGTCGCGCTGCTTCACACCCCTGTGGCACGGTGCGCTCCCAATCCCTTCCAAGTCACGACGACCCTGACGTATGAACTGCCGATGCCGGCCCGCGTCACGTTACGCATCTGTGATGTCGAAGGACGCCAGGTGCGCAGACTGCGGAATGGCGGTTGCCAGGATTCGCGCCCATACCAGATCCTCTGGGACGGGAGAAACGACGCGGGCGAGCTGATGCCATCGGGAACCTACGTGTTCACCCTGACGGCCGGCGCTCAGCAGGTCACGCGGAAGGTGACGCTGTTGAGGTGAAGCGCGTGACGTTGTTCCGGGTCGCTCCAGCGGAGAATCCGGTCGGGCGGCAGATCGTGCATACCCCTGTCCGCGATTGAGGTCTCCGCGAGCGTGTGAAATCGCCCCGATTTAAGTGCACCAACGCGCCACTGTAGCTTCGGGGTCATGCCTTGGTCCTTTGCCAAGACCTGCTCCGATGCGGTTGCTGAACGATTGCCGGCAGGATCTCTAGTCGCGGAGCCCAACGACGGGGCCGGCCCGCGCGACAGTGAGGCTAGCGAAAGCCCTCCACCAGCATGAGGTCGCCCACCACCCCCTCGACCCGCGTGTAGAGGCACGTCGAGCACTCCCGATCCAACGCGATGGTGGAGCCGCCGAGCCCGGGCAAACGCACCAGGGTCACGACCTCTTCCGAGTCCGGATCGCGACGCGCCAGCAGGGAGCCCTGCTGGTCCTCGATGATCAGCACAACGTGACGACCGCAGACAGCCCAGCTGTTCCAGTTGCCCAGCGGGGGGCAATCCGATTGCCACAGGGAGCCAAGCATGGCTTGCACTGGGGTGCTCCCGCCGGGGGCGTCAAGACCATCCAGCGGCAGACGCCACAGACCGGCGCGGTCAGGCCTGGCATAGTAGAAGTTGCCGTCGGTGTGCTCGTAGCCGCGAATGCCGCCATCGGTCGTTACCCGGATTGCGCCGGTGCCGGAGGAATCGCTGGGGTCCAGGCGCCAGATGTCCCACTGAGCATTCGTCTCTCTGGAGAAATACAGCCAGCGGCCGTCGAGCGACCAGTCCGACACGAGCGCGTTCGTCGCTCCAAGCTGCAGGCGTCGAAGCCCCCCGCCATCGGGCCTGATAACATGCAACGCATAGACTCCCCCGGGATTGGCGTGGAATGCGATCTGAGAGCCATCCGGCGACCAGCGTGGCCGGGCCACGAGACATCCGTCGAAGTCGGTGAGTTGGTCGGGGTCGGACCCATCCCGACCGCAGACCCACAACTCGAGTGTGCCGGAGCGCGTCGATGTGAAGGCGATGTGCCGACCGTCAGGTGAGAGGCTCGGATCGGAGTTCCAGTGCGTCGACACGACGGCGGGGGTGGCATCGACGTGATCCGGATCATCGAGTCTGACACACCAGATGTTCCTTTCGTGGCGGTAATGGTGGTAGACCAACCGATCGGCATGGCGGCCAACCGAGGGAGTGTAGATCCAGTCTCCGAGCACCGATGACCAGGAAACGACCCCACTCGACACGTTGACACGCCAGAGTGACAAGGAACCCTGGTGAAAGGCCGAGCAGAGGAGGTCCTGGCCAGTGCGCGTCCAGTCGAAGCCCATCACATACAGCAGGTCCTTCCGCACACACCGCGGCTCCCCGCCGTCGCTTGGGATCACCCACAGGTCCTCGAACTCGGAGGCATGGCGCCGGAGGAAAGCGATCGTCCTTCCGTCGGGGGAGAATTCGGGTTCCATATCGTCGCGGCCCCAGGCGACTGGCGCCGTCAGCGTCTGCACCTCATCCGCCGCCAGATTGTACAGAAACAGCTGCGTTGACCGATCAGGTTGCGTGCGAGTCGAGTAGACGATGCGGGTCCCGTCCGGAGACCAGCTGAAGCCGCCGCCGAATCCCAGGGGAGCCGTGATGACGCACTGGGATGGCCCTCCCAGTGCGGGGAGCGTGCGGATCTCCGCGCCGGGACCTTGGTCATGGATGTAGGCGATCGTCGATCCATCGGGTGACCAGACCGGGTGGATGTCAACCGCGGGATCGTCGGTCAGGCGCAGAGGAGACGCGGCACCGATCTGAAGCACGTAGACGTCGTAGTTCTCTCGCCGGGGACCATCCCAGGCGAAGGCCACCAGGCGGCCGTCCGGCGACAGCGCGGGAGTGACTTCATTGCCCGGATAGGCGGTCAACGGCCGCGGCCTGAACGGCCCACGCGCTTCCGTGGCCGGCTGCCGACGCGCACCGAGGATTCCGTGAAGCCCCGCTGCCACCGCGACGAGCGCCACGGTCGCGGCGCACAGCACGACCCAGCGCGGGATCCCCACCCGTGCCCGCCAGCCCCGGGCCTCAGGCGGGGACGTGGCCTCGGCAGCCGGTTGCGCCCCACCGGGGATTACCCCGGGCGCGGGCGCGGCGGAGGCGTGCTCGACCGGCCGCACGGGGGCAATGGTCCGATAGCCTCCCTTGCGGATCGTCTCGATGTAGCGGGGCGTGCGTGAGTCGTCGTCCATGAGCCGGCGCAGCTCGGATATGCCGCGCGTCAGGACTTCCTCGCCCACGACGACGTCGGGCCAGACGCGGTCCAGGAGCTCCTCGCGAGTGAACACCTCCCCGGGCTGGGATGCGAGCACCACGAGTAGATCCATCAGCTTGGGCTCGAGCTGGTGGGTCGCATTCGGACGCGAAATCCGGTTGAGACGGGGATCGATGCGCCAGTCCCCAAGGTGGAAGGGTGCCGAGGCGAGAGGCCTGCCGGCGGGCGAGTGCGGGCCGTCTCCTGGTTTCCTTGGGGGTCCTGGCATGGTCACCCCTCCGGTCCCCGCGTCCGATACCCGATCGAGCATCCCCTAAACAAAACCTCTGGAGATCTTACGGAGTCCCTCAGGCGCGGCGCAATCAGAACTCCCAACCTGGTGGCCATGCCCCGGCGGGCGTCGCGCCGACGACCGCCGTGAAGGCGAAACCATGGGTGACCGGCGGGACGCGCCGGCGCGGAGGAGGGTGCGATGAGTTCGAGAACTGGATCTAGGAAACTGGCTGGGACTCTGTGGGGCATCCTGGTTCTGCTGGGTAGTTCCCCGATCCACGGATGCACCGATGCCAGCGAGCAGGAGATCCTCGGATCGGGCAACCTGGTCCGGGAGACCCGCGAGGTCGCCGCGTTCACGTCCGTGGCGTTCCTGACTTCCGGGGACCTGGAGATCGAGGTGGCCAACAGGGAAGCGCTGCTCGTCGAAGCTGAGGACAACCTGCTGAGCAGGATCGAGACCGAGGTGGTCGATGGTGAACTCGCGATCCGCCATCGGGGCAACAAGGCTCCGACTCCAACCAAGCCGCTGCGCTTTCATCTGCAGGCCCGCGAGCTGGACGGGATCACCTTCGCCTGCGGGGGAAGCGTGAGCGTGCCGCACCTGGAGACCGGCCGCTTGGAGATCCGCCACAGCGGGTCAGGCCGGGTCGACGTGGGAGAGCTGCAGGCCGACGTCTTGACGGTGCACAACAGCGGATCTGGCGCGGTGTCCTGCGAGCGGGTTAAGGCTCGCCTGTGCCGCTTGTTCGCCAACGGGTCCGGAGACACGGAGATAGCGCACCTGGAGGGCCTGGCCAACGATGTGCGTCTCACCGGCGCGGGGAGGATCGTCGTTTCGGAGGGCAGTGTCGTCGAGCAGGAGATCTTCGTGAGCGGATCGGGTGAGTTCGAGGCGCGCGGGCTGCAGAGCGCCCTGGTCGAGGTGATGGTGAGCGGCTGCGGGAATGCCACCGTCCACGCCCATGAGCTTCTCGAAGCCACGATCAGCGGCAGCGGGGACATCAACTACTGCGGTCGACCCCAGCTGCACAGAACGATCACCGGTTCGGGCAGGCTTCGGCGGATATAAACGGCATCGCGGGGACTGAAGCGTGGCCGTGGTGGCCACAGCCTGACAGAAGCTCCGGAAGGGAAGAGCCCCCCGACCAGGCGACCTCGCCCGCCTCCCGGGCGCAAGAGCCGGGGGCTCTCCTCGCCCGGGGCTGCTCTGCCCGGCGCGAGTGCTTCGACCACGAGAACGTGTTCAGCGACCGACACCTGAGGCGGATCCCTCACCCACGACTTCGACTACCGCCATCGGTGGCGCACGCATCAGGGGCCGGGCATGGACTGCACCGATGGTCCGGCCATTCAACCTGCCGCGACGCGCCAGAGCCGGTTGACACCATCACGGCGGATTGGCGGGTCGTAGAGCGGCAAGACTACGAGCAGGTCCATGTCACTCCATTGGTCAGCGCGGTCCCCGGCGGTGGCTTCTCGGACCTGCTGCTTCACCCACGGGAGCGGCCAAGCCCGTGCCCGGGTTCCCCTTGCCGATTGTGCCGCCGGCGACATAGTATCGCCGCCGTCGTCTCCTCCGGGGCAGAGCGCCGCCGAGGTCCCGCACGGCCCCTCGACAAGGCTCCGCTCTCTGCACCGGTGGGAGCATGCAAGGGAGCTGACGATGTCTTCAGAATCGACCCGGAGAGCCCACCCGCGGAACGCGGCGCTCCTGCTCCTGCTCGCCATGACGGCCCTGCTGGCCGTCCGTCCCGCCGGCGGCGCAGAGGGCGAGCGCGTCGTGACCGACATGGTCGGCCGCGAGGTCGTGCTCCGCGGGGCCGTGGACCGCATCGTCACGACCTTCAAGCCGGGCACATTGTGCGTGCTCTCCCTGGGGCTGCAAGATCGCATCGTCGGCCTCGACGAGTCTTCGAAGAACGATCGCCTGGACCGCGCCGTGCACCCGGGCGTCGCTGAGATCACCTCGGTGGGGAGCAAGTCGGCGGGCGTCAACGTCGAGACGGTCGTCTCCCTGAATCCGCAGCTCGTGATTCTCTACGCCCAACGGGATGGCGCGGCCCTGGCGGACCGGCTCCAGGGCATGGGCATCCCCGCGATCATCATCCTCCCCGAGAGTTTTGACAGCATCACCCAGTCCTTGCGAATCATCGCCCAGGCGGTGGACGAGCCGCAGCGGCTGAGCCGCACCGAGGCGGCGATGGACTCGGTGCTGGCGCTGGTGCAGCGCGCGGTCGGCGACATCGCCGCGGGCGACCGGAAGACGGCCTACTTCGCCGCGCCCCGGGGCGTCTTCTGCACGGCCACGGGCAACATGCTGCAGGACGAGATCCTCTCCCGGGGCGGCGTCGTCAACGTGGCCCACGACCTGAGCGGCTACTTCCAGGACATCTCGCCCGAGCAGTTCCTGCAGTGGAACCCCGAGATCGTGATCCTCTCGCAGACCCTGAGCCGGCAGGATGTCGAGCAGCTCGAGAGCCCGCCGATCAGCTCCGCGCGAGCCGTCTCCGCGAGGGCGATCTACCGGTGTCCGTCCGATCTGGCCCCGTGGGATTTCCCGTCGCCGCTGTCGGTGCTGGCCACGCTGTGGGTCGCGAGCAAGGCCTACCCCGATCGCTTTGCCCGCATCGACATCGCGGCGCAGGTGGATCGCTTCCACGAGCAGCTCTTCGGCCGGACCTTCACGCAGATGAACGGCCGGCTGAATGACTTGGTCTACTAGGGAGCAGCGGTTGCCCTTGTTCTCCCGACACTCGCCGCGCAGCCCCCGGTTCCTGACCGGGCTGCTGGCGGTCCTCGTGGTGGCGGGCTTCTGCGGGTCGTTGCTGATGGGCCGGCTGCCGATCAGTCCGGCCGACATCGCCGCCCTCGTTTCCCGCGGCATCGCCGGCGCGGAGCTGCCCGAGACGCTCGTGGCCAAGGGGCAGATTTTCTGGCTGATCCGCGTGCCGCGCTGCATCATGGCCCTGATCGTCGGCATGGGGTTGTCGGTCTCGGGGGCGGTCTACCAGGCGCTCTTCCGCAACCCGATCGTGTCGCCCGACATCCTGGGCGTCTCGGCCGGGTGCACCGTCGGCGCCGCCCTGGGGCTCATCCTGCCGGTGGACTTCTTCCCCTTCGTGCAGATCCTCTCGTTCAGCTTCGGTCTACTGGCGGTGCTGCTGTCGGTCACGATCGCCCGGCTGATCTCGATCAAGCCGGTCATCGTGCTCGTGCTGGCCGGGCTGGTGGTGCTCTCCTTCTTCAACGCCTGGCTGATGGTCCTGAAGTACTTCTCCGACCCCTACGAGCAGCTCCCCAGCATCGTCTTCTGGATCATGGGCAGCCTGACGCGCATCACCTGGACCGATCTGCTGATCGCGCTGCCGGTGACCGCGGCGGGCCTCGGGCTCTTCATGCTGCTGCGCTACCGGCTCAACATCATCTCGCTCGGAGATGTTCAAGCGCGGTCCCTGGGCATGAATCCCGCCCGGTTCCGGATGGTGCTGGTGGCAACCAGCTCGCTCGTCGTGGCCATGATCGTGGCCACCTGCGGGCAGATCGGCTGGATCGGCCTCATCATCCCGCACATGGCCCGCACGCTGGTGGGGCCCGAGCACGAGCGGATGCTGCCGATCACGGCGCTGCTCGGCGGGCTCTTCATGCTGCTGGCCGACGGGGTGGCCCGCTCGGTGTCGTCGGCTGAGATCCCGGTGGGCATCATCACCGCGCTGACCGGCGCGCCGATCTTCGGCTACCTGCTGTACAAGAATCGAGGCAGCGGATGGCTGTGAAGCTCACCTGCGAAGCCCTCGAGTTCAAGTACGGACAGAGGACGATCCTCAGCCAGGTCTCCTTCGCCGTCGAGGCGGGCACCTTCTGCTGCATTCTGGGTCGCAACGGCTGCGGCAAGACGACGCTCGTACACTGCCTGAACGGCATCCTGACACCCTGCGGTGGTGTCGTGCGCATCGACGGCCACGACGTCGTCGCGATGTCGGCCCGCGAGATCGCCCGTCATGCCAGCCTTGTCGCCCAGGAGCACCTCGAGATCTTCCCCTTCAGCGTTCTGGACGTCGTCGTCATGGGCCGGGCGCCGTATCTGGGTCTGACCAGCACGCCCGGCGCGCGTGACCGCGAGCTGGCCCTGGAGGCCTTGCGCGCGCTCAGCGCCGAGGGGCTCGCGCGCTGCAACTTCAACCGCATCTCGGGCGGCGAGCGCCAGATCGCGCTGCTGGCCAAGGCCCTCGTGCAAACCACCGACATCATGCTGCTCGATGAGCCGACCAATCACCTCGACTTCAACAACCAGTACCGGCTGCTGTGGCGCATCAAGGAGCTCTGCCGCACGCGCGGCGCGTGCATCGTCGCCTGCATGCACGATCCGAATCTGGCCACACTGTTCGCCGATCAGGTGATCATGATCCGCGCCGGCCGGGTCATCCACGCCGGTCCGGCCGCGCAGGTGATGACGGCCGAGACCGTCTCGGACCTCTACGAGACGGAGATCCAGCGGGTCACCCTGAGCGAGGGCGGCACCTACTTCCTGCCTCGGAAGGTCTTCGAGGACGCCCGGCAAGACCGGCATCACCGTGACCGGTGAGATCCGCTTCGACCTCCCGGTCCCGGGCGTCAACGAGCGCCGGGAATGCCGTGGCGATCCCGGAGGAGCCAGCCAGGCCCCGCATCCCACGCGAATGCCTCGACGACGCGAAGCACGGCATAACCTGTTTCATATCAATGTCTTACGATCGTGCACCATGGGGCTTGCGCCCGCGTATAGTGATCGTTATATTTCCCCGCGATTTGGTGCCACGGGACGCGGACGAGGACATGGACGATGCCCAGCGCTGCGAAGACGCGGAAACCGACGAAGCGCCGGCCCGCGGACGCGCCCGACGCAGCCAGCGGCCGCGACCGGCTGTTCCTGGCCGCGATTCGTCTCTTCGGCGCCAAGGGCTATGCCGCGACTTCGGTGCGCGACATCGCGCAGGCCGCCGGGGTAACGGCACCCACCCTCTATCACCACTTCGGCAACAAGGAGGGCCTCTACCTCGCCATCGCCCGCGTGGGCCGGGAGCATCTCGAGCGGGCCCGGCGGGAGGCGCTCGCTGCCGGGGGGTCAGCCGCGGAGCGCATCCGACACCTGTGTCGTACGCACTTCGCACGGCGGCGAGAGTCCGCTCACGTCACGTGGGCGGTCGAGCGGATCATGTCGGATCCCATGCAGGTCGGGCCTTCGATCGATTTCCGGGCGCTCGCCCGCGACAGAGTCCGGCAATTCGAGCATCTGGTCGAGGAAGGCGTGGCAAGTGGGGAGTTTCGCCGATGCGTGCCTCGCCACGTGGCGCTGGCGCTGGTCGGTGCGATCGAGACAGCCTCGCGACCCTACCTGGCCGATGCGGGCCGCGAGCGGTTGGACGAGGAATTGGAGGGGATGCTGACGGTGATCCTATCCGGGATCACCTCGGGTGCCCGGCGAAGGAGACGTGCAGATCAGGCTGAGCCGCTGGCGCGACGAGCTCGCGATCCACACCCGCAGGTTCGGCTGAGCCGCAAGCGCACCGGACGCCGGTGAACGCCGCGGAAGATGGAGGAAAGGTGGAGAAGCACAAGTTCGGACTTCGGACGACCCTGCGGGGATGCGCCTTCGGTCTCCCGATGCTCGCCGTCGCGCTCGCGGCCGGCTGCGGCAAGGAGGGCGGCGGGGCTCCGCCCGGACCTCCCGAGGTGGGCGTCATGACGCTCACGCCCGAGCGTGTCGCGCTCACCACGGAGCTGCCCGGCCGCACTGCGGCCTACCTCGTTGCAGAGGTTCGGCCGCAAGTCAACGGCCTCATCCAGGAACGCCGCTTCGAGGAAGGCTCCGACGTGCGGGCGGGCGAGCTGCTCTATCAGATCGATCCGGCGCCGTACCGCGCCGCGGTCGATCAAGCCGAGGCGGCGCTGGCGATGGCGGAGGCCAACCTTCCCGCAGCGCAGGCACGCGCGGAGCGGCTGCGCGGCCTGGCGGACATCCACGCGGTCGGCCAGCAGGACGTGGACGATGCCGTGGCGGCGCTGGCGCGCGCCGAGGCAAGCGTGGCCGCGAGTCGCGCGGCCCTCGAGAGCGCCCGCATCAACCTCGCCTGGACGCCGATCAAGGCGCCGATCTCCGGGCGCACCGGTCGCTCCGGTGTGACCGTGGGTGCGCTGGTCACCGCGTACCAGCCGGTGCCGCTGGTCACCATCCAGCAGCTCGACCCGATCTACGTCGACGTGCAGCAGTCCTCGGCCGAACTGCTGCGACTGCGTCGCGTGCTGTCGAGCGGCATCCTGACGAGGGAGGGTGAGTCGGCGAATCGCGTTCACCTGCTGCTCGAGGACGGCTCAGCGTACGCGCACGAGGGCACGCTCAAGTTCCAGGATGTCACCGTCACCCCGACGACCGGCTCGGTAACGCTGCGCATGGTCTTCCCGAACCCCGATCTCGAACTCCTCCCCGGGATGTTCGTGCGCGCCGTCGTCGAGGAAGGGGTCGACGAGAACGCGATCCTCGCGCCCCAGCAGGGCGTGTCGCGCGATCCGCGCGGCAACCCCGTCGCCCTGGTGGTTGGATCGGACGGCAAGGTCGAGTCGCGCACCCTTCAGCTCGGGCGCGCCCTCGGCAGCCGCTGGCTGGTCGTCAGCGGGCTCGCCGGGGGTGACCGGCTGATCGTCGACGGGCTCCAAAACGTGCGCCCCGGCATGCCGGTCAAGCCGATCCCGGTCGATACGGGCGCGGCATCCGCCGGCGCTACGCCGCAGGCGAGATAGGGGCGGCCATGGCAAGATTCTTCCTAGACCGTCCCGTTTTTGCCTGGGTGATCGCCATCGCGATGATGTTGGCGGGGGCCCTCGCCATCTACAACCTACCGATTGCGCAGTACCCACCGGTCGCGCCGCCGTCGATCTCGATCTCGGCGTTCTATCCCGGAGCGTCGGCGGAGACGGTGGAGAACAGCGTCGTCCAGATCATCGAGCAGAGGATGACCGGTCTGGACCACATGCTCTATTTGTCGGCGACCAGCGACGCGGCGGGATCCGCGACCCTGACGCTGACCTTCGAGCCCGGCACGGATCCGGACCTGGCCTGGGCCAAGGTCCAGAACAAGTTGCAGCTTGCGATCCCCAGCCTGCCCGAGGTGGTGCAGCAGACAGGCCTGCGCGTCGCCAAGTCGACGCGCAACTTCCTCATGATCGTCGGCCTCACCACATCGGACACGACCTGGACCAATGTCGATCTGAGCGACTACATCGTCTCCAACATCCAGAACATGCTCGCGCGCGTGCCCGGCGTGGGCGAGGCCGAGACCTTCGGATCCGGCTACTCGATGCGGATCTGGCTCGACACCGATAAGCTGACCCAATACGGCATGACCGTCGCCGACGTTGTTGCAGGGATCCGGGCGTACAACGTCGAGGTCTCCGCCGGGCAGTTCGGCGGGGCCCCGGCGGTTCCGGGGCAGCGGCTGAACGCGTCGATCCTGGTGCAGTCACTGCTCAAGACCCCCGAGGAATTCGCGGCCGTGCCGTTGCGCACGAACGCGGACGGCTCGGTCGTGCGCGTCTCTGACGTCGGGCGGGCCGAACTCGGTTCGGAGTACAACGACATCAGGATCAATTACGATGGCCAGCCTTCGGCCGCGCTCGCCATCCGCCAGGCCGCGGGCGCCAACGCCCTCGACGTGGCCGACGCGGTCAAGGCGCAGATGGCGGATCTGGCCAAGTACTTCCCGCCCGGGATGAAGGTCGTCTATCCCTACGACACGACGCCCTTTGTGAAGGTCGCCATCGGAGAAGTGGTCAAGACCCTGCTCGAGGCCATCGTCCTCGTCTTCCTGGTCATGTTCCTTTTCCTGGGCAACTTGCGCGCGACCCTGGTGCCGACCATCGCGGTCCCGGTGGTCCTGCTCGGCACGTTCGGCGTGCTCGGCCTGTTCGGCTACTCGATCAACATGCTCACCATGTTCGCCATGGTGCTGGCCATCGGCCTTCTGGTCGACGATGCCATCGTCGTGGTCGAGAATGTCGAGCGTCTCATGAGTGAGGAGGGATTGCCGCCGCGTGAAGCAACCGCCCGGTCGATGGACGAGATCCAGAGCGCGCTGGTGGGCATCGGGCTCGTGCTCGCCGCGGTGTTCGGGCCGATGGCGTTCTTCCAGGGTTCGACCGGTGTGATCTACCGACAGTTCTCGATCACGATCATCTCATCGATGCTGCTTTCGGTACTGGTCGCCCTGATTCTCTCACCGGTACTGTGTGCCGGGCTGCTCAAGCCGGTCGAGAAGGGTCACGAGGCGGCGGAGACCGGGTTCCGGGTCCTGCGTCCCTTCTTCGTCCGCTTCGACCGCTTCTTCTACCGCATGCGAGATATCTACGAGCGGGTGGTCGGACACGTTCTCGGCCGCCGGCTTCGCTACGTCGTGGTCTTCCTCGTACTCGTCGTCGGCATGGGGTTGCTCTTCTCGCGCATGCCGACCGCCTACCTTCCCGAGGAGGACCAGGGCATGATGCTCGTCTCCGCCCAGACGCCGCCCGGCACGACGCTCGAGCAGACCGAGGCCGTCGCCAAGCGGGTGCAGGCCTACTTCCGCGAGAACGAGCCGGAGGCCGTCGCCTCGACCATGGCCATTTGCGGCATGGGCTTCGGCGGCCGGAGCCAGAACCAGAGCATGATCTTCGTCAAGCTCCGGGACTGGAAGGAGCGCGAACGGGCGGCGGTGCGGGTCAAGGCGATCGCAGGTCGAGCGACGATGAGGCTCGCAAGCCTGAGGGAGGCCAGGGTCTTCGTCTTTCCTCCTCCCGCCATCCCGGAGCTCTCGTCGGCCACGGGCTTCGACCTCATGCTCCAAGACCGGGGTGGCCTCGGGCACGACCAGCTGATGGCGGCACGTAATCAACTTCTCGGCATGGCGATGCAGGACAAGCGGCTGACCCGCGTGCGGCCTCTCGGCATGGAGGACGTGGCTCAGTACAAGGTGGACATCGACTGGGGCAAGGTCGGCGCGCTCGGCGTGCCACCCAGCCTCGTGCAGGGCTACCTCTCGGGCGCGTTCGGCAGCGCTTACATCGGCGACTTCGTCCAGGGCGCACGCGTCAAGCGCGTCTACGCGCAGGCTGACGCGCCGTTCCGCATGCTGCCCACCGATCTCGATCGGCTGCACTTCCCCAGCACGCGCGGCGGCTTGGTCCCGTTCTCCGCGTTCGCCTCCGGCCGGTGGGTCTACGGCTCGCCGCGTCTCGAGCGCTACAACGCCGTGCCATCGGTCAACATCCAGGGCGAGGCTGCGCCGGGCCACAGCTCCGGAGAGGCGATGCAGGCCATGGAGGAACACATCGCGAAGCTCCCGAAGGGAATCGGCCACGAGTGGACCGGGCTCTCCTACCAAGAGCGCATGGCGGAGTCGCAGACGGGCCTGCTCTACGCGTTCTCGGTGCTCGCCATCTTCCTGGTCTTGGCGGCGCTCTACGAGAGCTGGACGGTGCCGATCTCGATCGTCCTGATCCTGCCGCTCGGCGTGCTGGGCGGTGTGGTGGCATCCTCGCTGCGCGGATTGCCCAATGACGTCTACTTTCAGATTGGGCTGCTCACCGTCCTCGGGTTGACCACGAAGAACGCGATCCTGATCGTGCAGTTCGCGAAGCGCTACCGCGAACGGGGCATGGCGTTGATCGAGGCCACGCGGCTGGCCGCCAAGGTCCGTTTGCGGCCGATCGTCATGACCTCGCTGGCGTTCGGATTCGGCGTGCTGCCGCTCGCGATTGCGACCGGGGCCGGCGCGGGCGCGCAGACGGCCATCGGCACCAGTGTCCTCGGGGGAATGCTGAGCGGGACCTTCCTGGCGGTCCTCTTCATCCCGCTCCTGTTCGTCGTCATCGTGCGGCTCTTCATGCGGCGCGCTGAGGCGAGTTCCGGCGACGCGACTCCCGGGCGCAGGGACCATCCGGTGGAGGGCGAAGGAAGATGAGGAGGCTGATCGGGCTTGCGGCCGCACTCGCCCTGACCGGGTGCTCCATGATCCCCAACTACGAGCGCCCTTCACCGCCGGTACCCGCGGAGTTCCCGGCGCCGGCGGGCGCGCAGAGGGAATCGGCCGGGACCGCGGCCGCCGCGCTCGACTGGCGGGAGTACTACCCCGACGAGCGTCTTCGCGCTGTGATTGAGCGCGCGCTGGCCGGCAACCGCGACCTGGGCATCGCGGCGCTCAACGTCGAGAAGGCGGCCGCGATGTACGGGGTCCAGCGAAGCCAGCTTGCGCCCACTTTCGGCGTCCAGGCCACGGGCCAGAAGATGCAGATGCCCGGGCGGATGACGGAATCCGGAGACGCCCTGACGACCGAGCAGTATGCCGTCGAGCTCGGGTTCATGTCCTGGGAGATCGACCTCTTCGGGCGCCTGCGCAGCAAGAAGACGGCGGCCCTCGAGCAGTACCTGGCGACGGCGGAGGCCCAGCGCGCGATGCGGATCTCGATCATGGCCGCGGTGGCCTCGACCTGGCTCACGCTGGCTGCTGACACCGAGCGCCTGAGCCTGGCGGAGGCCACGATCGAGGCACAAACAGCCACGCGTGACCTCGTGAGGGCCAGCCGCGACGCCGGGGTTGCCTCGGACCTCGATCTCAGCCAGGCCGAGAGCCAGGTGGAGACGGCGCAGGCGAGTCGCGCCCAGCTTGCGGGTGCGGTGGGCGTCGATCGCCACACCCTCGAGCTGCTGGTGGGTTCGCCGCTGCCGGACGAGCTGCTGCCGGAGGGGCTGAGTACGCTCGCGGAGCTACCACCACTTGCGGCCGGACTCCCCTCTGAGGTCTTGCTCGCGCGCCCCGACATCCTGGCGGCCGAACATCGCTTGCGTGCCGCCAACGCGGACATCGGTGCCGCGCGGGCCGCTTTCTTCCCCCTGATCTCGTTGACCGCCGCGCTGGGCACGCTCTCTCCCGAGCTCTCGTACCTGTTCGCCTCGGACACCGATACCTGGCGATACGCGCCGGTCACCCAGGTGCCGATCTTCGGCAGCGGCGGGCGGGGGGCAAACCTGAAAGCGACGAAGATCGAGCATGAGATTGCGGTCGCGACGTATGAGAAGGCGATCCAGACGGCGTTCGCGGAGGTCGCCGACGCTCTCACCCTGCGCTCCACGTTGCTCGAACAGTGCGACGCGTGGGATCGCCTGCTCACCTCGCTCGAGACGACGCACCGGCTCTCCGAGGCCCGCTACCGGGCCGGGCTGGACAGCTATCTCGGTGTGCTGGTGGCTCAGCGTTCGCTGTACGCCGCACGGCAAGCGGGCCTCGCCCTGCACCTGGCCGAAAGGATCAACCGGGTCGCTCTGTACAAGGCGCTGGGTGGGGGCAACTGAGCGGGGAGTACTGGCCGGTCGTCTGGGCCAAGCGCGTGTCCGCCGAGTACGAGGCCCTGGATGGCGGCGGTTTCGGGGTGGGTGACGGGCGCTACGGCCCATGCGTGGAAGTCGCCGGGGTGGCACGGCGCGCGCCCGATCAGAACTCGAAGACCGATCCGGCCCGACCGAATGCGACCCGCTCGCCGAGCGACCGCCGCAAGACCTGGCCGGCCGCGCTGCCGCTGCAGTGGCACGGCACGACCTGGTCGGGAGCACGCGCGAGGAGGGACTGCGCGCCGCGCTCGAGCTGCTCGGGTCCGGCGCTCTGCCAGTGCAACCCACCCAGCACCGCGCGCAGTCGCGCCGGCCGCAGGCGTGCGATGTAGGCCAGCGTGTTTTCCAGGCCGGCGTGGCAGCAGCCCAGGCAGACCACCAGGCCCCCGGGGGTCTCGATCCACAGGGCCAGGTCGTCGCTCAGCGGATCGCGCTGGGTGCCCTCCGGGTCGAGGTAGAATGGCTCGGTGCCGCCCTCGGGCACGCCGTTGCGCGGTATCGGCCCGGTCAGCCCGACCCCGTCGGCCAGCACCGCATGCTCCGTGACCCAGTGCAGCCGATCCCCTTGCCTGCCGGCCAGTGCGGTGCGAGCGCTGCGCGGCATGTGGATGGGCCGCGAAGCGCCGGCGCGCACCACGTAGCGATGGTTCAGGACGTCCGGGTGGAAGTAGACCTGGGCGGCCGGGGCTACCGCCAGCACGTGCGCGAGACCGCCGCTGTGGTCGTAGTGGCCGTGGCTGAGCACCACGCTGTCCGCGCGCGCCAGGTCCACGCCGAGGGCGCGGGCGTTGCGGGCAAGGGCAGCCCCCTGGCCGGTGTCGAAGAGCACCCGGCGCCCGTGGGCCTCGATCCAGAGCGAGAGCCCGTGTTCGGCCGCGAGTCCCGGAGCGGCCTCGTCGTCGACGAGGATCGTGATTCGCACCTGCTCGTTCACAGCGTGCCCCCAATCGCGACGTGCCCGCGTTCGCTCACGAATGTGCTCCGCGTCGCTCCATGAACTTGCCCTCGGCCCAGGCCAGCAACTCGCTGTCCACGGCCAGCTCGGCCCGGAGACGGTAGAGCGGCGGCGTCGCCGACAGAACCCGAGCGTGAATCTCGAGATCGGCCTCACACGGCACCGGCTCCACGAATCGGATGTGCAGGTCGCCGGTCATTGCCTCCACACCGCGGTCGAAGAGACAGTGGGTCATGGCGGCGTCGAGCAAAGAGGCCACCATGCCCCCATGGAGCCAGCCGGTGTAGCCCTGCAGCTCGGGTTGCGTCTGGAACGTGGTGCGCACGCCGCCGTCGCAGCGGTGAAAGCGCAGCCCCAGCGACCGAGGATTCTGCTGGCCGCACATGAGGCAGTGCGCGTGACCGTAGCGTCTGCTGAGGGTCATCGCTTCCGCGCTCTCCTTCCCTGGCATCCCGATCAGTGATCGCAGACGTTGTCCCCGACGACCAGTGTGCCGTCCAGGTAAGCGGAGACGATCGCCTGAGGTTCCGCGGAGGGTGCCCCCACGAGCACCTGGATGCCCTGCTGAGCGAACAGCATCTGCGCCCGCTGACCCATCCCGCCGGCGATGATCAGGTTCGCCCCCTGCTGCGCCAGCCAGCGGGGCAGCAACCCCGGCTCGTGCGGGGGAGGTTGGACGTCCCTGCGGCCGGTCACCTTGCGCGCATCGGGATCGACATCGATCAGTGCGAACGTCTCGCAGTGACCGAAGTGGGCCGACAGGCACCCGGCCGCCAGGGGAATTGCAATTCGCATGGATCTACCTCCTTCAGCTCGACTCCGTTCAGGTCCGACGTGTCAGGCGCTCCCATAACCGCGAGATATCCTCACCCGCGGGAGAGCCCAGTTCCACTACCGTTCGCTCTTCCATCTGCGCCCGGGTCACGGCCGGATCGTAGCGGATGCGCCCACCCAGCTCGGCGCCCAAGGCACGCGCCCGAGCCTCGATCCGCTCGGTCACCTCCGGAGCCAAGTCCCACTTGTTCACGCACACCGCGGCCGGCAGACCGAAGTGGGCGACCAGCGCCAGGATGCGTTCGAGATCGTGCTCGCCCGAAGGCGTCGGCTCGGTGATCGCCAGCACCCGATTGCTGCCCGTGACCGAGGCGATGACCGGGCAGCCGATGCCCGGCGGACCGTCGACCAGGATGCGGTCGTACCCGCCCTCCTCAGCAATGCGCCGTGCCTCGCGGCGCACGGTGGTCACGAGTTTGCCCGAGTTCTCCGCCGCGATGCCCAGCCGCGCGTGGACCATCGGACCCGAGCGCGTGCTGGAGATCATCCATTCCCCGCACAACGGGGTGGGGAAGTCGATCGCCCCCGCGGGACAGAAGCGCACGCACACGCCACACCCTTCACAGGCGATCGGATCGACGCGATAGACCTCGACACCCGTGGGACACGGGGTGCAGTGGATCGCATCATAGCGGCACAGGTCGCGACACAGGCCGCAGCCGGTGCAATCTTCAGTGCGGATCACCGCCTCGTTGCCGCTGTAGAACTCGTGCCGCTCCCCCATCCGGGGCTGTAACACCAGGTGGAGATCAGCGGCGTCGACATCGCAGTCGGCGACCACCAGCGGCCTCGCCAGCACGGCCAGCGACGCGGTCAGGCTGGTCTTGCCCGTCCCGCCCTTGCCGCTGACGACGACGAGTTCTTCCAGCATCGGCCAGTTACACCTCCCCCTTGCTCGACTGCGCCGCGGGCGAGGCTGGATTCGCGCGGATCACAGGGTCCAGCGGGGACGCCGGGGACGCACACGACGCCAGCTCGGCGACACGGCCGGGCAGTGCCTGCAAAGGGCCGCGCAGTCCCGGCACTGCCTCGATCAGCAGCTCCCCGCGCGAATAGGCCTCAGCGATCCGGCGGTCGTCAGGGATCTCGAGCAGGATGGGGATCCCTTCGACGGCGCAGTAGGTGTGCACGCGATCGTCCCCGATCCCCATCCGATTGACGACCACGCCGAACGGGATCGCGAGCGCGCGCACCGTCGCGACCGCTAGGGTGAGATCGTGCAGACCGAAAGGCGTTGGCTCGGTGACGAGCAACACGCGATCGGCGCCGTGCAGCGCGGTGATGACCGGGCATGACGTGCCCGGCGGCGCATCCACCAGGACGAACCCATCGTCCCGCGCACGGGCCTGCACCGCGCGGATCAGCGGTGGCGCCGCCGGCACCCCCACATCCAAACGACCTTCGATGAGCGTGATGTGGCCTGCCGTCCAGGTCGTGATCTCGCCGATGCGCCGCGGGCGTTCGCGGATCGCCTGACGGGGACAGACGCGGGCGCAGCCGCCGCAGCCGTGGCACAGCTCGGGGAAGAGCAAGGGCGGTGCTCCGAGGGCGACGATGGCGTGGTAGCGGCAGAACCGACCGCACTCGCCGCACGAGTCGCAGAGCGATTCGTCCACCTCGGGCACGGGCAACGTGGCGATCACTCGCTCGCCGCCGCGAACGGGCAGGAACAGGCGCGCGTTCGGTGCCTCGACATCGCAGTCGAGTAGCTGCACCGGGGCACCCCATGCTGCGGCCACGTTCACGGCCAGCGTGGTCTTGCCAGTCCCCCCCTTGCCGGACGCGATGGCCAGGATCATGCCAGCGCCTCGCTCAAGCCCAGTGTCCCTCCACATCGGCCGCCCGCCCGGCCGCGAGCTTCCCGGCCTTGAGGGCTGCCAGGGCGTCGGCCACCGTCGCAGCGTCGCTCGTGTAGATCTTGATCCCGGCCGCCGAGAGAGTCCGGAAGGCCTTGGGGCCGCAGTGGCCCGTAACGACGCCGCCCGCCCCAGCCCGCACGATGGTCTCGGCCGCCTGGATACCGGCGCCCCGCGGGGAATTCAGGGCCTGCTGGTTGTCGATCACCTCGAAGGTCTCGTGATCGAGATCGTAGAGCAGGAACTTGGCCGCGCGCCCGAAGCGGGTGTCGAGCGGCGCGTCCAGACGATCCCCGGATGTCGTGAAGGCGATCTTCATGAATCCTCCCTCATAGCAGCCCGCCCGGCCTCCGCGGCCGCACCGCAACTGCCGTGCGATCCGTCAATCGTAGGCACGCATGACCTCGATGGACTCACCGAACAGGCGATCGGCGACCGAGGGCATGTCCATCGCGTCCCAGAAGGGCAGCCGATCGTGCGTCTCGTAGTACTTCAGCGGAATCGGGTGAGTGCCGACCACCACTGGCAACCCATAGCGCGTCTCGATGAACGTCTTGAACTGGCGGATGCGCGGGCAGGGTGGATAGCCGACCACCAGGCCGGTGGCGAGGTGGACGGCTTGGGCGCCGTTGTTCTTGAACTCGGCCGGCACGTACTCGACGTTGCCCCCGGGGCACCCGCCGCAAATGGAGTAGCCGACCACCTCGATCGGCTCACGGGCCGGATAGCCGGCGAAGCCGCCCTGCCGCTCGCGCACCGCGCGCAGGCACTTCCCGCCGCCGCAGCTCTTGTAGCGGGCGCAGATGATGATCCCGATCTTCATGGGCGTGGCTCCGTTGGGCGGGATTCGATCTCGCTCAGCCGCGCGCGCAGCGCGGCCAGCTCCGACTCGAGTTCCGCCGCCCGGCGGGCGAGAGCCTGCTGCTCGAGCTTCGGGTCGACGTCGATCCCGCGATCGGCTGCCCCCCCAAAGCGCAGCCACCCCGGCAGCCCGGTGGCCCAGAACATGTGCCTCCAGCCCCGGCCGGCACCGCCGCGGCCTACAGCGCGCCGTGTCCCGCCGCCGCGACCGAAACCTCCTGCCCCTGCGCCCCGTCCGCCTCCCCGGCCGAAGCCCCCGCCGGCACCAGCACCCAGCCCGCCGCTCCTCCCGAAGCCCGGGTTCTGACTTCCCGGCATTCCATATCCCGCGCAAAAGCCCGCCCCGCGGCCGCTCATCGGGCCCGATCCCCGGGGTCCCGTTCGATCTCCGCCTGGCATGATGACCTCCCTTTTGCTGGTCCCAGCCCACCTCCGGAGCTGCGGCGTCGGCGGCGACCACCCGCCCCGGGCCTACAACCGTCATCTGCCCCGCGCCCGCGGCCACTACCCCCGCCGCATCCACAGCGCGTCCGGCGCCGACGTTGGCAGCCCGGCATGGCATAGGCTGGATGGTCGAGGCGGCTGGCGAGCCAGGCCTGTACAACGTCGTCCAGTTCACCGGCCACGAAGGCCCATACCCGGATGCCGTAGGACGCGATCAGCGCTTGCGTCGAGCGCGAGATCGCCCCACAGACCAGCGTGTCGATCCCCAGCTCCGCCAGCCGCAGCACCCGTTGGGCGGGGATGCCCTCCGGCAACGCGGCGTCCAGTTCTCCCACCACCCGGTGGCCCTGGGCCTCCACGATGTGGACCTGGCGCGCGACGTCGAATACGGGCGCGATGCGCCGGTCCCACACGGCAAAGGCAGCTTTCATCGCCAACGATCTCCGCTCGACTGCCGGCGCCCTCCCCGGAGGGCGCGCGGCCGCCTTGTGACCGCTGTGCTGACATGCACCTGCCGTGCCAGGGGCGCTGCCGCCGGAGCGCAGAACCGCGTAATTCATTGTCTTGGAAGTCGATGCGAAACGTGCGCTTCGAATGAGGCAGGTCGCCACATGTTGCACTCATGCATCGTTTGCGCCGGAGATGTTGCGCATGTGTAACAGGACTTGGTCCCGGTCGGCGCGCATGCCCGCTGGGGGTCGGTGGCAGCCGTGGGTGTGGCACCACACGGGCGTAGTCCTGCCCGGCTGGCAGCGCGCGATTGCAGAGGAAGGGGCTTCCTCCCGCCGCAGTCCCGCGATCGCAGGCGTGGAGGGCGACGGGGACCTCGATCTGGTGACGGCCGGCACGGTTTTCCTCAGCGGTCTTCTGTGGGTCTTCGAGGTCTACGGCAGCTCCTTCAATCCGGCCGCCTCGGTCGCCGACTGGCCCAAGATCCGACGCGACATGGTGAACACCGGGCGCTACCCGGCGCCCGACCCGGCCGTGCGCGTCTGGAGGTGCTCGATGCGCAGGGCCGCTGCGTGACGACGCTGGCGGACGGACACCGCCAAGCGGGATTGCACGTCGTCGCTTGGAACCCGTGGGCCTCGAGACCGGGGTGAACCTCTGCCGGCTGGCCGCGCGCGGCGCAAGCGCGACCTGATGAACGAGGCACTGGCGAACACACAGCGCCGCCTTGCGCCCGAGACGATGGGGCTTGATCTGCTCACGCACCGGCCCCCTTCCCCTTCGATGCCAGACCCGCCACACGATGCTCCCGCAGCATTCATGCGAGGAGCGTCGTCGCTCTCCGTTTGACCTCTCGGGGGGACCTCGGCAGATCCGGCAACACACATGTTGGGTTGTCGACTTCCACCATTAGCGGCGCGCGCATCAGGGACTGAAGATGAACTGTCTGGCATCGAGGGCCGTGCAGGCTGCGGACCGTGGCACGCGAGTGGGATCCCCGACGCCGGCGCCCGTGACTATTGCCGCGAAGCGGTCGCCATCCGCGAAGGCACGGAGCGAGCCAGGCCAAGCTCAGTCGCTCTGCAGCATTGCGCGCTCCGGCGGTGTTTGGGTACCCTTCTTGGGTCGTTGCTTCCCACGGACGCCCCGGCGCCCGGACGCCGGCGGTCCGGAACCCGAGCTGGAGGCTCTTGCCCATGCGTGACCCGGAGGCGACTGCCAACCACAAGAACATCCACCCGAGTCGCGCGGGGTTCCTGCTCTGCACCCTGGCCCTGCTCGTCCTCGGTTCCTGCTCGCCCGAGTCCGTGCCGCTCGATCCGAATGCGATTGACCTCGTCGCGCTGTACCAGACGGGCAACGCTCGCTCGGAGACCCGCACGTTCGTTTCGCCGGGCAGCAACCCCAAGCAGCACTTCATCGAAGGCTGGTCGGATCCCATGCGCTACGAGAAGAGAGAATGCGTGGCGGCCCTCTCCAACGAGGCCGACCTCGCGTTTGTCGTCGTGAGTGTCGAGGACAAGCGCTTGGCGTTCGATGTCTCTCTCCACGGGCCACAGCGGGCGCCAGAGACCCAGCAGATATCGGTTTCCATCGGGGAGCACCTTCTGCGGACGGTGGCCCTCAGTGGAACAGCCGACACGCACATCGAGCTGGACTTGCCGGCCGACTTCCTTGTCCGAGGGGAGAATCATCTGAGGTGGACGTTTGCCGAGGTTCAGGTCAACCCGACCTTTGCGACCGACGTCATCAGCAACTTCGTCTTCCCAAGTATCGCCGCGTACTTCAGCAACTTCCAGCTTTCGGCCGCGCACGGCGATCACGCCCCGCGTCCGAACACGGTTGCGTTCCAATACTCCCCTGAGCAGGCCGTCCTACAGCAGAAGGGCCCCAGCTTCGTCGAACACGCGTTCAAGCTCACCAAGGCTGCGAACCTTGCCATCGAAGGAACGATGAGCGGCGAGGGCGGTGCTGCGGTCGTTGAATACCGGCGGGAGGGCGCAACGGCCTGGCGCCAGTTGAAAGGGGTCACCGGGCACTTCCAGAAGCGGTTTCGCCTGGAAGCGAATGGCGGCGAGATCGGCCAGATTCGCCTCACGGTCTCCCGGGGAGAATGTGCGTGGAGCTTCATCAGTCTGGGCGGCGTTGCTGCCGAGCCTCGTTACGCCTATGTCGACCGACCGGCAATGGAGTTCAGGCATGTCGTCCTGATCGTCCTCGATGCCCTGCGCAGCGATATGCTGGCGGTCGGGGGCGGCCAGCCGAATCTGGCGCCGAATCTCAACCGCCTGGCGGAGCAAGCAGTGGTATTTGCCAACGCCACGTCGGCCTCTTCCCTCACGCCGACCAGTGTCTACTCCTATTTCACGGGCGAGAACCCATACTCGGCGATCCTGATGCCCGACTATGAGAACAACACCGAAGCCCGCCCTGTCATGCAGCTGGCGAGCTTCGACCTGGCCGCAGCCTTCTCCGCGGCTGGGTGCCGAACCATCAACATCGCGGGCAATTTCTATCTCAAGAAGGATCACAAGCTGGCGGTTTCTTTTGGAGAAGACCACTTCATCTGGCCGGACGTGGCGGAGAACGACAGGTCGCCGCGCACATCCGGCATGGACCAGGGCCCCGTCCTGAAAGCCATTGACGAGATGGCGCGGAGCGAGGTTCCGGTCATGCTCTATCTCCACTACCTGCCTCCGCACCTGCCCTACAATCCGCCGGAGGGATTCAGGGGTTTCTTGACAGGGAATAAGGCCTCCCGCGTTGCGGAGTTTCCCTCCAAGCTGACGTGGCTCTATGACCACGGGCTGGAACAACCCGACGATCCACAGCTGCAGGAAGTATTCAATCAGTACAAGGAGAATGCGCACTACGCGGATGCTCTCGTGGGTGAGGTCTTCGAGGCCTTGAGCAAGGAGAAGCTGGCGGGACAAACCCTCGTGATCGTGATCGCTGACCACGGGGAGGCCTTCCTTGAGCACGGCAAATTCAAGCACTCGTCGACGGTCTACGATGAGATGATCCGCGTGCCGATGATGTTCATCCACCCGTCCTTCCCCCATATGACCGTCTCGGAGCATGTCGGTCTCATCGATCTCGTGCCGACGCTGGTGGAGCTCTTCGGTCTGCCCTGCAATGGCAACAAGTTCGATGGGCGCAGTCTCTGGCCGCTGCTGATGCGGGAAGGAGCAGCGTGGGAGGACCGCTGGTACTTCTCCGTTGCGGCCGAGAAGGGGACGCACTTCGGGTATCGCACGGACAAGCTCAAGTACATCTACTCCGGGATGAGAGATCAGCTCTTCGATCTGAAGGCCGATCCCGCCGAGCGCCATACGATCCACGAGACAGCCCCCCTGCTGACGGCCTGGCTGAGGCAGAAGGGTCAGATGGAGATCTACCGCGCCAGCCAGCGACGGGTCGAAGGTGACGGGGGCGAGATGGATGAGAGCGGGCTGAGGAACCTCAGGGACCTGGGGTACATCCGCTAGGCCGTGGTGCGAAGAATGATGGCGTCCCTGGTGTATCCCGCAGCCCGCCCGGGACTAGCGTTCAGGAACTCCGGCCGGAGCGACAACTCGCGCGTATCCGATTACAAAACAACTGTTTACACGCATTCGACCACTATTCTTCGTGCCACGGTCGATTCTCTCACCCTCCCCGGCAGAACCGGGGCCCAGGACCGGGGCGCAGCCTCGCGGATACCTTTCGTCCTGCGCCGCCCCATGAGCGATAATGGTATGGTCGCTGACGTCGGCATGCCAAAAGGGCAGGCCCCGCAAGAAACGTCGCTGCAGGCGTATGCCCAAGACAGCACGAGAGGACATCCCATGAACGAGAGGATCCGCATCTGCGTCCCGTTGGTGGTCTTCACGCTTCTGGCAGGCCTTCTGGCCCTTAACCCCCCGGCAGCCCAGGCCGAGACAGCCTCCATCCTGGCCTTGCGACCAGGTGCGACGCTCGAGCCTCCCGCGGTGTCGGTCCTCGCGGAGGACGAGGGGGGCGTACAGCTGGTGATCGATCTGCCCGCGCTGTCGCTCGAGTCCTACGAGCTGGAAGGTGCGACCTTCCAGACTCTCGCCATGTCCGGCGGCCAACTCGTGGGCCGGCCGGGAGAGCCGGCGCTGCCGGAGTTCACCCGCTTCGTGGCCATCCCGGCGACGTGCGGGGTGGGGTTGCGCGTGGTGTCGGTCGAGGAGGAGACCTATTCGGGCCTGCGCCTGCTGCCCATGCAGGCGGACGAGGGCAGCGCGTTGGCATTCGACCGGGAACTCTATGCCCGCGACGAGTTTCTCGGTGGCGAGCCCGTCACGGTCGGCGCGCCGGCGGTCCTGCGCGACCTGCGCGTCGTGCCCCTGAGCTTCCACCCGGTGCGGTTCAATCCGCTGAGAGGCGAAGTGCGTGTCGTGCGCCGGATCGAGGTTGCCATCGACCACCTGGGGGTGGACCTGCGCAACACAAAGACGCGTGGGGCCGCGGAGCCGAGCGAGCTGATGCGGGAGCTGTACGCCTCGATCGTCGTGAACTGCGGATCGGGCGGACAGCGCGGGGAGGTCCCGAGCCCGCACCGCGGCACTTGGCTGATCATCTCGCCGAGCAACTCGCAAGTGATCAGCCTTCTGCAGCCGCTGCTCGCCTGGCGGGAGCGCATGGGCTTCAACGTGGTGCACGTCACCACCACCGAGACCGGCACGACCAACACGTCGATCAAGAACTGGATCCAGCAGGCGTACAACACGTGGGAGTACCCGCCCGAGTACGTTGTCCTGGTGGGTGACGCTTCCGGGACGATCGCCTTGCCGACTTTCTACGAGACCTACTCCGGCTACAACGGCGAGGGGGATCATCCCTACGTGCAGCTTGACGGCACCGATCAGGTGCCCGACGCTTTCATCGGGCGTCTGTCGGCCGACAGCTACACCACGCTCGAGCGCATTGTGAACAAGATTATCGGCTACGAAGCCCAGCCCTATATGCAGAGCACCGACTGGTTCACGCGCGCAACCCTCACCGGTGACCCGATCGACTCGGGCCCTACTTGCGTTCATATCCAGCAGTGGCTCAAGGAGCGGCTGCGGCAGGTGGGGTACACGCAGATCGACACGATCTTCGCGCAACCTTTCGAGAGCCAGACGATCGCCAGGCTGAACCAGGGCAACACCTTCTATGGATACCGCGGCATCTATGGCATGAGCGGCGTAAGTGCGGGGGACATCTCGTCCCTGCAGAACGGCTGGAAGCTCACTTTCGCGATCAACCTCACCTGCGACACCGGCTCATGGGCCAGCGGCACTTCCCGGAGCGAGGCTTGGCTGCGCGGCGGCAGCGGAGCTTCGACGCCGACGGCTGGAATCGGGAGCATCGGCACGGCCACCACCGGCACGCATACACGCTTCAACAACTGCTTCTACGCGGGAGGCGCGTACGGCCTCTTCTGGAACAAGCATCACTGCATCGGGATGTCTCACGCCCGCGGCAAGCTCCAGATGATCCTGGACTTCGGCGAAGCGGAACCAACCCAGGCGGCCCGGTACTGCCACTGGAACACGCTGATCGGTGACCCGGCCACCATCATATGGACCGGCGTGCCGCAGGCGCTCACCGTGGACTATCCGGCTACGGTCCCCGTTGGCTCGAACATGGTCCGGGTGAACGTGAGCGGCCCGGGCGGCGCCGCGGTCGGCGGGGCCTGGGTCCACCTGCACCGCGAGGGCGTCTTTTCCCACGGCGGGTTGACGGACGAGACGGGTCAGGTGGAGCTGCCGATCGAGGCGGCCACCGCCGGCACCGTGCTGGTGACGGTGACGGGTACCAATCTCTACGCCCACCAGGGCAGCTTCGAGATCCAGGAAGCCGACCGCTTCGTTAGCCTGCAGGAGTACACGATCGACGACGACGCCACGGCGCCCTCGCACGGCAATGGCGACGGGGTGCTCAATCCCGGCGAGGAAGTCGCCCTGACAATCGGACTGCACAACTTCGGCATCCAGCAGGCCCAGAATGTAGCTCTAACAGCAACCTGCGACGATCCCCTCGTCGGCTGGACGGCGCCGACGACGGTCAACTACGGCACGATCGGCGGGTACCAGACGGTGGAAGGCCAGTCGCCCCTGGTGCTGCGGTTGTACGGCGGATGTCCGGCGGGTCACGTGGTGAGGATCGCACTCACCATTTCGTCCGGCAGCAATCAGTGGGAGGCCCTGCTCGCTATCCCTGTCAGCGGACAGGAGCTTGTCTACTACGCGCATACGCTGAACGGCGTGGGTTCGGTGCTCGACCCCGGCGAATCGGGGACGATCGCGATCAAGATCGAGAACGTCGGCTCGCTCGCCGCGCCGGGGCCGATCGAGGCGATGCTGGCTTCGGATGACTATGCGGTCGAGGTTACTGATGCCCATGGCACCTATGGCACCATTGCAGCCGGGGGCACGGCAACGAACACGGGCGACCCATTCGGCATCCGCTCGCCGGCGGGATGCATCCCGACGCTGGCCAACCTGCGGGTCATGCTCGTGGATGCTCAGGGGGTTCGCCAGACCGTGCGACTCGTGCTCCCCGTGGGCACGGCCGACAGCCACGACCCGACCGGGCCGGATGCATACGGCTACTATGCCTACGACCACACGGACACCGACTACGACGAGGCACCCAGCTACCAGTGGGTCGACATCAACCCCGGCAGCGGTGGTCCCGGCACGTCCGTGGGTTTGACCGACATGGGGGACAACCAGGATGACTCGCGGACGCTCGACCTGCCTTTCATCTTCCGCTACTACGGTCAGGACTTCGATCGCGTCACGATCTGCTCCAACGGCTGGCTGAGTTTCGGGCAGACCTATCAGGTCACTTTCGCCAACTACGCGATGCCATGCTCCTGGGCCCCGGACAATATGATTGCGGCATTCTGGGATGACCTGTACCAGACGACCACGGGGCGGGTGTACCACTGGCACGACGAATCCCAACACAGGTACATCGTCGCCTGGGACAATGTCCAGCGCCGCGTCTGGTATTACCCGCCCTACACCGAGAGCTTCGAGATCATCCTCTACGATCCCGCCTACTACCCAACGGCAACCGGCGACGGCGAGATCCTCATGCAGTTCGAAACGGTCAACAACGTGGACAGCGAGGGGATGTATGCGACCTGCGGCATTCAGGACGCGGAGCATACGACTGGGATTACGTTCAACTACTTCGCCCGGCGGCCGACGACCGCCGCCAACCTGGCCGGCGGCCTGGCCGTCAAGTTCACGACCGGTGCCCCGGACTTCTCCAGCGCCGGCGAGCGGCAGCGCCCCACCCGGCTCGCTCTGCGCAGCGGGCCGACGCCCTGGAGCGCGGGGACGACGATTCGCTTCGACCTGCCGGTGCCAGCAGAAGTGACCCTGCGCGTGCTCGACCTCAACGGGCGCACGGTGCGGCTGCTGGCGCGTGGGACGGAGCCGGCGGGGTCGCGGGCGGTGTGCTGGTCGGGAACGGACGATCAGGGTGTGCCGCTGCCGGCGGGGATCTATCTACTGCGGCTGGACGCGGGCGGCGAGCAGATCACCCGGCGCACCGTGCTCGTGCGATAGACGGAGCAGCGCGCGCAGAACGGTCCTGCATGGCGCGGTCGCGCGGTCCGGCACATGAGACGTCTGCCCGAGAGAGGGCCTTCGCAGAGCTGCCCCCAAAAAGATCAGCCGCCCGGCGGACTCCATGTGAGCTGGCACGCGTCGAGCTCGACGCTCATGCCCACAAGGTTACGCGCCTGCCAGGCAACTGCTACAGCGCGCAGCGGCGGGGCCCGGCCACGAGCCTCTTGGCGACGCCGCTGCGGGCCCTGCTAGCGGAACAGCCCCAGGATGCGGCCCCAGGTACTCGGCTCGACCGGGGTTGGCGTCTCGAGGTCGAAGTTCACCTCGGCGACCGCTTCCAGGCCAATGCCGACCGCGTAGTACTCGACGCGCACCCAGTAGGTGCCGTCCGGCAACATCGGCGACGAGGGCGCGGTCCACGTGCGCGTGACGTCGATGCCCGTGGCCCCCGGATAGGTCTGGGTCTCGATCACCGTCGTGTGCGGCGGATCCAAGAGCTTGTACACGACGTAGTCAGGCGTCGTCGACTCCGGGTCGATGATCCAGTGGATTGTCACCGTGCCACCCGGATTGGTGATGACGTCCGGTGTGGCCTGGAGGTAGACGGAGACGTCGCCGTCCGCGGCGGCCGGAGGGGTCCCCAGAGGCCCGGCCAACAGCAACGTGGCAATGACAATCCCCGGCAGCGCCTGGAGCAGGTGACGAAGGACAGTGCTCCGCATAGTTGCCTCCAACGGTTCACGTTGTTGCCCGGAGTGCACCCCGCCGTGCGTAGTGGCCCCCGGATCGCGTCCACAAGGCCGCTGAATGCATGATTATTATCCACCATTCGGGCGCCCCAGGCAACGCCTTTCGGCGTCACTGCCGGGCCGGATCCGTCCGGCAGCAGCCCCGCCAGAGCCTATCCTGGTGTATTCAATCGCATACTACGTCCCCTAGTGTCCTTCGCGGCAGGGGCTGAGGAGCTGCCCCGAAGGGGCCGGGGAAGGCCCCCCGTCCGAGGCTGCGGGACCGTTGACACATGCAGATAAGTCGCATTACTGCGAAGGGTGGTACCGGAAGACCTGACCCCACAAGTTCGTGCGCTCCTCTTCCAGACCGCGGCGGGGTCGGTGCCTTGACGTACCTTGAGAGACACCTGTACTTTTGTGGTGGGGTCGTGCAGGACCAGTCAAGGCCAGTTGCGGAGCACGCGTACAGCGGCGCGAATCGAGAGGCGCCCGGGGGACTCCAGCCTGCAAGCCCTAGCGCCAAGGCTCGTCGGAGCACTCGTGAGCGCGTACCGGCAGTGAGTTCGACTCGGTGACCTACGGTGCAACGTGGTAAAGGAGATTCCCATGCGAAGTCAAACCTGGCGTCGCTCCAACGGATTGGCCACGGCATGTCAGGGGCTGGTGCGTCAAGTTGCGTGCCGGCGCCCATGTGTCCTCGCTGCCCTTCTGGCCCTGTCTGTCTACCCCCTCGTTCCTGAGATCTGTCTTGCCACCGATTTTCTTGTCCTGCCCGACGGGACGGGCATCTACCCCACCATCCAAGCTGCAGTCGATGCTTCCGCCCCGGGCGACACGATCACGCTGGGCGAAGGTGTCTTCGCGGGTCCAGGCAACCGGGATGTCAGCACCTTCTGGCCGCTGCTCATCCGATCGCAGAGCGGTGATCCGGCGCTGACCGAGTTGCTCGGAGACCCGACCGCCGACGGCATCTTGGTATGGGACAGCACCGGCGGAAGCGTGCTCGCGGGGATCACCTTCTCCGGCTTCGACCTGGGGGTACATCTGGGCGAATACCCCGCTCACCAAGCCGTGCACCACTGCCGTTTTCAGGCGTGCAGGATTGGTCTCGGCATAGAGAATTCCCACTCGGTCATCGAGGACTGCCTGTTCCAAGACAACGACAGTGGTGGAGACGGCGCGGCCGTGTTCACTCTGTCCACATCGCGATTCACCCGTTGTATCTTCACGGGCAACGAAACGCAGAGCAGCGGCGGGGCCGTGAAGAGCTACACGTCGGAGCTGACGTTCCAATCGTGTCTGTTCATCAACAACCGCGCCGGCAACGAGGGCGGAGCCATCTGGATTGAGGAAGGCGGCTCCCTCGACCTGGTCAACTGCACCTTCTACGGAAACGTCTGCCCGGACGGAAGCGCGGTCCATAGCGGCTATCACACCCAGACCCACTTCCACAACTGCATCGTTGCGTTCGGGCAGGGATATCCAGTCTCGTGCCGCTATTCCGCGCCAACCTTCTACTGCAGCGACGTGTATGGAAACGCCGGGGGCGACTGGGTCGGCTGTGGACTCGACCAGCAGCAGGGAGTCGCCGGCAACATCTGCTTCGATCCTCTCTTTTGCGATCCCACGGGTGGCGACTTTCGGCTCCAGCCCGAATCGCCCTGCGCGCCCTTCTCCCCGTACAGCCCCGAGTGCGATCTGATGGGAGCACTCCCGGTCGGCTGTCCGTCCTCGGATGTTCCTGAGCAAGCAACTCCTCTTCAGCCGGCAGGCTTGCTCCCGATTCGCCCGAATCCGTCGTTCGGCCCGGTGAGCATCCTTTTGCCACGTGTCGTGGCCGCCGCGGGCACTTCCGTGCGGGTCGAAGTGTATGACGCCGCGGGGCGCATCGTTCGGACGCTCAGGGCCGTGACCCGCGGCAGGGCGGAAAGGCCCCCTTCCGCGGAAGCCAGGCCCGCCGCAGGCATTGGCGGCGCGATCGCTTTTGACGCGTGCAACGAGCGCGGCGACCGGCTGCCCTCTGGCATCTATCTCGTTCGCATGACCGCGGGGGCGCAGGCGCTGAGTTCGAGCTTCGTCTTGATTCGGTAGATGGCGACCGGTCCGCTTGCGGCCGCCGAACCGGGAATGGCCGGACCCGTCGGCCGCGCTCAGGATCGCGGACACGGTCCTGCGCGGCGGGCTCGTGGAAGCCCGCCGCTGAAAGTCGCGATGAGTCATCCGGCGGCGCGGCCCCGGCCTATCGCCCGGGGCCGCGCCGCGCTTCCGCGGCGATGCTGTCCCCTCCGTTCGCGCGCGTGTCCGCAGGAGGGGAAGCGCCATCTGCCCCCGCGTCACTCCAGCGCCGGCGACCGGCTGTCCCGAAGGGAAGGAGAAGCGGCAGCAGCACGAGTGCGGACCAAGGGCTCAAGCCCATCCGATCCGCGCCGCGGAAGGACCAGACCGCCCACACCACGGACAGGACGAGCGGAACGTAGGCCGGCAGGAGGAGCTTCCAGTAAGGCGTCGAGGGATGCCGCCATGGAGCGAGAGCCGAAACGAGCACGGCTGCCAGTGCGACCAGAAGTAGGCCCAGTGCAGCCGGCAGGGGCTGGCCTCGCAGGAGCCAGACGACGGAGAGGACCAGCACCCAGAGAAACGCCCCCACCCAGCCGCCGATCCACCCCAGCTTCTCCCCAGTCCGCTTGCGCATGAATCGACCTCCTATGCGTTAGCTGCGAGTCCCGGGCTAGCGGTCCATTTCGCCAGTTTCCGGACGGGTACGTCAACGCAGATCATCGGCGGCCACAGAGCACCGGGGGCACACGCGAGCGGCCACCCCCCTTCCCGGGAGGTGGCCGCAGCTCACGATTGACGGAGTCTCTCCGTGCCTCACCGAATGAGTGTCAGTCTGCGCGTCTGCACGACACCACCAGCCTCGAGTCTCAGGAAGTAGAGACCGGACCCAGCCTGGAGTCCGTTGGCGTGGCGAGGGTCCCAGGTGATCTCGTGCCGGCCAGCCGGTTGCAGCCCATCAACCAGCAGCGCCACCCGGCGTCCCTCGGCGTCCGCGATCCAGAGTCGGACGTGGTCCGGCTGCGAGAGCGTGTAGCTCAGGACCGCCTGGCACCCACTGGGATTGGGTTGCACCTGCTCCAGATGCACCAGGGTCGGACCGTAGGCTCCCTCGCCTGACACGCTGGACGGATTTGCGCGCTCGATGGCGAGTACCGCGACGTCGTCGATGTTCCATCCGCAGTAGGTCCAGCCGGCGTCCGTGCTGCCCATCGTCCAGCGCAGGTAGACCGTGGGATGGTTGCTGGCAACGGCTGAGATATCGACCTCCTGCACCACCCAGGAGTTGTCGGTGATCTCCTCGGGATTCGACCAGACCGTTTCCCAGGTCTGTCCATCCGTGGACACGCGGACGTAGGCGTGATCGTAGGCGGGCTGCTCGACGCCCAGCCAGCGCCAGAAGCGGAGCTCCACGGCGTACAGGTCGCTGCAGTCCACGGGCGGCGCCGTGAGGTGCCACTCAGGCATGTTGTCGGTGTAATCGCCGTTCAGGTTGTACCCGTAGACCATGGCCCCGGTGTGGCCGGCGGCGGGATCGGGATAGCCGTGGCTGCCGCCTCCCCCGGTCGGGTGTCCAAATGCCCACTGGCTCTCGGTCGCCCACCCTGGATCGGCGTCGAACGTCCAGTTGTGCCAGACCGTCCGGTCGCCCACCCCGACGACGATCGTGCGTGTCGCGTCGCCTTGATGATTCGTCAGGTTGGTGAATTCGACATCGGTGACGTAGGCGCCCGGCTCCAGCGCGGCGGCCTGGGCGTTCACCTCGATCGTGATCTGCGCGGTCTCCAACAGCTCCAGCGCCCCGCTCGCGGCACCGGACAACGTCAGCCACGGCGCGGGGGATGCCAGCCGGACATCGTACTCGATCGCCTCCGCGCAGCGGTTCTGCAGAACGTAGGTGATGCTGGACGGCGTGAACGGGCCGCCGGCGGGTCCCAGGGACTCCAGGCCATGTTCGGGGGTGATCCGCAGCTCCGACCTAGTGCTGAGCGCCTTGATGCAGAAGTTGCCCGTCTCCTCGATATCGAACAGGTCGTGCCAGCTCGAGTTCTCTAGGTAGTAGCTCTGCCCCGGCTGTGCAGAGGAAGGGACGATGACGCGATAGTGTGCTCCTAGCAGCACCGGCACGTCGGATGTGCGATCGAAGGCCTGGCCTCCATCGGACAGCTCCAGATATACATAGAAGTCGTCGCCTTCCGCGAGCGGCACCTGCGTTTCCAGATCAACCGTATGGAATCCGCTGAACTGGAACATCCCGGTCCGGCTGGAGAGCTCGTCGCACAGCTCACCGCCCTCGAAGCGGTCGTAGATCCGTGCAGTGTAGGTGACATGGTCGGTCGCCGTGAAGAAACTGACGGCGCGCAGGACTTCGTCACCTCCCGCCACAAAGGCGTTGAAGGCCGTGCTGTACTGGGTCTTGGTGTCACGCCAGCCGTGGTAGTCGTGGTAGTAGACGTGGTCGTAGGGCATATAGACAACGTCCTGGAAGGAGATGGCCCCCATCTCGGGGTGCTGGCAACAGTACTTGTCGTAATAGGAAATCCAGAAGTACCCGTTCAGTCCCCAGGCCTCACCCCAGCTGTTCTTGCAGAGCCAAGCACCGGGCAGGGGCGCCTGCGTGATCTTGTTGTTGTCCCAACCGACGATGGCAACCGCGTGGTTGGGATCGAGCGTGCTGCTCGGCGGCTGGTAATGGATGTAGTTCTGGATGAAGCTGGCGTCATAGCACATGCAGGTGCCCAACACGCCCGCCTGCATGATGACGTTCTTGATCGTATCGATGTTCTCCAGATTGGGCCCCGCTGTGAACCACTCGATCTCCCGCGGATAGTAGTAGTGGTAGCTTGGCAGAAAGCGCGCAGGCGGCGTGCCGTAGGATTGGCCGTCGATGTCGCGCACGGCACCCTCGCTGCGGGACAGGTAGGCGGAGGTGACGCGGTAGTCACCGCCCATGTGGACTTCAAGGCCTGTCCCCGTCGGCGGATCGACGTCGTCGTTGTTGTGCTGGTTGAACCCGTTCCACCAGTCGAGATGGTACTCGGCCAGGTTGGGTTCCCCGCTCTCGCCAACTGCCGCCCAATTGCCGGTCATCAGCAGGTTGCCCTCCATGGCGGCCATCGCGCCGTGGGTCCAGCACGTACCGCCCTGCTGGCTCTTGACCGAGGTCACGTAGTTCTGACCGCCCACATTGCGTAGGTCGAAGACCGCGGGCGGATCGGCGAGAGCGACGCCCACGCAGACGGCACCGGCCAGGGCGATGAGAATCGGTCGACGCCGACAGACACGGTGGGATTTCATGGCAGCACTCCTTGCGTGTGTGGGGTGGGTGATTAACGACCACAACCCGCTGCCCTTCGAGCCCCGGATGAGGCGGCGGGATGGCGGAGCTCTTACGTGCAACAATATAGCAAATGGCCCGCGCCGGTACAACCGAATCACACCTGCCCTGCTTGGCCGGAGGATCCCGCGCTGCCCGATGGCCCCTCTCTTGCGGACGCCCTGCGAGGTCGGAGTGGATCAGGAAACCGCCCTGGCCGAAGCGCACCTCGCTGTCGGTGTGCACTCGCAGATTGACCTCTGCGCCTTCCTCCGGCGCCGGCTGGATTCCACTCGGCGTGCTGTGGCACGTTGCCTCGCCCTCCACCATGAACTCGACCGGCCAGTCGAAGGCGTTGTTCAGCGTGAGGTTCAACACACTGGGCTCCTTCCCGGCATTCGTCAGCTGTCCCCTGAATGGGGCCAGGCCACTGCCCTGAGGAACCGAGGCGAACTGCATCTCCCGGGCAGATTCGAAATCGGTGGGTGGGGGGATGCGAGCGGAGTTGTACATCCCCTTGTTCCCGGTCATCTCTTTGATGGTCGCAACGCGCTCGAGATTGTCGACGTCCCAGGCCCGCGTGTGAAGCTGCACGTGGTAATAACCGACGACCCCTGCGTGGGCAGCGACACCCCCCGCGTCATGGAGTCCGTCAATCCGGACTTCGGCGTACCCTGTGACACGGTAGAAGTAGAACCGCTGAACGACCATGGGGATCTCGAGCCCCTGACGTCTGCCGCTCGGACACAATGAGCTGATCGTCGAACGCGCCAAGGACCGTCCCCAGCCCGACCCGCCGATTCTCCCCGGCCATCGGCACCGGCGTTCGAGTCATGGGTCCGGCTACGTGGGTCCATCGTCGCAAGCGCGCCTGACCCTGCAAGCAGCGGTGGACGAGGGCCAAGCTGCAACGTATGGTTCACGAGCGTGGCTGCCGATGGTCACGCGACCGCCGGCGGCTGCTGGGCCGGAGGAAGTCAGGAGACGATCGCCAATGGGCCAGCGAACCGAATCGGACCAACCCCGGGAAACCTGCGCGCCGCCTGCTCTCGCCCGCTGGTTTCCACTCGGCTGGCTGCGCCTGCGATTCGGCGACCGCACCAGCATGATCCTGCTGGCTCTGCTGATCGGATCGGCCGGCGGTCTGGGCGCCTGCTTTTTCCGCTGGTTGATCGGCACGTTCCAGGAGCTGGCCTGGGGCTCCGGCGGCAACCCGTTCGAGAAGATCGCGCGCTCAGCCTGGTTCGTGCGCCTGCTGGTGCCGATGGCCGGCGGCCTGGCGGTGGGGTTGATCACGCGCTACCTAGCGCCGGAGGCCAAGGGCCACGGCGTGCCCGAGGTGATGAACGCGGTGGCGCGCCTGGGCGGGGTGATCCGGCCCGTCGTGGCCGTGGCCAAGTCGTTCGCATCCGCCATCTGCATCGCGACCGGAGGGTCCGTCGGGCGCGAGGGCCCGATCGTCCAGATCGGCTCGGCCATCGGTTCCACGGTCGGACAGCTCCTGCGCCTCTCGACCCGCCGCATTCGCGCCTGCGTCGGCTGCGGCGCTGCCGCCGGCATTGCGGCGACCTTCAACTCGCCGATCGCCGGAGCCTTCTTCGCCTCCGAGGTGATCCTGGGCGAGTTCAGTCCCGGTGCCTTCGGTGCCGTCGTTGTCAGCTCGGTCACCGCGACAGTTATCTCGCGCTCGCTCCTGGGCGACCTCCCGGCGTTCGAGATCCCCGCGTACGCCATCGTGAGCCCCGCGGAGATCCTCACCTACGGGGTGCTGGGGTTGCTCGCCGGGGTCGCCGGTGTGGTCTTCGTACAGGTGCTCTACTGGTCGGAGGAGTTCTTCGACCGCCTCCGGCGCGTGCCCTTCATCTTCAAGCCGGTCATTGGCGGCCTCGGCATCGGTCTCATGGGATTGGCGCTGCCTCAGATCATGGGCGTCGGCTACGAGACGATCACCGCCGCACTCCACGGTCGACTGGACGTGCTGCTCCTGGCCGCCGTGCTGGGCGCCAAGCTCGTCGGCACGAGCTTCACACTCGGTTCTGGAGGATCGGGTGGTGTCTTCGCACCCTCGCTCTTCATGGGTGCCGCGCTGGGAGGGGTTGTCGGGCACCTGGCGCATGAGGTGTTACCCTTCCCCATGGCTGGCCCGGGCGCCTACGCGGTGGTCGGCATGGGCGCGATGGTGGCGGCGGCGACCCACGCACCCATTACAGCGATTCTGATCATTTTCGAGATGACGGGCGATTACCGCGTCATGCTCGGGCTCATGGTCTCGTGCAGCCTGGGTACGCTACTGGCACAGCGCCTGCGGCGCGAATCGATCTACACGATCAAGCTCGCGCGCCGCGGAATCGACCTGCACGCTGGCCGCGAGGTCAACGTGATGCGTCAAGTGCAAGTCCGCGAGATCATGCGCCGCGATCTGGAGATCGTCCCCCAGTCGGCCGGCATCGCGGATCTCTACGACCGGTTGGTGCGCTCCCAGCACTACGAGTTCCTGGTCGTCAATTCGCACGGGGAGTTGATGGGCGTGATCAGTGTCGACGATCTGCGCCGATCGCTGCCCCACTTGGACATGCTGAAGAACATCGTGATCGCGCAGGACCTGATTTCGGGCCCGCTGCTCTACGTGCGCGAGGACGACACGCTCGATTGCGCCATGCGACGCTTCGAACACCAGACCTACGAGGAACTCCCCGTGCTGCCGGCGGGCGATTCCCTGACGCCGATCGGGACCGTGCACCGCAGTGACATCATCCGGGCGTACAACAAGGAGATCCTAAAGGTCGATCTGGCCGGGTCGCTGTCGGCGCGTATTCAAGCGGCATCGCGCTTCCGCAGCTGGGAGACGGTCGGCGGCTACGTACTGGCTGAGGCCGAGGTGCCGCCCCATCTGTGCGGCCGCCCGCTCGAGGAGCTGCGTCTGCGCCAGGAACGGGCTGTGCAGATCATCCTCATCGAACACACTGGGGACACGAGCGAGGGCCGTTTTGCGCTCCCGACCCGCGAGACGGTGCTGCGGCCCGCGGATCACATCATCCTGTTCGGGCGCCGCGAGCACGTCGAGCGACTGTTGCACGAGACGTGATCTCCGACGCAGATGAAGAGCAGCGTCGTTGCGAGGCCTCACGCCCCATCTGCAGCGACGTTTTGGTCACTCCGGCGGCTAATCGGTCCGTGCGCGATTGCGGATGACCTCCAGTGGCCCACTCTCCGCTCCTCCCTCCGTAGGCTGGTCGCCGCCACCCCTGACCGCGACCAGCAGGTCCCGCTTGGGGAAGAAGGTGAAGCCTGAGTGCATCTCGTGGCCCAGCGGTGCGGCTACCTGCCCGCGGAAGCGGCCGTCCGCGACCGCGACGAGACCGACGCGCCGTAGGCCTCCAGCGTCCCTGGCGCGTGCCCGTTCAATACCAGAGGCAAGCCGCAGAAGGGCGAACGCTGTTCGCCCGGCGCTGTTCGCCCCGCGCTGGCGCTTGCCCTGGTGCAGAGAGCCTGTCACGATTGGATGGTGTGCGGTCGTGCCCCCCGCGTGCGGGGTGGCGCGCGGACCGTCTCCGAACGGGGGAAACGCATGATGAACCTATACGGGCCAGGGTGCCCCAGCCACTTCGGGCATTCGGCCGCAACGTTCCTCGCGCTGGTTTCAGCAGCATTCCTGACAGCCGGTTGCAGCCGCCGACCCACCGCTGCTGCCTGGCCGGAGCCTCGTCCGCTCGCCGCGGAGCACGCCTCCCCTGCTCGGCCCCTCCAGGACTCCGTCCCGCCCCAGGGTGCGGACCACGGTCCAGCGGGGGACAGGCCCGCTGAGCCGACGGGAAGCCTCACGCTCGAAGATGCCCTCGCGCTGGCGCTTCAGAGGAACCCGTCGCTGGCCGCCTGCGCACAGGAGGTTGCGGCGGAGGAAGCCCGCGCGGTGCAAGCGGGTCTCTGGCGCAACCCCGAGGTTGACTTCCGCCGGGACCGGCTGTGGGCCACTGAAGATGAAGATGGCGAGAAGGATGAGCCGCGGACGCGGGTCATCCTCAGCCAGGTGCTGGAGCTCACGGGCGCGCCTGCCCGACGCCGGGCCGTCGGTCAGGCGGAGAGCGACCTCGCTGCATGGGACTGCGAAGCTGAGCGCCTCCAGGTCGCCGCGGAGGTTCTTCACGCGTTCGCCACCGTCCTCGGGGAGGAGGCGAAGCTCGCCGAGCTGCAGGAGGCCCGCAACTACGTCGAGGAGGTTCAGCGCGACGTCGTCGCACGCGTGGCGGCCGGGCAGATGCCCAAGCGCCGGCTGGATCAGATGACTCGTCACGCGGGGACCGCCGAGATCGCGGTGCAGCGCGGGGAGGCCGACCTGGCCGCCGCGCGCGTGAGGCTGGCCGCGACCTGGGGCGGTTCCGCGGCGCGATTCGGAAGACTGGTCGGCCGTTTGGAGGAGTTGCCGGCGCTGCCCGACACGGCTCGGGTTCGTGCGGCCGTCGACAGCAATCCCGCTGTCGCCCGCTGGGGGAGCGAGATCGCCCTGGCCGGGGCCTCGGCCGCGCTGGCCCGCGCCGAGGTGTGGCCCGAGGTGCGCCTCGACGCCGGGATGCGGCGTGAGGACCACACCGAAGTGCGCAGCTATCTTCTCGGTCTGGAGCTGCCGCTGCCCATCTTCGATCGCGCCCAGGGCGAGCGATCCGCCGCGCGGCACGACCTCGCCGCCGCCCAGGCCCGCCAGGCGGCAGCCCGCGCCGAGGTGTCGGTCGACGTGATGGCGGCCTATCAGGACCTCGCCGCCGCACACTTCGCGGCCCGCACGCTGCGCGAGAAGGTCATTCCGGCTGCGGAGAACGAACTGGCCGCGCTGAAGAACGGGTACGCGGAGGAAGCGGTCAGCGTCGCCGACCTCCTCGACGGTGCCCGCGACCTCACGCGCGCGAGGCTCGACTACGTCGACGCCCTCATCGGCTGCCACCAGGCGCTAGCCGATCTCGAAGGACTGACGGGCCTGGCCCTCGCCCCCGGCAATCCGTGACCCGTCGGCCCTGGTCGCCGGACGATTACGGCCGCTGGGCGAGGTCGACGCAGCGCTGCCCTGTGGGTGCCGTTCTCTATCGGATCAGCAGAAGCTCCTGCGTCACGACCTGCCCCTCGAACTCGAGCCGGACGAAGGCGACGCCCTTGTGAGATGCGGACCGGCCTTCTCGAGCGAGCAATGGAGACCAGGTGATCAGGTGGCTTCCCGCGCCCCCCTGAGCGGGGAGTTGGTCCATGAGCCGGCCCTGTGCATCGTAGAGGCCAAGGTGCACGCGTCCCGGGTGCGGGAGGGTGTACAGGATGGTCCGTTGGCCGATGCCGGGATTGGGGAAGACCCGCAATGTGAGCGCCCGAACTTCATCCGAGGCCGATTCGTGGACTGCCGCGCTGCCGGCTGCCGTCGGCACCCATCTGGACTGAAGCACCTCGTTCTTGATGAGAGGGAGGCCGCCCGTACACGGACTGACGCTGGTGCCGCCGGGTCTGCTCACCCAGGCCGCTACCCCCATCAGGTTATAGTCCCATTCTGGTTGGACGGCGAACGTGTGCTGGATGTCCACGCTCTGGCCTGCCAGTAATGTGAAGCTGCTGCCGGTAGACGGCGGCGTCATATAGACTTTGACATGATGAGGAAGGTGGGACATCCCCGCCGATGAGGGCACTTCCTCGTCGAGCGTCGCGACCATGAAGAAGGCCGCGTTGATCACGTCCACTTCCGCGGTGACGTGCGCCGTGAAGTCGCCCACGGCGTTTTCCGTGAGGATGATGGTCAACGGGGACGGGATGGCCGCGTTCGCCTGGAGGTCACCCTCCAGGCAGTCCAGCGGCCACGCGTCGGTGACGCCGTTCGACACGATGGTCGGCCATGCACCGACGCCATAGAACGCGACCCTCTCGGGGTTGAAGGCGTCATCGTAGTCATTCTGGATGAGGCAGATCTCGTCCTCGCCGTGCAGATCCATGAACGCTTCCACCGCAACTGCGGCTGCAGGGCAGTAGCTTCACCATGCCGCCGTGAAGTGCTCATAGTGGACGATCCGGTCGGCGCCGAGGGCGGAGCCCCCCAGTGCCACCATGATGAGGAAGATGCTCAGCGACGGTCTCATCTCGGGTTCCTCCCGGCCTGAAAAGGCCAATAGATTCTCGCCGCGAGGCTGGTTGCTGCATGGCGTCGGGTTGCCCGATCCGAAGCACTCGTGCACCTGACCCAGCGGGGATTCTACCAGACGTCGGCGCGCCCTGCAGGGGGAAGCGGCAGGGCATGGACTCGCCCACACGGTGGCTCGCGACCGCGGCCGCCTGGCGCCCGATGCGCGTGGCTCGGGGAAACACCCTGGCGCCTGGGCCGTAGGTTCCCCCAGGGGATACCGCCCGCGACAACGTTGCAGCCCGACCCGGAGAACCCTAGACTTCCGGTGATCGTTGGCAAGGTCCCCCCGCGGTGACGGGTAGATCCCCGTTGATCCGATCCCCCCCAGTGATGGACGTCCCCCGTGTCGCGCGGAGCGGGTGTGCCCTCTGTTCCTCCCCCGGTTGGCGCCTCCGACCCACGGCAGAACGTGACGGCAATCGGTCGCACAGGTTCGTTGTGGCGCTTGGATGAGGGTTCGGCCGGAAGCCCTCCCGGCTGGGCGGTTCGCTCAGGACAGTGGGCGTGGTCGCCGGGTCGCCGGGGAGTGACGGATTGAACCAAGGAGGGAGAGATGCGCTTCTCATGGGTTCTTCTGCTACTCGTGCTGGCGCTGTCGTTCACCATGCCCGCGAACGCAACCCAGCAGGCCCGTCTGTGGCACGCCCTGGCCCCGGACGCCCGGGAGGATGGGTGGTCCGGGCCCGGGCCCGGTGACGCACGCCAGGACACCGTCTGGTTCGGGGGCGACAACGGAGGCGGGATCGCCGTCGCCGGGGGCATCTGGGACTTCGAGACCCCGGGCTCGAACGGCGTCCAGGGCTGCAGCTCGTGGGATCAGACCGCGGACCCGGCCGTCTACTTCGGCGCCGTGACGGCCGCCGACTTCCAGACGCACGGCGACCCCTGTACCCCGATGATCCTCGCGACCCCTGGCCAGCTCTGGTGCGGCATCCATGAGGACGAAGCTATCCAGCGCGAGTTCGTGGCCGGGATGGGCTACCGGAACGACTTCTGCCAGATGGCGTTCTCGCCCTTCTACACGGGCTTCCATCCGGCCACGGACGCGATCGACCTGGGATTCGACTACTTCAACCACTCGGAGCCGGACTACGACTACGCCTATGTGAACATCCTCTGCTATAACGCGGTCAACGAGTTGATCGAGGAGTACGCCGTCACGAGCCTCACCGGCGTGGTCGGTGACCATCAGAACCCCGCCCACTTCAACGAAGGCGTCGAGGTTCCGGCCGGTGCATTGCCGGCAGCGACGACAAAGGTGCAGGTGCAGTTCAAGGTGACGGCGGATCTTGGCTGGTCGGACGAGGATGGTCTGTGGGACTCGCCCTGCGGCCCCTTCGCAGCCGACAACATCTCCATCGCGGTGGGCGGCTCTTCGCAGACCTACGACTTCAATTCGGGCGCTCAGGGCTGGACCTTCGAGCGGTGCGAAGGGGTCGGCGCGTACATGCACGTTGTCCATGACTACGAGTACGAGGACTGGCTCGACGACCTCGGGCTGACCTGCAACTGCCCGCTGGCCGGCAACGCGGTCGCCTTCGTCGGCACCACGTGCCAGAACGGCCCGGGTCTCGTTCCGGGGCAGTACGAGCAGTTCGAGACGGGCACGGTCGTGCGGACCGGTTATCCGGCACCCTACTGGAATGACGTGATCGTCAGGTTCAACGCCTTCCTGAACCTGCCCACCGCGACGGGCGGTGCCTACCGCCCGGGGTTCCGATACTATCCCTACACCAGCGAGGTGAATCCCGCGCCGCACTGGTCCCCGCGCTTGGGCCAGAGCACCTGGTTGGGCACGTCCTCACCGTTCTGCGCGCGCCGTGTGTATGACTTGTCCCAGATGGCGGATCAGTCGCTGCCGGTGGACTGGGACTCGCTCAAGTTCGTCTGCGAGGTCACCGCCAGCTGCGATCGCTTCGGCTTTCCGCCCTCCGTCTGCACAGAGGAGGGATGCACGGCCGGATCCCCCGTCATCGACGCGGTCGTCGTGGGGCTGTCAAACATCGCCGATGCCCCGCCCATCAGCTGGGTGGACGGCGGGCAATTCCACGATGGCTTCGGGCAGAACTACCCCACCTTCCTCGAGCCGAGCGACCGCTGCAATGCCAACATCTCCTACGACCTGAGCCGGGAGGACACCAACCAGAACGACTGGAACGGGGACAGCTCGGTCGTGACGGGTCCGGCCGTTGGGTCGCAGGCGACCCGGTGGCTGTGCGAGCTGTGCTTCAAGGTGGCCGAGGCCGGCGCGCGGCAGCAGATGATCCCCGACTACCACGAGTGGAAGGCCCGCCTGGATGGCGATCCCGAAGAGGACTTCGTCTGTGTGCTGATGGACTCGCTGCAGACGAACAACAACACCCAGGTCTGGAAGAACAAGTTCGCCACCTACTTCCACGAGGATGATCCCGGGTACCGCGGGCCGGGAGACTACAACGCGGTCAACGAGATCCTGCCGGATCAGGTCTTCGTGCCGGGCACGCGCATCGAGTACTACTGGCGCTCCTTCTGGTTTAACGGCGGGGCTCCCCCGGAGGAGTACTACCTGCTGGGCGCCAATCCGGTGCGGGAGTTCGAGCTGCTGCCCGGCATGGAAGTCCGGCCCGGCGAGACCTACACGGTGCAGTGGCCGTCGGTGCTCTACGTCGACGCTTTCAACGGCAACGCGGAGCCCTACCTGCTGCCCGTCCTGGAGCAGCTGATGCTGCCCTACGACAAGTTCGACTACCTCGACACGTCGAGCAACTGGAACTGCTCGATGAAGCGCGACATGGGCGGCACGGTGCACAACCCCGGTGGCTACGGCAACAACGGCTGCACCGCCCAGCAGCTCATGGGGTATCGCCTGATCATCTTGAATAGCGGCTCCTTCGGCGTGAGCACGATGGAGCCCGAAGACTTCGACATGTTCGACCAGTGGCTCACGACGACCGACTGCGGTCTGTCCGAGATTCGGCGCGGGTTCATCTTCGACGGCGACCAGATCGCCGAGATCATGGCGGATGAAGTGCACGGCTACGCGGGTGAGTTCGCCCACAACGTGCTCGGCGTGACCCTGGTGGCGCAGTCGTACCGGGACCACA